>NZ_CP121274.1:0-639037 GCF_029639405.1 Microbacterium proteolyticum
GTGAGGTCGAGGGTGGAAGAGTTCGCCGAGATTCGTCGTGCGGCGCGGGTCGAGGGGTTGTCGATCAACGCGCTGGCGAAACGGTTCCGAGTGCATCGACGCACGGTCCGTCAGGCGTTGGAGTCCGCAGAGCCGCCGGCGCGGAAGACCCCGGTCCGGGCAGCGCCGAAGCTCGATGGGGTGCGGGAGCTTATCGACGGGATGCTGCGGCAGGACATCGACGCGCCGCGGAAGCAGCGGCAGACCGCGACCCGGATCTGGCACCGGCTCCTGGACGAGCACGGCGCCGATGTCGGCTACCCGACGGTGCGTGACTACGTGCGGTGGCGGCGGCCGGAGATCCTTGGCACCAGCGGGGTGTCGCGAGCGATGGTCCCGCAGGAACACGCGCCCGGCGCTGAGGCGGAGGTCGATTTCGGGGAGCTGTGGGTGATCCTCGCTGGGGTGAAGACAAAGTGCTACATGTTCGCGTTCCGCCTCTCCCACTCGGGGCGTGCCGTGCACCGCGTCTACCCGACGCAGGCGTTGGAGGCGTTCCTGGAAGGCCATATCGACGCGTTCGAGGAACTCGGCGGTGTCCCAACGCTGCAGATCAAGTACGACAACCTCTCACCCGCAGTCACGCAGGTTCTCTCCGGCCGGGCGCGGGTAGAGACCACACGGTGGGCGTTGTTCCGATCGCATTACGGGTTCGACGCGTTCTACTGCGAGCCCGGGATCAACGGGGCGCACGAGAAGGGCGGCATCGAGGGCGAGGTTGGCAGGTTCCGCCGCACCTGGCTCTCACCCATGCCCGTCGTCGCGTCCCTCGCCGAGCTCAACGCCCGGATCCGTGAATGGGATCTGCGGGATGAGAGACGGCGGATCGGGCAGAAGATCAGCACTGTCGCCCAGGACCTCTCCTCCGATCGGGAGCATCTCGCGCAGCTGCCGAGGGATCGGTTCGACCCGGGCCTGGAGCTCTACCCGCGGGTCGACAGGTCCGGGCTGGTGACGGTGCGGCAGGCGAAGTACTCCGTCCCGGTCCGGCTCATCGGCCGCAAACTCCGCGTCTCGCTGCGCGCGTCTGAGCTCGTCGTATTCGACGGCCGGCAGGTCGTGGCCCGGCATGAGCGGGTCATCGAACGCTACGGGCAATCCGTCCAGCTCGATCACTACCTCGAGGTGCTCCAGCACAAGCCCGGCGCTCTCGGCGGCTCCACCGCCCTCGCCCACGCCCGCAACACGGGCGCGTTCACTGGGCTGCATGAGGGGTTCTGGGCGGAATCGAGGAAGGTCAACGGTGATGCAGCCGGCACGAGAGAGCTCATCGACGTGCTCCTGCTGCACCGCACTATGCCGACCCCGGCGGTGCTCGCTGGAATCAGTGCCGCGCTCACCGTCGGCGCGGTCACTGCCGACGTCGTCGCCGTGGAAGCGCGCCTCGCGGCGGCCCAGCTCGAGAAAAATGACATCGCGCTCATCGAGGCGCCGACGTTGCCGAAGGTGGTGTCGCTCACGCAACGTCGTCTCACCGACCCGGCCGCGGTCATCGCCGGCCTCCCGCAAGACAACCGGCCCCTCCCGTCCGTCGCCGGCTACGACGCATTGCTGACCAAGAGAGCCGCGAAACACGCGGTTACCGCATCCATGAGTGAAGGAGCCTCCGGCGCATGAGTCCGACCCTCACGAACGTTACGACCACGCTCCGCCACCGCCGCGGCCTGACTGAGGAAGCCGCCGCGGCCGCCGTCGACTCCGCCTGCCGACGGCTCCGGCTGCCGACGATCCGGGCGGTGATGGAAGAGGCGACGCAGACCGCGAAACGGGAGCAACTGTCCTACCTCGGCTACCTCGCCGAGCTGCTCCTCGCCGAGGTCGACGACCGGGACCGCCGCTCCATCACGCGCCGGGTCCAGAACGCCGGCTTCCCGCGGCAGAAATGGTTGGGCGACTTCGACTACGACGCGAACCCGAACATCAACCCCGCCACCATCCACACCCTCGCGCAAGGCGACTGGATCCGCCGCGGGGAACCCCTCTGCCTCATCGGCGACTCCGGCACCGGCAAGTCGCATCTCCTGATCGGGCTCGGCACCGCCGCAGCCGAAAAGGGCTACCGGGTCCGATACACGCTCGCGACCCGGCTCGTGAACGAGCTCGTCGAAGCCGCCGACGATATGCAACTGAACCGCACCATCGCCCGCTACGGTCGCGTCGACCTGCTCTTGATCGATGAACTCGGCTACATGGAACTCGATCGCAGAGGCGCCGAACTCCTGTTCCAAGTCCTCACCGAGAGAGAAGAGAAGGCATCCGTGGCGATCGCGACCAACGAAGCCTTCAGCGGATGGACGAAGACATTCACCGACCCGAGACTCTGCGCGGCGATCGTCGACCGACTCACCTTCCACGGCACCATCATCGAGACCGGGACCGACTCATATCGACTCAACCACACCAGGAAGACGCCAGCGCGCTAGCGGTCCAGACGGCCGCCAGCATCCAGATCTTGTGCTCCTCATCTGGTACAACTTGTGATAGACAAGTGGCACAAGAGATTGGATGAGTGATGTTGATGAGCGGTGCGCGCATGTTCGACCCAGCCCAGTTGATCGCAGGAGCGTTCTCGCTACCTGCAGTCTCGTTCTTCGTGGCATTGGTCCTTGCGGCAGGTATAGGTCTCTACACGTCACGGGCTTCTGCTGCTGCACGGCCGCTTACCGCAGAGCCGCGATCAGTTCGAGCGCGATACGCACCCGAGCGGCGTGCGATTGGATGGGCCGCGGCCGGGGTGCTCGTCTTTTTCTTCGTTGACTACGTGATCCGCGGCTACATCCTCACTGGTGCGGATCGTCTTCATTGGTGGCGATTCACCACCCCGATCGCGTGCGCCATCATCGGTCTCGGCATCGTCCTCGCTTTCATCGTGACGAGGGGGACGACCCCGGCGGAGGTTCCCGTGATTTCGGCCGAACGTCGAAGCTGGGTGAGCTTCAGCTCCCGGTTCGCGCTCATCAGCCTGGGGCTCACGGCTCTGATCCTCGTGGTGACGACCGTTGCTGCCGGTCTCGCATCGTCACCCAACGTGCAGGGCCAATACGTCTGGCTCGTCATTCCCATCCCCAACGAAAGCACGATCGACCCGATCCGTCTGCCCTTCTACGGGTGGACCTACGGGCTGCCGGTGCTCACCAGCCTGGGTGCCCTGCTCGCCGTCGCCTGGTCCGCGTTCGATCGCAATGCGGCGCGCCCATACCTCCACACCGAGACCCTCATCGCCGAGCGGGCTGCGCGTCGAGAGGCCGCGCGCAACGTCACACGCGTGACAACGGCGGCGGTTCTTCTCACACTCGCCGGCGCCTGGCGTTTCATCGCAAACTCGGGATCGGTTTCCCACCTGACCGTCACGGGGCAGAACGGGGACAACCCCTACGACGCCGCCTGGCGATACGCCGAGCTCGCCGTCGCCGCGGGATGGTGCGCTCCCATTCTCGAGATCACCGGGTTCGTGCTGCTACTCCTCGTCGCTGGCAGTGGCCTGCGACGCCGCCCAGCGACCCGCCAACCATCGGCTCCGACCGAGACACCGGCGACCCTGGAGGCAACGCGATGACATCGCACGTCGTCGTCACCACACCCGAAGAGAGCAACCCAGCGATCGACATCTACCGGCAGCTTCGCGGGCTCATCGTCTCAGGCCAATTGGGCGCGAACGAGCGGCTTCCCACGGTGCGCCAGACCGCCGCAGACCTCAAAGTCGCGCAGGGCACCGCGGCGAAGGCCTACAAGATGCTCGAGCAGGATGGACTCGTCGTCACCCGGACCGCGGCCGGGACGCGCGTGGCAGACTCCGCCGCAGTGCTGCCTCAATCGGTGATCCGGCGAATCCGCGAACTCGTCGACGAAGCCGCCGCCACGAACACGGACCACGACGACGTGATCAATGTCCTCCGCGCGATACTGCAAACTCGATCCGGCAACGCGCACCATCCAGCCTGACGAACACAGCCCTTCAGAAGACACCATCTTGGATGGGCCAAATCAGGCCGTCCCCCCTGGGCCACAAGACGTTGACAAAGCCAGGAAACGGTGAGGTGCACGCGCTCGATAGTCGGCCGCATGCTCAGACATTATCCCCATCGACGCAGGTCCCGTGCCGCATCTGCGCATCGCGTGCGGCCCTACAATCCGGTCATGGGAAAGCTGGGCTACGACGCCGCCGCGAGCTTCGAGATCGAAGACCGCGTCCTGGCACACCTGAGGGTGGTAGCGATGAACAAGCTCCGCCGCGGCGAGAGCTTCATGGTCCAGATCAGCAACGCCACCGGCGGACGCACCTGGATCTTGCTCAGCCCATCCATGCCCCTGTGGTTCCAGTTCTACGGAAGCCGCGGACCACACCTGGACACCGAACTCCTCGAAACCATGATGCGCGCCGCCAGCGGCCCCGACGGGCTCAACCTCGCGGCAATGAATCTGTGACAGGGACGAGCAAGCAACGTCGTCTGAGGCCGACCAGCTCCCCGTGGACCGGTAGCGGGCGGGTCTTGTGCAATCATCCCGCTGGAGCTGACCCAGCCCGAAGCTGGCACCCCCGGCGCAGGCCGGCATCGATCGGATGAACACGGCCTGAACCTTCTCCGTGAAAGCTATCGGCGGGCGACTCATAGCGGATTCAATGGCCGCGCATCACCTCCGAGTCCCTGCCACGAAAGCAGACCTCCATGCGTGCGCCCACGTTCAAGCCCCTCGCCGTCCTGATCTTGTCCGCAGCGCTCCTCACTACGGGGGTCGTCTCCGCTCACGCCGAGGATGCGGCCCTCGCAAACGCGCCGCTGTGTTCCGCTCCCGACCCCTCGACCGTGATCGTTGACCCTGACGTGGTCGACGGTCTCGACCTGGACACGTGCGACGTCGTGGGCGTAACCGTCGAAGCTGACGGTGTGGGCGTGACCGTCCCTGAGGCAGGGATGACGGTGACTGCCGTCGGCGAGGTGGATGGCGGCGATGCCTCCTACCTTGAAGTCGACGTCGACGACAGCGGTGAAGTGTCCGTGTCGACGACCGAACCGGAAATGGAGTATGCCGAGATCCTCCCGGACGGCTCCTTCGTCGAACTCAATGCCGAGCAGGCAACGGCCGCGGCGGCCGCGGCCGCGTACTCCCGCTGCAACGACTATTCGTACAGCTTGCTGTCGGGCAACTGGCGCCCGGGCACTCTGTACCTCAACAGCAACGAACGGCTGCCCGGGAATGTCTCCAAGTCGACGTTCGAGGCCATGACGGTGGCTTCGCTGAACGTGTGGAAGCGCGGCACCAACTCATGTGGCCTGTCGCGATCCCTCAACGTCCCGGGCGCGATCAGCTACGGCAACTGGACGTTCGACGCCAACATCAACGGCGATAACACCTGCGCGGCGCCCGACAGCCGCAACGTCATCGACTTCGGCTCACTGTCGGGCAACCTACTTGGCATCGCATGCACGTGGTATTCAGGAGGTGTGCCAACGTACGCAGATGTTCGCTTCGACACGTCGAACAGAAGCTGGGTGACCTCGACCACCGGCTGCGCGGGCGACAAGTACGACCTCCGATCCGTTGTCACTCACGAACTCGGACACGTCCTCGGACTCGGCCACGCCACGGAGTACGGAGGCAACGACCTGACCATGAGCCCCAACCTCACCCCCTGCAACGCCGCCTCGCGCAGCCTCGGCGCAGGCGACCTGGCAGGACTTTATGTCAAGCACCGCGGCTAAGGCTGCAGCGACCGCCATCGCGGTCGTCGCGCTGCTCGCGGGGTGCGCCAGCCCCGGTCCGAACCCCACCTCGCCGGGAGTCCCTGCCGAGCAGGCATGCGCCGAACCGCACGCCACACTGTCCCGTACAACGATCGAACCGGGTGGTTCCGTCACGATCGAGGGAAGCGATTGGTCCGCGTGCGTCGACACACCGGACGACTCTGCGCCCTCCGCCTGGACGAGTGTCGACCTGAGTTTCTCGCAGGAGGGAACCCCACAGCCCCTCGGAAGCGCGCCGCTGTACAACGGCACATTCACCGCAACGGTCACCGTCCCCGACGACGCGCAGCCTGGTGAAGCACGTGTCGATCTGACCAGCAACGGCTTCTCGACCAGTATCACGGTCGAGATTAGCAACGGATGAGGGTGCCCGCGAGACTGCTGCGAGCCGTCGGCCGCAGTTGCTGGGGGAGAACCGCGACCGACGGCGAGCAGGAGACATCTCACCGCTCAACGGAACCGTATCGGCGCCGCGTTACCGACGTGTGAAGTGATGCTCTCTGCGCGGTGATGTTCCGCCGCTCCCTCGCGCTCCGATCGGACGGTTGGCGTGGCGCGCAATTCGTCGTTCACTGGAAGAGCGCGACACAGCTCCCTCGTTGCTGGACCGCGGTCTGTAGAGAACCATTCGAGTTCTCGGCCGCACCCGTCAAGGAGGTGACCCGCCCACATGAGCGAGTCCAACGTCAACACCCCGCCCGCCTCGGTCTCGTCCGCCAATGGACTCGGCTACGGACCGATCAAACCCCTGGCGGTGAGGCTCAACGAGTCGACCCGCACCCAACTGGACATCATCGCGCAGCTCAACGACCGGACCGTCACCGACGAAGTCCGCCTCGCCATCGAAGCCTGGATCGACAAAACCAAAGCCGACCCAGCCATCCAACGCCGCGCGAATGACGTCCGCGACGAGATCGAACGCGAGGCAGCGGGCAAACGTGACGCCATCGCCGCCATCTTCGACTCGCGCCCCGAGCCGAAGACCCCGCGCACGCCACCGAAGCCCCAGGGCACCTGACGGCTCCACCTCGACGGGCGGCCGGCTCGAGCGACGTCCCTCTAGGACGCTTGCTCGCCGGCCGCCCGCCTCATCCTCGCCCCGAGCGATGAAAGTGCCTCGTTTGTGCTCTGCGATTTCACGAGAACCATCCCGGTTCCCGGTCGCACGCACAAAGGACGAACACCACCATGGTGCAGGGCATCATCATCCCGGCAGACAACACCGCACCCCTCAAGACCGCCACGTTGGATTCGCTCCAAGACTTCCAGCGGGCCGTGGGCGGCTGGATCGAAGCGGTCGACATCCCGGACCTCGGCGTCACGATGTACGTCAACGACGAGGGGCTCATCCGCGACTTGCCGTTCAACCGCCGCGCCACGTTCCTGTGGCGATTCCACGTCCCGCAGGCCCGCGACGCCCGGCTTGTCGGCGATGTCGCGGTTGTTGGAGTGGCCGACGGCGAGGGCGAGAATACCGAGCTGCCAATGGACCTTCGGAGGCGGTTGATCGAGCCTGGCGTCTATCGAGTCCGGACCCGCCAGCGCGGCGGGAGTCGCTGGCAGGAGGAACCGGTCGACCGTGACGACTACGTCGAGACGGTGATCTGGGCGGCGCTCCTGCAGGAGATGTCGCCAGCTCTAGAGGTACGTGTCGAGCGCGTTGAAGACAGTGCGGGCGGAAGCAACCGGCCTTGACGAAGGGCGGTGGTCACTTACGACCACCGCCCTCTTCCATATCGTCGGCACCTGCGGCGCGGCTCGGCCCACCCGTCCACCAGGTTTCAATTCGTCGCCAACCGAGCCTCCACCTGCGCGATAGCCGCCCCTGCCGCATCGAAGCGTTGTCATTTCTACGTCTTCCCAGTCGCTCCCAAACATCTCATAGTCAAAAGCATGAAAGACGAACGGCTCGATGACACTCAGCGGATAGCGCGCTCCCCGGCGGAGTTGGCTAGCCTCGTCAACATTTTCCTTGACCGACTCGCCGAGCTGGATGAACGGTTCCTCGCTGCATATACCCCGGGCACAGAATACGTGGACTTTCCGGGCCGACTCGAAGTGGCGGACGACATCGATGCTATCGGGACTAATGACAAGGAACTGGGCCGCGCCATTCGCGACGAACTCTCCCGCAGATATCCAGACCCGACCGATTTCATGCAGGAGTGTGTTGACAGCCTGGATGTCTTTCTGGAGGCCGATGAGGAACTCGCCATTGCGGAGTCCCTCGACGATTCGCGTGCTGCAGTGACTGCCTGGGCGCTGACCAACGGACACCACGTAGGCACTCAGGGTCGACTCCCCCGCGCCGTCCGCGACGCCTATCGCCTCGCGATGGTGCAAGAGATGCGCAGTGAGGCGCTGGCAGCATTCAACGCCTTGCATGCCGTTCGTGGCTCACGTCAATAGCCTCCCTCGTCGCACCGGCGGTGGGGGGTGGATGTTGCTGACGTCATTGAGCTGAGCAGATGCCCGATCTCCGGTTGCTCATGTCGCAGGAAGGCGCAAGCCCTCGAATCCGGCCGGTTTCTTGATCCACCCTGAACTGTGGATACCCCGAAGCTGCCGGGCGCAGCACTCCAAGAACAGATCGCCGCTGATCTGGCTGCCCGAGGTTACGCGAATGCTGAGATCGCCGACCTCACCGTCACTGTCGACTTATGGCGTCAGATCGCTCGACAAGCGGCGCGGAGCCTCGGCCGGCCCGTGCAGACCCTCATGGTCGGCGGGAGAATCGTCACGGCCGTGTTGAGGGACTGGCCCGCGACACCCGCAGAGCAGGCCGTACATAATGCGGCGCTGCGAGCTGCTATAGACCAACTACCGCCCATCGTGGTCCCGAAAAAGTCGGGCCGCGCGGCCAGATCGAACCCAATCACGTAGCGCACAAGCCGCCGCTCCGTCCATCGGCCGCGTGGCCCCGTAGCCACGCCTGTTCGGCCGTCCGGTCGGCTCTTAGCCACCGGCTGCCACTGGACGTATTACCAGTCGGCCGAGATCGTCAATCAGGCGCAGCTTGGCCCCAGCAAGCTTCTCGTCGTACATCAGGGTTCCGGGGGCGTCAAAATGGTACTCGCCGTCGTTCGGTCCAAGTTCATCCCAGCCCGTTGATGTGTCGGCCGCACTGTTCGAAAGAAGATCGAGCTGATCTGGAAGTTTCTCAAGCGACGCGATCACCGCTGTCTCGTGACGCTTGTCCGCTCCTGTTCGACGCAGGAGTGATGTCGCGTCACGATCGGCCACCACGAGGTGACAGTACGGCACTGCAATGCTGAGCGCGTCAATGTCCCTCAACATGTTCCAGGACCAGCGTCGGTTCCTGTTACGAAACACCTCGACTTTGAGGTCGACAGATATTCGCGCGGTGGGAACGCGTTCTGTGAACGCGATGGCCTTCGCTCGCATCGCCATGCCCGTACTGCCGCCGGCGATTGTCGCAAAGGACACCCGGTACTCCTTAAAGAGCTCGCCGAGGAGCTGAGAGTATTCATGGTCGACCTCCCGGGCCATCACAACCGCGCGAAGCTCATCGAGGTCGCGAGGCTCCTCAGTCAGCCGCTGGATGAGCCACTCCTCGTAATCCACGCGGCTGCCTTCGCACTTCTCTAGTTCTTGTGGCATGACGTACCCCAGTTCGAGCAGGCTGGGGAGCTCGTCCGGCATCGGACCCGCCAAGACTGCAGCCTCGCCGTACTGATTGAGATGACGCAACCAAGCGCCATCCACGGACTGGATGACTCGGCCGGTCGGATCGAGGACCTTGAAGAATGCCTGCACACCGGCGAACGCCCAGTACACGCCGATACCGATCACCTGCGGTTGCGTTGGGCGGAACGTGGGTCGACCTACTGTCTCGTGCAGGGCCACTAAGAACTGATGGCGCAGCAACGAGCTGTGGCTTCGGAACGTCTGCATCTGCGAGATCGGCGCCATAACGCGGGCCAGTTCGCGGCGCCGCTCCGCGGATCCAATCCGGGTCGTCTCCTCATAGTGTGTTGATGAGAGCGGGAACCGGATACCTCGCTCTGCAGCAGCCCGGACCGCTTCGAGAACACGCAGGTCGTCTCGCTGCAGGGGCTTTCCGATGTTCGCCTTCGCGAGCCGGATCCACACCCACTGATCGAGGTAGACCGTTGGAGGGCGAAGCTTTAGAGACGCCTGTGCCTGCTCCTCCATCACTCGCTCTCGGGTCCTGCTTCGCTGATGTCGGAGGAAAGCTCGCGTCGTCGTCGCTCTCGGTCGAGTTGGGAGAGCATGACTGCCCGGCGGTTCTCGTAGGTGTCCTCCAGGCGCCGCACATCCGGGTCGATGTGGTCGGCAGTGGTGATGTCGTCGTGAAGGGACGCGACTACGTCGTCGACTCCAAGCAGACGGTCGAGTAGCTCGATGTTAAGGTCCCCGACGGTCCAGGGTGCGTCTGGCACGCCTACAAGCCTCCGCGTTGAGACGAACCGCGTCAGAACATCGGTAAGTGTCCATGCGCCCGATTCGATCCGTGACTTGATCCAGGCACTGGCGTCTGCTTGATCGATGATCTGCCAATAGTAGAGGAGCCTCCACGTGTCAACTGGAACGTCGAGAACAGGGACGATTGCGTACTGGTCGAATCGAGCGCGCACCGCCGCGGCGAATCGAAGTGCTGCACTGTCGAAGTGCGGGGCCCGTTCTGGTGACCAACGGACCGACTGATCGTTCGCTGCCGCTGAGACGAGATGCGATGCAAGCTCGAGTCCGCCTTCTGTCGCTGCAAGCGCATCTATCGCGCCGGGGAGGTCCTTGACCGGCAGAAGCAGATACACCCGCTGGGCAGCCCATCGAGACCGCATCTCCGGGGTGAACATACCGTCTTCATCAGTCGAGAGCTTGGCCCTTTGCCGCGCGATCCAATCAAGGAGTGCAGCTCCCCCAACGAGATCTGCTTGATAGACGGCGGTCATTTTGCCGAGGGCGAGTGCGAGATTGTTGGTGTCTTCGGTGATCTTCGACTCCACCAGTGCGCGCTCGCTCCCGTCCTCGTGCGTCACGATCTGCTGGAGCGCGGCCCTGGCATCTAGGTCGGAGATGTCCTCTGGGGGTACTCGGAATGCGAAGTAGCGGTCGAAGTAGTCGGAGTTTTGGAGGCGGCGGGCCGGGGGTGGGCTCGACGGTTGGTTCATGTCCTCTCGGTTCCAGTGAGCGTGGAACCGCGGAAAAAGCAGACCGATGAGATCGGCTACACCCTCCATGTGCAGCCTAGACACGCGCGCGCCCTCGAGACGGAGGGCCCAGAACTCGCGAAGGCGATCCTTGTCCGGTTTGCCGAAAAGGTCAGCGGTCTCAATGTTCTTGATCTCACCGAGGAGTGCTGAGCGCTCTCGCTCGATCATGTCGTAGACGAGTGGCTCAGCGGTCCGGAACCAGGTCAGGACAAGAATGTCGACGGCGTCGATCTCTTCGTGCACGTCGCCAAGGAACGCGTCGACTTGCCCGAAGTAGCGCTTCATCGCACGGGGAGTTGTAAGCCTCTCTCGGATATGCCCGTAGAACGCGTGTTGCAGACGACGTTGCGCATCGCCTGCAAAATCGAGCTCATACCGCTCCTGGAGGTTGAGTAGCGAACGTTCCACCCATTCGTCGAGTTGGTGCTGTCGGACGGGAGGAACATCGAGTCGAACCTGGATGATTTTCTCCAAGTAGTCCACGCCCCGCCGCGGGTCATCTCCGACGAGCCCGGTCCGGCTCAGGCAGTCGAGCAACGTCTCCTCGTCGTAGGCCACGATGTAGTACACGTTCGGCAAGCGTCCGATGAGGCGAATGAGCTTGAGCGTCAGAAGCAATTCATCAGGGGCCAGTCGATCCAAGTCATCCAACACCATGAGCACCGGGCGCCCGAGTTCATGCAGTGTCTTCTCGAGCTGAGCCTGGATCTTCGTCGCGCTCTCGTCTGGGGAAATCAGACTGCTGATCGCCTGCACCGGCTTGGAGAGGTCAGGGCCGCCCAGCAGCGCGGCAAGGGAACCAAGCGGTGCGACCGCGTTACCGAACTTCGCGAGCAACTTGCGGGCATTCTTGCCCTTGCCGTGCCCCGGCAGCGCCGAAGCAAGTTCGCGGAAGAACGCCATCTGCAATGTGGCCATGTCCTGATAGAGCCACGGGTTGAATGTAGAAATGAGCCAGTCGCCGTCGCTTGCGTTCTCCGCTTCGAGCGTCGACTTGATCATGTTGAGCACGCTCGTCTTCCCGCCACCCCATGGACCGACGAGTCCGACGACGGACGAGACGCCCGAGTGTCGCAGATCGTCAAGCACCTGGGCTGCGGACCTCGCGAAGTCACGGCGTCCCAGCTGGTCGGCCTGGACGTCATCCCCGACAATCGGGTCGTCGTTGATCACAGCACCTCGCGTCCGCAGATTCATAGGTTCAGCTTGGCCGACGGCGCCGTCATTGGCGCCAGCACATTCGGAACACCACGACGGCGTCAGTCCGACGGCGGGATCCGTACCGCGAATGCGCCCACTTGCTGTGGATGCCCGCAGCCGTGGCCAGGTTACTGATTGACTTATCGAACATAGTTTCGCATACTCAGGGGCAGATGAATGCTTCCTCTTTCGCCTGCCCCACTCCCCCGCAGCAGCACGGCATGCTCCTGGCGATGCAGATTCGTAACGCGATGGAGGACTTCCACGACCCGAACTTCGTCCGGAACCTCAGCTACCGCATCTCCATGATCCCGGACTACTGGGAAATCCCGGGGCAGGATGGGAATATGCAGGATCGGACGAACGCGGCATGAGCGACCCCCGGCCATCCGGCGAGGTGATCCTCTACACGCGCGAAGACGGCGCCCCGGCCCTCGACGTCCGACTCGAAGCCGAGACAGTCTGGCTGAGCCAACAGCAGATCGCGGAACTATTCCAGACCACCCGCGAGAACATCACCATGCACCTGCGCAACGTCTACAGCGAGGGAGAACTCGACCGCGGAGCAACGAGTAAGGATTTCTTACAGGTTCGCGTCGAAGGCTCGCGCTCCGTTCGTCGAGCCGTTGCACATTACAACCTGGATGCCATCCTCTCGGTCGGCTACCGCGTCAAGAGCACCACAGCCACCCAGTTCCGCATCTGGGCCACCGCGAAACTCCGCGACTACCTCGTGCGTGGTTACGCGCTCAACGAGCAACGCCTGAAGCAACTCGGCACGATCGTGCATATCCTCGGCCGCTCCAGCGACGAGCTTGTCGCCGGTGTGGCCGACGTGCTCCAGAGCTACCTCCCCGGACTTACTCTCCTCCGCGACTACGACGAAGGACACATAGAAGCCCGTCCCTCAGTCGCTCCTGGCTGGGAACTGACCCACGCAGAGGCGCGCAGCGTCATTGAGCAACTCCGCGTTGAGTTTCCCAACGATGCGCTGTTCGGTCGGGAACGTGGCGAGGGCCTCGCGGGAATCATCGCAGCGCTGTACCAGAGCTTTGGGGGCCGGGAGCTATACCCGACCGTCGAGGAGAAGGCAGCTAACCTGCTATACCTCGTCGTCAAGGACCACCCGCTATCCGACGGCAACAAACGCACCGCTGCGGCCCTCTTCGTCGCCTTCCTCGCCCGAAACGGCATCCTCAATAACGCTGACGGCACCCCGCGCGTGTCCAACAACGCGTTAGCAGCTACCACGCTGCTCATCGCCATGAGCGACCCGAAGGAAAAGGACGTCATGATCGCGCTGCTGGTGAGGATGATGGCGGAGTAGGGGCCCGCTCCATCGTCAGCGAGTACGTGCTGAACTGCGTCTATTGGCTCAGGCGCCAGCCGGGTGGGGTCCCGAGGTCCGCACGCATCCACCTGACTGCGGGGTTTAGCGCGCGCTTTGCGACTACATCGAGCAGATCACCCATCAGAGTCAGCGCAACATCGAGAGATAGTAGGACAATTTCCTCCTTCGCAGTCATCCGCGCATGGGAGATGCCCGGTTCCGACGTATCGGTGAGCTGGAGATCCGATGCTTGGATTGCCCGAAGCTGCGACGGATGGGCCAGGCCAGAGAGGTACTGCCAAACGGCTCGAAGGGATGCCTCGGGTGTGGGGTGCAGCTCGTCGACCTCGTCGAGCAAAGCACGCATTGATTGGACGCCGTTCCTCACCTCCTTCACGTCGAGTTGCGCCACCTTTGCCACGTCGACGATGCGGTCGACCCGTTCGGATTTGGTCGCTTGCTCCTGCCGCTGGCGAGCCTTGTACTTGCGTTTCTCCGGCATATCCTTCGGGCGGTCCTCCAGGAATGCAGCAACCAGCCTTGATTCCTCTCGGGCTTCTTGGATCTGCGCTCGCAGAGCGCGGGTCCGTCGCACCGCAGGGCTCGCCGGCCCGACAACCCACAGGCCCATCGCCGAAGCCTCGAGAGCCTGCCGCGCAACCGGATACACACCGAAGAGCGGGATACGCAAGCTGCCGGATGGGTCCCGAAGAATCAATTCAAGGGTGCCAAGTGCGTCGAGGGCCATGGCAATGGAGTGCCCCGCTAGATGCGATACCTGGAACGGCTGCAAGACCTCATCATCCGCGCGCATATCCGAGTCGACGGACGCAAGGCCAGAGATCCCTTCCCCAAGGTGCCTCCGCAGAGAGGCAATCATGTCGAGGCGATAGCTGAGTCGCTGGCGGAGAAGCAACGTCGGCTCGAGCTGGTCACCGAACCACTCGAATCGCGGCTCGCGATTGCCGCGACCTGCCGCTCGACGGAACGACTCAATGCCCATGCGATCGATCCTCTCCACTCGACCCGCACCGGATCGTGAGGGTCAACAGCCGCCCATGGGCCAACTCAAGTCTTGACCGCGAGCGGACACGCTGGCGGAACGGGTGACAATACCGGGACGGCCTCTACCCTGAGGCAACGACCATCTCGCTCTGAGCGTAGCCTCGGTCGGACCGCACCAGCCCGATGAACAGCGACTCACTCGCCGCCTGATCCCGCTGACTCCGCCGGGAGCGCGAAAGCCTTGGCTAGCGAAGGCTCTCAAGGCGTTCGGGCAGGCCTGGCCAATACCGTCGCGTCGAGTCCCAGACCGACCATCCTGCGCGCCGATATCGCCTGCTGGGGCTGCAGACGTGAGCCGATATCGTGTTCCAGCATCGAACACCAAAAGGACGATCTGGCGCCGTCTGGCAACGGCGAGCCCCCACCGAACGGTGCCGTCACCATCAGCTTCGGGGCAAGCAACGCAGCGACCACACACTCGTCAGCGTGCAAGCTCGATCATCGCGCCGACGAATCCCAACCACGAGCTGATCGGATCGGTGGATCGCGGCACCAGCGCAAGATCGTCGAGCTCGATCCGGGCTGGAGAAACCATCTCCGGCAGCACCTCCACGCTGTGCTCTTGCGCCCACACTTCGTAGCCATTACGCCATGTGCGATAGTCGAGGCAGTTTGCGCAAGTATCCTCGATCACGCAGTCACGCAACGGTGGGATGGGATACATCTTCTGTGCCGGGTAGTAAAGCGTGCTGCGCATGATGTAGCTATCGCGGCCCAGCACCTGTGTCGCCAGCACCCTCGGGTGAATCTGCGTCACAACGGCTCGTACAAGGCCCGAAAGTTCGGCCGCCTCCCGACGCTCGCCGCTGTCGAATCGACGTCTCAAACTGATCCTCATTTCCGGGCGCCTCTGGTGGGGCCGCGGACGAGGAGTTTACAGCCCGTAAGGGATCTGACTTCTCTGCGCGGTTCAGAACGCGCGGCGACTCAAGCGAGGCCGAAGGTATCCGTGCCACCCGAGACTGCTGCACTGAAGCGCTGAGCGCAACAGGACCCGACTGTCGTACGTCCGGTTACAATCGCGATGACGAATGAATTGTGGCGCATTTACGGCAGATGTGCATACCAGGTTCGCCCGTCATTCGAGCACGTCAACCTCGTGTGAGGTGCAGACAACTGGGCTCATTCAAGCGCTAACACAGGCTCCAGCCCAGCATGCCCAGGAACGAGCATCCACCTACGATCAGGTCTGGCGGTGGGTTTTGCGTCGCCCACAACGTCACCAGCGCCACGACAAGCGATGCAGCAGATACCCAGATCGCGACGCGCTGAACACGGCGCGAATCGAGAGATGCGCCTAACGAGGCAACGGTGCTGAGCACCTCGCGGTATTCCGCATCAAACTCGACCAGCTCCCGGGCCAGACGTTTTTGAAGCTTTCTTTCTTCCCTATTCAAATTGACGGGCCGGAATCGCTTGCGACCAGCTTGTTCGTCCCGCTTCTTCAACCAAGCCGAGTAGTCGAGATAGAAGTCAGGCTCCCGGTCCCTCCAACGCCGTGTGTTGTAGCTCTTAATGTCGGCCTCGAGTGTCGCCAGGTCAAGGCTCGTGGTGAGGGTGCGGAGGCGCAGACGTTTGAGGTCGCGGCTTGTCGTGCCACCGTGTAAGCGACGAGCGTTATCGTGAGCAGTTGACGCGTTGCTTCGTAGGAGTCGCAGCAGCGCCGTGAGACCAAACCGGGCCATGAAATCTGTCGTGTACGAACCCACGAAGTACCCTGCGGCGTTCACACCGCTATGCCCAGTTTTCGATGTGAGGAGTGAAATTGCGCGGCGATTGCCCCAGAACGACCACACGTTCTCGGAGATATCCGGCGCCCAGTCCCCGCGCCCCGGGAGCTCCAGGTGGAGACCTGGGAGTTCGTCGCTCGTTACGCGATATACCGAATGCTCTGCCACCCCCACCGCGCGCAGCGCGTCGTTCTCCACCCGATGATCGCTCGTCTCGGTAACAGCAGGATCGGCGACATTGAAGAAGATGACCTCGAAGAGCGGGTGAGGATGGTGGGCGCGCGCAAAGGCGCCCGGCAACGAACGGCTCATCCATCGCCGAAGCCCCCGATGCACTTTGTGCCGGGCGCGCTGAACCCGGTAATGAACCACAGCTTTGGGCCCCTGCGACACTGCCATCTGCCCATTCCGCCGGATGACTTCAAACCGATGCGGCTTATTCAGTTGATCATTGAGTCCCTCAGATACCGCCTCTTCGAGCGAGAACCCCGCCACGACAGCAGTGAGCCCCTTGCCGACAGAAACCCCGATCAAGCTGATACTCTTGACCCCACTCGGCAACCTAGTCCGGTGGGCTTCGATCGACGCGTACGCAGCGGACCACGAGGTCAATTCCGCCATCCTCCACCACGTACGACCATCCCCGCGGCGCGATGAGATGACAGATTCTGTGCCGCCCGGATCATTGCCCAGAAAGCGAGCACCGTCCCATCCATACCGTCGAATTCGACGGTAGAGTTTTTCGATACCGCTCGCCGTGAAGTACTCCACAACCCAGACATATGGCATCGCCACGCCTTCGCCGTTCGGAATTTCGATCTTGTCGAACCGATACAGGTCTTGACCATGGCGCCGCTCGCGTGTGTGGTGCGTCTGAAACAAAAAGTTGTTCACTTCGCGAAGCTTCACTCGCCAGCGACCGGGAATCCACCGATCCATGCGAGCGCGCTGCAGTGCCCGAAGTGCTAGGTAGGGAAGATCGTACCAGCGAAACCCCTTGCCGATATCAGGGATCCCTTGTTTGCTGGGCGGCGTCGCGGTGTATTCACTTTCGTCGACCGGCGAGGAATCCGGGGCAGGTACATCCGGTGGGCCTTGAGGTCGTTGTGCCCGACGTGGAGTCATACTTTTCCGAATCGCTCTGAGATTCTATTCAATACCGCGTCGCGCGCAATTTGCGCAGACGCAGGTGTGGACTACGCGATATTGGACGCCACAGTCACCAGGTCCTCTGAGAACTGAATCCCGGTTCGCGCCTCGACTTCTGAGATGATCGCCGTCGTTGCTACATCGCCCCGAGCCCACAAGGTCAGCACCTCCATCGCCTGACCGAGCATATTCTCGACGGCCAGACTTGGATTCCCTTGAACCATGGCGAACATCAGCATCAGCACCTGCGAGACCGGTTCTTCATCCGCCGTGAGCCTCACCATCAGCCGATTCCGCGCAGCAGCAAAGCGCGTTAGTGCTGCGGCGCGGTCCGGTTCGCCAGGTCTTGCTTGTCGCATCTCCAACAGGGCGTCCATAGCTAACAGCAGGTTCTGCCGCCGTTCATCGTCGAGGCGTTCGCGGGCATCCCTCCTACGATCGATAGAGTCACGCACCCACGGCACGATGACTGTCCCAATCAGGGAGACGAGCGCGCCAACACCTACGCCGACCAGCCCAAGGACCGCTGCGTCAACGTATGAGTTCACGACATGAACCTAGCGGGACCGAGACCTGCGCTCGACAACAGCTCGCCGGGAAGCCAGCGATCGGTCGCAGGATGCACTGTGGTCAGGAGCCGAGCGGAAGACGCTGGATGGCCCGAGACCTCAAAGAACAGCTGCATGAGGAAGCGTGGCACTCGAACGCCGTAAATCGCCCGTATGCATCTGAACCCGGCGTTGCTTGACACACTGTCCTCATGTTCGTATTGGAAGTTCTATGAAACAGCCGGCTCGTGACCAAATCGGTGAAGCAGGCCAGAACGCAGTGATGCTCTTCTTCAACGACCTGGGCTGGGGACCGCTCCCGACCGGCAAGCACGACCTCGGCACCGACCTTTTCGTTCAGGTCAGGGCACCCGACCTTGTCGACCTGGGCACACTTCTTGGCGTTCAGGTGAAGACAGGAGATAGCTGGTTTCGCTACCCGACGATGGTCGACGGCAAGCGGGGTGGTGGTTCCGAGAGAGTGACCGCGCCCATGAGGCATATTGGGCGAACCATCACATCCCGCACCTCCTCGTCATGCAGGACTCCACTCGCCAACGACGATTGTGGGCTCGCCTGGATCGCACGACCATCCGGCGCACGAAGAAGGGGCTACGCGTGTTCGTGCCCGATGACCAGCAGCTCGGTGACGGGGCCGCGGCCGAGTGGACGAGGCTGGCTGCAAGCGCTCGGGAGACGTACTCACTCGAGGGTGCTCGATGGAAGTTCAGCATCCGCGACGTGCCCGAGGAAGAGTGGGCGAGATACGCGTTGATCGCTTCGCGTATCGTGGCTCCCCACCCGAATCAGGGGATCGGCAATCAGTTGCTGTGGCCTGAAGCGGTGGCTCTCTGTCTGCAAGCTACACCTCATTACTGGCGTGAGGCGTCTGCGCGGAACGCCGAGATCATGACACCGAACGCGGCGGCGGATTCAACAGATCCGGGATGGCAATTCGCGTCCGCCGTTTATCAATTGATGAACGGAGATACAACACGGCTGGAGTCTCTCGTCGCTGAACAGCTTCCTGACCACATCGCCGTTGCACGAGCTGTATGTCTCTCGTTGATCCGTCTGGACGCGGACGATAGGTCCGGCGCAATCGAACTGCTCCGAAGTGTCAGGAACTCGGAGACCTCCCTCGAACAGGCGTGGGTAGCGATCCAGCTCGGCTGGGCACTCTATGACAACGGGGGTATAACAGAAGCCCGCCAACAGTTCGCGGCCAGCCTCGCCATGCACGACTCGTTCGCGTCAGGGCCCATCAACTCTGCAATCAGGTCTGCGGGAATACTTGCCCTCTTCGACCTGGCTCCCGATTCCGGCGATCTCGCCGCTGCAGTTCAGGCTTTCGATACGACTCTTTCGTGGTGGCGTGCGCAGCAGTTTGAGGCAGCGCTGAACGATTACCTCCGACGGGGGTTCAACCGGTGGGGAAACGATCGATCTAGGATCATCGGTGGCAGCGACGTCACACACAACGAACTCGTTAGCGCCGAATGGTCGGCCCGGCTCGTAGGCAACCAACGCTCGAGCCGTTACGCAAGATATCTTCGCGCGATCGCGGGTTTATCATCGCCCGGCGCTGCCCTCGTGAGCCCTTCCCAGTATCTAGCGCTTCTCCGACGTGCGGGATATCCTGATGAACTCGAGCTGGCGGTTCGCAACTTTCGCACCGCGGGCCCACTTGCCGTCGTGACTGACTACATGGTCGAGGTCACCCTTGCTAACTCGACGCCGACGTCCGTCCGTGCGGACCTCAGGTCGCTCGACATCGCCGGCAGCTACTTGACATCCGACGTAGCTCAGGAATGGGTCCCATACCTCCTTCGTGCGGTCAACGATCCGACAGAATTCTCGGCACGCTTCAATCTGAGCTACTGGCCAGTCGGCGATGTAATGTCCGCGTTGGCAGGCCTCGGACTTCATTTGACTCCAACGCAGCAAGTCGCGGCGCTCGACGTGCTGCTCAATCTCGCTTCAGACACTTCACAACTCCTTGAACGACCCGCGCACAGAATCATCGACTCCGTGGACTCGAGTCTCATCGAATCGCGGGCCGATGCAATCGTTTCGCGGGCGCCTGGAGTCCCGCGGGGTGGTGGTCTTTCGGGCCCGCGGCGTCGTGACCGCGACGGGGTGAGCCATCGTGCGATGGTCAGTGAGAACGACCAAGAACTCACACAGAAAGACGACACCGCACGATGGCTCTTGACCAGTCTGCCCTCCTCGAGCTGCTCGGGGAACTGAAGCTCACCGGCACCACCGACCGCATCCGAGCCGCGACCGAGCGGCTCTACCAGGAGCTGATCGACGCGGAGACAGCCGCATTCATCGGCGCCGCCCCCTACGAGCGCACGAGCGAGCGCACGACTACCCGCAACGGTTCCCGGCCGCGGGTGCTGTCGACCACGGCTGGGGATCTGGAGTTGCGGATCCCGAAGTTGCGGCAGGGGTCGTTCTTCCCGTCGCTGCTGGAGCGGCGCCGCCGGGTCGACCAAGCCTTGTTCGCGGTCGTGATGGAGGCCTACCTCCACGGCGTCTCAACCCGGAAGGTCGATGACCTCGTCAAAGCGCTCGGCGCTGACACTGGCATCTCGAAGTCCGAGGTGTCCCGCATCTGCCAAGGGCTCGACGCCGAGGTCGCATCGTTCCGCGACCGCTCGCTGTCTGACATCGCCTACCCCTACGTGTTCCTCGACGCGACCTACTGCAAGGTCCGCATCGACCACCGTGTCGTGTCCCAGGCGGTCGTCGTCGCGATCGGCGTCGCCGCTGACGGGCGGCGGGTCGTGCTGGGCTTCGATGTCGGAGACAGCGAGACCGAGGAGTTCTGGAAGCAGTTCCTGCGCTCGTTGAAGACACGAGGTCTGGGCGGGGTGAAGCTGGTGATCTCCGACGCCCACGCCGGACTGAAGAAGGCCGCAGCGACCGTGTTGCAGGGCGCCGCCTGGCAGCGCTGCCGCGTCCACTTCATGCGCAACGTCCTGACCGCCCTCCCGAAGGGCCGGCAGGAGATGGTCGCCAGCGTGATCCGCACGATCTTCGCCCAACCCGACGCCGAGCACATCGATGCCCAGTTCGACGAAGTCGTGCGCATGATCGAGCGCGTCCACCCCAAGACCGCCGTGATGCTCACCGACGCCCGTGACGACATCCTCGCGTTCAAAGCGTTCCCCGCCCGGCATTGGCGACAGATCTGGTCCACGAACCCGCTGGAACGCCTCAATCGGGAGATCAAGCGCCGCACCGACGTCGTTGGCGTGTTCCCGAACAACGCCGCCCTGCTCCGCCTGGCCGGCTCCGTCCTCGTCGAGCAACACGACGAATGGGAAGCCGCCGACCGCCGCTACTTCTCCGAAGCCTCCATGACCGAGCTCACCGCGACCACCCCCACCATCGACGAGGCGGTGATACTCCCCGAGATCACCGCCGCCTAAACTAACGACAGCTGATCATCGCAACGAAGCGAAAGACCACCACTCAAACGGACGCGGCCCGCGGGCGCTAGGAATGGAGTCATCGTCGTGGGTTCGCCGGATGCTGCTCAACACAGTCGCGCGGACAGTCGAGGCGGCCCGCAACGACGTCCACGACCGAATCATGCGGGGCGAACTCACGACGCTACCAAGCGGGTTCACTGTTGACTCGCTATCCCCAGCCGAAGGCGGCGCGATAGTCGCAGAGTGCGCGCGAGTCATGGACGGCTATACGACTCGATCAAGCGGCATCGCCATAGGCGGGCTTGATCCGTACTACTTCACCGCTCAGCTTGCGGTCTACGGTCCGACTGCCACCCGCGCAGCTGCGTGGGAACTGATCACCCGCGGCATCGCTGAACGCCATGCCCTGCACGAGCGCAAGACAGCAGCGGTTGAATTTCTTGCCGAACACCACAGTGCAATACCTCGGCTCTGCCGTGAGCCACTTCGGCTGGCTGCCCACGATCTGACGACAGCGAGTCGGAGCGATGCAAGTAGTCTCTTCGCGGGTTTCTTCGGAGATCCGGGTCCGGCATTTGCGTGGCTATACCTAGAGCTCGCGGACCCTTCCCCTGAGTGGGACAGCCGGCTCACGGACTTACTATCAGGCAACGAGCAAGAGCGTCGGACCGCCATCCGAGTGATGACCGGGCGCGCAGGTTATGACAACGCATTGCTCGCCTTGACGCGTGAGTCCAACACAGAGGTGCGTGCAGAAGCTGTTCAAGCTCTGGCGTTCGCGGCTGCGCACGACGGCGCCCTGGCCATGAGAGTTTGCGCACCGCTGCTCATGCTGCTCGAAGCCGAGGGTGAGGAAACCGCCATCCGCGTTGGTAGCGGGATTCTTCGTGCTGAAAGCCGCAACGAGGGGATTGAGCCAGTGATAGCCGCCTTGCGACACCACGACTCGCTTCACATCCGAAGCATCAGCGTGGATCTCGCTTGATCGTTCGACTCCAGTGTTTACGGCCGCAGGCGACCAGGCCCGTACGACCGTACCGGCACACGCTAAGAGAGCGTTGCAACTCACGCAGGCGCTATTGGTGAGCGGCCGGGGCCTCGCACCTCAGTTTGACCCGCGGTAACGAACGATGAGGAAAGCAAGCGGCTGGGCCATGGGTAATGGCGACCCACCCATGTCTCAGCGACCAGTCGCAGGACGCAGCCTGACGCCCGCTGCCTTGAGGGCCAACCGGATCGTGTCCTGCTTGAGCGACAACTCGGCTGCGACCCGCGATAGCGACCGTCCAGATTCGTAGAGCGCGGCGGCCTGCGACACCTGCTCGGGCGTTAGCGGTTGTCGCCGAACCACCACGTTCGCCTCACGCAGGATGCTGAGGATGGTGGACTTCGCGACTCCGTACTCACGAGCAAGAGCGATGGACGTCTCCCCTGCCTCGTAGCGCTGCGCCACGAGGACACGCTCGGACGGAGTGAGGCGCTTCCAGCGACGAGCCACCGGCCCCCTCGGCTCGGCTCGAGGTTCTGGCTCCGATAGAATCGAGGCCAGTCTTGCGCGGTCTACCCCTGTTGCTGAATTTTGGGAACAGAGGGTAACTAGGCCGACCGCAGAGAGGCTCCACCATCAGGTGGAGCCTCTCGTGTACCGAGATACCGCCTTCACCCCGCCCTCAGGAGCCTCGTGTCCGATACCTCGCCCCGTCTCGTCGCCTTCGACCTCGACGACACCCTCGCGCCGTCCAAGACCGCGATCGACCCGCGCATGGGTGATCTGCTGCTGGCGCTCGCCGACCGCGTCGAGGTGGCGATCATCTCGGGCGGTCAGCTGCAGCAGTTCAAGTCCCAGGTCGTCGAGCGCCTGCCCGAAACCGACTCGGGGCTGCTGTCGCACCTGCACCTCATGCCGACGTGCGGCACGCAGTACTACCGCCTGAGCACCGACGGCATCGAGACGGTCTACGCGCACTCGCTGACCGACGACGAGAAGTCGCGCGCGCTCACCGCCGTCCGCGAAGAGGCCGAGCGCCTGGGCCTGTGGGAGGCCGAGCCCTGGGGCGAGATCCTCGAGGACCGCGGCTCGCAGATCACGTTCTCCGCCCTCGGTCAGAGCGCTCCGCTCGAGGCCAAGATGGCCTGGGACCCGACCGGCGAGAAGAAGAACAGTCTGCGTGAGGCCGTCGCCGCCCGCATCCCCGACCTGGAGGTGCGCTCGGGCGGATCGACGTCGGTCGACATCACCCACCGCGGCATCGACAAGGCCTACGGCATGCAGAAGCTCGCCGAGGCCACCGGGATCGACCTCGACGACATGCTGTTCGTCGGCGACCGTCTCGACCCCGACGGCAACGACTACCCGGTCCTCGCGATGGGTGTCGAGTGCCACGCGGTGCACGGTTGGGAAGACACCGCCGACTACCTCGACGCGCTCATCCCCACCCTGCCCGAGCGCGCCTGACGCCGGCGACCGTCGGTGTGACGCGCGCGTAGCCCGCGCGCCGACGACCGGCGGCGAACCCCGGAGGGTCAGAGGATCTTGCCGATCGGCTCGCGCTTCTCGGCCTGGAAACGGTCCTCGGTGCGGCCGTACGCCCAGTAGCCCGACAGGGACACCTGCGACCGGTCCAGCGCCCACGCGTTGAAGAACACGTCGCGCAGGGCCTTCATCGCCTCACGCTCCCCGTGCGCGAAGACGTGTCCGCGACCATCGGGCACCGTCCACGCCGCGACGGCCTCGACCAGCACGCGCGACGTCCCCGGCACCGCGTCGCCGCGGTGCAGCCACACGATCTCGACGCCGTCGGGCGCGACGAGCGCGATCTCGTCGGCGGGACCGGCCGTCTCGAGGAACGCCGTACCGCGCGCTTCCGCGGCCAACGATTCCAGCGCCGACGCGATGGCCGGCAGCGCCGACTCGTCTCCGGCGAACAGGTGCCAGGATGCCGCGGGGTCGGGGGCGTACGCGCCGCCCGGCGAGGCGACCACGAGCCGGTCCCCCGGCTGGGCCCGGGCCGCCCACGGCCCCGCGAGCCCCTCGTCGCCGTGGACGACGAAGTCGATCGCGAGTTCGTCGCCCGCGACCTCCCGCACGGTGTACGTGCGCGTCACCGGCAGATCCTCGGGAGCGAGGGTCTCGCGCAGAGCCGCCAGGTCGTACGGCGGCTCCAGACCGAGCTCGGGCTTGACGAAGGTGATCTTGACGTACCGGTCGGTGTACGGGCTCTCGCGGAACGCGGTCAGATCGGCGCCGCGTGCGCGCACCCGCACCAGGTGCGGCGTCAGCCGCTCGGTCGAGACCACCTCGAGCACGTGCTGGGGGCGCGGGGGCCGCGCGGGACGGTCGTTCATGCGGCATCCACTCCGTTCATCTCAGGACGGACGCCCAACACGTCCGCGACCTCGGCCGAGTACCCGGCGATGTGGGCCCGGACCCGTTCACGCGCCGCGGCGCCGTCACCCGCCTCGACGGCGGCGACGATCCCGCGATGCTCGGTGCGCAGCCGCGCCGACGTCGACTCCCAGTCGGCCAGGAGCGCGGCCCCGGCCTGCGTGTACGACTCGATCGAGCTGCGCAGCCCCGCCATCATCGCCGCGACCACCGCGTTGCCCGACGCCTCCGCGAGCGCCTGGTGGAAGCGCGCGTCCAGGGCGAGGAACTCGTGACGGTCGAGGCCGGCGGCATCCATGGCATCCAGGATGCCGACGATCTCGGCGAGGTCGGGCGCGCTCCCCGCGAGGTTCTCGACGACGTCGGACTCCAGCACGATGCGGGTGCGCACGACATCGGTGAGCGGGAACCCGCTGGCCGCGACCTGCAGGCGGAGGAACGCGGCGAGTCCACCGCGCGGCGTCGTCACGATCATCGCGCCCGAGGAGGGCCCCGACCCCGTGGCGGTGCGCACGACGCCGAGGACCTCCAGAACGCGGATGGCCTCGCGGACGCTGGACCGGCCGACACCGAGCTGGGCGGCGAGCTCGCGCTCCGGGGTCAGGCGATCACCCGGGGCGAGGCGCCCTTCGCGCAGGTCCGCCTCGATGCGTTCGAGTACGACCTGCCACGCGCGCAGTCCGGAATCCGGCACGGCATCCCTCTCGACGACCGCAGGCCGCTGTGGCCTGACCACACAACCTTACGCGGAAGGACTCAGGCGTCGGCCGGGGTCGCGTACCCTGCGGGGTTGCGGGTCTGCCAGTTCCAGTAGTCGCGGCACGCGTCGTCGATGCCCAGTCGCGTCCGCCAGCCGAGCACCTCCGCCGCCTTCGTGGGGTCGCAGTACGTCGCCGCGACATCTCCGGGACGGCGGGCGAGGATCTTCTTGGGAAGCTCGCGTCCGACCGCCTTCTCGAACGAGGCGACGAGTTCGAGCACGCTCACCGGACGCCCGGTGCCGAGGTTGAAGACCTGGTGACCCGGCTGGGCCTGCTCGAGGGCGACCACATGCCCCTCGGCGAGGTCGACCACGTGGATGTAGTCCCGCAGGCCCGTGCCGTCGGGAGTGTCGTAGTCGTCGCCGAACACGCCGATCTCGTCGAGCGTGCCGATCGCGACGCGCGAGACGAACGGCATGAGGTTGTTCGGGATGCCGGCGGGGTCTTCGCCGATGAGACCGGACGGGTGCGCGCCCACCGGGTTGAAGTACCGCAGCACCGTGACGTTCAGATCGGGGTTCACGCGGGCGACGTCCGCGAGCACGACCTCGTTCATGCGCTTGGACTTGCTGTAGGCGTTGGAGAGGTCGATGCTCGTGGTCGACTCCTCCGTGAACGGCAGGTCGGCCGGGTCGGAGTAGACCGTCCCCGTGCTCGAGAACACGAACGAGCGGATGCCGCGGGCGATGCCGACCCGCAGGAGCGCGAACGTCGTGTCGAGGTTGTTGGAGTAGTACTCGAGCGGCTTCTGCGTGGACTCCCCCACGGCCTTGAAGGCGGCCAGGTGGATGATCGCGTCGATCGGGCCGTACTGGTCGAACACGTCGGTGACGACCGCGTCGTCCGCGGCGTCGCCCACGACGAGCGGGGCCGGCTTGCCGGTGATCTTCTCGACCCGCTCGGCGGCGACCGCGTGGGTGCCCGACAGGTCGTCGAGCAGGACCACGTCGTGGCCCGACTCCAACAGGGCGACGGCCGTGTGTGTTCCGATGTAACCGGCACCGCCGGCCAGAAGTACGCGCATGCGTCCAGGCTATCGGCCGCGGCCCGCCGGTGCCGCCGCGTCAGCGACCGTCGAGCCGCCCGCCGGACTCGCGCAGGTAGCAGGTCGCGCACATCGACTCGTACGTCACTTCACCCGAGATCTGCGCCTCGTCGATCGCCACCTGGTCGCCGTCGAAGACGAAGCGCCCGCCGACCAGACGGGCGTTGAACACCGCTTTGCGCCCGCATCGGCAGATGGTCTTGAGCTCCTCCAGGCTGTGCGCGATCTCGAGCAGACGCGCCGACCCCGGGAACGCCTCGGTGCGGAAGTCCGTGCGGATCCCGTAGGCGAGCACCGGGATGCCGTCGAGCACCGCGATCCGCAGGAGGTCGTCCACCTGGCCCGCGGTGAAGAACTGCGCCTCGTCGACGAGGAGGCAGGCGACCGGCGCTTTCCCGGCCGCCTCGTGGAAGACGGCGCGCAGGTCGTCGTCGTGTCCGACGAGGAAGTCGACCGGTCGGCTGACCCCCAACCGGCTGTCGATCTGGTCGGCGCCCTTGGTGTCGATCTCGGGCTTCGCGAGCAGCACCCGCTGTCCGCGCTCCTCGTAGTTGTACGCCGCCTGCAGCAGCGCCGTCGACTTGCCGGAGTTCATCGCTCCGTAGCGGAAGTACAGCTTCGCCATGTACGCGTCAGGCGTTGATCGCGAGCGCCTGGGCCGTGGCATCCAGTTCGGCGCGCGCCGCGTCGGGACGCGTGTTCAGCGTCTCGCCGTAGCTGGGGATGAGCTGCCGCAGGCGCGGCTCCCATTCGGGCATGCGCTCGGGGAAGCAGGTCTTGATGAGGCCCAGCATGATCGAGACGGCCGTCGACGCGCCCGGCGAGGCGCCGAGCAGACCCGCGATCGAGTGGTCGGCGGAGGTGACGACCTCGGTGCCGAACTGCAGCACGCCGCCCTTGTCCTTGTCGCGCTTCATGACCTGGGCGCGCTGGCCGGCGTCGAGGAGCTCCCAGTCCTCGGCCCGGGCCGTGGGCATGAACTCGCGGAGGCTGTCGACCTTCTTCGCGTGGGTCTTCAGCAGCTCGCTGACGAGGTACTTGATCAGGCCCGGGTTGTCGACGGCGACCTTGAGCATCGGGAACAGGTTGTGCGGACGCACCTGGGTGACGATGTCGAGCATCGACCCGTTCTTGAGGAACTTGGGGCTGAAGGTCGCGAACGGACCGAACAGGAGCGAGGTCTCGCCGTCGACGACACGGGTGTCGAGGTGCGGCACCGACATCGGCGGAGCGCCCACCGACGCCTGCGAGTACACCTTGGCCTTGTGCTGCGCGACGATCGCGGGGTTGGAGGTCTTCAGCCACTGCCCGCCGATCGGGAACACGCCGTAGCCCTTGATCTCGTCGATGCCGGAGCGCTGCAGGAGCTTGAGCGCCCAGCCGCCGGCGCCGACGAAGACGAACTTCGCCGTGATCGAGCCGGGGGTGTGGCCGATCGTGTGGCGGTAGGTCACGTCCCACCGACCGTCCTTGCGCTTCTTCAGCTTCTTGACCTCGTGGTTGGTGACGACCTCGACGCCCTTCTCGCGGAGCCCCGCGAAGAGCTGGCGCGTGAGCGACCCGAAGTCGACATCGGTGCCCGCGGGCACGCGCGTGGCGGCGAACGGCTCGCCCTTGCGACGCTTCTGCATGAGCAGCGGCGCCCACTGGTTGATGACGCGGGAGTCCTCGCTGTACTCGATTCCGGCGAACAGCGGCTGCTGCTTCAGCACCTCGTAGCGCTTGCGGAGGTACGCGACGTCCTTCTCGCCCCGCACGAACGTCATGTGCGGGGTGGGGTTGATGAAGGTCGAGGGCTCATCGAGGACGCCCTCGGACACCAGCGACGCCCAGAACTGGCGGCTCTGCTGGAACTGCTCGTTGATCGCGACGGCCTTCGACGGGTCGAGCGCGCCCTTCGGATTGTCGGGCATGTAGTTGAGCTCGCAGAGCGCCGCGTGACCGGTGCCGGCGTTGTTCCACGCGTTCGAGCTCTCCTGCGCGACGTCGCTCAGTCGCTCCAGCACCGCGATCTTCAGGTCGGGCTGGAGATCCTTCAGCATCGTGCCGAGGGTGGCGGACATGATGCCGCCTCCGATGAGGAGAACGTCGACGTTTTCGGTCACCCGTCGATTCTAGGTGCGGGCTGCGAGGTGTCTCGACATCGAGAGATTCGACGGTTCGATATCGAGACAACCCCGGGCCCCGGCATCCGGATGCCGGAGAGGTCAGGCGTGCGCGGAAAGCTCCTGCGCGACGAGCTCGGCGATCTGCACGGCGTTGAGCGCCGCGCCCTTGCGGAGGTTGTCGTTGCTGATGAACAGCACGAGCCCCTTGCCCTCGGGAGCGGACTGGTCGGCGCGGATGCGACCGACGTAGCTCGGGTCGGTGCCGGCGGCCTGGAGCGGCGTCGGGACCTCTTCGAGACGGACGCCGGGGGCGTCGGCGAGCAGCTCGCGCGCGCGCTCGGGCGTGAGGTCGCGAGCGAACTCGGCGTTGATGCTCAGCGAGTGACCGGTGAAGACCGGGACGCGCACGCACGTGCCGGCGACGCGGAGGTCGGGGAGCTCGAGGATCTTGCGGCTCTCGTTGCGGAGCTTCTTCTCTTCGTCGGTCTCATTGAGTCCGTCGTCGACGAGGTTGCCCGCGAACGGGATGACGTCGAACGCGATCGGGGCGACGTACTTCTCGGGCTGCGGGAAGTCGAGCGCCGAGCCGTCGCGCACGAGGCGCTCGACGCCGCCCTGGGCGAGCACGCCCTCGACCTGACCGAGCAGCTCCCGGGCGCCGGCGAGACCCGAGCCCGAGACGGCCTGGTACGTGCTGACGATGAGGCGCTCGAGGCCTGCCTCGGCGTCGAGCACCTTCAGCACCGGCATCGCGGCCATGGTGGTGCAGTTGGGGTTCGCGACGATGCCCTTCCGGGCCTCGGCGATCGCGTGCGGGTTGACCTCGCTCACGACGAGCGGGACCTCGGGGTCCATGCGCCAGGCGCTGGAGTTGTCGATGACCAGAGCGCCCGCCTCGGCGAAGCGCGGGGCGTGCGCACGCGACCCGGTGGCGCCGGCCGAGAACAGGGCCACGTCGATGCCCGAGGGGTCGGCGGTGGCGACGTCTTCGACGATGACCGAGTGGCCGCCGAAGTCGAGCGACGTGCCCGCCGAGCGAGCCGTGGCGAACAGGCGCAGCTCCCGGATCGGGAACGACCGCTCCGCGAGGATCTCGAGCATGACGGTGCCGACCTGGCCGGTGGCGCCGACGACGGCGAGGGAGATTCCGGAATCGGAGATGCGGGTCATGCGAGGTCCTCGTGATTCGTGGGTGAGATCCAGATTCTAGCGGGACGCGACACGCCGGTCGGATCGACGCCGATCCCGCGTCACGCCAGCGCGGCCGCGCCGAAGGACACGGAGAACCGCTCGCACCACAGATCCACCGCGCGGAACACCGACAGGTCGACATCCGCGGGGATGTCGTACAGCTGATCGCCGAGGTTGCCCTTGATCGGTCCGAGATCGATGTGGTCGTACCCCCCGGCGGTGTACCACCCGTCACGACCCTCGACGACGGGGCCGGCGCTCAACCACACGTGCACGTCGGGCCCGTTGGAGGTCTGAAGACCGACGAGGGCGAGCTGGCGCGATCCGTCCGCGTTCTGGATGACACGGACCGACCCGGTCGTCTCGTGCTCGTGGCTGACGAAGGAGCCGGAGAGGAGATCGACGGGTCCCGGAGCAGGTGCCGGCGTCACGTCATCGACAGGCTCCATGGTGGAGGCTGCCGAGGGCGCGGGGGCAACCGTCTCCGCCGTCGATCCGGCGGGGGCGGGGAGCGCGTCGTCCACGCGCACGTCGACGAACAGCAGCCAGGGTTGGAAGATCAGACCCGCGATCACGGCGGCGACCACGGCGGCGCCCCCGCCGATCCACCACCAGCGCGCCCGACCACCCGTTCGCGAGCGGACCATGTCACCCTCCGTTCCGTGGCCGAAACGTAGCGGGCGCACCTGCGGGCGCGCTGACAGTGCGGAGGGTCAGCGACCGGTGCCGGCGTGGACGGTCGCCTCGTCGTCGCCGTCGAGACCGTACGCGGTGTGCACGAGGCGCGCGGCTTCGGCGAGGTCGACTCCCCGCACGACGACGGAGATGCGGATCTCGGACGTGGAGATCATCTCGATGTTGACGCCCGCCAGGCTCAGCGCCTCGAACAGGGTCGCCGAGACGCCCGAGTGCGTGCGCATGCCCGCACCGACCACGGAGAGCTTGCCGATCTGGTCGTCGTGCACGAGGCTCTCGAACCCGACCTCGGACTGCTCGCCGGCGAGCGCCTTCAGCGCGGTCGTGGCATCGGTCTTCGGCAGGGTGAAGGAGATGTCGGTGCGGCCGGTGGCGGCGGCGGAGACGTTCTGCACGATCATGTCGACGTTCGCGCCGGACTTCGCGACGATCTTGAAGATGTCGGCGGCCTTGCCGGGGACGTCGGGCACGCCGATGACGGTGATCTTCGCCTGGCTGAGGTCGGTGGCGACGCCGGCGACGATGGGCTCTTCCATGGTGGCTCCCTCGGGGACGAGCGGGGACTTCTTCGAGGCGTCGAGCACCCAGGTGCCCTCGCCCGAGCTGAACGTGGACCGGGCGTGGATGAGCACCCCGTGGCGGCGCGCGTATTCGACGGCGCGGATGTAGAGGACCTTCGCGCCGTTGGCGGCGAGCTCCAGCATCTCCTCGCTGCCGACGCGGTCGAGCTTCCGCGCCAGCGGCACGACGCGCGGGTCGGCGGTGAAGATGCCGTCGACGTCGCTATAGATCTCGCATACGTCGGCGTTCAGCGCGGCGGCGAGCGCGACGGCGGTGGTGTCGGAGCCGCCGCGGCCGAGCGTGGTGATGTCGCGGGTGTCGCGGTTGAACCCCTGGAAGCCGGCGACGATGACGATCGCGCCCTCGTCGAGCGCTTCGCGGAGCCGCACGGGCGTGACGTCGACGATGCGGGCCGCGCCGTGGGTGGCATCCGTGATCATGCCCGCCTGGCTGCCGGTGAAGGACCGCGCCTCGAAGCCCATCGAGTGGATCGCCATGGCCAGCAGCGCCATCGAGATGCGCTCCCCGCTGGAGAGGAGCATGTCGAGCTCGCGCGGCGCGGGGATCGGAGCGACTTGACCTGCGAGGTCGAGCAGCTCGTCGGTGGTGTCGCCCATCGCGCTCACCGCGACGACGACCTCGTGGCCGGCGCGGCGGGTGTCGACGATGCGCTTGGCGACGCGCTTGATGCTCTCGGCGTCGGCGACGGACGAACCGCCGTACTTCTGGACGATCAGCGCCATAAGAGGAACTCCCGGGAGGGTCGGGCGTCGGGATGCCACGACGGGGCGTTCGGATGCCACGCCCGAGGGTTCATCTTAGAGGCGCCCGCATGCCGCCGACGTCATGCGGCGGGCACCGAGGCGGGCGCGGATAGGATCGTGGCGTTCCACCCCTCCCCCGAGAGCGACCCGGATGCCCCCCACCCCCGCTCGATGGCTGTCCTCCTTGCGTCGTCTGGTCCACGCCGAGGACGCCCTCGCCCCCGAGACCCAGCTGATCGCCGTCATCGACGCGACGCTGGCCACCCGCATCCTGGATCTCGCCATCCGCATCGGCGAGACGATGCTCGTCGTCGGTGCGTCGGCGAGCGATGTGACCGCCACGATCGTGCGAGTGAGCCGCGCGTACGGTCTGGACCCGGTGCACGTCGACGTCACCTACAACTCCGTCACGATCGCGCACAGCCTGCCGGGCGCCGCGCATCCCACCACGCTCCTGCGGGTGGTGCGCGGGTCTGTCCCGGATCACGCCAAGCTGCAGCGCCTCCAGGCGCTGGTGGCGGACATCACCGACGGCCTCGACCTCGACACGGCGGTCTCCCGGTGCCGCGCGATCCGACGTCTGCCGTTCCGGTACCGCCCCGCGGCCATCATCGTCGCGCAGGCGACGCTCGCGCTCGGCGTCGCCGTGATGTTCGGGGCGAACTGGCTCGCTCTCGTGCTGTCGTTCACGGCCGCGGCCCTGGCGGCGTCGACGCAGCACCTGCTCGCGAAGGCCCGCGTGCCGTACTTCTTCGCGCAGATCGCCGGCGGATTCGTCCTGACCGTCGTCGCCGCCCTGTCCCCGCTGCTGCGCTACACCGGACTCGACGCGGCCGAGACGATCCGCCCGTCGGTGATCGTGGCATCCGGGATCGTCCTGATGCTCGCCGGACTCACCGTGGTCGGGGCGGCTCAGGATGCCATCGACGGCTTCGCCCTCACCGCCACGGGCCGCATCCTCGAGCTCACGACGCAGACGCTCGGCGTGGTGCTCGGGATCCTGGCGGGGCTGGAGACCGTGCGGGTGCTCGGGCTCGGGATGTCTCCGCCGTCCATGGCGCTGCCGCTCGGGCCGCTCCCCCTGCAGTTCGCCGGCGCCGCGATCATCGCCGTGGCGGTGGCGATCTACAACGGCGCGGGCATGCGCATCGTGCTCGTGAGCGCGGGCCTCAGCCTGGTCGCGTGGGTCGGGTACACGGGCGCGTCGGCGATCGGCTTCGAGGTGGCCGCGGCCAGCGGCGTGGGGGCGTTCGTCGGCAGCTTCGTGGGCATCGTGGTGGCGTACCGGCTGCACGTGCCGTCGGTCGCCGTCACGACCGCGGCGATCCTGCCGATGGTCCCGGGAGCGGCGGTGTTCCGCGGACTCCTCGGCGTCGTCGAATCCGGCGAGGATGCCGCGGTGCTCATGACCGGCGTCACGACGCTCGCGGGCGCCGCGACGATCGGCATCGCCCTCGCCGTCGGCGCCTCCCTGGGCATCTACCTCGGTCAGCCGGTGCGCGCGACCCTCTCGGGGGTCGTGCGATCGCGGGCGCGGGCGCGGCGGTAGCGGGCCCGATGCCCCGGGATCGGGGCGATCAGGGGCAGGAGCCGGGCGCGCGCCCCTCGGCGGTGTCGGATGCGGCCAGGTCGACGTCGAACTCCATGCGCAACTGCTGGTCGGTCACGCGCACGTCGCGGGGATGCAGGAAGCTCGGCATGGTCTCGGCGACGCACGCGGGAGCGGGCTGCAGCGTCGAGAGGTCGATGCCCGCCTGCGCGGCGACCTCGTCGAGGGACAGGGTCTTGTCGCCGACCGTGAGGGAGGAGAACGCCGCGCTGACCCTCCCGTTCTCGAAATGCGGCGTCACGGCCGCACTCACCGTCACGGGGGTCGTCCCGGCCAGGACGGAACCGCTCACGACCATGTCGCCATCGGAGAAGCCGACCCTCATCTCGCCCTGCGCGTCCGCCGGGAGGAGGAGCGCCGTGGCCTGAGCCGCGGTGAGGGTGACCGCGCCGGAGACGTTGTCGGCCAAGATGGCATCGTCGACCCGCCGAGCCCCCTCGATCGTCATCGTCAGATCCGCGTTCGCCCGTCCGGTGGGGAAGCTGTAGACCGTGACCCCGATGCGGTCGTAGCGGCCGACGAGCTCCTGCAGCAGGACGGATCCCGCGATGTCGACCTCGATGCGCTCGCTCGCGGGGGCGTCCAGCCGGGCGCGGACCTCCTCGACGCCGATCCGCTGGACCTCGGCCCGCGCGACCGTCTCCGCGATCACGCCCAGGGAGGCCACCAGGATCAGCAGGAGGCCGGCGAGGGCGACGATCAGCAGCCCCCACCGCGGGCGCGCGGGTTCGGGGTCCTCCGTCTCCGGCGGCCGCGGCAGCACGTCGGTCTGGTCGAGGTGGGTCATGCGCCGTGCCTTCTCCGTTGCATCCGTGGTCCGGGTCAGAGCCCGATGAGCGTGAGCGTCACCGTGGAGCGGTAGCGACCCACCGCGGCATCCCGGGGGATCCGCAGGCTCAGATCGGCGTCGAAGGTCGCGCCCACGAGCGTGGTGGTCGTGCCCGGTTCGCCGGTGGCGAGGATCATCGGGTAGACCGCCTGGCCCGCCTCCTGGCCGCCCGCGATCGACACGCCGTCCTGATGCGTGGTCTCGTGAGGCGCGATCCCCAGGAAGGTCGACGAGACCCTCGCCGCCGCGTCGTCGATCCCGACGAAGTCGCTGACCGAGAACTGCAGGCTCCAGCCCCCGAGGCGGTTGCGGTCGTCGACGACGCTGAAGCGCCCGAGGGACCGAGCGACCTCTCCACCCCCGCGTCCCAGGTCGCCGAAATCGATCGACGTCGAGGTGGGCGCGGTGAGTTGGAAGAGATCGGATGCCGTCACCGTGGCGGACACATTCACCCCGTCGACCTCGTCGGCGCGGGGTGCGGGTCCGGGATGCCGGTCGCTGTCCGGCGGCATCGGCGCGGTGCGCAGAAGAAGGTTGTCGCTCGCGGTGTCACCGGGGGCGAACGTCGGGTTCCGGCATCCGTCCAGGTCGATCGTGCCGGACGAGCCCGGGATCCGGGAGACCCCGTCCGCCACGATCCGGGCGAGCGGCAGCGGCAGGGCGCCGTACCCCAGGCCCGGCAGCTCCTGCTGCCCCTCGCAGGCCGCGTACTGCACGAACCGGGAGAGGGTGCGCCCCTTCTCGACGGTGAAGATCCTGTTGGTCGCGGTCGGCGCGATCAGATAGGACACCGACGAAATCGGGTACGCGCGGGGGTCGAGGCTGCGGTGCACGCGCCTCAGATCGAGCGTTCCGTCCGGGCCCGGTGTCGCCGCCAGGAGCGCGATCGACGCCGCGGCCGGAGTCGGTGCGACGTAGTACCCGGCGTCGTTGAGCACCTTGGCGACAGGGAGACCGGCATTCGCCGCGTACGACGCTTCGACATAGGTGATCGCTCCCCGGCCGTAGTCCTGCGAGACGTATCCGGCGACGCCGAGGGAGCCGTTCTGCGTCCGGAACGAGTCGGCGATGTGCGGGAAGACCGACCGCGTCCCGTACGTCCAGATGCTCGGATACCGGTCGGCCATCCACCCGGTCAGCTGAGCACTCGAACCGGAGCCGTCCGCCCGCACGACCGGCGTGATCGCCTGATCGGGCATCGTCAGCGCCGGGTTGTCCGCCTGGATCTCGGGGTCGTTCCACCGCGTGATCCGCCCCGCGAAGATCCGGGCGACGACGGCGCCCGACAGACGCAGATCGGTCACGCGGTGACCGTCGATCCAGAGGTTGTACGCGAGCGCCGTGCCGCCGGCGAGCAGGGGCAGGTACTCGTACGGCGGCATCCCCGCCTCGGGGGTCGGGCTCTCGGCCGTCGCCTCGGTCTGGAACGGGACGTCGCTGACCGCGAAGTCGACCGTCTCGGCGATGAAGTCCCTCCGCCCGGCCGAGGAACCGGTGCCGGAGTAGTTGACGGTGATCGCGTCCGTCCGAGCGACGTCTCTCCGCCACACGTCCAGACCGTTCTGCCCCCATGTCGAGCCGGAACCGGAGAGGGGGGCGAAGGACTCGGCCGCCTGCGCGGGAGCCGGCACCGCCAGAGCCGTGACAATTGCCGTGACCAGGAGGAGCGCCCCCCGCACCCCGCGGATCATCCGAATCGACCGTTCACGTAATCGTAGGTCCGCGGGTCGATCGGCGAATCGAACATCGCCTCGGTGTCGCCGTGCTCGACGATGTGGCCGGGCTGACCCTGGGATGCCAGGAAGAACGCGCACTGCTGCGACACGCGCTGCGCCTGCTGCATGTTGTGCGTGACGATGACGATCGTCAGCTCCTTCTGCAGCTCCCCCATCGTCTCCTCGATCACGCGCGTCGAGGTCGGGTCGAGCGCGGAGCACGGCTCGTCCATCAGCAGCACCTTGGGCTTGATCGCGAGCGACCGGGCGATGCACAGACGCTGCTGCTGTCCGCCGGAGAGACCGCCGCCGGGCGCTCGCAGGCGGTCCTTCACCTCTTTCCACAGGCCCGCCGAGGTGAGCGAGCGCTCGACGAGGTAGTCCTTCTCGTCGCGCGAGGCGCGCATGCCGGTGAGCTTCAGTCCCGCGATGACGTTGTCGTAGATCGACATGGCCGGGAACGGGTTCGGCTTCTGGAACACCATGCCGATGTGCTTGCGCGCGTCGATCAGGCGGTGCCCCGAGTCGTAGATGTCGTCGCCGTCCAGCCGCACCTCGCCGGCGAGGGAGGCCGACGGCACCAGCTCGTGCATGCGGTTGAGGATGCGCAGGAACGTCGACTTGCCGCAACCGGAGGGGCCGATCAGCGCGGTGACCTGGCCGGCGGGCATCGTCAGCGAGACATCGAGGAGCACCTGGTGGTCGCCGAACCACGCCGAGATGGAGCGGGCGTCGAGCTCGGACAGGTCGGGGGCGTCCGCCAGGAGGCGCTCGGCCTCGGCGAGGCGCTCGGCCGTCGCCGACGCCCCGCCCAGCAGCGACACCGACGACGCCCGCACCGATGCCCCCGACACCGTGTAGCCCGCCGACGTCGTGGCGTACGCACCGGCGGTCGGCGACGCGGGGTCGGGCGCACCGGGGGCGGGGATGACGCTCGTGACATCGTCGGCGCCGGCCGCGGGGACCTCCGCCCCGCGACGACCGAAGAACGCGCCGCGGCGCGCGCGCCGGTGGGAGATGCCGAGGCCCGCGCGCGTGGCATCCGGGGTCGGCTCCGCGACGGGGGCGACCGTCGTGACCTCGCCCGCCGAAGCGGACTCCAGGTCCTGCAGAACGGCGACGTCGTCGGCGCTCAGCACGTCGGTCATGAACGGGTCGGCGGTGTCATCGCCCGAGGGAGCGGCGGCGCCCTCGAGATCGGGATCGCGGCGGTCGGTCATGTTCGGCTTTCGGGTCAGAGGAGGTTCGGGAGGAGTCGGATCAGCTGGTCCGAGACGAACACGCTCGCCAGCAGCAGGACGGGGGCGAAGACGATCCACGTCTTCTGCCACCCGACGCGGCGGTACGCCCAGACGGCCAGGAGCTCGGCGACGACGAGGAACTGCAGGGCGAAGACGAGCGCCCACACCGTGGTGACGTCCGTCGCCATCGCCTTGGCCTGCGGGGGCAGCGACATGGATGTCGTCTGACGGGCACCGGTCGCCTTCGCGTCACCGGTGGCCTTGGCATCCACGTAGACGACGCCGGTCGGCAGGTACGGGGCCCCGCGCGCGGCCATGAGGATCAGACGGCTCTCGCCGCGCACCGGCGCGGGAGGAGTCGGATCGCCCGCGTAGCGCACGCCCAGCACTTCGAACGTCTGCTCGCCCTGCCCTGTGCGCACGGTGAAGTCCTCGCCCGGTTGCAGGGTCTGGATGCTGCGGAACGGCCCGCCGAACGCGGCGGTCCGGCCCATGATGACGCTGACTCCCGCCTGCCCGGGCAGCACGGTGTCGCGACGGTGACCGGGACCCCCCATGAGGACGCCCGAGGTCGTCCCCTCCGCCACCACCTCGTCGATGCCGAGCTGCGGGATCGAGAGCAGGGCGACGGGCGCACCGTCGTCGAGCAGGTGATCCTCGAAGTCGCCCTCGCTGACCGGCGCGGTTCCCGCCGACAGCTGTGCCCGGAAGGTGTCGCGCAACTCCTGCTGCGACGCGAAATGCGTGATGTGGCTCACCAGCAGCACGTTGCCGAGGAACACCAGGATCAGCACCGAGATCGACACCAACGTCCCGCGCAGGAACACCTGCACCGGTGTCAGCGGCGCGTACTGGGGACGGCGCCGCGGGGGGCGACGCGGAGGCTTCGGCGGGCGCGGCGGGAGGGGGCGCGTCGGCGCCTCGGCGGCGCGGTCTTCCTGAAGGGTCATGTCGTGGCCGCCACGGGGACCGGGGGCAGGGCATCGCGGACGACCCGCACCGTCACCCACGCGATCGCGACGATGACCAGGATCGCGAGGATCAGCCACGGGAAGAGCAGGAAGAATCCGTCGCGCGTGACCGGCGACAGCGCGGTGCCGTCGACGGACTCCGGCGGGGTCAACGTCACGTGCCCCGTGAGCAGCGTCCACTGCCCGGCCCCGTGCAACGACGCGGACACGACGCGGGTCTCGCCGGGCTGGAGCGCCGTGATCGCCACGTCACTGGTGGTGTCGAGGCGGTTGGAGAACAGGGCCCCGTCGACGGAGAACTCCGCCGTCGCGTCGATGACGGACGTCGAGGCGTTGCGCACGGTGAACCAGAGGTCGACGGTCCCGTCGGCGGGATTCACGGACGGAGCCGTGGACCCGTTCAGGCCTCCGACGTAGAGCATCCCGGCCACGCTCACCTCCCCCGCGGTGTTGGTCTGCGGCTGCGTCGTCCCGCCGCCCGTCCCGCCCGCGCTGCCGCTGGAGCCGGACGTGGTCCCGCCCGACGACCCCCCGACCGACGACCCGGTGCCCGATGACCCCGAGCCCGAGCTCGAACCGGTGGGTCCCGTCGACGTGCTCGCCGTCGGCGTCGGCGTGGATCCGTCGGTGATCGTCACGGACAGCGGGGTCCCGGCCTCCTGATCGTCGGCTGCGACCGCCGGGGCCGCCGCGCCCACCACCGAGGCGAGCAGCACGGCGGCGACGACGAGACGCGGTGCGACCGAACGGCTGGGTCTCACGACGATCCCGACTTCGCGGCGCCCGCGAGGCCCTCGGCTTCGGCGGCCGTCGCCCGCTCCATGTAGTCGACCCACTCACGCGCACGCTCTTCGTCGCGGCGGCGGCGCCACCGCAGCAGCAGGAAGATCACCGCGGCCAGGGCGAGCAGGATCAGCAGCATCCACGGCACCCCGAAGGTCACGGTGTCACGGGTGATCGGTGAGACCGTGAGCTGCTGGGAGCTGTCGGGCGAGTCGACGAACGGGTTCAGCACGGTGGACGGGTTGAGGTACAGCCACTGCCCGACCCCGCCGACGGTGAACTCGTACGTCGCGGTGTTGCCGGGGAGCAGCATCGGGATGCTGCCGCCCTGCAGGCCCGTCGCGGGGATGCCGAACCAGGTCGCGACCCCCGAGGTGAGGTTCGCGGCGAGCGCCACGTTGCCCGGGTTCGAGACGGTGTAGTGCAGCTTCACGCTGCCGCTGAACGGGTTCCACCAGTCGCCCTCGTAGGACGCGTCGTAGCTCGTGATGCTCAGCGCCGGCTGGAGGTCGCCGGACACCCGGGCGAAGATCGACGTGGCGACGCGGCGGTCGACGCTGACCTGCTGCCCCTCCTCGACGACGGATGCCACGAGGCCACCGACGTGATCACCGGGGGTCGCGTCCGCGGGGAACGCGATCGTGAAGGACAGGAGCCGGACCTCGTCGGGCTCGAGCGAGAACTTGACGCGGTCGCTGCCGTCGTCGAAGCGCAGCCACGCACCGACCGCGGTCGGGGTGTCGGCGGTCGCCAGGAGCGAGAACGCGCCGTCGCCCCCGTTGAAGGCATCCGTGGCGTACACCGTGAAGTCCTGGCGCGCGGTGCCGGTGTTGCCGACGAGCACGCGATCGGTGACCGTCTGCCCCGGGTCCGCGGTGTAGGTGAAGCGCGACCGGCCATCGGGGCGACCGTCTTCGCCGGCGGGACGGGTGGCGACACCGACGGTGGCGGGGGTGGCGGCGGCATCGCCGTCATCGGCCCGCGCGGGGGCCGTGGGAGGAAGGAGGGCCAGCGTCGCCGCCAGGGCCAGCAGTGCGACGCCCAGAGCCGGGAGGCGGCGACGCGAGGTGAAGGAGAGCACGGTATATCTCCGCAGACTGCGGCGACGTAGGTATGTCGCGCGGGTGAACGAGGGCTGATCCGAGGGGATCGGAGGCGTATCGGCCAGACCCGGGGCCGGACGCACCGTGTGGGGAGATCGGAACCGATCCCCCCACACGGGTTTACTGCGGGTCGAACAGACCGTCAGCTCACTTGGAGGCGAGCGTGATGGTCAGGGTCGACTTGTAGTCACCGGTCTGGGCGTCCTTGGGAGCCTGGAAGGTGAGGTCGGCGTCGAAGAGCGCACCGCTGGTGAGCGTCGAGACGGCCGTCGAGGTCGCCAGCTGCGAGCCGGTGCCCGTCGTGATGCCGGCCAGCGGGGTGTAACCGGCGTAGAAGCCGGGCACCACGGTGAGGGCGGAGGACGGGATGACGTCGTTCGCGGCGTTCGTGAAGTCGCTCACCGCAGCGGTGAGGTTCCAGCCCTTGAGGACGTTGCGGTCGTCGACCACGGTGACCTTGCCGAGCTTCTTGCTGACGCTGGCGTTGCGCGCGACGTTGCCGAAGTCGACCGCGGTGGCCTCGGCGTTGAGCGACCACAGGTCGCTCGCGGTCACGGCAGCGGTCAGGTCGACCGTGTCGGTGAGGGTGTCACCGGCGGCCGAGACCTTCGAGAACGTGCCCCACGCCTGGACGGCGAACGTGCCGTCACCCGGGAGGGTGAGGGCGACGGTGTGGTCACCGGCGGGGAGGCCCGAGATGTCGACGATGGCGTTGCCGTTGGCGTCGGTCGTGACGTTGCCGAGGTTGGTCGGGTCGGACCAGGCCCACGCCGTCAGCGTCTTGTTGGCGTTGGCGATGCCGGCGGGCACCGTGACGGTCGTGTCGCCCTTGGCGGGCGCCGTGATCGTGACCTGGTTGGCGTCCGAGCCGGCCGGCTTGGTCGGGGCGGTCGGGGCCGGAGCCGAGACGGTGCCCGAGAAGGCCTTCTCCGCGGAGCCGGCGGTGTTCGTGGCGACGAGCGTCACGTTGTAGGCACCGGCCGTGGTGGGCGTGCCCGAGATGACACCGGTGGTGCCGTCGAGGGCGAGACCGGCGGGGAGCGCCGTGCCCGACTTGACCGCCCACGTGATCGGCGCGGTGCCGTCAGCGGTGAGGGTCTGCGAGAAGGCGGTGCCGACCGTCGCGGCGTTGAGCGCCGCCGTGGTGACCGTCGGAGCCGTCGCGGGCGCCGTCGGCGTCGCGAAGGTCCAGGTCGCCAGCTCGGGCCGCTGGTTGGCCGTGACCGTGATGTAGACGAAGTCCACCTCGAGCACCTGGTTGCCGTTGAAGAACGCGATACCGAGCGAGTAGTCGCCACCGGCCTGCGCGACCGCGGAGCTGCCCGAGGGCGAGCCGAGGCCGGCGCTGGTGTTGCCGCTGGGCATGGCGTTCGGGAGCAGGATGCCGCTGGGCGTCAGACCCAGGGGGCCGTAGGCGTTCCACGCGTTGACGTTGGCCTCCTGGCCACGCGGCGAGAGGAACTTGCGGACCTGGCCGGTGTTCTCGGGAACCGTGAAGACGCTGTTGTAGTCCTCATCGCTGGGCTCCGGCGAGAACAGCGCCGAGTCGTTCCAGCCGAGCACGGTGCCGGCGGGGATCTGGGTGCCGTCGAGGTCCGAGAGCAGGTAGACCGGGTGAGCGGAGCCCACCGTCGGGACGATCGCAGCCGACGCCGTGGCGGCGGGGACGATCGACAGCGCGGCGGCGGTCACCACGGCACCGAAGCCGAGGATGCCGCGCTTCGCGAGCGAGATCTTCATGTGAGTTCGTGTCTCTTTCTCGTTTGTCAGGATCAGTTGTTGCGGGTGACGACGGTGCCGGTGGGAGCGCCGAAGCCGAACTTGGCCTTGACGGCCTTGGTCGTGGTCGGCGAACCCGAGGCGCCCCAGTAGGTGAGGCTCGAGGTGGAGGAGGAGTTGACCAGAGCGGCGACACCGGCGTCGTACGCCGTGTTGTCGGAGGTGATCTTGGCGGTCGGGACCACGATGTAGACCGTGCGACCCCAGTCGGCGCTGTTGTAGTAGCTCGTGCTGGGGACGAGGGACGGAGCGGTACCCGTGAAGGCGGCCACGCCACCGATGGCGCCCACCGAGACACCCGAGAAGGTGTTGATGCGAGCGGCGCCGTTGGACTGACCGATGTAGTTGGCGACGGAGAGCGGGATGATCTGGATCTCGTTGTCGGCGGGCGTGAGGACACGACCGTCGTTCTCGGGGATCGAGTTGCTGCGCGTGTCGACTGCGGCACCGAGGGTGGTGGTGCTGAGGCCGATCTTGCCGAGGAAGGTGGTCCACGTTCCCGAGCTCGACTGGAGGCCGAGCGGCTTGAGCGTGAAGCCGGTCCCGGAGAGGACCGAGCTCGCGGACGAGCCCGACGTCGCCGAGTAGATGCTGGTCAGCTGGTCCTTCGTCAGGTCGTTGATCGCGTTGGTCGCCGCCGCCGCGTTGGCGCCGCCGGTGGCGTTGCCGAGCTTGAAGGCGTAACCGATGGCGTCCTGGCCGAACGGAACGTACGTCAGGAGCGTTCCGGCCGTGCCGCCGACCGACGAGCTGCGGGCGAAGTCGACCTGGTCCTTCACGTTGACGCTGTTGTAGGTGAAGGCCGAGCCGCTCACACCACCGATGGAGGCGATGAGGGCGTTACGACCGGCGCCCGAGCCGTTGGGGCGGTCGAAGACGGGGCCGAAGGCCTTCGTCTGGATGCTGCCGACACCGCCGGCGACGCCGAGCGTGAAGGCATCCCAGGATGCCAGCGACTTGCCGTTGCCGGACACCTTCACCGACGCGCCGGAGATGGTGGTGCCGTTGGCGAGGGCGCTGACGGCGTCCTGCAGGGTGTCGGAACCGACGATCGAGTAACCGTCGGTGATCGGGTCGGCGTTGGCCGCCGACGCCATGCCGGCGCCGGCAAGGGCGACACCAACAGCCGCGCCGAACGCGACGATTCGCTTGAGCTTCATTTCTTCCTGTCTTTTCGGGTGCAGAGGGTGGGTGCTGCGAAGAAGCCGGCTGGTGCAGGCTTCAGGTGACCCGTCTTCTCAGACGGGTGATCAGGGGCACACCGACGGCACTGACCAGACCGGCCAGCACGCTGATGGGCAGGGCGGCGCCGATGGCACCGCCGTCGGGATCGTCGGGGGTCTTGCCCCCGGCGAGGGCACCGCTGGACGCTCCGGTCGCGGCGGCGGGGGTGGATTCGGTCGCCGCGGGAGCGACCGGAGCCGAGGCGGCACCCGAGGAGCCCGACGAGACGACGCCCGTCGAGGCCGCGGCCTGCTGCGAAGGGATGTAGGAGCCCCCGGACGACGGCGCGGGGGATGCCGTCGCCTTGGGTCCGTTCTGCATCACGTCCGCGGCTTCCTTCGCCTGTTCGATCCACGCCGCCGGAAGTGCGACGTAGCCGTCGGGCAGCTCCCCCACCCCGGTCCCCGGGGTCTGGGCCTGGGTGCCCACCGCGAACCGGACGAGGTTCGCGTAGGCCGCGCGCAGCGTGGGATCGGTCAGGGTGGCGTTGGTCGCCGCGTACACCGGCATGGTGAGCGGGTACGCGTCCCGCGCGCCGGCGGCCACCGACGAGGTGGGGTCGAACGCGACGACGCGGTCCCCCGCGCCCGCCGGCGTCATGACGTCGGCGGCGGCCCGCATCGCGGTGCTCGACGGAGCGGTGAACGTGCCGGCGGGGTTCCGCAACGACGCCGTGACGACCTGGAAGCGCGCGGCGGCGGCGGCGCTGGTCAGGCCGAGCAGACGCTGGCTCCCCGGGAGCATGCGGGGGTTCTTGCCGTACTTGGGCGGGATGGAGTTCGGGTCCCACTGGCCGGGGCCCTGACCGTCGCCGCGGAGCGTCAGATAGGCGATGGCGGAGAGGTCGTTGGCGTAGGGGCGCCACGTCACGAGGTTGATGGGGGCCTGATTCGCGGGCACGACCTCGACAGGGTCGGCCTTGGGGAAATCGTCGCGGTCGAGCGAGAAGGGCACCTTCGTCGGGTTGACGTCCGCGTCCGTGGAGTACCAGGGGTTCACGATCATGCCCCACGGGTCGGGCTTGCTCGCGAGGAAGTCCATCGCGTCCTTGTCGGAGGAGATGTACTTCCAGACCGCGCGGGCGGCATCCGATCGGCCCTGCGGGACGATGACGTCAGCGATGGCGGCGCCCTGGAGGTCCTGGGCCTGCCATTCCGGGTCGTTCACGGCGAGGAAGTCCGGATCCCGCGTGATGTTGTACTCGTTGGTCCCGGTCAGGTAGGTCTGGTCCGCCCCGGTCGGGATCGACGAGCGGTACGAGTAGCTGAGGAGCTTCGCGAGCAGCCGGGGCGTGAGGTTCACGCTGCTGAACGGGGTGCGCGCCTTGTCCTTCCACTCCTGCGGGACGGTCTTGTCGTTCGGGTTGGGCAGTCGGTCGATCGCGACCGAGATGGCCACCCCGCTCAGGGCGACGGGGGCGTACGTCAGCGGGTCCTTGCCCTCGGTCGAGAGCGCGTAGCTGGTGAGCGCGAGGGGCGCCTGGTCGTTCTTGGATGCCGAGAGGAGAGCGTCGGACTCGGCGCTGGTGATGAGGGAGTAAACGGATCCGCCCGTCTGGTTGCAGACGACCGGCTGCCACGACGCGACCGCGAGGGCGGCGAGCTCGCTGCCGGCCACCTGCCGCTCGGTCTGACCGATCGCGCATCCCGTTCCGACCGGGGCGAAGTCCAGCTTCACCGACAGCGCGTGCTGCCAGGAGTCGGCGAACAGACCGGACTGGGTGATGTTGGTGGAGCCGTTGTCCGAGGTTCCGCGCGGGAGGACGACGAGCCAGCAGGACGCGCCGACGGTGACACCCGAGGTCGTGACGGGGTTTCCGCATCCCAGGCCGTTGGACTGGACGGCGGTCTGCACCTCGAACGTGACGGACCCCTTTCCGTCGTCGCCCGATCCGACCCAGGGGATCTCGTTGGTCGTGTAGGAGGTGAAGAACTGGTTGGCGTTGACGTCGACGGACGAGTCGATCGTCTTCTTGCCGGTCGTCGCGTCGCGTTTGATCGAGTCGACCCGGGTGCCGTCGCGGGCGATGAACGGGATCGACGTGTAGGGCGGGAAGATGAAGGAGCCGGGCGCGGTGTACTCGACGTCGGCCTCGGGCACCTCGTCGATGGAGGCGTAGTTGCGGTAGGCGTCGCGGGTCGCTCCGATGCTGCCCGCCCCGCCGTACTGGCAGGTCGTGCGGTCCGGTCGCTGCGTGTTCGAAGGATCGTCGCCCCAGCACATGAACACCTGGAGGAAGTTCTCGCCGCCGTTGCCGCCGGCCGACGGTGCGGTGGACTTCTTGCCGCCCGTCCAGTCCAGACGGATGCCCTGCGCGACCAGACCACGGGTCTGCGACACCGTGACCGACAGATCCGGCATCGGGGCCGTGTCGACCGCGGCATCCTGCTGCTTGGCGGTCACGGTCACCGCGGACGAGGACGCGGCGGCGGCGGACTGCCCGTCGGTCACGACACCGCCGGACACCAGCGCGAACACGGTGACCCCGGCGACGAGGCCCGCGGCCAGGGGCAGGACGGTGCGCCGCGCGCCCCGGTTCGCCGCATCGGCGTGCGCGCGGCGGATCCGGAGGCGGCGGCGCGACGGGGTCGCGGGGGCCTCGGCATCGCTGCGCTCACGGGAGTCAGACACGGGTGAAGTCCTTTGGTTCTGCGGGTGGCTGGACACCCTCGTCGAGCTAAAAGCGCGCGGGTGACGTCCGGATGAACGTGCCCACAACGAGATACCGATGCGGTGTGCTCCAGACGCGAACGCTTCCGGCGGCGGGCCGGAAGCCGACGGCTGCGTCACCGACGGTTCGAGCGCGCGCCGGAGCGCCGCGAGACCACGGGCGGGATGACGATCGCGGCGACCACGAAGAGAGCGGCGACGAGCATCATGTACTGCGGCGGGCCCCACACGTCGTCGGCCAGCGTGAACGGTGACGACACGGCCGCGTTCGCCGCGGCCCCTCCCCCGGAGACCAGGACGCCGTTCGCGTCGTACACCGGGTCGGACGCGGTCCCGGCCGCCGCGTCAGCGGTCCCCGCAGCCGCGCCCGAAGCTGCTGCCGCCCCGCCCGCGGCCGCCGCCGCGTCGGCGCTGTTCGCGCCCCCCGACACTCCACCCGAACCGGTCGCGGGCGTGGCCTCCTGGGCTCCACCGGTTCCCTCGACGCACTGCGTCGCGCCCTGCTTGTCGCAGTCCGGCGGATTGGGCGCCGAAGCGGCGAGCTGGTTGTTCGCGGGTGAGTCGCCCGGCTTGAAGGTGGGGTTGTTGCACTTGTTGAAGTCGACCGGTCCCTCGGTGCCGGGAATGGCCTTGAGCACCTCGGAGCCCGCCTGCACCAGGTTCATCGGCAGGGGCGAATAGCCCAGCGCCGAGGCCTGCTGCTGACCCTCGCACAGCATGTAGTTCGCGAACCGGCTGAGGGTCTTGCCCTTCTCCGTCGTGAAGAGCTTGTTCGTCTGCGTCGGGACGATCATGTACGAGTAGCTCGACATCGGGTACGCGCGCGGATCCGTGCTGTTGTACACGCCGTCGAGGTTCTGCGTGAGGTCGGGGTTGATCGCCGCCGACATCAGCGCCACGGCGACCGACTGGTACGTCGGCTCGACGTAGTACCCGGCCTTGTTGAGCACCTTCACCACCGGGAAGCCCGACTTCATCGCGTAGGAGTACTCGACGTAGGTGATGGCCCCCTCGCCGTAGTCCTGGCTGACGTATCCCGCGACGCCGAGCGAGCCGTTCTGACCCTTGAACGAGGCGTTGATCTGCGGGAACTGCGACCGCATGCCCTGCGTCCAGATGTTGCCGAACTGCTTCGACATCCAGAGGGTGAACTGCGCGCTCGTGCCGGAACCGTCGGAGCGGTAGACCGGCGTGATGCCGCGGTCGGGCATCGCGAGGGCGGGGTTGTCGGCCTGGATCGCGGGATCGTTCCACTTGGAGATCTGCCCGCTGAAGATCTTCGCGATCACCTCGCCGGAGAGGCGGAGGTTGGTGACGCGCTTGCCGCCGATCTTGAGGTTGTACATCAGGGACGTACCACCGGCGACGATCGGCATGTACGCGAACCTGCCCTGCAGCGGCGTGCCGTCGCTGAACGTCGTCTCGGGCGCCGAGCCGTCCTCGGGGTTGTCCTGGAACGGGATCTCGCTGATCGCGAAGTCGACCGTGCTGTTGCGGAAGTCGGTGCGACCAGCGCTGGATCCGGTGCCGGAGTAGTTCACCGTCATGCCGTAGTTGCTCGCGACGTTCTTGCGCCACTGGTCGAGCGCGTTCTGCGACCACGTCGAGCCGGAACCGGAGATCGGGACGTACCCGTCGGCGTGCGCGGGCGCCGGGATGAGCGCGACGAGGGAGACGGCCGCGAGCACCGCGGCGAGGCGGGCCCAGCGGGGACGGGATTTCACGACGGGTTCTCCTCGGAGGGTGGGGCGGTTCGTTTGGTGAGGGCGCGCTCGGCGAGGCGCCACTCGAGATCGACGGGGGGCTTCCCCTTGGGGGGACGGACCTTGCGCGCGGCACGCGTCGTGGGCGGGGTGTCCGAGCCCCCGCTGATGCGCTGCAGGTCACGCGCCGACGCGACGGCCGCGGCGCGGCGCTGGCGATCGGAGAGCTGCCCGGGTCCGCGGCCGCCGATCAGGCGGGCGATGATGAACAGGGTCAGCACGAGCAGGACGAGGGTGGCGGCCGCGCCGAAGCCGCGCGCGATCATGTTCGGTTCGGGCGACTTGACGAAGTCGAACACCTGCAGCGGCAGCGAGATCATCGGACCCGAGAAGGGGTTCAGGTTCATCTCGGCCGTCACGCCGGAGGTCAGCAGCACGGGCGAGGTCTCCCCGATCCCGCGGGCCGTGCCGAGGATCACGGCGGTCACCAGGCCCGAGCGCGAAGTCGGTAGGACGACGCTCCACACGGTCTTCCACCGGCTCGTCCCCAACGCGTACGAGGCCTCGCGCAGGTTGTTCGGCACGAGCCTCAGGACGACGTCGGAGGCCCGGATGATGATGGGCAGCATCATCACGCTGATGGCCAGGGATGCCGCGAATCCGGAGCGCTGATTGGTGATGAGGGTCACCACGGCGGCGTAGACGAAGAGGCCGGCCACAATCGAGGGCAGCGCCGTCATGGCATCCGAGATCGTCCGGACGAACCGGGCGAACGGGCCGCCGATCTCGTTGAGGAAGACCGCGGTGGTCACCCCGAGCGGGATCGTGATGATCAGCGCGATGCTGATCTGGATGAGGGTTCCCACGATCGCGTGGGCGATGCCGCCCATCGTGAGGGGGTCGAGGGGTCCGGCCAGCTTCATCGTCTCGGCGAAGAAGTTGAAGTGGACCAGCGCCGATGACCCGCGCACGAGCGTGAAGAAGACGACGAACGCGAGAGCACCGAGGAGGACCACGCCCGCCGAGTAGAACAGCGCCGTCATGATGCGTTCGCTGATCGCCAACCGGTCCGCGCGCATCGCCGTCATGACGGCGTAAATGCCGAGGAACCCGATGAACGACAGCACGATCCACCCGACGACACCCGTCATCGGCGTGAGCCAGCCGAACATGAGGCTGGACAGCGCGATGCCCGCCGCCGCACTGCCGATCAGATCGAACCGGTCGCCGAAGGGCACCGTCCGCACGTCTCGCCGTTCGCCGACGGTCCCGAGCCGCACCGGGATGGAAGTCCGGGAGCGGCTCGACTCGTCGTCGTCGGGCGTGGACGGCGGCGCTTCGGTGGTGAGGATGGCCATCAGTTGCTCTCCGCTCCGGACCGGCTCCGCGCGACGATGGTGGATGCCGTGAAGTTGACGATGAGCGTGATGATGAACAGCACGAGACCCGCGGCCATGAGCGCCGAGAGGCCGAACTGGCTCGCCTCGCCGTAGCGGAGCGCGATGAGGGCGGACACCGAGTTCGTGCCGGTCTTCAGCACCTGCGGGTTGATCGTGAAGATCGGCGAGATGATCATCACGACGGCGATGGTCTCGCCCAGGGCGCGGCCGAGGCCGAGCATCGTGCCGCCGATGATGCCGCCGCGGCCGAACGGCAGCACGACGGAGGTGATCATGCCCCACCGCGTGGAACCGAGCGCGAGCGCGCCTTCGCGCTCGCCGAGCGGAGCCTGCGAGAACGCCTCGCGCATGACCGAGGTCTGCGTCGGCACGACCATGAGCGCCACCACGATGCCGGCGATGAAGGCCGAGGACGTGAAGGCGCCGGCCTCGGTCAGACGCGCACCCGACGGGTCGGTGACCGCGAAGATCGGGATCCAGGCGAAGTAGGTGGAGATCCACTGCGCGACCGGGATCACGCCCGACTGCAGGAAGAACACGCCCCACAGGCCGAACACGACGCTGGGGACCGCGGCCATGAGGTCGACCATCGTGATGAGGAGCGACCGGGCCCGCACCGGCACGATCTCGCTGATGAGGAGGGCCGTCCCCATCGCGAGCGGCACGGAGACCGCCATCGCGATGAGCGCGATCGTGACCGTTCCGAACAGCACCGCCGCAACGCCGAAGCTGCCGGTCTCGGGCGACCACTCCTGCGTGGTGAGGAACGACGGCCCCGCGACGCTGAGCGCGTCACCCGCGCGGATGCTGAGGAAGATGCCGACCGCGAGCATGATCGCCACGGTGATCGAGCCCGCGGAGTAGGCGGCCCCGCGGAAGACCCGGTCCGCCTGCACCGGACGGCTCTTCAGCGAGCGGCGGACCGGAGCCTGCTGCTCGGATCGAGGAGGAAGAACCTCCGTGGTGGTGTCCGTCATGCGCTCTCCGTCGGTCGCGTCGGGCAGGTCGTGCAGAGGCACCGCGACGGTGTCCCGCGGGGCGGGTCCGGCCTCGCGGCGGTGTCCGGACGACCGGCGACGCGAGGCGCCCGTTGTCCCTCGTACCGGCTCGGGAGGCCGGCACTGGCGACGCTAGATCCGGGTCGTGAACGCCGCCGGGAGCGACCGCCCACGCCGCCTGGCCGGGAGGTGAACGAGGGATGCCGAGCCCCGACCGGCCGGAGACGGCTCACGGCGCGCCCGGACTCGGGGTGGGCGTGGCCGTCGGCGTCGGGCCCGCCGTGGTCGTCGGGGTCGGGGTCGGCGTGGGCACCGCGGCGCGGCCGCTGGACACGAGCAGGCGGATCGTGGACCCGACCTGCGCCGACGCACCGGGGGCCGGCGTCGAGCCGATGACGGTCCCCGCGGGGCGGTCCGAGACGGTCGCGACCTCCTCGGGGACGAACCCCGCCGCGCGCACCGCGGCATCGGCGTCGCCGGTCGCCCACCCGTCGATCGGGGGGACGGTGTTCGTCCCGGATGCCACGACCAGGCGCACCGTCGAGCCGCGGGGCACGGTCGTGCCGGCGGCGGGATCCGACGAGAGCACCGATCCCGCGGCGAGCGCCGAGTTCTGAGAGATCACGGGGCCGGCGACGAGCCCCGCGGCCTCGATGGCGGAGAGTGTGTCCTGCAGCGAGCCGAGGTCGGGGACGACCGCGACCTCCGCGGTCGGCGTCGCGCTCGGGCTGGAATCGGCTCCCGGATCACTGCTGGGCACGGGGGTCGCCGCCGCGGTGGGGGCGGCCCCCGGCTCGGGCCGACCGGCGGAGGCCATGAGCGGCACGGCGACGGCGACGAGCGCGAGGACGGCCACGATGACGATCGCGGTCACCCAGCCGGGACCCGAGTCCCGGAACCGTCCGGGGGCACCGGCCGGTTCCGGAGCGGGGTCCTCCACGACCGTCGCGGTGACCCTCGGCGTGGGACGCAGGACCCGCGTCGCCGCGACCGGAGCCGGGGCGGGGGCCGCGGCCTGCAGCGCCGCGCGCATCTCGGCGGCGTCGGCGAAGCGGTCCGCCGGGTCCTTGAGCAGCGCCCGCACGAGCACGCGGTCGAGCGCGGGCGACACCCCGCGGGCCCGCACCGAAGCCACCGGGGGTGGGGCGTGCAGCTGCGCCCGGACCACGGCATCCCGGTCTCCGCCTTCGAAGGGCGCGCGGCCGGTGAGCGCGAAGTACAGCAGCCCGCCGACCTGGTAGAGGTCGCCGGCGACCCCCACCGGCTCGCCGCGCAGCTGTTCCGGCGAGGCGTACTGCGCGTTGCCGACGACGCCGGCCGTGGCCGAGGCGGTGCTGCGCAGCACGTCGTCGCCGCGGGTCGTCCGGCCCGCGGCATCCGCCAGCCCGAAGTCGAGCAGAGTCGCGCGTGCCGGCGTCGTCCCCTCGAAGCGGACGAGGACGTTCGCGGGAGACACGTCGCGGTGGACGAGCCCGCCCGCGTGCGCGGCCTCGAGGGCTCCGAGGATCATGTCGCCGATGCGGCGCGTCGCCGCGGCGCCGAGGGGACCGTGGGCGAGGACGTGCTCGGCGAGGGTCGTCCCCTCGAGCAGTTCCTGGGCGATCCAGGCGATCGTGACGGCGCCGTCCTGGAACGTCCCCATGTCGACGACCTCGACGATGCCGGGGTGCGCGACCGCGGCCGTGCGCCGGGCTTCGTCCAGGAACGCCGCGCGCACCGCCTCGCTCTCGGAGAGGTGGGGATGGAGCATCTTGATCGCCACGGGGCGATCCAGGACCGTGTCGGTCGCCGAGAACACCGATGCCGTACCCCCGGAGCCCAGCAGTCCCTCGAGGCGGAACCGACCGGCGATGAGTCCGGATGCCGTGGTCACGGAGCGTTCATGCCGACCCGGGCGCGGCGTCCCGACGCGGTACCGATGCTCACGCCCTGCGCCACGGTCGCGGTGGCGAGCGCCGTGCTGGCGGCGCGCCCCGCGGCGGCGGCCTCGCTCGCCGATTCGTACCAGCGCGCGGCGGTGAGGACCGGCCGGTCGCCCCGGCGGATGACCCACCCGTGCGTGGTCGACTGCGGGCCGCGGACGGCGGTGACGGTCATCTCGTCGACGCGGGACTGCTCGGCGACGACCGCGTCGAATGCGGCCCGGGGGGAGACGAAGATGCGGGCGCAGCGCGCGAGCTCGCGGTTGTTGGTCGCGAGCAGACGCCAGACGCCGAACACTCCGAGCGGGGTGAGGGCTCCGTCCGGGGTGGTCTCGCTGAGGCTGCCGGCGGTGATCGACCACTCCGGGAGCAGATGCGAGCGGAACAGCAGCCACGCTGCCAGGCGGGGGTCGTGGATCGAACGGAACGTGTCGAACACGATCCGTGCGCGCCGCGTTGCGCGATCGGAGAGCGTCTCGCTCACGGGCACCCCTGTCTGACGGCCGCAGAGCTCGTGGGTCGGGCACCCGTGCTGCAGTCCGTAGGCAAGAAAATGGCCGCGCCCGGTTTCCGTAGGTCCATCGGGGGATGAACAGGCGGTACACGGGGGTTCAACGCTCGGAGATCACCCGCACGTCGGAGAGTTCTCACCCGCTGCGGGCGGGGCGTCGGGCCGCGCGGGGCGTCAGGGCGCGCGAGGACGCGTCAGCGGGTGCGGCGACGCGTCACAGGGTGCGGCGTCCCTCGAAGGCGCGGCCGAGGGTGACTTCGTCGGCGTACTCGAGGTCGCCGCCGACGGGAAGACCGGATGCCAGGCGCGTGACACGGATCTCGAGCGTGTGCAGCAGCCGGCTGAGGTAGGTCGCCGTGGCTTCGCCCTCGAGGTTGGGGTTGGTCGCGAGGATCACTTCCTGCACCGAGCCGTCGGCGAGCCGCTGCATGAGCTGCGTGATGCGCAGGTCGTCGGGACCGATGCCCGCGATGGGGCTGATGGCGCCGCCGAGGACGTGGTACAGCCCGCGGAACTCGCGCGTGCGCTCGATCGCGGCCACGTCCTTGGCGTCTTCGACGACGCAGATGAGCGCCGGGTTGCGGCGCGGATCGCGGCAGATGGAGCAGCGGTCCTGCTCGGAGACGTTGCCGCAGATCTCGCAGAAACGCACCTTCTCGCGCACTTCCCCGAGGAGTTGCGACAGGCGGGAGACGTCGAAACTCGGCGACTGCAGGATGTGGAACGCGATGCGCTGAGCGGATTTCGGGCCGATGCCGGGCAGCCGACCGAATTCGTCGATGAGGTCCTGAACGATGCCGTCGTACATCAGTTGAACCTCGTCGGGGGCTCGTAGGGTTCGTCGCGGACGTAGTTCGCGCCGAGCATCTGGCGGACTACGGCCTCGCCGTAGCGCTGCACTCCCCCGCGCAGCGGCGCCATGCGCGGCACGATCACCGGCGGGACGGGGAGGTCCGCCGCGTCGTCGAGCGGAGGAATGACGTCGTCATCGTCGACCTCCTCGGGCGCGGGCACCGAGCGGGCGACATCGGATGAGGGAAGCACGGCGCCCTCGAAGGGCGGCGGAGCGATGCGCGGGGCCGGCCGGACAGCGGCCTCTTCGGGCTCATCGTCGACCGCGAGGGCGGTTCCGGCGGTGGATGCCGAGGCGGTCGCCGTCCCCACCGCGGGGGCCGCCGGCGCGGAGGCCGGCGACGCGGGCGCGGGCGACGGGGAGGACGCCGAGCGGGCGGCGGCGGGTGCGGATGCGCGGGGTGGCGCCGTCGGAGCGGGTGCCGCGGCGACGGGCGCCGGGCCCGCGGGCGCGCCGGGGATGGGAGCGACGGCCCAGTCGGTGACGGAGGCCGACGCGTACGACGCCGACGAGCGTTGCGGCGGGGTCGGGGAGGTGGCTCGCGCCTCACCGCCGGGGCCCGCGCCCGGGCCGCGCGGCGGCGCGCCGTCGGAACCGCCGGGGCCGCCGTCGCCCTCGAGGCGGGCGAGGTACTTCACCCGGACGCCGAGGACCGACTGGATGGCACGGCGGAGGTCTTCGCTCGCGCCGCCGTCCGCCGTGCGGGTCTTGAACGCGGTCAGGTCGGCGCCCGTGCGGAAGCCCAGGGTGAGGACGTCGTCGTCGAAGGCGAGGACGGACGAGGTGGACACGACGAGCCACGACGCGCGGCTGAGTGCCTCGAGCTGACCGAGCACCTCGGGCCACGCGTCGCGCACGTGGGACAGCTCGATCGGACCGAGCGGGACGACCGGGGGCGTCGGCGCCGCGTGTTCGAGCGGAGAGGAGTCGTCGGTCGCAGCCGCGCCGCCGCTCGCCGCCGCGTCGGCGGGGGCGGCATCGCCGTCGGGCGTCGGGGCGGTGTCGAACGGGTGCGGAGCGGTCGGCGACGGGGCCGCCGAGGCCGGTGACGCGGCGTCGGGGCGCGCCGCCGCTTCGGGCGCTCGCGTCGCGGGACCCGTCGCGCCGGGCTCGGCATCGTCGAAGGGCGGCGGGGCGTCTTCGTCGTCGAGGGGCGGCGGGGCGTCGTCGTCGGACGGCGCGGTGGGCTCGGTCGTCGCGTGCGCCGGTCGGGACGCGGCGGGCCCGGCCGTGGCTGCGGACGGGCTCGCGGGACGCTCGGCCGGGGCGACGGCGGCTGCCGGCTCCGCGGTCGGTGCGGGGGTCTCCGGCGCGGCTGCTGGCTCCGCGGTCGGTGCGGGCGCCACCACGGGAGACGCGGCACGACCCGGCGCAGCGACGCCCGGGCGGGGGTTCGAGGCCCCCGGCGACGCCACGACCGGTGCCGCCACGCCCGGCGACGCCACCGCGGGAGCCGCGGTCGGAGCTGCGACACCCGGCGACGCCACCGCGGGAGCCACGGCCGGAGCCGCCACACCCGGCGACGCCACGGCCGGAGCAGCGACGGCGGGGGCGGCCGCCGCGGGAGCCGGCGTGCGGGCGGGAGCGGCGGCGCCGTGCTCGGCGGCGTGCGCCGAGGCGGACGCGGGCGAGACGCCCTGCGACACACCCGCGTGAGTCAGTACCCGGGCGACGAGGAGCTCCAGCTGCAGACGGGGCGAGGTGGCCCCGGTCATCTCGTCGAGTGCGGCCACCACGAGGTCGGCCGTGCGCGACAGACGGGCGACGCCGAACGCCGTGGCCTGGCGGGCCATGCGCTCGAGTTCGTCGTCGGGGACACCGCGGAGGACCGCGGAAGCCCCGGCACCGGTGGCCGCGACGACGATGAGGTCGCGCAGGCGCTCGAGCAGATCATCGACGAAGCGACGGGGATCCTGTCCGGTCTGCACGACACGGTCGACTGCGGCGAAAGCGCCGGCGCCGTCGAGCGCCGCGAACGCGTCGACGACCTCGTCGAGGAGCTCCGAGTGCGTGTAGCCCAGCAGCGCCACCGCGCGCTCGTAGTTCACGAGCACGTGGCCGTCGGCATCCCGATCCGAACCGGCGATGAGCTGGTCGAGCAGCGAGAGGGTGTCGCGCGGCGAGCCGCCGCCGGCACGGACGACCAGCGGGAGCACGCCCGCCTCGACCGACACGCCCTCGGTCTCGCAGAGCTCTTGCACGTACTCGAGCATCGCGGCGGGCGGCACCAGGCGGAACGGGTAGTGGTGCGTGCGGGAACGGATCGTGCCGAGCACCTTCTCGGGCTCGGTCGTGGCGAAGATGAACTTCACGTGCGCGGGGGGCTCTTCGACGAGCTTCAGCAGGGCGTTGAATCCCTGCTGCGTCACCATGTGCGCCTCGTCGAGGATGAAGATCTTGAACCGGTCGCGCGCCGGGGCGAAGATCGCGCGTTCGCGCAGGTCGCGGGCGTCGTCGACGCCGTTGTGGCTGGCGGCGTCGATCTCGACCACGTCGAGCGACCCTCCGCCACCGCGACCGAGTTCGACGCAGCTGTCGCACACGCCGCACGGAGTGTCGGTGGGGCCCTCCGCGCAGTTGAGGCAGCGGGCGAGGATGCGCGCGGACGTCGTCTTGCCGCAGCCGCGCGGCCCCGAGAAGAGGTAGGCGTGCCCCACCCGGTCACTACGGAGGGCCGTCATCAGCGGCTCGGTCACCTGCGACTGCCCGATCATCTCGCCGAATGCCTGCGGGCGGTAGCGGCGGTACAGGGCTGTCGTCACTCCTCCAGCCTACGGCGTGCCACCGACATCGCGTCCGGCCCTCTCCCCCGCCCCGCGCGCCCCGCTTCGCTCCGCTCCGGCATCCGCCCGCGCCCCGCACCCTGAGCGGAGGAGATTCCGCGAAGGGAGGACCGCACCGGCCTCCGGCATCCTCCCCCCGCCGAATCTCCTCCCCCGCCCCGGCTGCCCGCAGCCCCCGGAAACGCCGAACGCGGCGGCGCCCCGAAGGGCGCCGCCGCGTCAGGACAGCGGGTCAGGCGTCGAGACCGACGGACACGGGCTCGTCGTCGCTCGAGACCAGCGGGATCGTCGCGGTGACGATCGGCACGGATGCCGAAAGCAGGGTGCCGTCCTCGCGCACCGAACCCTCGAGCTGCCGGATCGACGGGCGTCCGGGGATCAGAGGACCCTGCCCGTGCAGCGCGACCCGCACGCTCTCGCCGGGCGCGACGGTGTAGTCGACGCCGCGCACCGCGAAGTCGACCGGACCACCCTCGTCGCCGGCGTGGAGGGTCAAGGCGGTGGCCGTGAGCGTGACGTTCAGGCGCGTGCCGTGCCAGTGCAGCACGTACGCCAGCTCGGGCCAGTCCGCGGGCAGACGGGGGTCGAACGTCAACCGGCCGAAGTGGTCGCGCATGCCGCCGAAGCCGCTGACCAGCGCCGTCCACACCCCGCCCGCGGAGGCCACGTGCACCCCGTCGGCGGCGTTGTGGTGGAGGTCGCCGAGGTCGACGAACGCCGCCTGGCGGAAGTACTCCAGAGCGAGGTCCTGGTAGCCGACCTCGGCCGCGAGGATCGACTGGACGACCGCCGACAGCGTCGAGTCGCCGGTGGTGAGCGGGTCGTAGTACTCGAAGTCGGCGAGCTTCTCGGCATCCGTGAAGTGATTGCCCTGCAGGAACAGCGCGAGCACCACGTCGGCCTGCTTGAGCACCTGGTAGCGGTAGATGACCAGCGGGTGGAAGTGCAGCAGCAGCGGCCGCTGGTCCGGCGGGGTGTTCTCGAGATCCCAGATCTCGCGCTCGAGGAACACGGCGTCCTGGGGATGGATGCCGAGGGCCGGGCTGAAGGGGATGTGCATGGCCTCGGCGGCCTTCTCCCAGCGGTCGGGCTCGGAGGGGTCGAGGTTCATGCGGTCGGCCATGCGGCCGTACGCCTCGGGGTCGTTGTCGAAGAGGTCGCGCACCGTGCGCGCCGCGAACCGGAGGTTGAAGCGCGCCATGACGTTGGTGAAGAGGTTGTCGTTGACGACCGTGGTGTACTCGTCGGGCCCCGTGACACCGTGGATGTGGAAGGAGTCCTCCCCGTCGCCGTCGCCGTCGCTCGATCGCCAGAACCCGAGCGTCGACCACAGCCGGGCGGTGTCGACCGCGATGTCCACGCCCTCGCGCGCGAGGAACTCCTCGTCGCCGGTGGCGCGCACGTACTTCGCCAGCGCGAAGGAGACGTCGGCGTTGATGTGGTACTGCGCGGTGCCCGCGGCGTAGTAGGCCGAGGCCTCCTCGCCGTTGATCGTGCGCCACGGGAACAGGGCGCCGGCCTCGTTGAGCTGGTGCGCGCGCTTACGTGCCGCGGGGAGCATCAGGTACCGCATGCGCAGGGCGTTGCGCGCCCACTGCGGCGTCGTGTACGCCAGGAACGGCAGCACGTACACCTCGGTGTCCCAGAAGTAGTGGCCGCTGTAGCCCGACCCGGTGACGCCCTTGGCGGGGACTCCTTGGCCGTCAGCGCGGGCCGCGGCCTGCGCGAGCTGGAAGAGGCACCAGCGCGTCGCCTGCTGCAGGTCGGCCTGGCCGCCGATGCGGACGTCCGAGCGTTCCCAGAACGCGGCGAACCACTCGATCTGACGCTCCACGAGCGTGCCGACGCCGATGCTGCGCGCGCGGTCGACCGTGCGACGGCAGCGATCGACGAGCTCGCCCGCGGGCACGCCGCGCGAGGTGTGGTAGCTGACGAACTTCGTGATCGTCGTCGGCACGCCCGCGCGGGCGTCCACCCGGAAGACGTTCTTGGCGATGTCGGGCTCGACGAGGTGGCGTGATTCGTACGTGTTCTCGGTGTCGACCTCGTGGTCGGCCACGACCGCGATCGTCATGCCCGATTCGGTCGCCTCGTACGACAGCGCCGACCGGTCGCCGTCCTGCCAGTACTCGCGCGGCTGGAGCACGCGGTCGGTGAGCTTCTCGGTCTTGCGCGGGTCGAAGCCGGCCGACTTGGATGCCATCGGCGACCCGCCGTAGATCCCCTCGCCGTCCTGACGGTTCAGCAGCTGGCACGCCACCGTGACGGGGGCGTCGGAGTTCAGGACCGTGACGGTGAGGCGCATGACCACGAGATGCTTCTCATCGAACGAGACGAACCGCTCGTCCTCGATGCGCACCTCCTTGCCCGAGGGCGTCACCCACAGCAGGGTGCGGCGGAGGATCCCCTGGCGCAGGTCGAGCACGCGCTCGTACTCGCGCACGTCGGCGACGTCGAGGGAGAGCGGCTCGTCATCGACGTAGACGCGCATGACCTTGGCATCCGGGGCGTTGATGATGGTCTGTCCGACCTCGGCGAAGCCGTAGGCCTGCTCCGCGTGGCGGATGGGGAACGTCTCGTGGAAGCCGTTGATGAACGTGCCCTGCTCGTGGGCGAAACGGCCTTCGATGGAGTTGCCGCGCAACCCCAGATAGCCGTTGCCGACGGCGAAGAGGGTCTCGGTGACGCCGGTGTCGTCGACCGAGAACTCGGTCTCGACGAGACGCCATTCGTCGACGGGGAAACGATCGCGATCGATCATCGGGGCATGCCTTCCGGGGTGCCGGGCTTCGGGTGCGTCGCGCGGGGCGACGGCTCAGTCTACGAACGCCTGGAGGTCGTCGACGACCACGTCGGCCCCCGCGGCGACGAGGTGCTCGGCGCCGACGCCCCGGTCGACGCCGACGACGAGTCCGAAGCCGGCGGCGGATGCCGAGGCGACGCCGCTCGTGGCGTCCTCGACGGCGGCCGAGCGGGCCGGGTCGACGCGCAGCATGCGCGCGGCCTCGGCGAACACGTCGGGGGCGGGCTTGGATGCCAGGTGGTCGCGTTCGGCGACCACACCGTCCATCACGACGGGGAAACGGTCGCGGATGCCGGCGGCCTCGAGGACCTCGACGGCGTTCTTCGAGCTGGACACCACCGCGATCGGCGTGCCGGCGGCCTGCAGGATGTCCAGCAGCGCGACCGAGCCCGCGTACGGCGCGATGCCCTCGGCGCGGAGGATGCGCGAGAACACCAGGTTCTTGCGGTTGCCGACGCCGCAGACCGTGTCCAGCGACGGGTCGTCGGACGGGTCTCCCCAGGGCACCTCGACGTCACGGCTGCGGAGCAGACTCGCGACGCCGTCGTAGCGCTTCTTGCCGTCGACGTGGTCGAAGTAGTCGCGGTCGGTGTACGGCGGCTGGATGTCCCACGCCGCGAACAGCTCGTCGAACATCTCTTTCCACGCCCGCATGTGGACTTCGGCGGTGGGGGTGAGCACGCCGTCGAGGTCGAACAGGACGGCGTCGAAGGAGGTGAGGTCGGGCAGGTCGCGGCTGTCGGTCACGGTGGCTCCAGATGGCAGGACGGGACTCACGGTCGCGACGGTGCGCCGCCCTCCCAGCGTAGTGGCGGGCGACCCCGTCGCGTCGTCAGCGTGTCGGGACCGTGAGGGCTTTTCCGCCCACCCACACCCGGGACGGATGCCACGCGGCATCCCACCAGACGAGGTCGGCGAGAGCGCCCTCCGCGACGTGACCGACGTCGGTGCGTCCGAGCGAGCGCGCCGCGTTCTCGGTGCAGGCCGCGAGGACCGCGGCCGGGTCGAGCCCGGCGGCGATCATGCGGCGCACCCCCTCGTCCAGGACGATGCCTGCACCGGCGATCGTGCCGTCGGGGCGGCGACCGAGGCCCCGCGCGTCGTTGGCGACCGGTTGGCCGCCGAATTCGTGCCACTGGTCGGGTTCGAGTCCGGCGGTCACGATGGCATCCGTCACCCCGACCGTGCGGCGCCCGGCCGAGCGCAGCACGAGCGCGACCACGCTCGGGTCGACGTGCTGGGCGTCGAGGATCGTGCCGACGAAGAAGCGGTCGTCGGCGAGGACGGCGCCCGCCACACCCGGCTCGCGGGCCTTCAGCGGGCGCTGGGCGTTGAAGACGTGGGTGCACATCGTGGCTCCGGCATCCGCGGCCGCGTACACCTGGACGGCCGTGGCGTCGCTGTGGCCGACGGCCACGACGTACCCCTCGCCGCTCAGCCGACGCGTGGCCTCGACGGCCCCGGGCAGCTCGGGGGCGAGGGTGACGGTCCGGAGCGCGTCACGCACCCCCGGGGCGGCCAGGAGCGCGTCGACGTTCTCGGCGCTCGGGGGGAGCATGCACGCCACCCGGTGCGCGCCCTTGCGGGCGGGCGAGAGGAACGGCCCCTCGAGGTGGGCCCCGAGGATGCGCGCGACGGGCTGGTCGGCGAACGCCCGGCGGGCCCGCCCGACCCGGTCCAGGGAGGCCGCGATGTCGGGCAGCGGCGCGGTGATGACGGTCGGCTCGATCCCGGTGACCCCGCGCGCGGCGAGTCCGGACAGGAGCGTGTTCCAGCCCTCGGCATCCGCCCCGGCGACGTCGACGCCGAACGAGCCGTTGACCTGCAGGTCGAGAAGACCCGCGCTGAGCGTGCCGTCGGCGAGGTCGTGGTCGACGTCCTCCGTGCCGTCCGCGGCCCGGATCCGGTGGATGCGTCCCGCGACGACCTCCACGACGACCGGTCCGACGAATGCCCCGGCGATGAGCGCCCGCGCGGCGCGCAGCCGCATCACAGTCCCTGCCCCGCGGGCTTGCCGGCGAAGGTCGTGCGGTAGTAGTCGACGAAGGCGAGCTGACTCGCGGCATCCTCGTCGACCACGATCGTGGCGTGTGGGTGCAGTTGCAGCACCGACGCGGGCCACCGCGCCGACAGCGGACCCTCCACCGCTTCGCGCACCGCCTGCGCCTTTCCGCGACCGAAGCCGAGCAGGATCGCGTGACGGCTGTCGAGGATCGTCGCCAGACCCTGCGTGAGGCAGTGCGTGGGGACGAGGTCGACGTCGCCGCCGAAGAAGCGCGCGTTGTCCTGCCGGGTGCGCGGGGTGAGCGTCTTTACCCGGGTGCGGCTCGACAGACTCGACATCGGCATGTTGAAGGCGAGGTGTCCGTCCGCCCCGATCCCGAGGATCTGCAGGTCGATGCCGCCGGCGGCGCGGATGGCCTCCTCGTACGCGGGTCCCGCCGCGAGCGGGTCGCGGCCGGCATCCCCCGGCCCGACGATCGCGTCGGGGGCGAAGTCGACGTGCCGCTCCAGCTCGGCGCGGATGAACTGGCGGTAGCTCTCGGGGTGCCCGGGCGGGAGCCCCACGTACTCGTCGAGCAGGAACCCGCGCGCCTCGCGGAAGCTGAGACCCTCCTCGCGGTGGCGGCGGATCAGCTCGCGATACAGCGGCAGCGGCGTGGACCCGGTCGCGAGTCCCAGGACCGCGGTCGGGGTGGCGGTGAGCAGCGCCTGGTAGGCGTCCGCGACCAGGACGGCGGCGTCTTCGGCCGTGGGGACGACGACGACCTCCATCAGAGCGCCTCGAGGATGTCGTTCTTCAGCGACTCGGCCCGGGGGCCGAACACCGCCTGCACGTTGTCGCCGACCTCGAGGACGCCCGCGGCGCCCAGCTGCTTCAGGCGCGCGTGGTCGACGAGGGCGCGGTCGGCCACCTCCATGCGCAGGCGCGTGATGCACGCGTCCACGTGGACGAGGTTGTCGCGTCCGCCGAACGCGGCGATGAGCTGCTCGGCCGTGGAGTCGTCGGCGGTCGCCGTCGCAGCCGTGGCGACGGGGGCGACGGGGGTGGCGGCGGTGGCCGGTGCCGCGGCATCCGGCTCCGGCCCGTCGGACGCCGGGGCCGAGAGGTCTTCGCGGCCCGGCGTGCGCAGGTTCCACCGCTTGATGACCAGGCGGAACAGCAGGTAGTAGACCCCGAAGTAGACCACGCCCATGACGACCAGGAGCCAGACGTTGTTCGCCGCGGGCGCCGTGCCGTAGAGGAGGAGGTCGAAGAGCCCCGCGGAGAACGAGAACCCGAGGTGGATGTCGAGCAGGTAGGCGACGGCGAGCGAGATGCCCGTGAGCACCGCGTGCACCACGTACAGGGGGAACGCGACGAACATGAAGGCGAACTCGAGCGGTTCGGTGATCCCGGTCAGGAAGGCGGTGAGACCGGCGGCGCCCAGGATGCCGATCGCGGCCTTGCGCTGCGCGGGATTGGCCAGGTGGATCATGGCGAGCGCGGCGGCGGGCAGACCGAACATCAGGATGGGGTAGAAGCCGGACGTCAACGCACCCGCGGTGGGGTCGCCCGCGGCGAACCGCGTGAGCTCGCCCGTGACGACGCTGCCGTCGCCCTTCGTGTACGACCCCTGCAGGAACCACACGTACGAGTTCAGGATGTGGTGCAGACCCACGGGGATGAGCATGCGGTTGGCGAACCCGTAGACGAAGGCGCCGATCGCGCCCGTGCCGCCGATGAAGGTGCCGAGACCCGTCAGGCCGGTGTCGAAGATCGGATAGAAGTAGCTGAGCCCGAACCCGACGACGAGGCTCGCGAGCGAGACGACGATGGGAACGAACCGGCGTCCGCCGAAGAAGCCCAGGTAGGAGGGCAGCTGGATGGTGTGGTACCGGTCGAACAGCCACGCCGTGAGCAGACCGATGACGATGCCGCCGAACACGCTGTAGTTGATCTGCACCTGATCGCCCGCCGCGGTGGTCTGGCCCGCCAGCACGACCGGCGACATGACCTTGAAGACGTTCGCGAGCACGAGGTAGCCGACGACGGCGGCCAGCGCCGTCGAGCCGTCGGCCTTCTTGGCGAAGCCGATGGCGACACCGACCGCGAACAGCAGCGCGAGGTTGTCGAACAGCGCCCCGCCCGCGGCGCTCATCGCCTGGAAGAAGGGCCCGATGACGGGCAGGTCGATGCTTCCGAGCAGGTCGGGCTGACCGAGACGGAGCAGGATGCCGGCGGCGGGGAGCACCGCGATGGGGAGCATGAGGCTCTTGCCCAGGCGCTGCATCTGGGCGAAGCCCGGGATCGAACGCCGGCGCGGCGTGGGGGCGGTGACGGTCATGGGGTCTCTTTCGGGACGCGGGGAACGGGCGGCGGTCAGACGGAGAGGAACGGGGAGCCGGGGAGGACCGAGGCGCCCTCGGCGGCGGCGAGCGCGATGTCCTCGGGCGAACGCTCGAGGACGATGACGGGCACGATCGTGGACAGGCCGGCGGCGCGGACGGCGGGCACGTCGTAGGCGATGACGGGGGTGCCGGCGGTGACGCGGTCCCCCTTCGCCGCGAACGCCGTGAACCCCTCGCCGCCCAGCTGCACGGTGTCGATGCCGAGGTGGACGAGGACACCGAGACCGTCGTCGGTCACGACGACGAACGCGTGCGGGAAGACCTGCAGAAGGGTGCCGTCGACGGGGGCGACGGCGTCGACGACCTCGGCGGGCGGGTCGATGGCCGCACCCGGCCCCATGGTCCCGGCGGCGAAGAGCGCGTCGGGCACGGCCGACAGGGACTGAACGGTGCCCGCGAGCGGGGACAGGATGTGGGCCACGAGGACTCCTCAGCGAATCGGTGGTTCGGCGGTACGAACCAGCGGGCGTGTCATAGATTGGGGAGGGAACAGCGCCCTCTGCACGATCAGACCACTGGCTCGGACTGGTACGTACCAGTGAAAGTACGGGACCCGGTCGACCGTGTCAATACCGAAAGTCGACGCCGCCATGCCCCACTCCCGCGCAGCCGACGCTCCCCCGGCCGCCGTGACCTCCGGCCCGATCCCCAAGCACGCCCAGCTGCGGGCGATCCTGCTCGCCGACATCGGCACCACGTGGCCCGCCCACGCGGCCATCCCGTCCGAACGCGAGCTCACCGCCCGTTACGGCGTGAGCCGCGCGACCGTGCGCGAGGCGCTGCGGCAGCTGATCGAGGAGCAGAAGCTCTACACCGTGCAGGGCAAAGGCACCTTCGTCGCGGGCGAGCGCGTGCAGTCGCAGCTGCACCTGGCATCCTTCACCGAGGACATGCGGCGACGCGGACTGGTCGCGACCTCCCTGGTCCAGCGGGCCGAGGTCGCCGTGCCGCCGCTGGAGGTGCGTGCGACCCTCGGGCTCGACGAGGGCGAGTCGGCCTGGTGGGTCGAACGACTGCGTCTGGCGGGCGGCATCCCGATGGCTCTCGAGCGAGGATGGTACTCCCGTCGCGTCGCCCCCGACCTCGGCGAGCGCGACCTGTCGGGTTCGCTCTACGGGGTGCTGGCCGAGGACTACGGCGTCCGCATCGACACCGCGGAGCAGACCGTGTGGGCCGAAACGGTGGACGGCCCCATCGCCGCCGCGCTCGGCGTCGCCCCCGGCGCCGCGGTCATGGTGTTCCGCCGCAGTTCGCGCGCGGGCGCCACGCCGGTGGAGTACGTCACGTCGTGGTATCGCGGCGACCGCTACCAGGTGCACATGGGGCTCACTGGCAGCTGAGCACCGCGGCGGTCAGGACGCGACCGAGAGGGTCTGCCGGGCGATCTCGAGCTCTTCGTTGGTCGGCACCACCAGCACCTCGACCCGCGAGGAGTCGGTGGAGATCCGGCGGATGCCGCGCCCCCGCGTCTCGTTGCGCCCAGGGTCGAGCTCGACACCGGCGAAGCCCAGGGTCGCCACCGCTTCCGCGCGCACGCGGGCGGCGTTCTCGCCCACGCCGGCCGTGAAGGAGATGACGTCGACGCCGCCGAGCTGCGCGAGGTAGGCGCCCGCGTACGCGCGGAGCCGGTGGATGTACACGTCGAAGGCGAGCTGGGCGTCGGGGTCGCCCGCGTCGCACCGAGCCGTGAGGTCGCGCATGTCGGACACACCGGCGAGGCCGACGAGCCCCGACCGCTTGTTCAGCAGCGTGTCGAGGTCGGCGATCGAGAGGTCGGCGCGACGGGCGAGCTGCAGCAGGACCGCGGGGTCGAGGTCACCGGAACGCGTGCCCATGACCAGGCCCTCGAGCGGCGTGAGACCCATCGACGTCTCGACCGACCGGCCACCCTCGATCGCCGTCACGGATGCGCCGTTGCCGAGGTGGAACACGATCTGCCGGAGATCGGAGAGCGGGCGGCCGAGGAACGCGGCCGCGGACTCGCTGACGAACTTGTGGCTCGTGCCGTGGAACCCGTACCGACGGATGCGGTGCGCCTCGGCCAGCTCGCGGTCGATGGCGTACGTGTACGCCGCCGGGGCGAGCGACTGGTGGAACGCGGTGTCGAAGACGGCGACGTGCGGCACGCCCGGAAACGCCTTCTTCGCCGCGACGATGCCGGCGAGGTTCGCCGGGTTGTGGAGGGGCGCCAGCACCGAGAGCTCGTCGATGTTGATCTCGACGAGCGGGGTCACCACCGTCGGCTCGAAGAAGCGCGCCCCGCCGTGGACCACGCGGTGCCCGACGGCGACCGGCGGCCGCTCCTCGAGCGACGGACCGTGAGCCTGGAAGGCTTCGAGCATCACGGCGAACCCAGCCGTGTGGTCGGGGATCTCGCGCTCGATGGTGGAGGTGGCATCCACCACCGTCGGCGCGGGACCGTCCGCCGGGGTCAGAGCCGCCGCGGTCACGGTGTGGGTGGCCACGCCCGTCTCCTCGCCGATGCGCTCGACCAGTCCCGAGGCGAGGACGCGCTCGTGCTCCATGTCGAGCAGCTGGTACTTGAAGGACGACGAACCGCTGTTGACGACCAGCACGACGCTCACGCGGGGCTCCCCTGGGCCTGGATCGCGGTGATCGCGATCGTGTTGACGATGTCGTCGACGAGCGCCCCGCGCGACAGGTCGTTGATGGGCTTGTTGAGGCCCTGCAGCACCGGGCCGATGGCGACGGCACCGGCCGAGCGCTGCACCGCCTTGTAGGTGTTGTTGCCGGTGTTCAGGTCGGGGAAGACGAACACCGTCGCGCGCCCCGCCACCTCGGACCCGGGCATCTTGGCCGCGGCGACCGCGGCGTCGGCCGCGGCGTCGTACTGGATCGGCCCCTCGACGAGCAGCTCGGGCGCCCGCTCGCGCACGAGGGCGGTCGCGGTGCGCACCTTCTCGACGTCGGCGCCGGTGCCCGACTCCCCCGTCGAGTACGACAGCATCGCGACGCGCGGCTCGATGCCGAACTGCTCGGCGGTCGCGGCGGACGAGACCGCGATGTCGGCGAGCTGTTCGCTCGTGGGGTCGGGGATCACCGCGCAGTCGCCGTAAACAAGCACGCGGTCGGCGAGGGCCATGAGGAACACGCTCGACACCACCGACACCCCGGGGGCGGTCTTGATGATCTCGAACGCCGGGCGGATGGTGTGCGCCGTGGTGTGGGCCGCACCCGAGACCATCCCGTCGGCCAGACCCAGGTGCACCATGAGCGTGCCGAAGTACGACACGTCGGTGACGGTGTCGGCGGCCTGCGCGTAGGTGACGCCCTTGTGGGCGCGGAGCCGCGCGTACTCGGTCGCGAACTTGTCGACGTGGACGGCGTCGAAGGGGCTGAGCACCTCGGCATCCCGGATGTCGATGCCCAGCTCGATCGCCCGACCCCGGACTTCCAGCGGCTCACCGAGGATCGTCAGGTCGGCGATACCGCGCGAGAGCACCGTCGCGGCGGCGCGCAGCACGCGGTCGTCGTTGCCCTCGGGCAGCACGATGCGGCGGCGGTCGCTGCGCGCGCGATCGACGAGGCCGTACTCGAACATCAGCGGCGTCACGACGCTCGGCCGCGCGACGCCCAGTTCGCGCGTGAGGAGGTTCGTGTCGACGTGGCGCTCGAACATCGCCAGCGCGGTGTCGTACCGGCGCTGCGAATCGGCGGCCAGGCGACCGCGCGTGTTCATGATGCGCACGGCCGTGTCGTACGTGCCGAGATCGGTGGCGATGATCGGCAGCGAGGAACCGAGGCCGTCGATGAGCCGGACGATCGTGTCGGGCAGTTCGAATCCGCCGTTGAGCACGACGCCGGCCAGCGACGGGAACGTTCCGGAGGCGTTGGCCAGCAGCGTCGCCAGCAGCACCTCGGTGCGGTCGGCCGGGATGACGATGACCGCCGACTCCATGAGACGCGGCAGCACGTTCACCATCGACATGCCGGCGACGACCACGCCCAGCACCTCGCGCGTGAGCAGCTCGGGGTCGCCCTTGATCAGCTCGCCCTCGACCGAGCGCAGCACCCCGCGCATGGAGGGGGCGATGAGGAAGCGGTCCTCCGGGAGCGCCCACACCGGCACGGTGCGGCCGCGCGCGGCGCCGGCGGCGTCGACGACCTGACGCACCGAGGCCACGACCGCGTCGAGCTCGTCGGGATCCGCGCGGTTGACGACGACGGCGAAGACCTCGGCGCGCTCGTGCAGCAGCTCGGGCATCGCGAGCGCCGCGATCTGCCCCACCTCCTGGGCGGTGCGGGCGACGGAGAGGCCCAGTGTTTCACCCTGCCCCTGCTGCGCACGACCGCCGAGGACGAGCAGCACGGGAGCGCCGAGGTTCGCGGCGATCCGGGCGTTGTAGGCCAGCTCGGCGGGGCTGCCGACGTCGGTGTAGTCGCTGCCGATCACGACCACCGCGTCGCACTGCGCCTCGACGGCCTTGTACCGCTCGACGATGCGGCCGAGCGCGGCGTCGGCGTCGTCGCGGACGTCGTCGTAGGTCACGCCGACGCAGTCGTCGTACGCGAGGTCGACGCCGTCGTGGTCGAGCAGCATCTCCAGCACGTAGTCGCGCTCCGCGGTCGAGCGCGCGATCGGCCGGAAGACGCCGACGCGCGGCGAGACGCGGCTGAGGGCGTCGAGGACGCCCAGAGCCACCGTGGATTTGCCCGAGTGCCCCTCGGCCGACGTGATGTAGATGCTCTGCGTCACGGCATCCAGCCTAGGCGGGCAGGGTGACATCCCGTTGGGGTTGCCTCGGCGTCGAGGGATCGGGATGCGCGTCCTAGGCTCGCCTCGTGAGCACGACACCCGACCTGCCCGGTACCACCGTCCCCGACCACCGCGGCCGCACCGGCCTGCACCTCACCGGCCGCGACCTGGACCGCAACCCCCGCGTCGAGGTCGCGGACGTGGAGCTCCTCGCGGCCGGCTGGCACGTCCTGGCGCGCGACGACGTTCCGCTACCGGGGCGACGACGGGGAATGGACCACCCAGACGCGCGAGACCTACGACCGCGGGAACGGCGCGACGATCCTGCTCTACGACCCCGACCGGCGCACCGTGCTGCTCACCCGCCAGTTCCGCTACCCCGTGTATGTGAACGACCACCCCGACGGGATGCTGATCGAGACCGCGGCGGGGCTGCTGGACGACGACGACCCCGTCACCGCGATCCGCCGCGAGGCCGAGGAGGAGACCGGCGTCCGCGTGACCGAGGTCGAGCCGGTGTTCGAGGTGTACATGAGCCCGGGGTCGGTCACCGAGCGGCTGCACTTCTTCGCCGCCGCGTACGACGGCGCGAGTCGCGAGGGCGACCGCGGCGGCCTCATCGACGAGGGCGAGGAGATCGAGATCCTCGAGCACGACATCGACGTCGCCCTGCGGATGATCCGCGACGGCGAGATCCAGGATGCCAAGACCATCATGCTGCTGCAGTGGGCGGTGATCGACGGGCCGTTCGCTCGGCGTTGAGGCGTGGCATCCGGAGTCGCCCGGGCATGAAAGACTCTCCGCGCACCCGGTAGAGCCTGGTTACCCTTGCTACGTTTCCGTCCTGGGGGAGTTGGCCTGGATGCCGCCGCGCGGAGAGCCGACACGAGTCTACCCGACGCGCGCCGCCCTCACACCACGAGCGGGGTGAGGGCGCGTACCGCCGGCTCGAGGGAGCGGATGACCTCCGCCGGCTCGTCCACGCGGTGGCGCGCACCGGAGAACCCGACGGCGCCGACCACCGCTCCGGTGTCGTCGCGGATCGGGAGGGCCAGGCATCCGGTCGTGGCGGTCACCTCGCCGCTCTGCCGCACGGCGCCGAAGCGGACGAGATCGGTCTCGACGTCGGCATCGACAGCCCCGCCGAGCGCGACGAGCAGCAGTCGACCCAGCGCATAGCGCCCGGGTTCGCGCACCAGTCGCGCTTCGTCCGACAGCGGGAAGTCGGGGTCGGTGTCGACGACGACCAGTCGCCCGTCGACGAACAGCACGACGTGCACTCCGCCCCGGACGGTGCGCCGCGCCTCGGCGAGCACCGCACGCGCGGCGGTCGGAAGCCGAGGCGGCGCGGAGACGACTCCCGTCAAGTGCGCGACACGGGCGCCGAGCGCGAAGCCGGTGAGGTCGGGGGTGCGCACGAGGTACTCGTCCTCGACGAGGAGGTTGAGCAACCGGTAGGTCGTGGCCCGAGGCAGACCGAGCTCGGCCGAGATGCGCTGGGCGCTGACGCCCGCACCCAGGTGCGCCACGGCCTCGAGAACCGCGAGCGCGGAACGCACGGCACCGGGCTGGCGCGCCGCGAGCCCGGCCCGCTCGCTCACCGGGCGCCCCTCCCCGGCGGTGCGACGCCCCCGAGCACCTGCGCCGCGACGGGCTCGTCGTACGCCCCGAGAGGCCGCGACCCGAGCCGCCGCCCCGCGACGACCACGAAGCCGACCGCCGCCACCGCGATGACGGCGACGCACACCGCGCCGATCCGATCGGATCCGACCACGAGGAACGCCACGAGGGCAGCCACCAGTGCGACGGCCGACACCCCCGCCGTGATCGCGGGCGCGATGGTGAACTCGCCGATGCGGCGGAGGAAGACCGGAGCCGCGACGCACACCAGGACGTACGCGCAGATGTATCCCGTGGCCCCTACCGCGAGTGTCACCTGCATCGCCTCACGCGGGTCGACCCCCGCCACCGACAGCAGCAGGGGCACACCCGCCACGACCGGCAGAGCCGTGAGAGTCGCCGCCACGGGCGTGCGCAGCCTCGGGTGGGTGCGACCGATCCGCGCGGGCAGAACGCCGTCGCGGCTCATGGCGAAGAGCACGCGAACGAGAGCGGTCATCGACCCGATCGCGCACGCGAGGAAGGATGCCGCGATCCCGACGTCGGCGACCACGCCCCACGGTCCCAGCCCGAAGGTGCCCGCGAGGTCGTTCACGGGCGAGGCGCTGGCGGCCAGGTCCCTCCCGAGCGCGTGGAACCCCGACACCTGGGTGACGGCGGCGAGGACGTAGACGCCGCCGGAGATGAGCACGGTGCCCGTGATCGCGCGCGGGACGTTGCGCAACGGCGCGACCGACTCCACCCCGAGGGTCGCGGCGGACTCGAACCCCACGAAGGCCGTCACCGCGACCACGGCGCCCGCGGCGAGCGCGACCGGGTCGAAGGGACCGGGCGCGAGCGAGGCGGCCACGTCGACCGGACCGATGAAGAACAGAAGCGTCCCGAGCAGCACGACGATGAGCACGACCGACGCCGCCTCCGCGACGAGCGCCACCCGCGCCGACAGACGGATGCCGGCGACCAGCACCGCGGCGACCGCGAACGCCTCGACCACGAGCGCGATCGTGACCGCCGCCCCGGACGGGACCGTCGGCCACAGGCCGCCCAGGAGGTACGCGAGGTAGTACGCGCAGCCGAGCAGCGAGAACATCGCAATGGCGGCGTAGCCCACCACGATCGCGGCGCCGGCGCCGAGTCCCGCGCGGGTGCCGAGCCCCCGAGCGGTGTAGGTGTACAGCGCCCCGGCGGCGGCGAACCGGCGCGCGAACTGCGAGACCGTACGCGCGACGCCGAAGCTCAGCAGCGCCGCCACGACGATCGCCGCGACCGTGCTGCCGGGGGCCACGCCGGCGACCATCAGCACGACGGTCGTGGCCGCCGCGGCGGGGGCGACGGCGGCCACCGACTGCGCGGCCAGGTCGAGGATGCCGATCGATCGGCGTTCGAGCCCGTGCAGCGGCGAACGCGCGCCGAATCCGGCGACGGGCGTGGGCCGTGCGATGGCGCGGGCAAGTGCGGTCATGGTGCTCCCCGGGTGCTCGCAGTGACCGTACGCCCGGGCCGTTGCCCCTGCACGACGCGCATGTTTCGTCCCGGTATCCCCGATTGGGACACCGGACCCGCGAGTGTCTCAGTCGCGGTGCGGGCACTTTCACCTCGGCCACATCGGGCCGCAACGCCGCGGGAGGAACCTCGAGAACCACACCCGAACCGAAAGGCACAGACATGACCCAGCTCGAATCGAAGGGCACCGCCGACGCGCCGTCGCGGACCCTGCGCGGCTCCCTGGGCGTCACGGCGATCGTCTTCATGGTGGTCGCCGCCGCCTCACCGCTCACCGTCGTCGGCGGGGCCGCGCCTCTCGGCATCCTGATCGGAAACGGCGCGGGGTTCCCGAGCCTGTACGCGATCAGCGCCGTCATCCTGCTGTTCTTCTCGGTCGGGTTGGCCGCGATGACCCGCCACGTCCCGCGACCCGGCGCCTTCTTCACGTACATCGGCTACGGCCTGGGGCGTCCGTCCGGGCTGGCCGCGGCGTGGACGGCGATGCTCACCTACACGACCATCCAGGTCTCGGTGTACGGCTACATCGGCTACCTGCTGGAGATCACCGTCGTCTCCCTCGGCGGTCCCGACCTGGCCTGGTGGCTGTACGCGCTCGCGGTCGTCGGGCTCGTCGGCATCCTGGGCTACCGGCACATCGACCTCTCGAGCAAGGTGCTCGGCGTGCTCCTGGTGGCCGAGGTCGCGATCGTGCTCGCGTTGGTGGCGGCCGTCATGATCGACGGCGGACCCGAGGGCCTGAGCGCGGCGCCGTTCGAGCCCGCCAACGTCCTCAGCGGCTCGCCCGGCGTCGGCTTGATGTTCGCGATCGCCGCGTTCATCGGGTTCGAGGCCACCGCGATCTTCCGCGACGAGGCGCGCGACCCCGACCGCACGATCCCTCGCGCCACCTACGTCGCGGTGATCGGCATCGGCGTCTTCTACACGCTGGCCTCGTGGGGTCTCGTGATGGCCTGGGGTCCCGGCGGGATCATGGAGGCCGCCGCCGATCCCGGCACCCTGATGCTCCGCACCGTCGCGATCTACCTCGGCAGCGTCGGCGAGATCATCGTCAACGTCCTGCTGCTGACCTCGATGTTCGCGTGCGTCCTGTCCTTCCACAACGTGCTCACCCGCTATCAGCACGCGATGTCGAGCGCGGGAGTCCTCCCCGACCGCCTCGCCGGTGTCCACGCGCGTCACCTGTCACCGCACGCCTCCTCCGTCGCCCAGACGGTGACCGCCGCGGTTCTCACCGCCGTCTTCGCGGTGCTGAACCTCGACCCGCTGCTGCAGGTGTTCACGTGGTTCGCCGGCGTGGCGACCCTCGCGATCGCGCTGCTGATGGCCGTCACCTCGATCGCCGTGATCGTGTACTTCGCCCGCAACCGCGCCGACCGGCGCGTGTGGAACACCGTCGTCGCCCCCGCGTTGGGCTTCGTCGGTCTGCTGGCTTCGGCGGTGATCATCGTCGTCTACTTCCCGATCATGGTCGGCGACATGGATGCCACGGGCGCACCGACCTTCGGGGCGGTGACGTGGTCGCTCCTGGCACTGGTCGCTGCCTTCCCGGTCTTCGGGTACGTCCAGGCTGCGTGGATCCGTCGCCGTCGCCCCGCGGCCTACGCCAAGCTCACCGACGCCATCGCCGGCTGACCCTCCTCCGTTCCCGCCCGCTCCACCAGGAAGACACTATGACCCTCACCGATCCCGCCGTCGCAGCCTTCACCGCCCCCGCGGCCCCCGCTCACCCGCTCGCGTCGCTCACGCCCGCCGAGATCACCGCCGTCCACACGATCGTCGCCGGCCTCGACGGGGTCGACGAGGCCACGCGCTTCGCCTACGTCGGTCTCGAAGAGGCCGCCAAGGGCGAGGTGCTGGCGTGGGAGCGCGGCGACGCCCCCGCCCCCGAGCGCCGCGCCCGCGTGCAGCTGCTGAACCTGCGCACCGCCCACTCGCTCGACCTCGTCGTCTCGCTCGCCACCGGCGCGGTGCTGCGGACGACCGAACTCGACGGTTCGGACGGGCAGCTCCCGATCCTGGATGCCGAGTTCGAGGAGGTCGGCGTCATCGCGAACGAGGACGCGGCCTGGGTCGCCGCCCTCGCCGCGCGCGGACTCACCACCGACGACGTCGTGCTGGTCCCGCTGTCTGCAGGGCACTACGGGTTCGAGAACGAGGTGGGCCGCCGCATCCTGCGCACCTTCGCCTTCCGTCAGGACCACCCCGCCGACCACCCGTGGGCGCACCCGGTGGACGGGCTCACCGCCTACATCGACGTCGCCGCCCGATCGGTGATCGAGATCATCGACACCCCCGGGTTCACGGTGCCCGAGACCCACGGCAACTTCGACGACCCCGAACTGCAGGGCCCGCCGCTGGAGGGGCTGAAGCCCATCGTCATCACGCAGCCCGAGGGATCGAGCTTCACCGTCGACGACGAGCACGTCACGTGGGGCGAGTGGGATCTGCGCATCGGCTTCGACACCCGCGAGGGGCTCATCCTCCGCCAGCTGTCCTTCGCCGGTCGCCCGGTGATGTACCGAGGGTCGATCAGCGAGATGGTTGTGCCCTACGCCGACCCCGCGCCGAACCGCTTCTGGCAGAACTACTTCGACACAGGCGAATACCTCTTCGGCCGGTACACGAACGAGCTCGAGCTCGGCTGCGACTGCGTCGGCGACATCACCTACGTCGACGCGGTGCTGTCGGACGAGAACGGGATGCCGCGCACCATCCGCAACGCCGTGTGCATGCACGAGGAGGACTTCGGCTCCCTGTGGAAGCACACCGACATCTTCACCGGGTCCAGCGAGGTCCGCCGTGCCCGCCGGCTCGTCATCTCGTTCTTCACCACTGTCGGCAACTACGACTACGGGTTCTACTGGTACCTCTACCTCGACGGCACGATCGAGTGCGAGGCCAAGCTCACCGGCATCCTGTTCACCTCCGCCTACCCGGGCGAGGGCTACCCCTTCGCGTCCGAGGTCGCCCCGGGTCTGGGTGCGCCGTACCACCAGCACCTCTTCTCCGCGCGGCTGGACATGACCGTCGACGGCGTCGCCAACGTCGTGAACGAGATCGACGCGGTGCGCCTGCCGATCTCGGCCGAGAACCCCGCCGGCAACGCCTTCACCAAGAAGGTGACGCCGATCGCGTCGGAGAAGGTGTCGGGTCGCGTCGCCGACGGCGCGGTCAACCGCGTCTGGCAGATCGCCTCGACCGAGAAGACCACCGAGCGCGGTCAGGCGACCTCCTACGTCCTCTTCCCCACCGAGACGCCCGTGCTGCTCGCCGACGAGACCTCGTCGATCGCGGCCCGCGCCGCGTTCGCGACGAAGAACCTCTTCGTCACCAAGTACGACCCGGCAGAGCGCTACGCCGCGGGCGACTTCGTGAACCAGCACCCCGGGGGTGCCGGCATCCCGGACTTCATCGCGGGGGACGAGCCTCTCGTCGGCGAGGACGTCGTGCTCTGGCACACGTTCGGGCTCACCCACTTCCCGCGCAACGAGGACTGGCCGGTCATGCCGATGGACTACGCCAAGTTCACGCTCAAGCCGTACAACTTCTTCGAGCGAAACCCCGTGCTGAACGTGCCGGCGCCCGTGAACACGCACTGCGCGCCCGCGTCGCACCCCGACGCGCACGGCGAGGCGTCGGCATCCGGATGCCACTGCTGAGGCGATGAGCGAGACCCTCCACCTGTGGGCGGTCGCCCCCGCCGCGATCGGGATGTGCTGTCTGGCCGCCGATCGCGCGCGGGTGCGACCGCCCGAGGTCGTGGCGGCGGCGGTCATGCTGCTGGCGATGCTGGATGCCGCCGTGTTCGGCGTGGTCGCGCCGGTGTACTGGACGGCGCTGCTGCTCGCGGCGGCCGTGGGCCTGGCGATCTGGCGCCGACCGCGCCAGCGGCGCGTCCCGCGGGTGCCCGCGCTGATGACGCTGCACACGACGCTCGGCATGGTCGTCATGGCCGGGCTGCAGATCGCGATGGGCGCACACGCGAGCGCCCCGGAGCACGCGCACGGACTCTCCCTCGCGCCCGTGCTCGCCGGGGCGGCGGTCGGCTACGGCGTGCTGTCGTTCACCGCGATCAGGCGGATGCCGGCGCGCCTCGACCGGGCGCAGATCGGCGCGATGGCGGCATCCGTCGCGCTCATGGCCGTGGCGATGGTGTGACCGCGGCTGGGAGCACCGCCCGGGGAGCGGAGGAGGAACCGTTGAGGGAGGACGAATCCGCAGTATTCGTCCTCCCTTTCCCGAACGTCCTCCCGGGTCGACGCGATCAGCCCGTCCCAGCCCACCCCGACCACCCGCGGGGAGGCGATCAGCGCTTCAGACGCAGCGTCACCAGCTGGAACGGACGCAGGGTGAGCTCGACCGCCCCGCCCGACACGCTCGACACCGCGGCGGCATCGACCTCGCGCTCCAGCAGGTCGGTCTCGGCCACGGCCGTGACCTCGAAGCCCGCGTGGAGTGTCGTGGACTGCCGCTCCCCCAGCGCCTCATACAGGCGCACGATGACGTCTCCCGAACCGTCGTGGGCGAGCTTGACGGACTCCACGACGATGCCGTCGCGATCGAGCGCGACCAGCGGCGCGACGTCTCCGGCCCCCTCGATCACACGAAGGGGAAGGTTGGTCCGGTACCCCTCGGTCACCGCGTCGGCCACGTCGGCGCCCACGACGATGCCCACCTCGAGGCGGTGCGCGCCCTGATCCTGCTGAGGATCGGGGAACAGCGCCCCGCGGATGATCGACAGGCGCACCAGCGAGGACGTTCCGCCGCCCCGACGCGCGTGCCGGGTGATGTCGTGCCCGTAGGTCGAGTCGTTCGTCACAGCCACCCCGAATCCGGGTTCGGCGACGCGGACCCAGCGATGGGCCGCGGTCTCGAAGCGGGCGGCATCCCACGAGGTGTTCGTGTGCGTCGGACGTGTGATGTGCCCGAACTGGATCTCGGATGCCGCACGGTCTGTGTGCACGTCGACGGGGACGGCCAGCTTCAGCAGCTTCTGCTGCTCGTGCCAGTCGACGTCGATCGACAGCCGCAGGGTGCGCGCGCCCGCGGCGAGCGCGATGCGGGTGACCAGACGGGAGTCGCCGAAGGCGCGCTCGACCACGATCGCGTCGCCGTCGATGCGCACCGCATCAGCCGAGTCCAGCGGGGTGACGTGGCGGCGGTAGGTCTCGTCGATGTCCCACGCGTCCCACTGCGTGGGCGTGTCCCGGAAGAGTTGGAACAGTCCCGCCGCCTGCCCGTCGGGGACGACCTCGCGACCCGAGCCGACCTCGACGAGCGAGATGATGAGCCCCCGGGCGTCGATGACGGCGTGGATGACCCCGTTGTCCAGTACGTAACCGCCGCCCTCGGAGCGCGGAGCGACGTCGCGCGCGGCCGACGCCGCCGCGATCCCGAGGGCGGGGACGCCCGAGCGAAGGTGCGGCGCGGCGTTGACGGCGAGCACGCGGTCGCCCTCCCCCGCGAGCGTACGCAGGCTATCGGCGATGATCTGCTCGAGCTCGGCGGCGATGGCTTCGTAGTTGCGCTCGGCATCCCGGTGCACCCACGCGATGGACGTGCCGGGCAGAATGTCGTGGAACTGCTGCAGCAGCACGAGCTGCCACAGGCGGCGGAGGGCCGCCGCGGGGTATTCCACGCCCGCGCGCACCGCGGCGGTCGCGGCCCACAGCTCCGCTTCACGCAGCAGGTGCTCGCTGCGGCGGTTGCCCTGCTTGGTGCGCAACTGGCTGGTGTAGGTGCCGCGGTGGAACTCCAGGTACAGCTCCCCCGCCCACACCGCCGGGTCGGCGTACTCGGCCTCGGCGGTTTCGAAGAACGCGCGGGGCGTGGAGTGCACGACTCTCGGCGCCCCCTCGAGCGAGTGCGCGCGCGCGATCGTCGCGGTCATCTCACGGGTGGGGCCGCCGCCGCCGTCGCCGAAGCCGTAGGGAAGCAGCGACGTGCGGGCGCGACCCTTGTCGGAGAAGTTGCGTTCGGCGTGCGAGAGATCGGCAGCGGTCACCTCGGAGTTGTACTTGTCGACCGGCGGGAAGTGCGTGAAGATGCGCGAGCCGTCGATGCCCTCCCACTGGAAGGTGTGGTGCGGGATGCGGTTGGTCTCGTTCCACGAGATCTTCTGCGTGAGGAACCAGCGGGCTCCCGCGGCCTTCATGATCTGCGGCAGGGCACCGCTGTATCCGAACGAGTCGGGCAGCCACACCTCTTCGGTGTCGATGCCGAACTCCTCCTGGAAGAAGGTCTTCCCCTCGAGGAACTGGCGGGCCATCGCCTCGCCGCCGACCATGTTCGTGTCGGATTCGACCCACATGCCGCCCACGGGCACGAACCGCCCCTCGGCGACGCGTTCCTTCAGCCGCTCCCAGAGCGCCGGGTAGTGCTCCTTCATCCACGCGAACTGCTGCGCCGACGAACTGGCGAAGACGAACTCGGGGTCCTCGTCCATGAGCGAGAGGACATTGCTGAACGTGCGCGAGACCTTCCGCGCCGTCTCGCGCACCGGCCACAGCCACGCGGAGTCGATGTGGGCGTGCCCGACGGCGTGCAGGACGTGAGCACTGGATGCCGCCGGTGCGGCGAGCAGCGGAGCCAGCACGTCACGGCCGGCCTGGGCCGTGCCCGCGACGTCGTCGGGATCGACCGCGTCGATCGCGGCATCCATCGCCTCCACCAGCGTCGCGCGGCGCGCGGAGGTCGCGTCGAGTTCCGCGATCAGGCCGTGGAGAAGACGGAAGTCCTGCAGCAGTTCCCACACGGCGACGTCGCGCAGACCGAGCGACATCTCGCGAAGCGTATAGAGAGGAGCGTCACCCGCCGTGGCGAGGTCGCCGAGATGCGTGGGCTCGAAGGTGAAGAGGCTCCCGACGTCGGGGTTCGACGCGGCCTCGACGAGCACGTCGACCCGGCCGTCGGCGTCGAGGACGGCGGGAGTGGCGTTGTTGAACGGCGAGATGCCCTTGATGGGCGCGCCCTGGCGGTTCCAGATCAACGCTTCGCACTGGAAGCCGCTCTGCCCGGCCGTGAAACCGAGGTCGACGACGAACTCCGCGACGGTCCCGTTGGGCAGGGCACCCGCCGCGTCGCGCCAGCCGGTGGGGATCTCCCCCGACACGGCGAACCAGGTGGTCCCCCACGCGCGCCCCCACGGCGTCCCGATCGCGAAGGGGCGGTACTCGGCATCCCGGGCTGCGGCGAAGGTCACCGGCTCGCCCGGGGCCTCCCACGCCGCGATCGTGAGGGGGTGGCGGGCGCGGTAGACGGCGGGGACGAGACGCTCGCGGACGAAGCGGTCGATGCGCATCTCGATGAGCGCGGTGCGGTCGTGCATGAATTGTTCCTTGTCTGGGGGGACGGGTCAGCCCTTGACGGCGCCGGCGAGGGCCGACGTGCCGCCGAGTCCGCGCTGCACGAGGACGTACAGGCCGAGGACGGGAAGGGAGTAGACGATCGAGTAGGCCGCGAGCTGGCCGTAGGCCACGGCCCCGAACGACCCGAAGAAGTTGAAAATGCTCACGGCGGCCGGCTGGTAGTCGGGGCTGAGCAGCAGCACGAAGGGGACGAAGAAGTTCCCCCACGCCTGGATGAACGTGAAGATGAACACCACGGCGATCCCGGGACGCATGAGCGGGAGGACGATCTGCACCAGGGTGCGCATCGATCCCGCGCCGTCCATCCACGCCGCGTGCTCGAGCTCGACGGGCACGCCGTCCATGAAGTTCTTCATCATCCAGATGGCGATCGGCAGAGCACTCGCGGTGAGGAAGAGGATCGTCCCGCCGATGGAGTCGATGAGGTTCAGCTGCACGAAGAGGCTGTAGACCGGCACCATGATCGCGGTGATCGGAAGGCACGTCCCGAACAGCACCGCGTAGAGGAAGGGCTTGCCCACGCGCATCTTGTACCGCGAGAGCGGGTAGGCCGCGAGCGAGGCGAGCACGACGGTGGCCACCGCGGTGCCGCCGGCCAGCAGCACGCTGTTCCACAGCGGCAGGAACAGCAGGTCGGGCTTCATGACCGCGGCGAAGTTGTCGAGGGTGATCACCTCGGGCATCTTGATCGCGAGCGTCGGCTGCGCGTCGAGCGAGGCCGTGACGAGCCAGATGAGCGGGACGATGAACAGGATGCCGACGACGATGAGCAGCGTGTTGCTCAGGACGCGCAGGGCGCGCGTGCGGGGCGACGACAGCGAGGCCTTCGGGCGCTTCGCGGCGCGCGCCGCCGACCGGGTGCGGCCGGTGACCTCGGGGAGGGTCGTGGTGGCGCTCATGACGAGACCTCCTCGCGCAGCGCGCGGACGTAGAAGAACGAGAAGACGGCGCCGATGAGGAGCATGATCGTGGCGATGGCCGTGCCGTAGCCCAGCTCGCCGAACTTCAGACCCTGCTGGTAGGCGAGGATCGGCAGCGTCGTGCTCTTGTTGCCGGGGCCGCCGCCGGTCATGACGAAGATGAGCGTGAAGACCGACAGGGTCTGGAGCGTCACGATCATGGAGTTCGTGCCGATGGTCGAGCGGATCATCGGGATGGTGACGAGCCACAGTCGCTTGATGCCGCTGGCCCCGTCCATCTCGGCCGCCTCGGTGATCTCCGGCGGCACGTCGGACAGCGCGGCGGAGTACACCATCATCGAGAAGGCCGTCCCGCGCCAGATGTTGGCGAAGATGACCATGAGCACCGGCATCGTGAAGAGCCAGCTGACGGGCTCAAGCCCGAAGACCGCGAGGATCGCGTTAAGCGAGCCGTTGTCGCGGAAGAAGGCGTAGGCCGCGAACGCGGCGACGATCTCGGGGAGCACCCAGGCGGTCACCACGATCGTGCCGACCACGGCGGTGACGATGCGGTTACCCGAGCGCATCATGAGCGCGAGGGCGAGACCGAGGATGTTCTGACCGATCACGGCCGAGAAGAACACGAACACAATCGTGTTGATCACCGCGACCGGGAAATCGGGCGCTTTGAAGAGCTGGATGTAGTTGGCGAAACCGATGAACTGCGAGTCGACGGCGGTCGAGCCCGAGAGCGTGGCGTTGGTGAGCGACCCCCACAGCGACACCAGGATCGGGCCGAGCAGGAAGATCGCCAGCAGCAGAGCTGCGGGAAGGAGCGGGAGCGCCCGGGCCGACGACCGGAGGCCGCGCGTCTTCACGCGCGACCCCCGGCCGGTTCCGGTCGCCCCGGTCTGAGCCAGGGCGGTCACGGTCAGCCCTTCTGGGTGTTCTCTTCGCCCACGATGCCGATGACGGCCTGGTCGTAGGCGGCGGCCGCGTCGTCGACGCTGGACTGGCCGGTCATGACCGCTTCCATCGCGACCTGGATCTGGTTGGAGATCTTGTCGTAGTCCTCGGTCGCGGGACGGAAGTGGGTGGTGTCCACGAAGCTCGAGAACGTCTTGAAGCTCGGGTTGGCGTCGAGGTACTCGCTCGACTCGGCCACGTCGGCGCGGACGGCGATCTGGCTGTTGTCGATGTTGTACGCCGTGGCGTTGTCCTTGTTCACCGCGGTGGACAGGAAGTCCCACGCAGCATCCGCGTTCTTGGTGTTCTTGCCGATCGCGAGCGTCCATCCGCCCGACATGCTGGTCGTGCCGGGCGCCTGACCGTCCTGCGTCGGCATCGCGGCGATGCCGAGGGTGTCGCTCCACGCGGGCCATGCCGCTGTGCCGCCGTCGACCCACGCCGCCGACTGCCACGAGCCGTCGAGGGCGATGGCCAGCTTGCTGGAGGGCAGCCAGTCGGCGGTCACGCTGGTGAAGATGTTGGGGTCGAGCGCCTGCTGCAGGGACGGGCCGAGGCCGCCCTGGTAGACGTCGCTGACGAACTGCAGCGAGTCCTTGAAGCCCTGGCTGCCGACGACCCACTTCTTGCTCGAGGTGTCGTAGAGGGTGTCCTCGGTGCCGTACAGGAGCATCTCCAGACCCTGCATGGATGCCGCCTCACCGGCGGTCTTGCCCGAGTAGACGTTGATCGGGATGACGTCCGGGTCGGCGGCCTTGACCTTCTCTGCGGCCGAGAGCACGTCGGCCCAGGTCTTGGGCTGCCACGGCACCGAGATGCCCGCCTTGGCGAAGATCTCCTTGTTGTACCAGAGGCCGCGCGTGTCGGTGCCGAGCGAGACGCCGTAGGTCTTGCCGTCGGGGCCGAGGCCGGCCTGCTTGGCGCCCTCGGCGAACTGCGACCAGTCGTCCCACTTCGCGAGGTAGTCGTCCAGCGGCAGCAGGTAACCCGCGGCGGCGTCGGACTGGATCTTGAACGTGTCTTCGTACTGCACGTCCGGGGCGGTGCTGGCCGACTTGTTCATCAGCGCGAGCTTCGTGTAGTAGTCGGCGCCCTCGGCCTGGATCGGGACGAGCTCGACGGTCACGCCCTTGTGCGCCGCCTCGTACTCCTTCTTGGCGTTCTCCATCAGCGTCTGCATCTGGTTGAAGGTGGCCGTGGTCTGGTACGCGACACGGATGGTGTTCGCGTCGCCGGAATCACCGCTGCCGCCGGAGCAGCCGGCCAGCGCCACGGTCAGGGCGGTGGCGGTCAGAAGACCGGTCGCCATCGTCAGTTTCTTCATGGAAGCTCCCTTGCTCGGGTGGAGACACGCGTCGCCAGAACCTTTTATAAATCAAATGGACTAATTCGGCAAGTCTTTCCCCCTCGAACGCGATAACGAATCGGAAACGGCCCTCGAGGGCCGGTCAGAGAGCGATCATCATGCGGGCCGGACGCGCGGCGAACGCCCCGTCGAGCATCAGACACGCGGCGCCCACGGCCGCGACGTCGGCACCCACGATCGAGCGGCGCACGGCGATCGCCCGGGTCGCCGTCGACGCCGGGTCCCCCGCCACACGAGCGGCGACCGTGTCTGCCAGGACACCCGCGAGGCGCTCCCACACGGGTCCGCCCAGCACGACCTCATCGACGTCGAGAAGGTTGTTCGCCACCACCAGAGCCCGCGCGATGCGCTCCCCCGCCCGGCGCAGCACCGCGAGTGTCTCCGGTCGCCCGGCCGCGGCATCCCGGACCAAACGATCGACCTCCGCGCGCGAATCCCCCGCCGGCTCGTTGTATCCCGCCTCGGCCGTCAGCGTGCGCGGCTCGATCGAGACACCGAGACAACCGCGCGACCCGCACCCGCACATCGGCCCCAGCGGGTCGACGACGATGTGGGCGATGCCGCCGGCGTTGCTCGTGCGCCCGCGCACCGGGGCGCCGGCCACGGCGATGCCGAGTCCGACGCCCGCCCCGTAGTACAGGAACATCGCATCGTTGAGCACCGAGGATCCGTCGAACCACATCTCGCCGACCATCGCGGCGGTGACGTCCTTCTCGACGATCACCGGCAGACCGGTGATCGCCCCCAGGTCGTCGCGCACATTGACGTTGTGCCACGCCGGCAACAGCGGAGGATCGAGCAACCGCCCCCCGCGCGGGTCGAAGGGGCCCGGCGCGGCGACGCCGACCCCCAGGACGAGATCGCGATCGATGCCGGCGTCACCGACGATGTCGTCGACGGCCCTCGCCACGGCCCGGATCAGCTCGGACGCCGGAGCGGAGCCGTACGGCGCGATCTCCTCGTGCGCCACGACCGACCCCGCCATGTCGACCACGACGACCGTGTCGACGACGGGGTCCAGGTGCACTCCGACGGCGAACCGGGAGCGTGGCTCGAGCTTCAGCAGAGTCCGGGGCTTGCCCGGGCCGGAGATCACCTTGCCGGCCTCGGCGATCAGCCCCTCCTCCGCCAGACGCCGGGTGACGTTGCTGAGGGTCTGCGCGGAGAGACCCGTCCGCGCCGACAGCTCGACGCGACTCAGCCCCTCGGGCGAGCGGCGGATGAGATCGAGCACGAGCGTCTGGTTGTACTCCCCCACCGCGGGCAGATTGGAGCCCGTCCGCATGACATCCCCGCTCTCGAATCCGTCGGCCGCGACGCGGTCCTGTGCTCAGGTTACGCCGACGGGGTCCGCCTCGCCGCGTCAGGTCCGCAGCGCGAGGGCGGCCGCCCCCAGCAGGGGCCCGTCCCCGTCGAGCCCCGACGGCACGACGCGGCAACGACGGGCGTACGCGTGGACGGATGCCGCGGCGGCGGCGGCGGCGACCCGGGCTACGTAATCCTCGGCGACGTGCGAGAAGCCGCCGGCGATCGCGACGGCCTCCAGGTCGCACAGCGTCGCGGCGGCGGCGATCGCCTGTCCCACCGCGGTCGCGGAGCGCCGGACGGCCGCGACGGCGACCTCATCGCCGGCACGGTACGAGGCAGCCAGGTCGAGTCCCGTCTCGCCGACCCACCCCTGCGCCCGCGCCCACGCGACCGATCCGGGACCGGCGGCGACGGCCTCGAGCGTCGCGGCGGCGGGGTCACCGTCGATGGTCCGCACGAAAGTCTGACCCAGGTGTCCGGCGTTGCCCGAGGCTCCCGAGATGGCCCGGCCGCCGAGGATCAACCCTCCCCCGACGCCGGTGGACACCACGATCGCCATCGCGTTCTCGGTGCCCACCAGCGCACCGCGCCAGTGCTCGGCGAGGGCGATGCAGGTCCCGTCGAGCGCCAGGGTCAGCGGCCCGTCCACGAGCCCGCCGAGCACCTCGTCGATCGCGAGACCCGCGGCCTGCGGGAGGTTCAACGGCGACACCGACCCCGCCGGGAGATCGACGGGCCCGGCGCTTCCCACGCCGATGGCCGCGACGCGCACGTCCGGCACCGCGGCGAGGGCTTCGACGGCGGCGGCGCGGATGTTCGCCGCGATGCCCTCGCGGGGGGTGTCGCGACCGGTGGGGCGGCGCGCGACGCTCGCGCGCAGCACCTCCCCCTCGGCGGTGACGACGGCGGCATCCACCTTGGTCCCGCCGATGTCGACGGCGAGAACGGGGGCGGCAGGGGACATCGCGGGCTCCTCGGTTCGGGCGGCACCGCACGGGAGATACGGGCGCACGCGCCCGTGCGGTGCGGGCGACGAAGCCCGATCCTAGGGCCACGACGATCCGCATACGCACCTGAGCACCTGCCGTATTCCGGCCCGGGGCTCGTTCGCGCAGGTTACGATCAGGTCACGGCGGCCACGACGCTCCTCCGCCGCGATGCGACACGAGGGATGCCATGGACGAGACGGTGACGCCCGAGGCGGCCCCGCGGCTGCGCCGCCCCGACCTCCAACCGCTGAGGCCGGAACCCGACGAGGCGTTGGACGCCACGTCGTTCGCCCGGCTCACCGAGCGCATCGTCGCGTCGATGTCACGGGTCATCGACGGCAAGCCCGACGCGGTCCGCGCCGCGCTTATCGCTCTCCTCGCCGAGGGGCACCTCCTCATCGAGGACGTCCCCGGTGTCGGCAAGACCATGCTCGCGCGGGCCCTGGCCGCCACGATCGACGCCGACGTGCGCCGCATCCAGTTCACGCCCGATCTGCTGCCCGGCGACATCACCGGCGTCTCGGTCTTCAACCCGGTCGAGCGGCGTTTCGACTTCACTCCGGGGGCGGTGTTCGCGCACATCGTGATCGCCGACGAGATCAACCGCTCGTCGCCCAAGACGCAGTCCTCGCTCCTGGAGGCGATGGAGGAACGGCAGGTCACGGTCGATGGGCGGACGCACGTTCTGCCGTCTCCCTTCCTCGTCGTGGCCACCCAGAACCCGCTCGAGATGGAGGGCACGTACGCCCTTCCCGAGGCGCAGCGCGACCGCTTCCTGCTGCGGATCTCGATGGGGTACCCGGATGCCGCGGCCGAGACGCTCATGCTGCGCCAGCGCGACACCGTGAACCCGCTCGACGCGCTAACCCCCGTCGTCTCCGCTCGGCAGGTCACCGCGATGATCGCCTGGGCGCGCGGCGTGCACGTGGCCCCCGCGCTCGAGGAGTACGCCGTGGCCCTGGCCCAGGCCACCCGCAGCCACCCCGACATCCGCCTCGGAGCGAGCCCGCGGGCCACCCTGCAGCTGGTCCGCGCGGCGAAGGTGCGGGCCGCGCTCGACGGCCGCGCGTACGTCATCCCGGACGATCTCACCGCGCTCCTCGGCCCGGTCTTCGCGCACCGCGTGATCGCGAACCGCTCGGCCGCCGGCGGGCGTGCGGGGGCGGTGGTCGTGGCCGACGCGCTCGAGCGGATCGCCGCGAGCGTGCGCGTGCCGCTGGCTCAGCGGGCGTGAGCACGTCGTGAGGGAACGCTGGCCGCTGACCCTGCGGGGAACCGGTGCCCTCGCCCTCGCCGTGATCGCGCTGTTCGTCGCGCAGCGCGCGGCGATCCCCGAACTGCTGTACTTCGGCGTGCTGATGCTCGTGCTCGTGCTGTGCGCGGCGGCCAGTGCTCTGGTGGTCCGCGCGACCGGCGAGGTCGTCCGGTCCGCCACGCCCGAGGTGGTCGAGGTGGGCGGGCTCGCCGAGGTGCAGCTGTCGGTACGGGTGAGCACCGCGCTTCCGACGCTCCCGGGGCGATGGTCGGACGCTCTGCCCGCGGGCTTGGATGGCCGAGCGGACGGCGCGTTCCCCGCCAGCGCGTCGACCCTGCGGCGCACGGGAGCTCCCGTACGGCTCCGCTACGAAGTGCGCGGTGCGGTGCGCGGCATCCATTCGGTCGGTCCGCTGCGGGTGTCGACGACGGATCCGTTCGGGCTGATCCGCCGGCGCTTCGCCGTCGGCGCGGCCAGCGCGGTGACCGTCGCCCCCACGATCGTCGAACTCACGCCGCTGCCCTCCTCGACCGGGGAGGCCGGCGGGACGCGGCAGAGTTCGGCCCTGCAGCTCGGTCAGGGGGCGGACAACCTCGTGGCGCGCCCCTACGCCCCCGGCGATTCGATGCGGCGCATCCATTGGCGGGCGACGGCCCACCGCGACACCCTCATGGTGCGCCAGGAGGAACAGGAATCCAGCCCCGCCGCGACGATTGTCCTCGATCGCGCGCTGTCGCGCTGGTCGCCCGCGGCCGCCGACGGGCCGGGCCGGGACCGCGCGTTCGAGACCGCGGTCTCGGTGTGCGTCTCGGCGGTGGCGCGCCTCGTGCACGAGGGCTACACGGTCGACGTGATCGACAGCGACGGCGAACTCCTGGCCGACCCCGTCGACGGCGGAGAGGATGCCGAGGCCCGCGGCCTCGCGGCCTCGTTCGCGACCCTGCGCGCCCGCCCGGACGGCCCGTCACGTCGCATCGTGCCCGCCTCGGCGTCCGCACTGGTCGGCCCGGTCGTCGTCGTCACCGGGCGGTTGGACCCGGACGATCTCCTGGCCCTGCGTGCCGCGGCCCCGCGCTCCCCGCTCGCGGTGCTGCTCACCGTGGCGGACGACGACGTCGCCCGCGACGTCCGCTCCGCGACCGGCTGGCACGCCACGGCGCTCGCGCCCGGCGGCGATGTCGCGCGGGCGTGGGACGATGCCACGCGACCCGAGGACGCCCGTGTCGGCGCCTGAGGTCGGCGGCCGGACGGTGCGGCGGCGCCGCGACCTCGCCCTCCTGTCGCTCGGCGTGTTCGCCGGTATCGCCGCCGCCCTGCTGCCCGTCTTCTCCGTCATCGCGCCGGGCGCCTGGACGATCGGCGCCCTCGCCGGGGCCGCCGTGATGCTCTTGAGCGGACTGGCCGTGCGGTTCTCACGGGCGCCCGCGCTCGTGGCCACCGTCGTCGAACTCCTCGTCGGGGTCGTGTTCCTCACGGCGATCTTCGGCCGCTCCACGGCGCTGCTCGGGGCGATCCCGACGCCGGCGACCCTCGCCTCGGTCTCGACGCTGTTCGCCGGCGCCTCGGAGGAGATCCGCCTCGGCATTGCCCCGGTGGTGCCGGCCGCGGGCCTCGCGTTCGTCCTCGTGGCGGCGGTGACCGGTCTCGCCGTCGTCCTCGATCACGTGGTCCTGACGGCGCGGATGCCGCTTCTGGCCGGGGTCGGACTCGTGGCGGTCTCTCTCATCCCGACGATCGCCATCCCCGCCGACGTCAACGTGCCCGCCGTGCTCGCCCTGGCCGCCACCGTCCTGTTCCTGCTGCGCATGGACGTGCGCTCGCGCACGCGCGCCGCGGCCCCCGCCCGCCGGACCGGTTCCCGCGTGTGGGGGGCGTCGGCGACCGCGATCGGCATCGCCGCGGTGTCGGTGCTCGTGACACTCGTGGCCGTGCCGTTCCTCCCCCAGCCCGCGCTGCGCTTCGCTTCGGGCACGGGCGCGGGTTTCGGCACCACGATCAATCCCAACCTCGAGCTCGGCAACGACCTGCGTCAACCGCGCGACATCGACGTGCTGACGCTCACCACGACGGGAACCTCCGCGCCGTATCTCCGCGCGGTGACGCTGTCGCAGTTCGACGGGGCGGTGTGGCAGCCCGACTCGGGCGACACCGTCACCGTCCCCGGCGGAGACGCCCCGGTGTTCGATCCCGTGCAGGTCGACGGCGACATCGAGGTGGCCGATTGGACGACGACCGTCCAGGTCGGCGAGCTCGACAGCCCGTGGCTCCCGGTGCCCTACCCGGCATCCGCCGTGACCGGCCTCGAAGGCGAGTGGCTGGGGATGCCGGCCAACCGCACGATCGTGTCGCGTTCGGGTTCGTCGCGGAACCAGGACTACGAGGTTCAGGCGCTCGTTCCGCGGCCCACGCTCGAGCAGATCCGGTCGCGCGCGGTCGGCGGGGACGAGCTCGGCGACGCCGTGCGCGCCCTCCCCGCCGATGTCCCGGCGACCATCGGCGACACGGCGCGCTCGGTCACGGCCGGGGCGCAGTCGCCCTACGACGCGCTCATCGCCCTGCAGTCGTGGTTCCGCAGCAGCCAGTTCCGGTATTCGCTGGACGCCCCCGTCGAGGCCGGATTCGACGGAGCGGGCCTGGATGCCGTTGCACAGTTCCTGCAGGCGCGCACCGGTTATTGCGTGCACTTCGCCTCCGCGTTCGCCGTCATGGCGCGCACCCTCGGCATGCCCTCGCGCATCGTCGTCGGATACCTCCCCGGCACCCGGTCGGGGTCGGTCGAGCAGACGGGCAGCGTCGAGTACACGGTCACCTCCAGCCAGCTGCACGCCTGGCCCGAGGTGTACTTCCGCGGTATCGGGTGGGTGCCGTTCGAACCCACCAACAGCCTCGGAGTCCCGACGAACTTCGCCTCCGGGAGCACCGGTGGCCAGTCCGGGTCGGCGACCACACCAGAGCAGCAGGATGCCGCCACCCCGGGTGCGACCCGCTCCGACGCCCCGCAGCTCGGCGACCAGGACGGCACCGGATCGTCGGCTGCGGGTTCGAACACCTCGGCCGTCCAGAACCCGACGGGCCCGCTGCTCGCCGTGGGCGGAGTGGTGCTGCTCCTCCTGCTCGCGACCCCGGGGGCGATCCGGGCCTGGCGGCGACGCTCGCGTGCGACGCTCATCCGCGAGGGTGACCCCGTGGCGGCCTGGGCCGAGATCCGCGCGGATGCGGTGGACCTCGGCATCCGTGCCCCCGATGCCGAGTCGCCGCGGGCGTTCGCCGCGCGGCTCGTCGAGGAGCACGGCGTGGATGCCGACGACATCGGGCTCGTGCGCGACGCGCTGGAGCGCGCGGTGTACGCCGAGGATGGCGTGGATCCCGCGCGGGGGCCGGCGCTGGCCGACACGGTGGAACGGATCCGCGAGCGGCTCCGTGCCGGTGCGAGCGCGACCGGCCGAGTGTGGGCGCTCGTGCTCCCCCGCTCGCTCCTGCTGCGCGGTGAGCCCGCACCGGTCGAGGCGCCCGACCCGGTCCGCTGACGCGGAGTCGCGCTCAGAGAACGCCGGCGCCCACCCTGAGCGTCACATAGGCGGCGACGGTGAGGATCGCGGAAACAACGATTCCGACCCCGAGCACGGGCCATGGGCTGCGACCCCACGCGAGTGTCCGGACGAATGCCAGGGCGGTGGTGATGAGCCACGCCACGAGGAGCACGGGCTGCACCCCGTTGACGGCCACATCCGTGAGAACGAGATCGCAGGAACGCTGCGATCCGCATCCTGCGACCATCAGCCCGTTCAGCTGAATGAACGTCCACGCCGCGACGGACGCGAGGAGATGCAGAACAGTGCCCGGCAGCACCCCGACGGCTCGCCCGAGTCGTTGTCGTCGACCTGCGACAAGGACACTCACGTGAGGTCGACCCCCGTTCCTCTTCAGCGGTGGTAGGCGTCGCGGCGATGTACGACCGAGACGACCTCGATGACCAGCCGTTCGTCGACGATCCGGTACAGCACGCGGTACTCCCCGCGGCGCGCCGAGTACAGCGGGGCGAGGGGCTCGCGCAGCGGCTTGCCCACTCGGCGAGGGTTCTCTCGGAGCGCGCCGAGGATGAACTCGAACGCGGCGGCCGCGATCTTCTCGGGAAGTTCCTGCGCGAGCGCGCGACGTGCCGTCCGAGTGAAGACGACCTCGTAGCCGTCGGTCATGCCGTGGCGCGACCACGTGCGGCCATCGCCGCCCGCACCTCGGCGGCGGAGAACATCTCGCCCGCCTCGAGGTCGGCAAGCCCTCGCCGGATCGCATCGACCTCGTCCGGACGGCTCAAGACGTCGACCGTCTCGAGCAGCGAATCGTAGTCGTCTGCACTCAGCAGAACCGCCGCACGATCGCCGTTCCTCGTCACCTCGAAACGCTCGTGCGTCGATACCGCCGACTCGACGAGCTTCGAGAGATTGGCTCGTGCGTCGGCGAGCGAGAGGGTGGTCATGTACAGAATTATAGCGCTCAGCAGTACACCAGGAAACAACGATGGGGCCTCACCCGTCGGGGTGAGGCCCATCTGTGGCGGAAGTGACAGGATTTGAACCTGCGAGGCGAGTTACCCCGCCTACATGGATTCCAGCCATGCTCCTTAGGCCGCTCGGACACACTTCCAACAGACGATCTTACACGGCGGCGGCACCCTCCCCCGCCGCGGGCGACGACCGCCCGTCGAGGAGCGAACGCGGGACCCGGTGCAGGGTGACCGCCCCGATCGCGTCGAACGGGTGCAGCGGGTCGGGGTCGACGGCGCCGGTGGGGCCGCCGAGCTCGGAGTCGGCGAGCGCGCTCATCACGGTGTAGGCATCCATGGCATCCCACCCCCGCTCGACGAAGGCGTCGAACGCGTCCTCGTAGCCGCGGCGCACGCTCTCCTGCACGGTCGCGCCGAGGCCGACGAAGATCCACTCGTCGGCGGTCGCGATACGGGGTGCCCGCAACGACAGACCCGGAACGACGTCGATCGAGACGACCACCGTGCCCTCGGCCTCGATCGCGACGAACGAGGACTCCCCGCGCGCCATGATCGCGTGCACGTCGCCGATCGCGAGCAGCGCACCCTCGACCTCGACGGGGAGGTACACCGTGGCACCGGGGGCGATGTCGGTGACGTCCATGTTGCCGCCGATCGAATGCGCGGGCATGACGGTGCTGGCCACCCCCGACGCCGGCGCGGTGCCGATGCAGCCGACCATCGGCCGGGGCGCGACCGTCACGGCATCCGTGAGGTGTACGCCGTCGGCGTCGATCGGGATGCGACGGGTGACGACCCGATCGGGCATGCGGTCGCGCAGGGCCCCGACACCGGGCAGGCTCATCGCCCACCCGGTGTCGGTCAGCCGGATTTCGTGGATCGTCACCGCCAGGGCGTCGCCGGGCCGGGCTCCCTCGACGTACACGGGTCCGGTCACCGGGTTCAGCGGTGCCGACAAGAGCGCCAGATCGCCGTGCTCGTGGAGCTCGCGGTACACGGCGTCGTCGGTCTGGAACGCGATGCGCTCCCCCGTGCCGGGCGCGATCCGGAGGACCGGCGGCACGTCGGCGCGGTGTCCGGGGCGGCCGTGCTCCTTGCCGAGGCGGTGCTCGGTCGTCATCGCGAGGCCACCTCCGCGCCGCCCTCACCGGCGGTCGAAGCGGCGTGCTCGGGCGACGGAGCGGGCGTCACGCCGTACTTGCGGGCGAAGACGAGGTACACGACACCGCCGACGACGAGCCACAGTATGCCGCCGACCTTCGCGGTGATGTCGGCGTTGAGCAGCACGTAGCCGATGATCAGGAACCCGATCAGCGGCACGGCGAGGTGAAGCACGTAGTTCTTCGACTTCTTCTTTCCGAGGTAGTACGCCGCGACCGAGACGTGCAGCAGCATGAAGCCGAGGAGCGCGCCGAAGTTCACCAGCGACGAGATCACGGCGATCTGGCCCACGAAGAACAGCACGAGGACGAGCGAGATCGCGCTGACCGACAGGATCGCCGCCAGCGGCACCTGACGCGAGTTCACCTTCGAGAGGAACGCCGGCAGGCGCCGATCGCGGCTCATCGAGTAGAGCAGGCGCGAGGTCGCGGCCTGGGCGGCGACGGCATTCGCGATACCCACTGCGACGACGTTGACGGCCAGGAACGCGGTCGCCCACCCCGAACCCGCGGCCTGCGCGACGAGGAGGAAGAAGGCGTTGTTCACATCGTCGTCGGAGAACGCGATCGTGCCGGCGGCGAGCGCGCTGGCGAACCACGTCTGCGCGATGAACAGCACCGCGACCACCAGCAGGGCGATGATCATCGCGCGACCGCCGGACTTGCGGTCGCCCGTGGACTCCTCGGCCATCGTCGAGATGCCGTCGAAGCCGAGGAAGCTCAGCACCGCGATCGAGAGCGCGGTGGCGATCAGCGCGGGGTTGACCTTCTCGGCATCCCACACCGGGGCGATCGTGAATTCGGCACCGGGGATCGTCCCGGACGACAGCGCGACCATCGCGATGACGACGAAGATGACGACGAAGGCGAGCTGGATGCCGAGCATCACACGGTTCGCGAGCTTGATCGAGCCGATGCCGAGCACGTTGACGACGGTGTTGATGATCACGAACGAGACCGCCCAGATCCACTGCGGGACATCGGGGAAGATCCCGGCCATCGACGACGCCGCGAACACGTACAGCAGGGTCGGCACGAGCAGGTAGTCCAGCAGGATCGCCCACCCGGCGAAGAAGCCCACCGTGGGGTGGAGGCCCCGGCCGACGTAGGAGAACACGGAGCCGGCGATCGGGAACGCCTTCGACATCTGCGCGTAGGCGAGGGCGGTGAATATCATCGCCACGACACCGGTGATGTACACCAGCGGGACCATGCCGCTGGCGGCGTTGTAGACGACGCCGAAGATCGCCCACGGGGCGATCGGCACCATGAAGACCAGGCCGTAGACGACGAGGTCGAAGGTGGACATGGAGCGCTTGAGCTCCTGCTTGTAGCCGAAGGACTCCAGCTGCTGCTGGGCCTCGGGGGCGGTGTCGGACATGGGACTCCTGTTCGGGTGACGGTGGAGCGTATCGGGTGGGCGCGAAACGGGCGGGTCAGGGAAGCGGGGCGAGGAAGTCGGCGATGACGGCGCGGAACGCGTCGGGCATCTCGAGGTGGGTGCAGTGGCTGGCGCCGGCGAACACGTGCGAACGGGCGCCGGGGATGTGCTCCACGAACGGCGCCCAGGTCTCGGGGGTGGCCTCGTCGAACTCCCCCGCGACGACGAGGGTGGGGACGGCGACCCGCGGCAGGCGGTCGATGATCGTCCAGTCGCGGCCGGTGCCGACGACGTGGAACTCGTTCGGTCCGTTCATGGTGAAGTACACCGTCGGGTCGGCGAGCATCTGCTGCTCGCTGTCGACGAAGTCCTGCGGCATGGGCGTGACGCGGCACACGTGCCGCTCGTAGAAGACGCGGGTGGCATCCACGTAGTCGGGGTGGTCCAGGGTGCCGTCGGCTTCGTGGCGGTCGAGGGCCGCGCGGGCGTCCTCCGGCAGCTCGGAGCGCAGCCGCGCCGCGCCGGCGAGCCACAGTTCCATGGATGCCGGGGAGTTGCAGATCTCCAGGCTCCGCAGCCCCTCCGGCTGACGCACGGCGATCTCGGCACCGAGCATGCCGCCCCACGACTGCCCGAGCACGTGGTACTCGTCGAAGCCGAGCGCCTCGCGCAGATTGTGGAACTCGTCGACGAAGAACTGCGGCACCCACTGCTCGACGGGAGCGTCGGGGTGGTGCGAGCTCTTCCCGCACCCGATCTGGTCGTAGTGCACGACCGTGCGTCCGGTGAGGTCGGCGAGGGCGTCGAGGTTCTTGACGTAGTCGTGGGCCATGCCGGGTCCTCCGTGGAGGACGAACAGCGGCGCGGCGCCGGTGGGCCTCGCGGGCTCGGTCAGGCGGGCCCAGGTGAATCCGTCGTGGAACGGAACGGTGATCTCGCGGTGCATGGAGTCATCGTGGACCCGGTAAAGGTTCGTTGGCAAACCTTTTCTCGGGATTTAACATGAAAGAAATCGACCGGGGAGCTGATGGCCGAGACCGACGACGCATCACTCGTGGAGCGCGTGACCGAGCGGCTGATCACCGCGGTCGCCGTCGGCGAGTTCCTGCCCGGAACCCGCTTGCCCCCCGAGCGCGACCTCTCCCCCCTCCTCGGAGTCGGGCGCACCACCGTCCGCGCCGCCCTCGACGACCTGTCCGCGCGCGGCCTGATCGAGAAGCGCCGCGGCCGCGCCGGGGGCACCTTCGTGGCCGAGGACTGGCCCGCGTCGGTGGTCGTGGGCGTGGACCGCTGGTTCGCCGAGCGCTGGGACGACCTCGTCGACGCGTGCACGGCCAGTTCGCTCCTGCATTCCTCGCTCGCCCGCCTAGCCGCCGAACGGCGGACGGATGCCGACATCACCTCGATGCACGAACGCCTGGCCGCCTTCCACGCGGCGGAGTCCGGCGACGCCAAGCAGCGCGCCGACAGCCTGCTGCACCTGTCGATCATCGACGCGGCCCACAACACGGCGCTGCGCGAGATCCTCCTCGACCACGAGCGCCACCTCTCCCTCTCCGCCCCCGCGCACCCGTGGGGCGACCGCGAGAGCCACCGACGCATGGAGTCGCGCGCCGGGCGCGAGCACGACGCGATCGTCGCGGCGATCGTGCGCTCCACCCCGGACGCCGCCGCCGAGCTCGCCCGCCGTCACGTGCAGATCGACCTCGAGCTGTTCGCGGAGGCGCGGGAGTTCGCCCGCCGCCGCGCCGCCGCCGCGGCATCCTGACCTCAGCCGGCCAGCCGCGCCTCCAGGCCCGCGCGGACCCTGGGCCACTCCTCGCGGAGGATCGAGAAGTACAGCGTGTCGCCGACCGTGCCGTCCGCGGCGATCCGATGCCGACGCAGACGCCCCTCGGGCACACCGCCCAGACGCTGGATGGCGCGGGCGCTGCGATCGTTACGGGCATCGCAGCGGAGCGCCACGCGGTTGACGCCCCACGTCTCGAACGCCTGGGTCAACAGGAGCATCTTGGCCGCCGGGTTGGTGCGACCACCCTGGAACGGCCGCCCGTACCAGGTCGTGCCGATCTCGACCCGCCCCTGCGCGGGCACGTGGTCGTAGAACGTGGTGGATCCGCGCACCTCGCCGGTCTCGGCATCCCGGACCGTGAAGGCGAACATGCCGGGCGTCGCCCGCTGCTGATCGACCCGTTCGGCGTACTCGTCGACGGTCGTGGGCCACGGCGTCGTCATCCCGCGCCACAGGTCGGCGTCGGTGAGGGGCCACGCCTCGATCGCGTCATCGGGGTGCGCGGGGGCCAGACGCACGCCGAAGCCGACCAGGTCGAGAGAGTGATCGGTCACCGCGCGGCCAACTGGGTGAGGAACTCGTCGGCGGCGGCGAGCTGTCGACGCAAGCCGTCGCGCCGCGTGATCGCCTCCTCGCGGATGCCGTCGAGCCGGGCGCGCAGGACCGCGTCACCGGGATCGGCATCCAGTCCGTCGACGACGGCGAGCAGCTCCCCCATCTGCTCGAGCGAGTACCCGAGCGGTTTCATCCGGCGGATCAGCAGAAGGCGGGATTCGTCTTGCGCGGTGTAGAGCCGGAAGCCGCCCTCGGACCGGGCCGACGGGCGCAGGAGGCCGATCTCGTCGTAGTGCCGGAGCGTGCGGATCGACAGTCCCGTCCGCTCCGCGAGCTCGCCGATCTGCATCGGTCGGGCGTGATCCATGACATCCCCGATCCCGCAACCCTCACGTTACGGTAGAGTTCGACGGTCGCACTCGCGACCGCCTCCATTCTCCCCCGCCCCTCCGGAGCCCCCGTGACCGACGTCCTCGCGCGCCCGCGCCCCGAGCCCACCGTGCGTCAGGCGCTGCGCTCCCCCCGTCTGCTCACCCGGGAGGTGCTTGCCGGTCTCGTCGTGGCGATCGCCCTGATCCCGGAGGCGATCGCCTTCTCGATCATCGCGGGGGTCGACCCGAGGCTCGGCCTGTTCTCGTCGTTCGTCATGGCCGTCGCGATCGCCTTCCTCGGCGGTCGCCCCGCGATGATCAGCGCCGCCACGGGAGCGATCGCGCTCGTCATCGCCCCCGTCGCGCGCGAGCACGGCGTCGATTACCTGCTGGCCACCGTGATCCTCGGCGGCATCGTGCAGGTGGCGCTGGGCGTCCTCGGCGTGGCGAAGCTCATGCGCTACATCCCCCGCAGCGTCATGGTCGGGTTCGTCAACGCTCTCGCCATCCTGATCTTCGTCGCGCAGGTCCCGCAGCTGATCGGCGTGCCGTGGATGGTGTACCCGCTGACCGCGGCGGGTCTGGCGATCATGTATCTGCTGCCCCGCGTGACGCGCGCGATCCCGGCGCCGCTGGTGGCCATCGTGCTCCTGACCGGCGCGGCGGTCGTGTTCGGCATCTCCGTGCCCACCGTGGGAGATCAGGGCGCGCTCCCCGAGAGCCTGCCCGTGCTTCTGCTCCCGAACGTGCCTTTCACGTTCGAGACGCTCGGGATCATCTTCCCGTTCGCCCTCGCGATGGCCGTGGTGGGTCTCCTCGAGTCGCTCATGACCGCCGCGCTGGTCGACGAGATCACCGACACCCCGTCCTCGAAGACGCGCGAGTCCCTCGGCCAGGGCGCGGCGAACGTCCTGTCCGGCTTCTTCGGCGGGATGGGCGGGTGCGCGATGATCGGCCAGACGATGATCAACGTCAAGGCATCCGGCGCGCGCACCCGCATCTCCACGTTCCTCGCCGGGGTCTTCCTCCTCGTCCTGGTGCTGGTCTTCGGCGACGTGGTCGCGATCATCCCCATGGCCGTCCTGGTGGCCGTCATGATCGTGGTCTCGATCGCCACGTTCGACTGGCACAGCATCCGCCCGTCCTCCCTCCGGCGGATGCCGCTGAGCGAGACGACCGTGATGGTGGCGACGGTGGCGGTGACGGTGTGGACCCACAACCTCGCGATCGGCGTCGGCGTCGGCGTGATCGTGGCCGCCGTGCTGTTCGCCCGACGGGTCGCCGGCGTCACCCGGGTGCACCGGGAGGTCGACGCCGACATCGCCCGCTACCGGGTGGAGGGCGAGCTCTTCTTCGCCTCGAGCAACGACCTCACCACGAAGTTCGCCTACTCGCGCGACCCTGCCCGGGTGGTGATCGACCTCTCCGGTTCGCACATCTGGGATGCCTCGACCGTGGCCGCACTCGATGCGGTCGAGACCCGGTACGCCCGGCTCGGCACGACCGTCGAGATCATCGGGATGAACGCGCAGACCGCGCGTCTCCACGGCCGGCTGAGCGGGAGGCTCGGCGGGCACTGATCCGCCGAGCGAGCCTCACGACCGGAGAGTGGTGGAGGGAGTCTCGCCGAACTCCGCCCGGTACATCGCGGCGAAGCGCCCGAGGTTCGAGAACCCCCAGCGCGCCGCGATGGCCGCCACCGTCTCCGCCGAGGGGTCGGCGGCGCGCAGTTCGGCCCGAGCAGCGTCGAGACGCACGCGTCGGACGTACTGCATCGGCGTCCGGCCCGTAGCGGTGCGGAACGCGTACTGCAATCCGCGCGGGGAGAGCCGCGCCGCCTCCGCGATGTCGGAGAGGGCGATCGGCCCGGTGGCGTGGGCGTCGATATACGCCTTCGCCCGACGCACCGGCGCGGGCAGCGCACGCGCCGGTCGACCCGCGGCGAGCGCCTCGGTGAAGGTCGAGGGGAACGTCATCAGCGAGGCCTCGAGCAGCAGCGAGCGCACCTGCTGCGCGATCACCGGGGCACGTTCCGGCGAGCGCAGCAGCACGTCGCGGCCGTACTCCCACGTGCGGGTCCAGTACCTCAGGCGCTGCTCGGACATCGGCGCGTGCCCGATGGGGCGGACCCGTAATGTGTCGTCTCCCGAGAGCCGACGGGCGGCCTCGTCCACGTCGCCGCGCGCGAAGGACACCGCGGTTCCGGCGATCCTGCCCGAGAACGCGATCTCGATCGGACGGTCCATCACCACGAACGGCACCGTCGTGTCGATGCGGTCGCGTCGGTAGGTCGCGCGGATGCGCGGGCCCGCGATCCGTCCCACGATCATCTGGTCGCCCGGGTCCGATTCGGTCACCATCGTCGATCCCACGGTGTAGTCGCAGAACCCGAAGCCGGGCTCAGCGGCACCGTGGAAGACGAACGCGGGCTGGATGCCGTCGGCACGGGAGATGCGGGCTCCGGGTATCACCGTCTGCCACATCTCCTGGACCGTCGTGGCATCCCTGGTTTCGACATGCGTATGCTCCACGGGCATTTCCTAAGTTCTCGCTGCCGAAAACGGATAGACCGTTGCGTATGCGCTCGAATTGTGCGATGGAACCGGTCCCACGATGGGCCGGGATGCGCAACCGCACGTCGACCCTGATAATCGGAGGGGTGTCGCCCCCGCGACGCACTGACCGACGGGATGAGTCATGCCCTTCCGCACCATGACCACGCTGCAGGCGTGGATCGACGACTTCCGCGCGCTCGGCTACGACGACGCCGGCATCCTCAAGGTGATTCCGCAGGACGGTGAGGGAGGTTCCGACACCGGCCTGATCGCCGCGGGGCTCCGCAGCGTCTCGACGACGTTCTACGTCTCCCCCGAGACCGAGCCGGGATCGACTGGATGGGCCGTCACGTTCGAACCGCGCGAGAACGCCGCTCCTCTCGGCTCGGCGCGGGTCCTCGCCCTCTCCGGAGAGCTGGCGATGCTGTCGGCGTTGTGCACCTTCCTGCAGGCACGAGCCGAGGCTTTCGTCGAAGCCCGATCCTGAGGCTCCCGGCCGGGCGCGCGCCGTCGGGGCGGGAACGCCTCAGCCGGCGGCTGTACCCGCGGCGGTGAGACGGCGGAGGACGGCCGCGACCCGGTCGGCATCCGCGGGGTCGATCTCGGCGATCGCCGCCTCCACCGCGTTGTCGAATCCGCGGAGGGAACACCACGGCGCAGAATCCAGGTCGACCGTCGCGGTGATGTGGTTCACGCGACGGTCCTCGTCGTCGAGGTCGCGGCGCACGGCACCGCGCTGCACGAGTCGGTCGATGAGGGTCGTCACGCCGGCCGAGGTGATGCCGAGGTGGTCGCGCACGTGCGAGGGGCGCGCCCCGGGATTCTCGGCGACGAAGATGAGGGCCTTCGCGTCGAGCTCGTTGAGGGACAGCGTCCGGCGCGCCTCGGCGGTCGCGGCGCGACGCGCCTCGTCGTAGGCCAGGAGCGCACGTCCGAGGTCCGAGATCGACGAGGCGTCCGAGGAGTTCTGCACGACCCCTGATCGTACCGGTGCGAGGCCGGGGGCGCGGGTGCGGGCCTCGCGGCCGTTTCGCCGTGTCACGCGACGAGGGTCGACGCCCGCTGCGCCGCGGGCGCGGCAGCGGGGTCGTCTCGGCCCGCGGTTGCCCCGTTTCCGGCGCGCCGTGTCCGGCGTGCACCGGGGGGCGGGTTCAGCGGTCGATCGCCGTCGCACGCGTTCACGAGATGGTCTCCGCGGCGTAACCCGCCACCCGCGGTCCACCCTTCAGCATGGGTCAAACCGCATCCGCGGTCACCGATTCGGCTCCGCTCGTCGGCGCCCCTCCCCGGAAAGCGATCGCGATGAACCGACCCCTGCGCGTGCTGTCCCTGTACGAGGGATTCTTCGCCGGAGGAGCCCGTATCCTTCACTCCGACGTCGTCGCAGGGCTGCATGCCGACGGCGGCCAGGAGCACCGGGTCCTCTCGCTGACGTCCGCCGCTCGTCGCGACGCATCGCTGCAGCACGCCCACGACGACACCCGGTTCCGGACGCTCCGCGCCGCGGGTGTGCGCATCGACACGTTCGACCGCGTCGCCGGCGACCAGCCGATGACCCCGGACTCCTTCAGCCCCGCCGAGCTCGCGCACGCGGCGTCCCTCATCGCGGATGCCGACATGGTGCTGTCCCTCAAGGAGCAGCCGTTGAGCCTGATCGTCGCGCTCGAACGGGCGGGCATGCTGCCCGATCGCCCCCTCGCGGCGTGCCTGCACCGCTCGGATCCCGCGCACTCCGGCCCGGCCCTGGGCTGGCTCGTCGACGCCGGCGCGACCGGCGCCGTGTCCGCGACCATCTCGTGCGCGGAATCGACCTCGGTCGCCTACACGCGCTCCGGCGTCGCGACGACGCACGCGTGGGTGATCGACAACGGCATCGACACGCGCCGGTTCCGGCCGGGTACGCGCGCCGAGCGCCGAAGCATCCGCGAATCCCTCGGCATCCCGGAGACGGCCGCGGTGGTGATGCTGGCTGCGCGATTCGACGCGATGAAGGATCCCGGGCTGTTCCTCGACGCCGTGGCCCGGCACGCGCGCCGTCGGCCGCGCACCCACTACGTGCTGTGCGGGTCGGGGATGACGCACCGCAACCCGGCGTTCTCCGAGCTCGTCGCCGAAGCGGGGCTGGGCGCGGACGTCGCGCTGCACGCGCTCGGCCTGCGCGAGGACATGCCCGCGTTGTACCGGATCGCCGACGTCGTGGCGCTGACCAGCGCTTTCGGCGAGGCGTCGCCGTTGTGCCTCGCCGAGGGCGCGGCATCCGGAGCCATCCCCGTCACGACCGACGTCGGCGACGCCGCCCGCGTCGTCGCGGGATTCGGACTCGTGACCCCGCGCGACGCCGAGGCCATTGCGGCGACCTGGCAGGAGGCCCTGACCCGCCGGATCGAGCTGCGGTCGGCGGCGATCTCGGCCCGCCCGCGCCTGGACCGTCGACGCATGGTCGCGGATTACCGCGGCGCGATCGAGGAGCTCGTGCTGCCCGAGGTGCTCGCGGCCTGAGCCGCGGGCGCCCCGGCGGCGACCACGACGGCGACCGCGACGGAGCCGAGGAGCGTCAGCGCGGGGCCCGGCACCCTAGATGGACCACCGTGGCGGCACCATCCCCGACACCACGGTGCGAAACCGTGCCTACAGTGAGTCATGACCGCCAGCATCCTCTCGATCGGCACGGCTCTGCCCCGCACCCGTGTCGCCCAGTCGGCGCTGCGCGACCTGTTCGCCGCACAGCCCGGATTCGATCGGCGCAGCCAGCGCCTCGTGGGCGCCGCGTTCGACGCCGCGGCCATCGACACGCGCCACACGGTGCTCCCGCAGCTGGCCGGAGGTTCGGCCGACGGACTCGCGGCGCTGTCGGACGGTGAGCTGACGATGCCGCCCACGGGTGCCCGCAACGACGAGTACCGCCGCACCGCGCCCGCGCTGTTCGCCGAGGCGGCCGGGGCGGCTCTGGCCGGTTCCGGGCTCGGGCGTGACGCGGTGACGCACGTCGTGACGGTCTCGTGCACGGGCATGTTCGCGCCCGGACCCGACTACCTGCTGGTGCGCGATCTCGACCTGTCGCCCTCGGTCGAGCGGTATCACCTGGGGTTCATCGGGTGCGCGGCGGCGATCCCGGCGCTCCGGCTCGCCGCGCGCATCGTCGCCGCCGATCCCGCAGCCGTCGTCCTCGTCGCCGCGGCCGAGCTGTGCTCCCTGCACTGGCAGACCTCGTCGCATCCCGATCAGATCGTCGCGGCGTCGGTGTTCGCCGACGGAGCCGCGGCCGCGATCGTGACGGCCGCGGATGCCGCCCGGCCCGGCCTCGACCTCGAGGGATTCGCGACGTACGTCACCGACGAGGGGGAGAAGGACATGGCGTGGACCGTCGGCGACTCGGGGTTCCAGATGACCCTCACTCCGGAGGTGCCACGCATCATCGGTCGCGAGATCGCCGCGATCGCCGCGGACGTGCTCGGCGACCTGAGCGAGGTCGACGCGTGGGCCGTGCACCCTGGCGGTCGGAGCATCCTCGACCGGGTCGAGTCGGCTCTGTCCCTGGATGCCGAGGCGCTCGCGTCCTCGCGCGAGGTGCTGCGGGCGCACGGCAACATGTCGAGCGCGACGCTGCTGTTCATCCTGCGGGATCTTCTCGCGGACACGGCCCGCGCGGACGGCGACAGGGTGGCCGCGCTGGCGTTCGGTCCGGGACTCACGGTGGAGGCGGCGCGCCTGGTGCTGCGCCGCCCTGCGGCGTGAGGCGGGAGCCCCGCGGATGCACCAGACACGCCGTGGGAGAGGGACGCCGGTGAGCGCCGGAGGCTGGGCACGACTCGACGCACGAGACACCGCCCTCCTCGAGCTCATGGACGACCCCGACTGCGATCCGCGCCGTCTCGCCGCGACGTATCGTCGGTTCGATCTGGTCAACCGTGCCGTGTCCGGCTGGGGCGGGGTGTACCGCGCGCACGTGCGCCCCCGGCTTCGCGCCCTCGGCCGGCGGGGTCGCGTCCTCGACCTCGGGTGCGGCGGCGGTGACGTCGTGGTGCGTCTCGCCGGGCTCGCCGCGCGCGACGGACTCGAGGTCGAGTGGGTCGGCGCGGATCCCGATCCGCGTGCACTCCGATCCGCTCGGGAGCGCGAACGCCCGGGTGTCCGGTTCGTCTCGCGCGGTTCGTCGGAACTGCTCGCCGACGGGGAGAGGTTCGACATCGTGCTGTCCAATCACGTGCTCCATCATCTCGACGCCGCGCAGCTGCGCGGGTTCGTGGACGACTCGCGGGCGCTCGCCCGGTCCGCCGTGCTGCACGCCGACATCGCTCGAGGACGACTGGCGTACGCGCTCTACGCGATCGGGGTGACGCCGCTCGCACCCGGAACGTTCCTCCGCACCGACGGACTGCGCTCCATCCGCCGCAGCTACCGGGCCGAGGAACTCGCCCGCACGCTCGGAGAACCCTGGCGTGTCCAGACTCCGGCACCGTTCCGCGTGCTCGCCGTCGCCGACGGGATGGCGGGGGCTCATGGCTGACGTCCTCGTGGTGGGGGCGGGTCCGGTCGGGCTGGCGCTCGCCGCCGACCTCCGCGTGCGCGGCGTCGACGTCGCCATCGTGGAGCGACGAACGGGGTTGGATGCCGGGACGCGGGCGATCGGCATCCACTCCCCCTCCCTCGCGCACCTCGAGGCCTCCGGCGCGACCGACGCGCTTCTGGCCCGGGCCGTGCGCATCGGCCGCGGCGAGGCCCGCGCGGACGGCCGCACGCTCGCGACGATCCGATTCGATCGGCTGCGGGCGCGGCATCCGTTCGTCGCCGCGCTTCCCCAGTCGGACACCGTCGACGTGCTCACGGAGCTTGCGCCGGCGGTCTCGCGGGGCGTGCGCGTGACCGCGGTCCGCGAGGACGGCGCGGGAGTACGCGTGCAGGCGGTCGGTCCGACGGGCGAGGTGGATCTTCGCGCCGGGATCGTGGTGGTCGCATCGGGGTGGGCCGGGCGCGAGCTCGTGTATCGCCCGGGCGCCGTGCACACGCACCACTACTCCGACCGGTACGCGATGGTCGATGTCGCCGCCCCGGGCGATGCGACCGCGCTCGTGCACCTCGAGCGCGGCGGCGTGGTCGAGTCGTTCCCGTTGCCCGGAGGCAGACGGCGTCTCGTGGCGTGGGCGGGGAAGGCGGATGTCCCGGATGCCGCGGAGTTCCTCCGTGCGGCGCTGGCCGATCGTGTGGGGCTCGATGTGGACACGTCGACGGCGTCGACGTTCCGCGTGCGGCGCGCCGTGGCTCCCGCGCTGCGGAGGGGGCGGGTGATCGTCGTCGGCGACGCGGCGCACGAGGTCAGCCCGATCGGCGGTCAGGGCATGAACCTCGGCCTGCTGGATGCCCTCACCCTTTCTCCCCTGCTGGCGGAGTGGGTGCGCGGGACCGAACCACGACGGCTGGCCGCGTGGGAACAGGGACGTCTGGCGTCTGTCCGGCACGCCGCCCGTCTGGCGTTCCTGAACACGATGCTGGGGCGAGGCGCCTCGGCGCCCGGGCACGCGACCCGATCGGTGGCGCTGCGCACCGTGCTCCGCGGCCCGGGGGCGGCGGCGTTCACGCGCGCCTATGCGATGGACTTCGACGCCGCCGCGCGAGGCGGCTGAGCGCAGGGGCCTAGGGGCGTCCCGGGTCTCGGCGGGCCGAGCCGAGGCGGAGGGTCACGATCGGCAGGCCGTGCACTCACGTGATGACGAGCTGTGCCGCCAGCAGCAGCGCCGCGAGCATGGTCAGTCGGAACACCGCGCGCCCGGGCGGCCGTGCCACGGCGAGGGCGATCGTCGCGACCGCGACGAGCACGACCGCGCCGAAGAACACACCTCCGACGACACCTCCGCCCGACCCTGCGAAGACGGCGACGGCGCCCAGCACGATCCCCGCCGCAGCGGCGACGACGCTGACGCGGGCGCCGAGCCGGTGCGGCAATCCGCGCACCCCGGTCGCACGGTCGTCGTCGAGATCGCGGACGACGTTCGTCAGGTGCACTGCGGCGCCCAGTGCCGCCCCCGCGAGCGAGGCCCACGGCGCGGCGAGCGCGGGAGCCGGCAGCGCGAGGGTCGGGAACGAGGGGAACAGACCGAAGCTGACCAGGAACGGCACGATCGACAGCGGCGTGGACTTCAGCCCCGCGTTGTAGGCCCAGGCCGAGGCGAGCGCGAGCGCGTGGGCGGCGACGAGTCCCGGTCCGAGCGGCGCCGAAAGCGCGAGAGCCAGGGCGAGGGATGCCACCGCCACCCCGAGCGCCCGTTCCGGGGTGAGCGCTCCGCTGGCGACCGGCTTGTCGGTGCGTCCAACGGCGACGTCGCGGCCGGCGTCGATCGCGTCGTTCGACAGCCCGACGGAGACCTGACCTGCGAACACGGCGACGACGAGCAGCAGCAGACGCCACGGCTCGAGACCGGCGGCGACGCCGAGCGCCAGCGACAGGGTCGTGACGACGAGCGTCGGTCCGGGATGCGTCGCACCCCAGAGCGCCCGCACGAGCGGTGTCTTCGCGGGGGCATCGGGCACGTGACGACGGTACCGCCTCCCGCGCGCCCGGGGCGGGCGGCCCGTCACGGCCCCAGGGAACTATCGCCTCCAGGAATAGCGGCGCTCGGAAGCAGCAGCGCTCGGAAACAGCAGCGCGCTCGAGGTCAGCGGCAGGCCCGAAGTCTGTTCCGTGCTCACGGACCCGCCGTCTCGTCATCATCGACCCGCTTCTCCCAGGGGAGTGGGTTGGGTGCGAATCGAACACTGGCGGGTGGGACGGCGGAGGGATACGGATCGGGGTGGTCGGTGTAGACGCGGCCGGTGGGTGAGGTCCATTCGAGGAGTCCGTCGGGGAGCTGCGTCACGCTCCAGCGCGTGAACTGCTTCTGCGTGTGGTGCCGTTGGCACAGGCAGGCGAGATTGCGGACGTCGGTGGTCCCGCCGTGCGCCCAGTCGGTGGTGTGGTCGATCTCGCAACGGATCGCGGGAGCAGTGCACCCGGGCCATCGGCAGCGGCGGTCACGGGCACGCAGGTGCCGGTCGATCGCGGTGGTGCGGTGGTAGGTGTCGGTGTGCAGGACGGCGCCGGTGACGGGGTGGGTGATCACCCGATCCCAGGGGACGCGGGTGGCCTCGGCGAGGCGCCGTGCGGTTTCCGCATCGATGGGACCGCGGCCGACGAGCTCGGCCGGAGCCGCGTTCTCCCCTCCCGGCGCGAGCATGGTCATGGCCGGCACGACGACCTGGACCCTCGCGCGGATCTTGCCGAGGGTGCCGGGTCCGTCGTCGGGTCGGGTGGGGTCGAGAGTCGGGTCGCCGGTGAGGAGCATGTCGGCGAACACGTCCGCCCGCACCTGGTCCATCGTGCGCGTATCCGGCTTCGGGAGGACGGGACCGGCGACCGGGTCGCCGTCGACGGCACCGTCACCGCTCGCCCGGCCCGTCGGCGACGGAGTCCCCCCTCGGGTGACCCCGCCCGTCGAGGCCATGTCGCCGGAGGCGGCATCGCCGAGTGCGTCGCCCGCCTTCGCGTCCCGCGCCGCGTCCACGATGACCCGGGCCTGCTGCGTCACCCGGTCGTGGATCGCTTCGGCGAGCACGGTCGGGAGGGTCGCGATCAGATCCGACATGCCCTCCGCCGCCGGGACCACGCGCACGCACCGCAACTCGCGCGCGGCCCGGTGGCGCTCGGTGACCGTCCGCGGATGCAACCTCTGCGCGGCCACGGCGAGCCGGCTCTTCAACCGGCCCGGACTGGACGCCTCCCCCGCGAGGGACACGGCCTCGGCATCGAAGACCGCCCTCCGTTCCACCGGCAGCCCCGCCCCGGCGTCCGCGATCACCCGCACATACCGCCGCGATATCGCCCCGCTCTCCCACGCCGCGACGGTTCGCGGGAACGACTCCACCAGCGTCATCGCGTCGTCGATGTCGCGCTGCACCGTCCGATCCGACCCCCGGCACGCGGCCGCCACCTCGGACGCCACCTCCCGCAACGCCATCTCCGCGGCTCGCACCGACGCCCGTGTCGTCGCCGCGGCATCCAGCGCGAGTCGTCCGACCGCGGCCAACGCCCGTACGCGCGCGACCTCCGCCGACGCGACCGCAGCCTCGGCGACGACGACATCCGCGACCAGACCCGCCAACACCCCCACGTCGATCGCCACGACCCTCGACCCGGACGGCTCGGGCGAAACATTCGAAGACATATCCGAACGCTGAACGAAACCCACGACGTTTCCCAGATCAGGTGGCAAATCTGTGAACAACTTCCGACCTGCGAGACCTGTGCAGAAGGGGCGCACGGCCCGCGACATCGCAGCGACGACGCGGCGCCCACCGCGCGCCCCGACGACGCGACGACCGCCACGCAACACGCACCTGAACTCTTGGCACTCTCCCTACGAGAGTGCTAATCTGACACCAAGTTGAGCGACAGAGGCTCAACTTCAATGAACCTTCCGGATGCCGCATCCGGACCGATCGAAAAGGAGAACGACCATGGCCACCTACGACCCCTTCCGCGACCTCGACCGCCTCGCGTCGACGCTCCTCGACGCCCGCCGCGGCGGACCGCGACGCATGCCGATGGACCTGTACCGCGACGGCGACCACTACGTCCTGTCCGCCGACCTTCCGGGCGTCGACCCGGGCTCGGTCGACATCGACGTCGACGGTCAGCTGCTCACGATCCGCGCCGAGCGCACCCTCGCCGCGGGTGACGACGTCAAGTGGATCACGCGCGAGCGAGAGACCGCGTCGTTCGTCCGACAGCTGAACCTCGGCCAGGGCATCGACACCGAGCGCATCAGCGCCGCCTACCGCAATGGAGTGCTCTCCGTCACGATCCCCGTGAGCGAGAAGGCGAAGCCGCGTCGGATCGCGGTGTCCACCGACGACGCCGGCGACGTGATCGAGGCTCACGAGAGCACCCCGCAGCCGATCGAGCAGTGAGCACCCCGGAGGGGGCGGCCGACGGGTCGCCCCCTCCGCCCGTGTCAAGGCCCTCGGCGATCCGGAGCGCTGCCCGCAGAGTGCTCCGGTGTCCGCGACCCTCTCCCCCCACGATCCGCCGGCCGCCATCGACGCCGATGACGTGCCCGCCCTTCCCTTCACTCCGCGCGGCCCGGTGAGCGCCGCCGTCCTGCACCACCTCGGCGTGGGCGCGGCGACGAACCACACGGTCCTCGCCGACGCGGCCGCCGCCGCGTCGCCCGACGTCGAGACCGACGACGACCTTCAGCTCGCCCTCTTCGCGCTGTACGCCTCGGCCTACGGGTCGGTCTCGGCGTTCGACCCCGAGCTCGAGTGGGAGCCGTCGCTCATCGCCACCCGCGGCGTCATCGAGCGGGCGTTCGAGGCCGCGCTGCGAGCGCGTATCCTCCCGCCCGAACTCCCGGCGGCGACCGCGGATGCCGTGGCCCGCGCGCTCTTCACCCTGACCGCCGCCGACGGCGGTCCGAGCCTCTCGCGCCACCTCGCGAAGAAGGCGACCCTCGACCAGGCGCACGAGTTCCTCGTGCACCGCTCGGTCTATACGCTGCGGGAGGCCGATCCGCACTCCTGGGCGATCCCGCGCCTGGCCGGACGCCCGAAAGCCGCGCTCGTGGAGATCCAGTCCGACGAGTACGGCGGCGGCAACCCCGAGCGCGTCCACGCCGAGCTCTTCGCCCGTGCCGTGCGCGCGGCCGGGCTCTCCGACGCCTATGGCGCCTACGTCGACGACGTGCCCGCCGTGACCCTGGCATCTCACAATGCGATGTCGATGTTCGGCCTCAACCGGCGCCTCCTCGGCGCGATCGTCGGACACCTCGCGGCGTTCGAGATGACGTCCTCGATCCCGAACCGCCTGTACGCCGAGGGATTGCGTCGACTGGGCTTCGATGACGACGTGTGCGGCTACTTCGACGAGCACGTCGAAGCCGACGCGGTGCACGAGCAGATCGCGGCCCGCGACCTCGCCGGCACCCTCGCCGAGGACCGCCCCGATCTGCTCCCCGACATCCTGTTCGGCGCCGCCGTCTGCCTGAGCGTCGATGGTCGCGTGGGCGAGCACCTGCTCGATGCCTGGGGGCGTGGCGCGTCCTCACTGCGCCCCGAGGACGCCCGGTGACCGCCGAGCGTCCGCGCATCACGGCCTATCCCGACGGTCCTCTGCTCGTGCGCGGAGACGTGGACCTGCGCGACGCCGACGGCGCCCCGATCGATAAGCGCCGGCGCACGGTGGCGCTGTGCCGGTGCGGCCTGTCCACGATCAAGCCGTTCTGCGACGGGACGCACAAGCCCGCCGGGTTCCGCACCGACGACTGACCCATCCGTCGCGGACGGTCCGCGCGACCCGGCATCCTGAGCCCGATCGCCCACGCCGGAGTCGTTCCCGCCGACGGGGATGCCGTCACTTCGCCGCGCGCTCGCCGTCCACGGGCCGGGAGAGTTCGGCATCCAGCGCGTCGACGAGGCGCGCGAAGGTCTCGTCCACCGACTCGGGCTGACGGAAACCGCCGACCCTCTCCAGATCGGTGAACCCGTGCAGAGCCGAACGGACGTACCGGATGCGGTGGACGTCGGCCGCCCCCGCGCCGTACCCGGCGAGCGCCCGGGTGATCTCGTCTACGACCTCGGCCGCCGCCTGCTCCCACTCGGGACCGGTCCCCCCGCGCTGGGCGAGTTCGTACATGCCGGGACGCTCGCGTGCGAAACCCCGGTAGGCCGCGGCCAGCGCCGCGAGGGCGTCGCGGGACGACACCCCGCGCGACGATCGCGCGAGGGCGTCGCCGAAGGCGCGGGTGGCGGCGAGCGCGAGGCGATCCGTCAGATCGCCGAGACCGCCGACGTGCTTGTACAGGCTAGGAGCGGCGACGCCGAGGGCGGCGGCGACGCGGGAGAGCGTCAGGGATGCCACTCCTTCGGCGTCGACGAGCTCGGCGGCGCGGCGGACGACGACGTCGGCGTCAAGACCGGCCCGCGGCACCGGTCACCTCCGCGAGGAGCATGAGCACCCGGTCGGCGACGACGTCGGGAGCCTCGAGCATCGGCGCGTGGCCCACGCCGGGGACGAGCTGGACGTCGGCGGAGAGCTCGCCGGCGAGCCAGGCGGCCTCGGCGGCGGGGTCCTTCCAGTCGGGGTCCGCCTCTCCCATCAGGACGAGCGCGGGAGCGGTGACGCGCGGCAGGAACGGCGCGACGACGGAGTGATCGACGCGCGTGGTGCGGGAGAACGCCCGCCACCGTCCGGGCCGCGCGAGTCGGCGCGACAGGTGTGCGGCCCGTTCGCGCGCACCGACGCCGAGTCCCGGCCACAGCGACGCGGAGTAGCCGCGCCAGACGGCCGGCCCCCAGGGACGGGCGAGCAGCACGCGCAGGAGCATCCCGAGCGCGGCGTTGCCGTTGCGGGCGAAGGGCCCGAGCAGCACGAGGGCGCTCACAAGATCGGGGCGCTCGCCGGCCGCGATGATCGCGGCACCGGCGCTCATCGAGGCCCCCGCGATCACCGCCGGTCCCTCGCCGAGACGCTCGATCACGGCCACGAGGTCGTTCGCGGTCGCACGGTCGCCGTACTCGGCGAAGCTCGTATCGCTGTCGCCGTGCCCGCGCAGATCGACGAGCGCCACCCGGTACCCGGCCGATACGAGCCGGTCGGCGAGGGGCCCGAACGCGTCGCGCTCGTCGCCCATCGCGGGCGAGCACGCCACGAGGGGGCCCTGTCCGCGAACCTCGACGGCCAGTCGCCCGCCGCCCACCTGCACTTGGCTAATGTCCATAGCCATAAGCTACGCCTATTAGCCAGTAACGGCAAGCGCCGATCGCGGCAGCCTCAGAGGTCCTCCGGCGCGAGGTCTCCCTGGCCCTCCTCGCCGAGCTCGACCACACCCGGATCCTGGCCCTGCGAGTCAGTGCCGGTGGACTCCGGGTGCACGTCCTCCAGCGGGATGTCGGCGTCGTCGGCCGGGATCTCGGCCGGATCGGCACCCGTCGCCGTGGCGGGGTCGAGGTCTGCGGGATCGACGCCCTCGTCGAGTGCGGTCGTGGCATCCCACTCCGCCTGTGCAGGATCCAGCGTCGGGTCGGGCTCGATCGAGGTGTCGCCGTCGCGCAGAGGCTGAACGCCGGCCACGCCGTCGGAGGCGGCCGGGATGGTCTGGTCGGAAGAAGTGTCGCTCATGGGTGTCCCTTCGATCGTGCGTGCGTCGGGCGCACGCGCCGCCACGACGGGCGACTCCCCCATCCCAGCCTCCGGCCACACCGACCCACGCCCCCCTTGACAGCGCGCCCGCCCCCCGCGCGCTCCCCCGGTTTCGCTCCGAGGCCGAATCCTCGCGCGGCCCGTCCCGCGGCACGTCCGACCTCGACGGCGGGGGCAAGATAACCGGGATGCCGCGGACCGCACACCGCGGAGGAGGGTCGCATGGGGGAAGTCCTCACCGTCAACGCCACCGGCGCTCGCGACGTCGAGACGGTGTGGCAGCAGTTCATCCCCAGCGCCCGACTCGAGCACGTCGATCCGCTGCGCGTGCGGTTCCGCTGGACGTCGATCGACACGGGGGCGTTCTCGCTCGTGCAGTACTCGCTGCGCGCCGACGTGCGGTCCTCCATCCACCTCGACGACCAGATCATGGCCTGCCAGCTCGCCGCCCTCGACGCCCGCATGACGACGGAGGGTCATTCGCTCGACGCCCGGCAGCCGTGGATCACGGGCGACAGGGCGATGCAGGCGCGCTGGAGCGGCACCGGGAAGGTGCGGGCCTTCCTCTTCGACCGGACATCGGCCGAGCGGATCGCCCGTGCGGTCTCGGGCGAAGACCGCCTCGTGCTGCGCTCGATCGATCCGGTCGCGCGCGACCGCACCCTCGCCGCACAGTGGGAGCGCAGCTTCGGGTACGTGGCATCCGCCCTCGCCGTCGGGCACGAGCAGCCACTGATCGCCGCCGAGCTGGAACGGCACGCCCTGATCTCCACGCTCACGACCTTCTCCACCACCTACCTCGAGGCCCTGGACCGCACCGCCCAGCGCGCGGCCGCACCGCGGACCGTCCGACGGGCGCTCGCGTTCATCGACGCACACGCGCACGAGCCGATCACCGTCGACGACATCGCCGCGGCGGCGGGCATCTCGACGCGGGGGCTCCAGCACACGTTCCGCCGCGCCCTGGGCGTCACACCCTCCGAGCAGCTGCGCACGGTCCGCCTCGCCGCCGCGCACCGCGACCTGCAGAACGCCGGCGCGACGGTGGGCGAGGTGTCCCGCCGGTGGGGGTTCTCCAGCCCGTCGCGGTTCGCGCGGTTCTACCGCGACATGTACGGGCTCAACCCCGCCCAGACCGCCCGCATGTTCTGACGCCCGTCGCATTCCGTGTCGTGATGGCGCGAAAGGTCTGCGGCGGCGGCCGGAGAGGGGGGAACGGGGCACAGTGACGAGGTTGGGCGACGAAAGGGATCGATCGTGGGGAAGTTCATGTACGAGGGAGCGGTCCGCGCCGATTTCGAGGACCGCGTGCTCGCCCACCTCCAGATCGTGATCGGGAACAAGCTGCGTCGTGGCGAGCCGTTCTACTTCCAGTGGAAGGACGACGTCAGCACGGGCGGGGGCCGCACATCGGTATGGCTGCACCCGCGCGCGAGCATCGTGTTCAAGTTCCACGGCGGCCGCCCGCCGGCACTGAACCGCAGTTGGCTCGAGGCGCTCATGACGATGGCGAACTCCCCCACCGGGTTGTACGTCGTCCCCGAGCCGGCCGAGGATGCCCTGACGGCAGACCCCTTCGGCTGACCCCGCTGTCAACCCGCTCGCCTCCCGGGCCGCCCCGGGGTTCCCTGACGGGAACGGAAGGATGCCGCATGCCGCACACACCCTCACCCGAGACGCGGATCGTGGTGATCGGGGGCGGGAACGCCGGGCTCTCGATCGCCGGACGCCTGCACAACGCGCGCCTCGGGAACGTCACGGTGGTCGAGCCCCGGGAGCAGCACGTCTACGCACCGCTGCAGTCCCACATCGCCGGGGGCACCGCCCGGGCCTCGCGGGCCGTGCGCCGGCAGGCCGACGTGATCCCGCCCGGGGTGCGGTGGCTGCGGGACGAGGCCTTCACCGTCGATCCCGCCGCCCGCCGCGTGCACCTCGTGTCGGGCGGGCGCCTCGACTACGACCAGCTCGTCGTGGCGGCGGGTCTCCGGCTGGCGTGGGAGGCGATTCCGGGCCTCCCCGAGGCCATGACCCAGCCCGAGGGCGTGTCGAACTACGACCTCGACCTGGCTGTGAAGGCGTCCACGGTGCTGCGCGATCTTCGTCGCGGCACCGTCGTATTCACGCAGCCGCCGGAGCCGGCCTCGTGCGGCGCGGCCGCGCAGAAGCCGTTGTACCTCGCGTGCGACTGGTGGCGCGCGCTCGGGGTCCTCGACGACATCCGCGTCGTCCTCGTGCTCCCCGACCCCGTGCCCTTCGGCATCCCCGACATCGATCGCGAGCTCCACCGGGTACTCGACGGGTACGGCGTCGAGGTGCGGTACTCCCGCGAGGTGAGAAGCGTGGATGCCACCTCCCGCACGCTCACGATCGGTCACGGCGACGACGAGGAGACGCTCTCCTACGACGTGCTGCACGCCGTCCCGCCGCAGCGCGCGCCCGAGTGGATCGCCGGGAGCGGGCTCGCCGACCCGGACGACCCGCACGGCTTCGTGGACGTCGACCCCGAAACGCTCCAGCATCGCCGCTTCCCCGACGTCTGGTCGCTCGGCGACTCCGCCCGCGTCGCGACCCGTCCCTCGGGCGGGGCGATCCGGCCGCAGGCGAAGGTGCTCGCGAAGAACCTGCGGGCGGTCCTGCGCGGAGCCGCCCCGCGTGCGCGGTACGACGGCTACAGCGTCGTCCCGTTCACCGTCTCGCGCGGAACCGTCGTCTTCGCGGAGTTCGACCGCCGGGGAAAGCCGCAGCCGACGGTTCCGTTCTGGCGCTCGCTGTCGCGCGAGCGGCGTTCGACCTGGATCGCGGATCGGCGGATCCTGCCCTGGGTGTACTGGCACCTGATCCTGCGCGGTCGAGCCTGAGGCGCCCATAGGCCACATCCGCCGATCCCTCAACCCCGGGGTCGGCGGGAGGTTTCCCGCGAAGACTGGCCCCAGCCCCGGATCACCGAGAGAGGACATCATGGCCCAGGTCATCGAAACCATCGACGTCGACGTTCCCGTCCGCGTCGCCTACAACCAGTGGACGCAGTTCGAGGAGTTCCCCCACTTCATGGGCTTCGTCGAGTCCATCACGCAGAAGACCGACACGCTCACGCACTGGAAGGTCAAGATCGCCGGCGCGGAGCGCGAGTTCGACGCCGAGATCACCGAGCAGCACCCCGACGAGCGCGTCGCGTGGAACAGCGTCGGCGGGGACGAGAACCACGCCGGCGTCGTCACGTTCCACCGTCTCTCGGACGACGAGACCCGGGTGACCGTGCAGATCGACTGGGAGCCGACCGGGCTCCTCGAGAAGGCCGGCGCCGTGCTCGGCGCCGACGACCGTTCGGTGAAGAAGGACCTCGAGCACTTCAAGGAGTACATCGAGTCGCGCGGCGCCGAGTCCGGAGCGTGGCGCGGCGACGTCAGCTGACGTCCCTCCCCTGCAACACGGATGCCGGACCCCCTCGGGGTCCGGCATCCGTCGTGTCAGGGGCGGCTCACCACTGGGGGTGGATCTCGGCGCGCAGGCGGCGGTCGTAGACATCCCGCACGAGCGTGTCGAAGGCCGCGACGTCGAAGCCCCCGTCGAGCAGGTCGGCGGCCGCGGCGTTGGCGGTGGCCTGCTCAGCCGATCGGGCACCCGGGATGACCGATGTCACGCCCTCGCGCGACGCGATCCACGCGAGCGTCGCGGCGGGCAGCGTCACGCCCTCGGGGAGTGCGGCCTTCAGCTCGTCGGCCGCGGCGACGCCCTCGGCGAAGGGCACGCCCGAGAACGTCTCGCCCTTGTCGAACGCCTCGCCGTTGCGGTTGTAGGTGCGGTGATCGTCCTTGTCGAACGTCGTGTCGACGGAGTACTTCCCCGACAGCAGCCCGCTGGCGAGGGGGACCCGCGCGAACACCGCGACGCCCTTCTCCGCGGCGAGCGGGAGCACCTCGTCGAGCGGCTTCAGGCGGAACGGGTTGAAGATGATCTGCAGGTTGGTCAGGTTCGGGCGCCGCAGCGCCGAGAGCGCCTGATCCATCGTCTCGACCGAGACGCCGTAGGCGGCGATGACGCCCTCGGACACGAGCTGGTCGAGCGCGTCGTACGTCGCATCGTCGTCGATCACGGCCGACGGCGGGCAGTGCAGCTGCACGAGGTCGAGCGTGTCCTGGGCGAGCAGGCGGCGCGACCGCTCGGTCCACGCGCGGAAGTTCTCCATCGTGTAGTTCTCGGGCACCTGGTCTTCGCGACGCCCCATCTTGGTCGCCACGGTGATGCCCGCGGCATCCGAGGTCTGCAGGAACGCGCCGATGAGCTCTTCCGACCGCCCGTCGCCGTACACGTCGGCCGTGTCGAAGAGGGTCACGCCGGCGTCGACCGACGCGCCCAGCACCTGCATCGCCGCGTCTTCGCTCACCCCACCCCAGTCGGGCCCGAGCTGCCAGGTGCCGAGGCCGATGGCGGAGACCTCGCGGCCGGTGCGGGAGAGGGGACGCTGCTGCATTGCGGTTCCTTTCGGGGGTCTCCCCGAGCCTATCCAGCCCCTCCGACACCCGGGCCACCGCGCCCCGTCAACCCCGTCATCGCCCGGCGCACGTCCGCCTAGCGTGAGGCCACACCCCCACCGGAAGGACCACCGTGACCACTCCCCCCGAGAACCTCCCCGGCGCCGACCACGAGCAGACCGTCTCGGACGCCGAGGGCCTGACCGCCGACGTCCCCGCGGGCGGGGCGGGCGCCGACACCGGCGCCGTCTCCGCCACCGAGATCGACGACGCCGACGACGCGCGCGTGCCGAACGTCTCGAGCCAGAACGACATCCCGGGCGTGGGCACCCGCGGCGGCGGCTCGACCGCGCACCACGAACCCGACGAGTCCTCCGAGGCATCCGCACCGGCGACGGGCGAGGATCACGTGGATGCCGACTCCCCCATCGGCAGGTACCAGCCCGGCGTCGGTCGGTCCTCGGCGGAATCGAGCAGGGTCGCGCAGAACCTGCCCGATCCCGACGAGCACTGACCCCGGCGGCTACCCGGCCGTCGCGCGCCGTCGCTGCACGAACCCGAGGACCACGTCGAGCACGACGAACGCGGCGAGCGTGTAGCCGACGAACGGGAGGAGGAGCCCCAGCCCGATCGCTCCGGCGAGCACGAGGGCGATCCCCCACCACGGCGCGTCGCGGAGCGCCCCGCGCGCGGGGGCGGCCGCGACGCCCCGGGTCGGGCGGCGCTTCCACCACATCGCGTAGCCGAGAGCGACGAGCGTCGCGATCCCGAGAGCCAGCGCCAGCAGCACCAGCTGATTGACGAGTCCGAACATCGAGCCCATGTGCGTGTCGATGCCCCAGCGCGACAGCTTCGCCAGCAGCGGGTACTCGGCGAAGTCGACCCGGTCCGTCACCTGCATCGTGGAACCGTCGATGGCGACGGCATCCACCTCGGTCGGGAAGCTGCGCTGGATCTCCTGCACGACCCAGGCCTTGCCGGGGGCGGTGGGGGGCTTGATCTCGACCTGCCCCGTGTTGACGTTGATGCGCTGCGCAATGGCGAGCACGGCGTCGAAGGTCGCGGGGTTCGCAGCCCCCGTCGGTGCGGTCGCGGCACCGCCGTGGTGCGCGTGGTCACCGCCCGTCGCCGTCTCCCCCTCGAGCGAGGTCGACAGCGCCGGAGTGCCCCCGCCGACGGCGGCGCGCAGGTCGGCGACGTTGGCGCCCGCGAACGTCGACCAGGTGATCCCGGTGGCCGAGAGGAACACGGCCCCGAGCACCACCCACACGCCGATCGAGGCGTGCCACCCGAACAGTCCGCGATAGCCCGTGTGGGAACGGTTCGGACGCACGAGGTCGGCGCGCCCCCGACGGCTGCGCCGCATCCGTCCGATCCAGAGCCCCAGGCCGGCGAGCGCGACGATCCCGAGCCAGGATGCCGCGAGCTCGCTGTACCACCGTCCGGGCTCGCCGAGGTGCAGGTTCCGGTGCAGATCGCTGACCCAGGTGCGAACGGGCAGGGCGCCACTGGTGCCGTACGCCGTGAGGTCGCCGCGGATCTCGGCCGATCCCGGGTCGACGAAGATCGCGCGGGTCTCGCTGGCGCCGAGGGAGGGGTCGGCGAACATGACGCGCGTCGTCGCCCCCGGTTCGGGTGCGGGCCGCACGGCGACGGGGGTCGCGTCGCCGCCGACGTACCCCTCGGCGGCGACGATCTGATCGGCCAGCGGCAGGGGCGCGGCGGTCGAGGGCGCCGTCAGCTCGTGCGCGTACACGATGCGATCGAGCGTCGGCGTGATCGCGTAGAGCGCCCCGCTCAGTGCGGCGACGAGGATGAACGGCCCCACGAGCACCCCGGCGAAGAAGTGCAGCCGGCGCAGGAGCGCCGTGAACCAGCCCTTCCGGACGCGCGGAGGCGAGGAGTCGGATGCCGCGGAGGCGGGCACCTGCTCGGTGTCGGTGGTGGTCATGACAGGATTCCTTCTCCGATGAAACCGCCCTCGGCGCAGCCGGGCGGAAGGGCGAACACGGCCGACCCGATGGGGGTCGTCCATTCGTTGAGCAGGTCGAGCTCGTCGAGTCGACGCTGCAGGGGGACGAACTGCCGATCGATGTCGGCCTGGAACGAGACGAACAGCAGTCCCGCGTCCGAGACCGCGTCCGTCGGCAGCGCGTCGTCGTAGTTGTAGCCGCGGCGGAAGATGCGCTCCGCGGGGTCGTCGGACCGGGACCGCCGCACGTGCGAGAACTCCGGGATGACGGGGAAGCCGATGGCATCCTTGGCGGCGAAGTCGGGCTCGTCGAACTCGTCCGTCCCGGTGAGCGGGGCGCCCGTGGACTGGAAGCGCCCCACCGCCTGGTCGCGCCCGGGGCGATCCAGCCGGTCCCACTTGTCCAGGTCCATCGCGATGCGCCGCACCACCATCCCCGTCCCGCCGGTCAGCCAGCCCTCGCGCGACCAGACGACCTCGTCGAACCCGGTGGTCCCGGGCAGCGGGTTGGCGGTGCCGTCGACCTGGCCGAAGAGGTTGCGCATCGTGGTCCCCGGGCGCGTCGTCCCGTGCGCGCGGCGGAAGCCCTGCTGCACCCATCGGGGTGTGGCGAACGCCCGCGCGTCCTTGAGCAGCATGCGCGTGGCGTGGGCGACGGTGACCGGATCGTCCGCGGCGATCTGCAGGAGCAGGTCGCCGTCGCCGTACTCGGGCCGGAGCCGGTCGATCGTGAACGCGGGAAGCGGGCGCAGCCAGGCGGGGGCCGCGGCGCCCGAGCGCGCGACGAACCCCGGGCCGAACCCGAAGGTCACCGTCAAGCGCGCCGGCGAGACCGCCAGCTCCGGTTCGGTGTCGGCGAGGGCGCCCTTCCCCCGCGTCAGGCGCACGGCGTCGTCGGTGAGCAGGCGCATGAGACGGCGCAGGGCGTCGCGGTCGGTGTCGGCGCGCAGGTCCAGCGCGACGAGCGACACATGCGCCTGCGCGTCCGTGTCGATGCCGGCCTGGTGGGCGCCGTGGAAGGGCACGACGACATCGCCGTTCAACGGCGCCGCGGACACGGCATCCGTCGCTCCGGCCGAGACGGCCGCGTCGATCCCGACCGCGGCGAGCGCCCCCGCGCCGGCGACGGCTCCCCCGAGGAGGAACCCCCGCCGGCCGAGACCGCCATCGCCCGGAGCGGATCGATCGCGGGACGCCATCAGTGGCCCGACTCCGAGGAGCCCATGTCCATCTCGCCCATGTCGCCCTCGTAGGTCTCGTTCGCGCCGGCGAACTCCTTCACGGGCGCGGTGATCTCCGCCGTGGACTCGTCCGAGAAGGTCAGGGTGATCGTGGTCTCGTCGCCGACGAGCAAGGGCGACGTGACGTCCATGAACATGAGGTGGTTGCCACCCGGCTCGAGGGTGATCGCCCCGTGGGCGGGGATGACGAATCCGCCCTCGACCGGGCGCATGACCATCTGGCCGGACTCGTTCTGCACGGTCTCGTGCAGCTCCATTGCGGAGGTCGCGGGGCTGGTGGCCGACACGACCGTGAGGTCGGTGTCGCCGTCGTTGCGGAGCTCGCCGAAGCCGGCGCTCATCCCCGCATCGGCAGCCTTGACCCAGACGTCGCTGGTCGAGAACGCGTCGGCCTCCGGCGTGACGGACGTGGTGGGCGCAGCGGCGCCGGCGCACCCCGAGAGCGCGAGAGTTGCGGCCAGGGCGAGGGCGCCGAAGCGCAGGAGGGAGGTGGTGCGGACGGACATGGAGAACCTTTCAGGACTGATCGCCGCGGGCACCGCGACGACGGAGGAGGAACGAGACCGCGACGAAGACGGCGAGCGCCAGGCCCGCCCCGATCGCGGCGATGACGACGACACGGGGGATCCCCGCGCCGTCGGTGGAGGCGGGGACCGCCTGCGGGGAGGGCGCCGCCGAGACGGCGGCCCGTTCGAGGGGCGCGGCGTCTCCGACGGTGAACGGGATGACCCCCGAGATGGGGTGGCCGTCGACCGAGACGACGCGCCACCGGATCTCGTACCCGGCGACCGGCATGCCGTCCGCCAGGTAGACCGAGACGGTCCCGGATGCCACCACGGGGTCGGCCGCCACCCAGTCGGTGCCGTCGCCGTCGGCGACGATCACCTCTGCCCCGACGTCCATGACGTCGGCGGAGAATCTCAGGGAGATCTCCTGGGGTGCGGAGGGCAGACGCTCACCCGCGGAGGGTGAGCTGGAGAGCAGTTCGTCGTGGGCGGAGGCCGGGACCGACGACGCCAGGACGGCGACGGCAGCCACGACGATCCCCGCCGCGACGACGCGGAGGCGATGCATGGGAACCTCTTCCCGGATGCCGGAGCACCCGTCGGACAGCGGCCGCGCACGGGCGCACGGGGGCGCGCGGGACGCGGACGCCGAGGGCCGTCGGAGTCCGTGCTCGCTCAATGGCGAACGTCGGACCGCGCGCGCGGCGCGCGACGACCTTGGTGGATGTCGGGGATGCGAGGCTCTGCCACCCGACGTGAACCGTCCGCGCCGCGGGGCGCGGAGGCCATCGGCATCCCTCCACCGACGGAGGGACGCGGGGCGTCAGAGCGCGAAGAGGGGCGGTCCGCGCCTCCGCGCGGAGGCGGTGAGCAGCAGCGAGGCCGGGCGCACGGCGGCGATGACGACGACGGGGACGCGGCGCAGCGGAACGGGGAGGGGGCCTAGGGCGATGATCGCCGCTCGGGCACGCAGCCAGACCAGGAGTCGGTCGGCCAGCACCCGGAGGAGCGCGACGGTGCTCTCACCGCGGTGCAGCGCCAACGTGGTGACGACGGCGGCGACGAGGTGCCACCCGCCCATCGTGGCGTCCGCGGTCACCAGGGGGCCGGCGGGACCGTCGAGCACGGTGGCGACGCCGTGGACGTGCGTGGCGCGTCCGGTGTCGTACGTGCCGAGGACGAAGAGGGCGTGGAAGACGATCTGGCTCAGCGTCACGGCCGCGCCCAGGCGCCAGACCGAGAGGCGGCGGCCGGCCAGAGCGACGCAGACGACGAAGGACAGCGCGAGCGGGACGACGATCCCGAACGCCCCCGGCACGGCGCCGCCGGCCGTGACGTGGGACAGGAGGGCCACGAAGGTGGCCACGCTCGCAGCGACCGTCCCGCGCACGACGCGCGTGCCCCGGTCCTGTCGTCGCATGTTCTCATTCTGTCAGCCGAGCGCCGACTCTCCCGCCACCCCTAGGCTGGCCGGATGACGAGCTCCCCGGCCGCCCCTCGCCGCGTCGTGATCGCCGGCGCGAGCGGATTCGTCGGTCAGGCGCTCGTCGCGGCGTTCCGCGAGGACGGCGACGAGGTCGCCACGGTGGGGCGCACCGGCACGGCGACCTGGACCGACCCGGCGGGGATCGCGCGGCTCGTGGACGGCGCCGACGTGCTCGTGAACCTCGCCGGCCGCATCGTGTCGTGCCGGTACACCGACGCGAATCGCGACGAGATCCTGAACTCCCGGTTCGATACGACCCGCGCTCTGCATCGGGCGGTCCGGGATGCCGTCCACCCCCCGCGCGTCTGGATGAACGCCTCGACCGCCACCATCTACCGGCACGAGACGGAGAGCGGCAACGACGAGGTCGACGGCGTGATCGGCGAGGGCTTCTCGGTCGACGTCGCCACGAGCTGGGAGCGGGCGTTCTTCGACGGCGAGCTGCCCACGACGCGGCGGGTCGCCCTCCGCATGGCGATCGTGCTGGGCGACGGCCCGGCCACGCGCATGCTCCTCGCCCTGGGAAGGCTCGGCCTCGGTGGTCCGCAGATCGACAGCTGGTGGTTCCCGCACCGCCGCTATCGCGGGATCGGAGCACGCCCGAGCGGACCCGCGTGGTCGTCGTGGCACCGCACGCGGGGACGCCAGCGCTTCAGCTGGATCCACATCGACGACGTGGTGGCATCCGTCCGTTTCCTGCGCGATCGCGACGACATCGCGGGACCGGTGAACCTGTCCGCCCCCGGCGTCAGCGACAACCGCACCCTCATGCACGAGGTACGTCGGGTCGCGGGGATGCCGGTGGGTCTCCCGGCGTTCCGGTGGATGCTCGACCCCGCCATGGCGGTCCTGCGCAACGAACCCGAGCTGGTGCTCAAGAGTCGATGGGCGGTGCCCGGGGTCCTGACCCGCGCGGGGTTCGCCTTCGCGTACGACGAACTGGGGCCGGCGCTGGACGCCGTGGCATCCCAGCGCCGGCCCCGGGCCCGCGATCTCTTCTCGAGCTGAGAAGAGGGGTGGATCAGGTGTTGCGGCGCACGAAGCGCAGCAGTGCCGCGATCACACCGACGATCAGGATGATGATTCCGATCCACAGGAGGAACTTCACGGCCTCGACGAAGATGCCGAGGAACAGGAAGACGAGACCGACGACGATGAGGAGGATGGCGAGAGCTGGCATGTCATCCACCCTGCTCCGTCTACGGGAATCGGCCCGCGCCCTTGACAGACGGCACACGCCGGTGCACGCGCGTGTCAAGGTCCCGGCGCGCGGAAGGCTCGCGGTCTAGCCTCGGATCCGTCACCACGAGAGAGGCGCATCATGGGCGATCGCGACACCACCGGCCACGGCACCGGACCCGAAGAGGGCGAGTACACCGAGGTTCAGCTGCCCGACGGCGAGGAGGCGGGACGCAACCTCGACGCTCCGGGCGAATACGTCGACAACGAGCGGGCCGACGGCACCGAGGCGCGGCCACGCGCCGACGAGGCCGGTTCCTACACCGACGTGCAGCTCCCCTCCGGCGACGAGTCGCGCGAGGACACCGAGCGTCCGGGCGAGTACACCGACCGCGATCGCTGAGTCAGCGATCGAGCGTCGTCTTCGGGTCGGCCCGGTAGGCCGCGTGGTACGCCGCGGCGAATCCGGGGAGGTCGACGAAACCCCAGCGGAGCGCGATCTCCCCAACCGTCGTCCGGGTCGGATCGGATGCCACCAGGTCGGCGTGCGCGGCGCTCACGCGTGCGTGCTCCAGGTAACCCTCGGGAGTCGACGAGAGCTGCCCGTTCGCGGCGAAGGCGCGACGCAACCCTGCAACCGAGGTCCCGGTCGCGCGCGCGGCGTCGTCGGCCGTGATGGGCAACGACGCGTGATCATCCATCCATCGCATGGCGGCGGAGTAGGTGGCTGCTTGAGCCATCGCCGAGGCGCGCCGCTCACGCGGGTCGCCCGCCAGGGGGAAGGCTTCCAGGGTGGACGACACGAGTGCGCGGTGCACGTGCGCGCGCACCAGGGGTTCGGCGAGAAGAGGGAGCTGGGTGAACGCCCAGCGCAGGGTGGCGACCCAGTAGTCGCGCATCCGCCGGGATACCGGGCCCGTTCCGTCGAAACGCACCTCGAGAGAGTCGTCTCCATAGATGGTGCGGGCGGCGTCCTCGAGTCGCGCGGCGTCGAACGCGACGATGTCGATCTCCGCACCATCGGCGATACCGGAATACTCCTGGCCCGGCTGGGCGACGGCCGGCTCCACGCTGTACTCGCCGCTTGCCGACCCGATACGCCACGAGAAACCGGGGGTTCCGGTGGCGAAGAAGAACCGATCGACCCCGTACTCGACCTCGGCCCGGCATCGCCACGACAGGTGACGCAACGAGAAGGCGTCGTCACCGACGGCGCGCTCGGCGAACGAGCCCACCTCCACCTGCATGTCGACACGGCCGTACTGTGCGCGCAGCCACTCCAGGGTTTCAGCCGCCTCCGCCGTGCGCACGCGGGTGTCGTAATAGTCGCTGCTCACGGCCGGGGGCACCTCGTTCCCGCTGGACTGCACCACCGCCATAGTAGTTAACCCGGCGATCCCGCCGGCAGTTCCCCCTCTCCGCCGATAGTTCACCCACCCCCAGGAAGAGCCCCCGTGACCGACTCGCCCGTCATCCGCGACATCCACCCCGACGACGCCGGAGAGGTCCTGACGATCCAGCGCGCCGCCTTCGCCAGCGAAGCGCTGATCTACGGCGACCCCGACATGCCGCCCCTGACCCAGACCCTCGAGGAGCTCGAGGCCGAACTCGTCGAGAACCTCGGCTGCGTCGCCATCGTCGGCCACCGTCTCGTCGGGGCCGTTCGCGCGCGCCGCGACGACGAGCTCCTGCTGATCGGTCGCCTCGCCATCGCACCCGATCAGCAGGGCGGGGGCCTCGGGTCGAAGCTCCTCGCCGCCGTCGAGGAACGTGGGCGCCAGGCCGGCGCGACCGAGGCCGAACTGTTCACCGGCGGTCTCAGCGAGGCGAACCAGCGCCTTTATGAGCGCGAGGGGTATCACCGTTCCGAGACCACCCCCGACGGCGAGATCTTCTACCGCAAGCCGCTGACCTGACACCGCGAGAACAGGCGATGCACCGAGAACAGGCCGATTCATACAGAATCGGCCTGTTCCGGTCGCGTCGCCTGTTCTCGTCGCGACGGTGCGGTGCTTACGGGGTCGGCATCCCGCCGTTGACGTTGAGCGTCTCGCCGATCACGTAGCTCGATTCCGCGGATGCCAGGTACACGTACGCCGGGGCGAGCTCGGCGGGCTGCCCCATGCGTCCGAGGGGCGTCTCCTCGCCGAACTCCGCGACCTTCTCCTGGGGCTGACCGTCCGAGACCTGCAGCGGCGTCCAGATGGGGCCGGGAGCCACGGCGTTGACGCGGATGCCCTTCGGCGCCAGCTGCTGACCGAGCGCCTTGGTGAAGGCGTTGATGGTCGCCTTCGTCGAGGCGTAGTCGACGAGGATCGCCGACGGCGAGTACGCCTGGATCGAGGTCGTGTTGATGATCGCGGACCCGGCCGGCAGGTGCGGGAGCGCCGCCTTGGTCACCCAGAACATCGCGTACACGTTCGTCTTGAAGGTGGCGTCGAACTGCTCGTCGGTGAGGGTCGTGAGGTCTTCGTTGAACAGCTGCTTGCCGCCGTTGTTGACGAGGATGTCGAGTCCGCCGAGTTCCTCGACCGCCTGCGCGACGAGCGCACGGCAGTACTCGGGGTCGCGGAGGTCGCCCGGGATCTGCGCGACGGTCGCGCCGGCCTCGCGGAGGATCCCGGCGATGCGATCGGCATCCTCCTTCTCCTCCGGCAGGTACGACATCGCGACCGAGGCGCCCTCGCGGGCGAAGGCGATCGCGGTGGCCGCGCCGATGCCGGAGTCGGCGCCGGTGATGAGGGCCTTGCGCCCCTCCAGCCGGCCGCTGCCGACGTAGGTGTCCTCGCCGAGGGCGGCCTTCGGGCTCAGCTCGGCATCCAGACCGGGCTCGGGCTGGTGCTGCTTCGACGGCTCGATGTCGGCGTAGAGCTTCGCGGGATCGGTGAAGGTGTATTGCGTGGTCATGGCGAGTCCTTTCGGGGGGATGCCGCGGCGCGAGTCGCCGCAGCGGGGAAGGGTCAGCGGTCGCCGAGGTCGGCCTCGTCGACCACCTCACGGATGACGAGCGCCGCGTTGATGAGCGCGAGGTGGCTGAGCGCCTGCGGGAGGTTGCCCCAGAAGGCCCCGTCGTCCTCGGCGATCATCTCGGAGTACATGCCGACGTCGTTCGCCTGCGCGACGAGAACGTCCATGGCCTCGATGGCCTCGGCGTGGCGGCCGACGCACGCCAGGGCCGTCGCCCGCCAGAAGGCGCACGCGACGAAGGTGTGCTCCTCCTGGTCCATGCCGGTGTACCGGTAGACGAGGTGGTTCGAGGTTCCGAGGCGTTCGGTGATGGCATCCACGGTCCTCGACATGCGCTCGCCCCGGTCGAAACCCGTCGGCGCATGCAGCAGCACCGACGCATCGAGGTCGTCGGAGCCGGGGCGCAGGGTGTAGGCCTGCACCGACTCCGACCAGCAGTTCTCCTCGACCCACGCGTGGATGCGGTCGCGCTCGGCGCGCCAGCGGTCGCCGTTGTCGGGGATGTGGCCGCCGTCCGCGAGCCACTGCGCGTCGTCGAGGGCCTTCCAGCAGCCCATCTTCGACGAGGTGTAGTGCTCGAGCTCGGGCAGCTCCCACATGCCGGAGTCCGCGCGCCGCCAGAGATCGCACGTGCGGTCGGCGACGTCGGCGAGCAGCCGCCCCGTCTGGATGTCGAGGCGGTTTCCGGCCTCGACGTACGTGCGGCACAGGGCGATGAGGTCGCCGTAGACGCCGAGCTGCAGCTGGCCCTGCGCGGGGTTGCCGGTGACCACGGGCTGGTTCCCGTTCCACCCCGGAACCTGGTGCTTCTCCAGGCCGATCTCGGCATCGCCGTCGAGGGTGTACATCACCTGCACCTCGGGACCGTTCTTTCGGATCGTGCGCAGGAGCCACGAGATCGCGGCGTGCGTCTCCTCGCGGAGGCCGAAGCCCACCCACGCGTGCGCCGTATAGGCGAGGTCGCGCACCCACGCGAAGCGGTAGTCCCAGTTCTTCCCGCCGCGGGGGTTCTCGGGGAGCGAGGTGGTGGCCGCCGCCGCGATGGCGCCGGTGGGGCTGAAAAGCAGGAGCTTGAGGGCGAGCGCGCTGCGCTGCACGTCGTCTGCCCACGGGCCCCGGTACGAGAACTCGTCGGACCACATCTCCCAACCGCCGATCGTGCGGTCGACCCCGCGGTCGACGTTCTGCGCGTCGGGGATGCGGAGCGGTTCGCCCTCCGTCGCGGCGATCACGAGCAGGTGGCGCGAGCCCTCCGCGGTCGTGAAGCCGCCGTCGATGCTCTCGTCGCCGGCATCCGGTTCGCCGCGGAGCCCGTACTCGTGCCCGGTCACCGCGAGCGAGACGTGCCCGATGCGCATGATCGAGAAGCCGTCGATGCGCTCGGTCCAGGGCGCGGCCGAACGCAGCATCGTCCCCGGCTGCACGCACCAGGCGAACTCGACCTCGCCCGCCACTCCGTCGACGCGGCGGGCGAGCTCGGCCCAGGGCAGACGCCCGGCGATCCCCGTCACCATCGCGTCGGTGACGGTGGCGACACCGGAGGCGGTGGTGAAGGTCGTCTCGAGGACGTTGGTGCGCGGGATGTACCGTCGCGTGATCTCGTACTCCTCCACGGGCGCGAGCTGGATGCACCCCCCTGCCGACTCGTCGACGAGCCGGGCGAAGACCGGTCGCGAGTGGATGTTGGGCAGCGGAAGCCAGTCGACGCCGCCGTCCAGCCCGATCAGCGCGACCGTCCGCCCGTCGCCGATCGCGGCGTAGTCGCGCAGCGGGCGGGACGGCGGAGGCGGGGTCGTGAGCACGATCCCACGCTAGGAACCGTCTCGCGCCGCGCTTCGGGGGTTGTCGATCGCGGGCCGAGCGGGTACGGGGCCGGTACCGCGGCACCGTCGCCCTCGCAACCCCCGACCGTCGCCGCGACGCACGACCTAACGTCGAGGGCGACAGCGAGTGAAAGGAACACGCATGTCCCCCACCACGAAGGACACCCCGACCAAGAACCGCCGTCGCCCGGCCCGCGGCGGCAGCGGCCCCGAGACCACCGACGAGCAGAACGCCGAGAAGGGCTTCCAGGCTTCGGAGAAGCTCACCGACAGCCTGCAGGCCGTCCTCATCGACCTCATCGAGCTGTCGATCCAGGGCAAGCAGGCGCACTGGAACGTCGTCGGGAAGAACTTCCGCGACACCCACCTGCAGCTCGACGAGATCATCGACGCCGCACGCGAGTTCAGCGACACGGTCGCGGAGCGCATGCGCTCGCTCCACGCCCTGCCCGACGGCCGCAGCGACACGATCGCCGAGACGACGACCCTCCCGGAGTTCCCGCAGGGCGAGGTCGACACGGCCGAGGTCGTCGACCTCATCACCGAGCGCCTCGACGCGACCGTCGGCACCGTGCGCGCCGTGCACGACGACGTCGACGAGGAAGACCCGACCAGCGCCGACATCCTGCACGGCATCCTCGAGCGTCTCGAGCAGCTGTCGTGGATGGTCAGTGCGGAGAACCGCGTCGCACGGAAGTAACCCCATCGGACGATGACACCGGATGCCGGGGCTCGAGGGCCTCGGCATCCGTCGTCGTCACGCGGGTCACGGCGTGGGCAACAGCAGCGGCGGACGCGGACCTTCGAGGCGGGCGATCGAGGCCTTGATGTCGGCGAGGTTGACGTCGATGGTGAGCAGACGCCCGTCGATCTGACGCTCCCGCGCATTGATCAGCGCCATGCGCTCGTCGAACCGTGCATCGGCGCGGTCCATGCGGGCGTCGGCACGATCCATGCGCGCCTCGATCCGCTCGAATCGGTTGTCCACCTGCTCGAACCGTTTGTCCACCTGCTCGAAGCGCTTGTCCACCTGCTCGAAGCGCTTGTCGACCTGCGCGAACCCCCGGTCGACCTGCGCGAAGCCCTGCTGGGTCCGCCGCTCGACGCGGTCGAGCATCCACTTCATCCCGCTCAGGATCGCCGCGGCGAAGGTCACGAAAAAGGCGGCGAGCGCGATGAGCGCTTGAGCGGTGTCGACGTTCACGGGCGGGTCCTTTCGAGCGGGGTGTCGTCGAACCTACGCCGCCGCCGGTCGCCCTGCACGCGTACGTGCGCGAACCGTGCACAACTTCACCCCGCCGTCCACCGGGGAGGAAGGGTCAGAGCCGCAGCACCTCGGTGACCCGCACGATCGCCGTGCCCTCTTCCTCGGAGGCGGCGAGATCGACCTCGGCGCGGATGCGCCAGTCGTGGTCGCCGGCGGGGTCGTCGATCGTCTGCTCGACGCGCCAGATGCCGTCCGTCGCCGCGGACTCGTCGATGTCGACGAGCGCGGAAGACCGTGATGCGCCCCCGGTGCCGATGCTGTCGTGCTCGTCGAAGTAGCGGTCGAGAACGCCCGGCCAGTCGACGTCGGGATCGAGTCCGACCAGTTCGTCGTCGCGCTGGAGAGCGGCGAGCTGCACGCGGCGGAACATCTCGTTGCGTACGAGCACGACGAACGCACGGCGGTTCGTGAGGATCGACGGCGGCGCGGGGGGCACCACCGGGGCCGACGGGTCGTCGGCGGGGTTGATCAGCTGCTCCCACTCGTCCACGAGGCTCGAATCCACCTGCCGCACGAGCTCGCCGAGCCACGCGATGAGGTCGAGCAGGTCGGGCGTCTGCGCGTCGACCGGCACCGTCTGACGGATCGCGCGGTAGGCGTCGCTCAGGTAGCGCAGGACCAGCCCCTCGCTGCGGGCGAGCTGGTACAGCGAGACGTATTCACCGAACGAGCACGCCCGCTCGAACATGTCGCGCACGACCGACTTCGGCGACAACTCGAAGTCGCGGATCCACGGCTGGCTCGACGCGAACACCTCGTACGCCTGCGCCAGCAACGCGTCGAGGGGTTTGGGCCAGGTGATCTCCTCGAGCAGTTCCATCCGCTCGTCGTACTCGATGCCCTCGCGCTTCATCGCGGCCACGGCCTCGCCCCGCGCGCGGAACTGCTGCTGCGACAGGATCGGACGCGGATCGTCGAGCGTCGCCTCGATCACGCTGACGACGTCGAGGGCGTAGTGCCCCGTGCCGACCGACGACGCCGGAGGCGCGGCATCCGGCCCCCTGCCGAGTTCGACGTCGGGGTCGAGCATCTCGATCGCGGCGAGCGCGAACGGCGACAGCGGCTGGTTGAGCGCGAAGTTCGGTTGCAGGTCGACGGTGAGCCGGATGCCGCCCTCCCCCGCCTCGACCACGCCCGCCTGCACCAGGGTGCGGAAGATCGCGATCGCGCGGCGGGCGAGTTCGTACTGCCGGGGGCGCGGCTCGTGATTGTCGAAGACCAGGGAGCGGACGTTGCCGAACACGTCGCCGCCGCGGGCGATGACGTTGATGAGCATCGCGGCCGTGAGCTTCATCTGCGGCTGCAGCGGTTCGGGCTCGGCCGCCACCAGGCGGTCGTAGCTCTGCTCGGTCCAGTTGACGAACCCCTGCGGCGCCTTCTTGCGCACGATCTTCTTCTGCTTCTTCAGGTCGTCGCCGGCCTTGAGGATCTGCGCGGCGTTCTCGATCTCGTGATCGGGTGCCATGACGACGACGGTTCCCGCGGTGTCGTACCCCGCGCGGCCCGCGCGGCCGGCGATCTGGTGGAACTCGCGGGCCGACAGCTGGCGCATGCGCGTGCCGTCGTACTTCGTGAGGGCGGTCAGGAGCACGGTGCGGATGGGGACGTTGATCCCCACGCCCAGCGTGTCGGTGCCGCAGATGACCCGCAGGAGCCCGCGCTGGGCAAGGGTCTCGACGAGGCGTCGGTACCGCGGCAGCATGCCCGCGTGGTGCACGCCGATGCCCGCGCGCACATAGCGCGAGAGGGTCTTGCCGAAGCCGGTGGTGAAGCGGAATCCGCCGATCGCCTCGGCGATCTCGTCGCGCCGCTCACGGTCGATGATGCGGATCGACGACAGCGCCTGAGCCCGCTCCATCGCCGCCGCCTGGGAGAAGTGGACGACGTAGACCGGGGCCTGCTTCGTGTCGAGAAGCTCCTGCACCGTCTCGTGCACGGGGGTGCGGGCGTACTCGAAGTGCAGCGGCACGGGCCGCTCCACTCCCGTGACACGGGCGGTGGCCCGCCCGGTGCGGCGGGAGAGGTCGTCGGCGATGTCGGCGACGTCGCCGAGGGTCGCCGACATGAGGATGAACTGCGCCCGGGTCAGCAGCAGCAGGGGCACCTGCCACGCCCACCCGCGGTCGGGTTCGCCGTAGTAGTGGAACTCGTCCATGACGATCTGATCGACGGCCGCGTCCGATCCCTGGCGCAGAGCGAGGTTGGCGAGGATCTCCGCCGTGCAGCAGATGATCGGCGCGTCGGAGTTGACGGAGGAGTCCCCCGTCACCATGCCGACGTTCTCCGCGCCGAAGATCTCGACCAGCGCGAAGAACTTCTCACTCACGAGAGCCTTGATCGGGGCCGTGTAGTAGCTGCGGCCGCCCCGGGCGAGGGATGCCGCGTGCGCGGCGACCGCGACGAGGGACTTGCCCGTCCCCGTCGGCGTCGACAGGATCACGTTCGCACCGGAGACGATCTCGATGATCGCCTCGTCCTGGGCGGGGTAGAGCGTCAATCCGCGGCTGCTCGCCCACTCCACGAACCCGAGGTAGGCGGCATCCGGGTCGCTGCCTGCGGGCACATGGTCGAGGAGCGAGGTCACTGCTCCACCCTCTCATCCCCCCGACCGCGACCCGGCCGACCGGACTCACTCCACGTCGGAGAAGACCCCCACGTGGTCGCCGTCGCTCACGAACTGCAGGGAGCTGCCGACGGGGAATCGCTCCCGGAAGGCGTCGGGCAGGTCGGGCGTCACGACGAACTCGATCGTGGCGGGGAAAGCCCCCGCTCCGCACCCGCCGTACCGATACCCGATCTGCGACGCGTTGATGTCGCCCGACGCCGGGAGGGTCGACGTGTCCAGGAGGATCAGACATTCGGCCCGGGTTCCCGACGAGTCGACCTGCGTCGTTCCGGCGTAGGCGGTGAGACCGTGGAAGTCGGCGTAGACGGACACCTCCGACGAATCGAACCCCATGCTCCTCACCGGGGAGTCGTCGGCGGACGGATCGACCCGCAGCGTGTCGACCTGCGCCACGCCCGCGGTCCGCGCGACGGGAACGAACGTCGTCGCCGCGATCGACGCGGCGCTGGCGACGGCGGCGACGGCCGCGAGCGACCCCGCCCACAGCCACAGCGTGCGGGCACGCCGCACCACCGGTCGGCTCACGGTGGGCACGCCGCCCTCGACGTCATCGTCGTCGACGACGAGCGGCGCGGCGTCCGGAGCCATCGGCGGGGTGACCGGCGGCCTGACGGCGGCCTCGACCCGCGCCTGGCGCTCGAGGTCCTCCAGTTCCTGCAGCCGCGCCACGGCGGCGGGATCGCGATCGAGGTCGGCATCCGGCCCGTAGGCCCGAGCGCGGAGGGCCTGCAGCTCGCTCCGCAGCTCGACGTCCATGTCCTGCATCGTGCCACAGCCCGGACGCGTCGGGGCCGTCGCTTCCATTCGCGGGAATAGACCAGCGGATGCCGCGTTGCACCTGTCATGCGCTCCTTCGGCACCCTCTCCTTCGGGCACTACGGCCCCCTCGGCGGCGGCCATCATCTCTCCGCCGGCGACTCGATGCTGCAGGCGATCGACCTCGCCCAGGGCATGGACGATCTCGGCGTGAACGGCGTCTCGTTCCGCGTCCACCACTTCGCCCGACAGCAGGCCGCGCCCATGCCGCTGCTCGCCGCGATCGCGGCACGCACCTCGCGCATCGAGGTCGGCACCGGTGTCATCGACATGCGGTACGAGAACCCGCTCATGCTCGCCGAGGAGGCGGCATCCGTCGACCTCATCAGCGGCAACCGGCTGGCCCTCGGCGTGAGCCGCGGCTCACCCGAAACCGTCCTGCGCGGCTACGAGGCGTTCGGCTACACCGGGTCCGAGGACCCGCGCGGAGCCGACATCGCCCGCGACCACTTCGACCTGTTCCTCCGCGCGATCGACGGGGAAGGGCTCGCCGAGCGCGACCCGATGAGCCCCTTCGGCGGCGGCGCGGGGCTCCAGCGAATCGAGCCGCACTCCTCCGGCCTGCGGACGCGCATCTGGTGGGGCGCCGGCACGACGGCGACGGCCGAGTGGGCGGGGCGCACGGGCGTGAACCTGATGTCGTCGACGCTCCTCACCGAAGCCGACGGCACACCGTTCGACATCCTGCAGGCACGCCAGCTCGACGCGTTCCGCCAGGCGTGGACGCAGGCCGGACACGCCGGCGAGCCGCGCACGTCGGTGAGCCGCAGCATCTTCCCCATCGTGAGCGACGAGGACCGCCTGTACTTCGGCGGCTCGGCCGGATCCGACCAGATCGGCGTCATCGACGGCATGCGCTCCACGTTCGGCAAGACGTATGCGGCCGAGCCCGACGTCCTCATCGAGCAGCTGCAGAACGACGCGGCCGTGATGAGTGCCGACACCCTGATGCTGACGATCCCGTCGCAGATGGGAGTGGAGTTCAATCTCCGGCTCATCGAGAACTTCGCGACGCACGTCGCGCCTGCCCTCGGCTGGCAATCGACCCTCGCGGCCGTCTGAGCGAACGACAGAGCCCCGGATGCCATGGCATCCGGGGCTCTGTCGTATGTGGGGCGATCAGACGCCGGGGAATCCCGGTGTCCGCTCGACCGGCGACGGATCGGGGTGCACGACCCGGAAGGCGGCGATGTCGCGGACGTTCTTCTGCACCGCGACCACGGCGAACAGGCTCATCGCGAAACCGATCCCGTAGAACCCCTTCTCCGACAGCAGAAGTTCGGCGTTCCACAGTCCGATCGACATGAGTGCCAGGGCCGCGAGCAGCATCGCCCACGCGACGCCCAGGTACGCGCCGGTCACGGGCACGTCCTCCGCGCGGTCGCGCACGGCCTTCTGCACGGAGATGGCGGCGAAGAGGCCGAGCAGGAAGACCGCGAGGAAGTATCCCTTCTCGGCGAGTTCCATGTGGGCGTTCGCCAGACCGATGAAATACACGGAGGCACCGAGCCCCAGCGCCACCCACGAGGCCCCGACGAAAGCGGCGGTCGGCCGCCCGATCTCGAGGTGCGTCTGCTGATCCGTCATTGGTCCAACCTTCCTCTCGGGCCTCGCGAACGAGGCATATGCGTTTCGAGGAAGGTAGCGGCCAGCGCATGCGACTACAGCCATATGCATGTCTCTCGGACCGTCTTCCCGTTCACGGGCGCGGGAGCATAGTCAGTCGATCCCCGGGGCTCAAGGGCACGCGGTCGGCGCCTCGCTCGGCCTAACGTCTCCGAGGCGCTCCACACAGCAGGAGCGCTGTGCCACACCCCGGCACCTCGCAGCAAGGAGAACATCATGCTCTGGACCATCCTCGGTCTCATCATCGTCGGCCTCATCGCCGGCTTCATCGCTCGCGCCGTCATCCCCGGCAAGCAGAGCATGAGCATCCTCATGACCATCGTCCTGGGAATCGTCGGCTCGTTCGTCGGCGGGTTCCTCGGATTCCTCATCTTCGGCAGCGACCCGATGGGCGGATTCCTTCAGCCGGCGGGCATCATCGGCTCCATCATCGGCGCGATCATCGTGCTCGGGATCTACGTCTTCGCCACGCGCGGTCGCAGCGCCCGCACGCGCTGACACGCGTCGCCGGATGCCCCCGCCGCCTCGGCTCACGCCGGGCGACGGGGGCATCGCGCGTCTCGGACCACGGGCAGCATCCGAGTACGTGACGGTGACCGCACCGCACCCTATGCTGACGCCGTGAACCCGACACCTCGAACTGTTCTGCTCTCCTCCGCGCTTGTGCTGATACTGACTGCCGCCCTCAGCGGGTGCGCGGGCGGAACCACGACCGCGGATCCCGCCGCGAACTCCTCCGCCGCAGCGCCCTCCGCCTCCGCAGCCGTCGTCGAGACGCCCGCACCCGCCGACCCGAGCGCTCCGGCGGAGAACTGCATCCCCTCCGACGTCACGGCCGCCGGTATCCCCCTCGTCGACGGGACCGTCGTCTGCGACCTCGTGCGGGGCGACCTGAACGACGGGACGCTGTCGATCGTCATCCAGGTCGGCTCGGTCGACGAGGGATTCTCGCAGGCGACGAGCGCCTTGACCGCCGCGGGGTACAGCGCCGGAGTCACCTCGCCGGAAGCGTCCAACTTCACCAATGGCACGTACACGGTGCTGGTCTCCGTCACCGAACAGGACCCGTACGGGGCCGTCGTCACCTACGCGTTGTCTCCCGCGTGATCGCGACACCGGAGGGGCTCCGGGGCGTTCCCGACCGTCCCCCGGGCGCGACGGTCGCCGCCCTCGCCGATCGCGTCGAGCGGGCGGCATCCGGATCCCCCCGCTTCCTGCTCGGGATCGCAGGAAGCCCCGGCAGCGGCAAGACGACGCTCGCCACGGCGCTCGTCGCCGAACTGAACGCCCGGAACCCCGGTACGGCAGCGGCATTGCCGATGGACGGCTTTCACCTCGCCAATGCCACCCTCGACCGGCTCGGCCGCCACGACCGCAAAGGTGCGATCGACACGTTCGACGGCTGGGGCTTCCTCGCGCTTCTGCACCGGGTGCGCACCGAGACCGACCACACGGTGTTCGCGCCGAGCTTCCGCCGCGAGGCCGACGAGGGCGTCGCGGGCGAGATCGCTATCGAGCCGGACGCGCGCGTGGTCGTCGTGGAGGGCAACTACCTGCTCTTCGACGACGGTCCGTGGGCGCGCGTGCGCGACGCCCTCGACGAGGCATGGTTCTGCTCCGCGCCGAGCACTGTTCGCGAGGCGCGCCTCGTCGAGCGGCACACACGGCACGGCCGCACCATCGACGCTGCGACGGCGTGGGCCCGGGACGTCGACGGCGTCAACGCCGCACTGATCGAAGCGACGCGCGGACGGGCGGATCTCGTCGTGTCGGGCGAGATCGTCTAGGCGACGGCGAGCGTCGACACCGCGAGGTCGAGGAACGGCAGGACGTCGCGGTCGAGGACGACCGTGCAGACGACCCGCTCGGCGACCTCGAAGCCCACGGCGTAGACGAACGGATCGGTATCGATGTGCAGCGCCGACCGCCGCTCCCCGTCGACCACCAGCGACGCGGGCGCCACGGCCGAGTGTGCGACCTCGCCGGCGAAGTTCACGCCGATCTGAGTCGGCAGCCCGAGCTGCTCCCGGAACGAGTTCCGCAGCACATGGTTCGCGTGATGGACCAGCTGGCTCGACACCGTGGCATCCTGACGCTCCGAGCCGTAGCGGGTGGTGCGCACCGCCTCCTGCAGCATCGGGTAGCGGAACAGCCGCGCCGTTTCGATGATCCACGCGGGGCGTGGCCACGGCGGCTCCTCCTCGATCGACCGTCGCGTGCGCTCATCGAGTTCGCGCTCGTTGCGCGGGTCTGCGTGATTCTCCGGATGCCGCCAGAAGGTATAGCTGAACGTCACCGCCCATTCCTCCTGCACGGACCCGAGTCCTCCCTCGACGAAACCGGCGATCGGTAGCCGGGAGAGCGCGGGCTGCGGCGTCAGCTCCATGACCGGGAACGGCACAGCGCGCACCCGCGCGTCCGCGGCGAGCCGCGGGTCGGGCGCATCCTCTGGGATCACGCCGACGAACTCCATGTGCCCAGTGTGCGGCCTCCCGCCCGGTATTGACATCCCGCACGCCACCTCCTAGGTTCATTACTCAAGTAACTAACCCAAGGAGTCCGATGCTCGACGACGGAAAGCCGATCTTCATCCAGATCGCGGAGTCCATCGCCGACGGCGTGCTCGCCGGCAGCTACCCGGAAGGCACACAGGTCCCGTCGACGAACGAGCTCGCCGCCTTCCACCGCATCAACCCCGCGACGGTCGGCAAGGGACTCGGGCTCCTCGTCGACCGCGGCATCCTGCACAAGAGGCGCGGACTCGGCATGTTCGTCAGCGAGGGCGCCCGCCAGCGCCTCCGAGACGAACGCACCACGGCCTTCCGCGCCGGTTTCGTCGCGCCGCTGCTCGTCGAGGCGCGTTCGCTCGGCCTCGACCTCACCGACATCCATCGCATCATCGATCAGGAAGGGGCATCCTCATGACGCAGCCCGCCGTCCGCCTGTCGGGGGTGTCGCGGCGCTTCCGGCGCACGCGGGCCCTCGACGACCTCACCCTCGACATCCCCGCCGGCGCCATCACCGGACTCCTCGGTCGTAACGGCGCCGGGAAGACGACGCTCATGTCGATCATCGCCGGACACGACCGCCCGTCGACGGGATCCGTGGAGGTCTTCGGCATCGACCCGTTCGAAGACGCCCCGACGATGTCCTCCATCAGCTTCGTCCGCGACAACCAGCGCTACCCCGACGAATTCACACTGCGGCAGGTTCTCGAAGTGGCTCCCCTGTTCCACGCGGGCTGGAGCGCCGACATCGCCGAGCACCTCGTCCACGGCTTCCGCCTCCCTCGCAAGACGGCGATCAAGAAGCTCTCCCGGGGCCAGGCCTCCTCGCTCGGGATCGTCCTGGGGCTCGCCTCGCGCGCTCCGCTGACCATCTTCGACGAGCCCTACCTCGGACTGGATGCCACGGCCCGCCGGTTCTTCTACGACACCCTCATGCAGGACTATCTGGACCACCCGCGCACGATCCTCGTCTCCACGCACCTCATCGACGAGATGGAACCGCTGCTCGAGCACGTCGTGATCGTCGACGAAGGACGCCTGGTCCGGACCGCCGCCGCCGACGACCTCCGCGGAAGCGCCGTCACCGCCAGCGGCCTGACCAGCGCCGTGGAGGCGCTGACTCCGGGGCACCGCGTCCTCCAGCGACGGACGATCGGTGGTCTCACCTCCGTCGTCCTCGAGACGCCCGCCGACGAGGAGCTCCGAGCCGAAGCCGGTCGTTCGGGCGTGCAGCTCACGCCCGCCACCCTGCAAGACCTCGTCGCCGCCTACGGCGTCGAGTCCGAGTCGCTGGAAGGAACGCGCGCATGACCACCCTCACCGCCGACGCTCGGCGCGGCGCCACTCCGCTCGACGTGGTGCGCCTGCACTTCTCGCAACGCGGCCTGCTCCTGCGCACTCCGCCCCTGATCATGCTCGTCGTCTTCGTGTTGACCATCATCTTCGCGGTCATCTTCGTGCGGATGGGCTCCGTGCCCGGGAGCAGCGAGTGGATTCAGAACAGCAGGAGCAACGCCGCCGTCTTCTGGGCCCTCCCGGGGTTCTTCGGCTGGCTCGGCGTACAGACGGTCTCGTTGACCTTCCCTCTCGCGTTGTCTCTGGGAACGACCCGCCGGACGTTCGTGGTCGGCACGGTCCTGAGCCGCGTCGCGATCGCCCTGTACGTCACGGCGATGCTGCTCGTCTTGCTCGGCATCGAGCTGGCGACGGGGCACTGGTTCTTCCACATCTACATGACCGACGTCTGGCTCCTCGGTGCCGGAAATCCGTTCCAGCTCGCCGCGACATCGTTCCTCGCGACGCTGGCGGTCCTTTCGGTCGGCGGTTTGTTCTCCGCCGCCTGGGTGCGGTTCGGGGCGCTCGGGCCGATAGCCCTCGCCGCGGTGCTGGTGCTGATTCTGGGCTTCACCGCGATCCTGGTCATCCCGTTCGCGGCCGACGCCCAGCCCTGGTGGGCCGCACTGGCCGCGGGGATCGCCATCGCCGCCGCAGTCCTCGGGCAGTACGCGCCTCTGCGCCGCGCGTCGGTGCGCTGACCGTGGCCGCATCGCTGTGGGGCTCACGTCCGGGCCCCGGTCGGAAGGCGGATCCGTGTCGTTGCAGCTGACGCCCCTCGCCGCCGCGGGAGCGGACCGCGACGAGCTCGTCTCGTTCCTCACCCGCAACGTCTTCCCGTTCCATGTACGTCCCCGGACCACCGCGGGACAGGCGGGTGCGGCGATCGACGCCGGGCGATGGGGCGCCGACGAGATCGAGACGTTCTGGATCGAGAACGACGAACGCGGCCGGGTCGGGTCGTCCGCCTGGACGACCTCGCCGACGCGACGGCGATGGTCGATCTGCGACTGGGCGAGCAGCACCGGGGGTTCGGTCTCGGGGCCGCCGCCCTCACCGCCGCGACGGAGCGCGTCTTCCGGGAGCACCCCGGCGTCATCCGCTTCGAGGGTCAGACGCGCGAGGACAACATCGCCATGCGCCGGACCTTCGAGCGGTGCGGGTGGGTTCACGAGGCGCACTATCGGGGCGGCTGCCGGTCGCCGACGGCGAGCCCGTGGCATCCGTCGCCTACAGCGTGCTGCGCCGCGACTGGGCGAACGGCACGACGACACCCGTGCCGTCGTCGTCGCCCGACGATCGGGCACGGGTCATCGCCGCGGCGTGGGCCGCCGAGGAGCAGTTGCTCACGCCCGGCGTCCGCGGCGACTCGGCCGCCCTACGCCGGCTGCTCGCGGAGGACTTCGTCGAGATCGGCCAGTCCGGACGCCGCTGGACGCGGGACGACATCATCGCCGCGCTGGTCTCCGACCCCGGCCGTGGCGGCGGTGAGCTGAGCGAGCGCGAGGCGCGACGGCTCGCGCCGGCACTGGTGCTGCTGCATTACCTGCTGCGCCTCGACGGACGGAACAGCCGCCGCACGTCGATCTGGCGCTCGGAGCCCGAACCGCGATGCGTGTTCCACCAGGGCACGCCGGTTCCGTAGCCCTCACCGGGGCGGTGGCACCGGCATCGTGCCGGCGGGTGCGCCTGTGGACAGCCGCCGCGCGATGTCGGAGGTCCGTGGCAGCATGTGTGCATGCCTGATCGACCGCCCGTCTTCGACGATCGGGAGGATGCCGTCCTCACCGACGCCGTCGCCGCGCTCGTCGAGAGCGAGCGGGCGCTGGCCGAGCTCGAGGCGGCCCGGGTCGTGCAGTTCGCCGCCGCGATTCGCGTCGCGCTCGAGCGGTCGAGAAACCGCCCGCGCGCGGTGCAGGAACGCGAGATGGCGCTGCGGTCCATCGCGGCCGAGATCGGCGTGGCGCTCCGGTGGAACGACCGGACCGTCCAACGCCGCCTCGGCGAGGCTCTCCAACTGGTCGACGACTTCCCCGCGACGCTGCGGGCTCTCGCCGAGGCGCGGATCAGCGCACGCCACGTCGCCGTCATCCGCGACCTCGGAGTCGAGCTCGAAGACCGGGCGGCCCGGGCGTCGTTCGAGTCCCGCGTGGTCGAGCGCGCTGCGACCGACACCGTCGCCGGCACGCGGGCCTTCGCGCGTGCGGTCCTCGAAGAACTCCACCCGCTCTCGATCAGCGAGCGGTTCGCGCACGCCGAGCAGCAGCGCCGCGTCTGGATCGACGACGACGTCGACGGCATGGCGCGGCTCGGCGTGCTCGACGGCGCGGCGAAGATCCGCGCGATGTACGACCGCCTCACGCGGCAAGCGCGGGCGATCCGCGCTCTTCCGCGGCCCGAGAGCATGGACGACCCGGATGCCGTGGAGGACCGCCGCGCGATCGACCAGGTCCGCGCCGACCTCCTGTGCGACCTCGTGCTCACGGGGCAGCCCGCGATCGACGCCACGACCGACACGCTCCCGGGCGGCCTGGGCGCGATCCGTGCGCACGTCTCGGTCGTCGTCCCCGCCCTCACCGCCGCGGGGGCGAGCGACCGCGGCGCCTCGATCGACGGGCAGAGCCCCATCGACGCCGATACCGCGCGCCGGCTCCTCGCGGGGGCACCGGCGTGGGAGCGCGTCGTCACCCACCCCGTGACGGGCGCGGTGCTCGCGGTCGACCGCTACCGCCCCTCCCCCGCGATCCAGCGGTTCGTCCGAGCCCGCGACGTGCACTGTCGATTCCCGGGATGCCGTCAGCCGCCGCGGCGGTGCGACCTCGACCACAACCACGATCACGCGCGCGGCGGCCCGACCGCCGCCGACAACCTCTCGTGCCTGTGCACCCGGCATCACACGCTGAAGACCGAGACGCCCTGGACCGCCCGGCAGCGACCCGACGGCAGCATCCAATGGACGAGTCCGCTGGGGCGCAGCGTCACCGACCGCCCCGAGCGCTCCGTCGCCTTCGCGCCCGAACCGGATCCGCCGCCGTTCTGACGAACGGCCCCGGGCTCAGCGCCCGTTGCGGTCGGCTGCCGAACGCGGCGGAGCCGACGCGACGTCGAGCGTGTCGAGGCCGCGCAGCGACGTCCAGATCAGCTCCTCGCCCTTCGCCGCGTGCTGCGACGCGCGGACGGCGCGCTCATCGGCCCACGAGTTCAACACGTGGCCGCTGTGACCGCGCACGTGCTCGAGCACCACATCGGGCAGACCCGCCGCCCGGCGGGCGTCGCGGGCGGCGATGAGCGCCTCGAGGATGCCGCGATTGGCGACGGGCTTCTTCGCCGAGGTGACCCAGCCGCGACGACGGTGGCCGTCCATCCACGACGAGTACGTGTCGATGGCGTACTTCGAGTCGGCCTGCACCACGAGGTCGCGGACGTTGGCGTGATCCGTGATCGCGTGCAGCAGACCGAGGAGCTCGCCGATGTTGTTCGTGCCCTCGGGGATCGATCCGGCGGCCCAGTGGCCGTCCTCGCCGACCCAGGCCCACCCGGCCGGTCCGGGGTTCCCCTTGCACGCGCCGTCGGTGGCGACGACGTAGCGGTCGGAGGACGCGGGCGCGGAGGAACTACTCATCCCTCTAGTCTCCCCGACCGCGTCCGCGTCCCCGGACCGAGCACCCTCAGCTGCTGCTGCTGTCCGCCTTCTTGCCGCCGGCTTCGAGCACGTCGCCCGCCGGCAGCTCCTGGTGACCGCCGAACTGCAGGCGCATCGCGGAGAGCACCTGGTTGGCGAAGTGGTCCTCGCCGCGAGAGGCGAAGCGCTCGAACAGCGACGAGGCGAGCACGGGCACCGGAACACCGGTGTCGACGGCCGCCTTCACCGTCCAGCGCCCCTCGCCTGAATCGGAGACCCGCCCGGCGAGGCCGTCGAGCGTCGGGTTCTGAGCGAGAGCCGCCGCCGTGAGGTCGAGCAGCCACGACGAGATCACCGACCCGCGCCGCCACAGCTCGGACACCTTCGCCGTGTCGATGTCGAACTGGTAGAACTCCGGCTCCTCCAGCGGGGCGACCTCGGCGGAGTGCTCGCCCTGCTTGAGCCCCGCGTCGGCGTTGTTGAGGACGTTCAGTCCCTCGGCGAGCGCGGCCATGATGCCGTACTCGATGCCGTTGTGGACCATCTTCACGAAGTGCCCCGCCCCCGACGGACCGCAGTGGAGGTAGCCGCGCTCCTCGGGGGTGTAGTCACCCGTCCGGCCGGGTGTGCGCTCGATGTCGCCGGGCCCCGGCGCGATCGTGCGCAGGACGGGCTCGAGGTGGGCGACGGCCTCGTCGTGCCCGCCCACCATGAGGCAGTAGCCGCGCTCGAGACCGAACACGCCGCCGCTGGTCCCGATGTCGACGTAGTGGATGCCGGTGTCCTGCAGCTTCGCGGCCCGACGCACGTCGTCACGGTAGTTGGAGTTGCCGCCGTCGATGATGATGTCGCCGGCCTCGAGGACCTCAGCGACCTGGTCGACAACCGAGCCGGTGAGCCCGGCGGGGATCATCAGCCAGACGGCGCGCGGCTTCTGGAGCTTGGACGCGAGGTCCGCGATGCTCGACGCACCGGTGGCGCCCTCCGCGGCCAGGGCCGCCACGGCATCCTGGTTCACGTCGTAGACCACGCAGTCGTGGCCGTCCTTCATGAGTCTGCGGACGATGTTGGCGCCCATCCGTCCGAGTCCGACCATGGCGAGTTGCATCCGTACCCCATTCGTCTGAATCCGCCGCGACGGGCGGCACTGACGAGTCTAGGAGCGCGCGCGACCGACGCGGCCGGGTCACCCCTGGAAGTCGTCGGGGTCGACGTCGTCGAGGAACTTCCGGAACTCCTCGACGCGGTCGTCGTCGCCGCGCGCGTCGAACTCGACCGCTCCCTCGGGCACCCCCGCCTCGGCGAGGACCGCCTCGGCCACCGCGATCGGCGCGTCCGTCCGCGCCGCCAGGGCGATGGCATCCGAGGGTCTGGCGTCGATCACGAGCGGCCCACGGGGCGTCTGCACGTGGATCTCGGCGTAGAACGTGCCCTCGAACAGCCGCGTCACCTCGACCCGATCGACGGATGCCGACAGCGCCCGCAGCATCACGACCATCAGGTCGTGCGAGAGAGGGCGCGGCGTCACCGCACCCTCGGTCGCGACGAGGATCGACATCGCCTCCTGCGGACCGATCCACACCGGGAGGACGATCCCCTCCTCGGCGGCCGTGCCGGGCAGCGGGGAGAGGAGGATGACGTGCTGCTGGGCGGAATCCAGGGCCACGCCGAGCACGCGAACCGGGACCATGACGCCATCGTACGGGGCGGTCGACGCGGCGGAAGGGTCAGCGCAGGACGCCGAGGGCCCGCGCGGCGGAGACCGCGGCGGTGCGCGAGGAGACGCCGAGCTTGGAGAACACGTGGGCGAGGTGCGACTTCACCGTCGCGTCGGTGATGTGCAGTCGTGCCGCGACGTCGGCGTTGGACGCACCCCGGGCGACCAGTCGGAGCACCTCGATCTCGCGGGCCGAGAGGCTCACCCGCGGTTCACGCAATCGCGCTAGGAGTCGTCCCGCGATCGCGGGGGCCAGGGCGCTCTGCCCGGCGGCCGCGGCACGGACACCGGCGAGCAGCTCGTGCGGCGGCGCGTCCTTGAGCAGGTACCCGCTCGCCCCGGCCTCGACGGCCCCGAGGATGTCGCCGTCGGTGTCGTAGTTGGTGAGCACGAGCACGTAGGGCGGAGCCGCCAGCGCGCGGACGCGTCGGGTGGCCTCGGCCCCCGCGGCCCGGTCGCCGAACTGCAGGTCCATGAGCACCAGCTCCGGCGAGAGCTCGGCGGCCAGGGCGACGGCGGCGTCCGGGGTCGACGCCTCGCCGACGACCTCGATGTCGGCCTCGCCCTCGAGCAGCGCCCGCACTCCGGCGCGCACGACGGGGTGGTCGTCGGCGATCACGACCCGGATCACAGGGCGACCCCCCGCAGGGTGACCGCGACGACCGTGCCGGCCCCCGCCGCGCTGACGACCGTGAGGTCGCCGTCGAGCTGCTCGACGCGCTCGCGCATCGCCCGCAGACCGAACGAATCGGTCCCGGATGCCGTCTCCTCGGCGCTCGCGGGATCGAACCCGCGGCCGTCGTCGGCGACCGTCAGCCGCACGTCGTCGCCGTCCTGCACGAGGTCGACGCGCACCACCGTGGCGTCGGCGTGCTGGGCGACGTTGGCCAGGGCGCCCTGCGCGATGCGCAGCAGCGCCGCCTGCGCATCCATCGGCAGCGCCACTTCGCCCGGGATCTCGGTCTCGACGTCGACCCCCTCGCGCTGCGCCCAGCCCTCGGCCAGCCGCTGCAACGCGGAGCCCAGGCCCCGGTCCAGGGTCGGCGGCGCGAGCTCGCGGATGAACCGCCGCGTCTCGGCGAGACCATCAGCGGCGGTCTGCCGGGCCAGACGGATGTGCGCGATGCCGGGGCCCGTGGCATCCGCCCGTTCCGCCGCGTGGAGCAGCATCTGGATGCTCGACAGCCCCTGGGCGACGGTGTCGTGGATCTCGCGCGCCAGCCGAGCGCGCTCCGCGAGGACGCCCTGCTCGCGCTCGGTCGCCGCGAGACGATCCCGCGTGGCGAGGAGTTCGGCCACGAGCGCCTCCCGCTCGACGCTGCGGCGCTGGAGCGCGCCGTAGCCCAGGCCGATGAGCAGTGCCACGCCCGCGCCGACGACCGGACCGACCACGCCCCCGACGGTGAGGCCGCCGTGCACCGCGAACGCCGCGATCGTGAGCCCGGTCGCCGCGACGACCGCGGCCGGCCCGACCCATCCCGGCAGCACGTGCAGATAGAGGAAGAACAGCGGGAACACGATGTACGCGGCCTCGGGCACGAGCCACATCAACGGCGCCCACACCAGCGTGAGCGCGCACACCCAGGCGATGCCGCCGGCCTTCCGCTCCCGGCGGGCGAGCCACAGCCCCGCGAGATACACCGCAGCCAGCAGCGCGGCGAGGGCGAGCGCCCACGGCGAACCGCCGGTCCAGACGACGCGGACGACGACGAGCGCGAGGAGCCCGGCGAAGAGTGCGTGGAGCCCCGCGCGCAGCCCGGTGAACACGGGAGCCAGGGTGCGATGCGGCATATCGGTTCCAGCGTACGGACGCCGCCCCCGTCGCGGATCATCCGAAAGGTGGAGAGGGAGTTCGCCCGCCCCGCCGATGACCCGCCGGAGCATCCCGGGGAGGGTGGAATCACCGGCGAGATCCGTCGGAGAAAAGGAGGCGACGTGTACGTCGCATGGCGGGATCTGCGGTTCGCCCGCGGTCGATTCGCCCTCATCGGGGCGGTCGTTGCGCTCATCACCCTGCTCGTCGGATTCCTCTCGGGACTCACCGGGGGCCTGGCCGCACAGAACGTGTCCGCGGTCCTGCAACTCCCCGGCGACCGGCTCGTGCTGCACGCCGAGGGTTCGGCGGCCGCGACCTTCGCCGACTCCACGCTCGACGCCGACACCGTCGCGACGTGGCGGGAGCGGCGATCGGCGACGACATCACCGTGGCCGGGACCACCTTCCGGGTGGCATCCATCGGGGGCGACTCCTGGTACAGCCACACGCCCGTCGTCGCGCTCACGCCGACCGCGTGGGCGGCCCTCGACACCCGCCTCGGCGGCTCGGGAGAGGCGACCGTGCTCGCCGTGAGCGGGGCGCCCGACTGGGACTCCCTCACCGCCGCGACAGCGACGACGGCGACGAGTCCGCTGGCGAGCCTGACGGCCCTGCCGACGTTCCGCTCCGAGATCGGGTCCCTGGCCCTGATGATCGCGATGCTCTTCGGGGTCTCCGCTCTCGTCGTCGGTGCCTTCTTCACCGTCTGGACCATGCAGCGCTCCGGCGACATCGCCGTGCTGAAAGCCCTCGGGGCCGGAACGGGCGCCCTCGTGCGCGATGCACTGGGTCAGGCCGTGGTCGTCCTCGTCGTCGGCGTCGGCGTCGGGATCGGTCTCACGGCGGCTCTCGGCGCGCTCGCCGGCGGCACCCTCCCGTTCATCCTGAACCCCCTCACGACCCTCGCGCCCGCGCTGGTGATGATCGCCCTGGGCCTCCTCGGCGCCGCCGTGTCGCTGCGCACCGTCACGAAATCCGACCCCCTCACAGCCCTCGGGAGCACGCGATGATCCTTCTCGACGACGTCACCCTGACCTATCCCGACGGCGATGCCCGCGTCACCGCGGTCGACCACGTCACCCTCGAGGGCCGCCCCGGCCTCGTGACCGGGATCACGGGCCCCTCCGGCTCGGGGAAGTCGAGCCTGCTCGCCCTCGCCGCGACGCTGATCCGCCCCGACTCGGGCCGCGTGATCGTCGACGGGACGGATGCCACCGCGCTCACGCGCGCCGAAGCGACCGCGCTCCGGCGCGAGCGGATCGGCATCGTCTTCCAGCAGCCGCAGCTCCTCCCCGCGCTCACCGCCCGCGAGCAGCTGCGCGTGATGGGGGAACTCGGCGGCCGCGGGTCGCGAGCCCGGCGCGCGGCGGTGCGTTCGCGCGTGGACGAGCTGTTGGATGCCGTCGGCCTCGGCGACCAGGCCGACCGTCGACCGGCGCAGCTCTCGGGTGGTCAGCGCCAACGAGTGGCCATCGCTCGAGCGCTCGTGCACGAGCCTCGCGTCCTGCTGGTCGACGAGCCCACGAGCGCCCTGGACCGGGAGCGCGGGGCGGCGATCATGGATCTCCTGTCGCGGCTGACCCGCGAGCGGGACACCGCGACGCTGCTCGTCACCCACGACCTCGTCCACAGCGACACGCTCGACGAGACCGTCGAGGTGATCGACGGCCGAGCCCGGGTGCGGGAGATCACCACCCGAACGCGTTGAACCACTCCCGGCGCTGGTCGGCTTCGGCCCGCGTCGGGTCACCGCGCCACGTGTCGTGCGGGCTCAGCGTCCCGTCGGCCTGCAGGGGGACGAACGCCCAGCAGACGGGGCAGACGGCCCTCCCGCCCGGGAAGCCGTCCGGGAGGGTCGGGGCGGGTTCGGCGGGCGCTCCCGCTCCCGCGCACTCGGGCGGGTCCGCCTGCAGGTCGTTCCACAGCAGCGCACCGCCGCGCCGGTGATGGAGGCCGCGATGGCCCTTCTTACGCGTGCAGATCTCGCCCTTCCGGCGGCTCAGGCACAATCGGCGCGCCGCGCCTGGCAGAACGGCCAGCGTTCGTGTCATCCTTCGATTCTCGCGCGTGCTTACGCAGCGGGGGCAGGTGCGCGATGCGCACGGGGCGGTGGGGTCCGGTGGGGAAAGGGTCGGCGGTCATCGTCGACCACCACCGGCGAGTCGCGGAAACATGTCGACCTCCTGGTTCTCCGACACTGCGTCAGCACGAGGCCATGGCCGAGGGGGTTGACTCTCCCGGAGACGGTGCTACCCGCGGGGCGTCAGCGACCGGCGCGTCGGAGAACGGTGTCGACGGCCGCGTGGAACGTCAGGTGCTGCGCGACTTCCACCGCGCGGTCGTACCGCGTGCCGCCGAGAGCGACGAACACGGCGCCGACGACCTCCACGTAACCGGCGATCCGACCCTCGCGGGCGACCTCGTAGAGGTCGAGGTCGATGCGCGTCCAGGGGATCTCGGTGACGGTGTTCGGCTGCCCCGGGCGATCGAGCGGAATGTCCATGACCATGAGAGCTCCTTGCGTACCGGGGTGCTCTCAGGGTGCGTCGAAGGGCGGGATGCCGTGCCGGGGTTGACGGATCCGCAAAGGGGCGTTACGTGCTCAGAGCGCGCTGCGAACGGGACGGCCGCGGCGGGGACGCTCGTCCGACAGGTCGAACGGCGCGGCCTCCCCCGCGAGGTGTTCGGCCTCATCGAGAAAGTGCAGTTCGGCCTCGAGCCGCGAGCGACGCGCAGCGGACACGATGGCGCGGGTCACGGCATCCGAGTTGTCGTCGTCCGGTTCGGCGGTCGCCAGCGCGTCCTGGACGGCGGCACGCTGGGCGGCGATGACGTCGGCCACGTCGACGCCGGGGAGGGTGAGCGCGAGCGCGATGCGCAGGGCGAGATCGTCGCGGCGGTCGACGATCGAGGCCGCCCGCAGCCATGCCCGCGCCTCGGCGCGGCCGGCGGTGGTCGCCCCCCACAGCACGCGGCCCTCGTCATCCACGCCGCGATGCTCGACGAGGCCGTCGCGTTCGAGTCGTTCGAGGGTCGTGTAGACCTGACCGACGTTCACCGCGACCCCCGTGCGACGCAGGTACTCGGCGCGCAGCTGGGAACCGTAGCAATCGCCCTGATCGAGGATCGCTAGCAGGCTCTGGCGCACCGTCATAGGGACCTCCGACCCACCGCGAAAAGCTTTCCCAAGTATATCGTTCGATACCGAATCACCCTGTTTTCCGCGCGGTGACGCGGGAGTAGCCTGTGGTCAGACCACAGAGAAGACCGTCGATCGGAGACATCCCGTGGAGTGGCTCGACCCCCTCATGCTGGCTCGGTGGCAGTTCGGACTGACCACCCTGTACCACTTCCTCTTCGTGCCCCTCACGCTCGGCATGTCGCTGGTCGTGGCGATCTTCCAGACCGTCTGGTACCGCACGGGCGACGTGAAGTGGCTGCACCTCACCCGCTTCTTCGGCAAGATCTTCCTGATCAACTTCGCCATGGGCGTCGTGACCGGCATCGTGCAGGAGTTCCAGTTCGGCATGAACTGGTCGGCCTACTCCCGCTTCGTCGGCGACGTCTTCGGCGCACCCCTCGCCTTCGAGGGACTGCTGGCCTTCTTCCTCGAAGCGACGTTCATCGGCCTGTGGATCTTCGGGTGGGACAAGCTCCCGCGGGGCCTCCACCTCGCGAGCATCTGGCTGGCCAGCATCGGCGCGACGCTGTCGGCGTACTTCATCATCGCCGCGAACGCGTTCATGCAGAACCCGGTCGGCTACCAGATGTCCGCCGACGGCCACCGTGCCGAGCTGATCGACTTCGGGAAGCTGCTGACCAACCCCGTGGCCCTCGCCGCCTTCCCGCACACGATCTTCTCCGGCTGGATGTTCGCGGCGATGATCGTCGTGTCCGTCTCCGCGTGGCACCTGGCCCGCGGTCGCAACGTCGAGATGATGCGCGCGCCGCTGCGATTCGGCCTGTGGGCGACGGTCGTGTCCTTCGTCCTCGTCGCGATCGCCGGCGACCAGCTGAGCCTGGTGATGGTGGCCACCCAGCCGATGAAGATGGCCGCGGCGGAAGCGACCTTCAACACCGTGTGCGGGGCGAACGCCTCGTTCTCGATCTTCACGCTCGGCACCCCCGACGGAACGAGCGAACTGTTCTCGATCCGCGTGCCGTTCCTCCTCAGCATCCTGTCGACGCATTCGCTCGACGGCTGCGTCGAGGGGATCAACGACCTCAACACCATGTACAGCCAGCAGATGTTCCCGCAGTTCGCCGACCAGGTCGACGGCAACTTCGCCCCCGTCCTGTGGGTGACGTACTGGGCCTTCCGCTGGATGATCGCGCTGGGCGGTCTCGCGACCCTCATCAGCGTCGTGGGCCTGTGGGTCACGCGCAAGAACGCCAAGCGCCCGGTCGCGCCGTGGATGTGGCGCGTGGCGATCTGGGCCGCTCCTCTGCCGCTGCTGGGCAGCCTGGTCGGCTGGGTCTTCACCGAGATGGGCCGCCAGCCCTGGATCGTGTTCGGCCTGATGCTCACGCAGGACGGGGTCTCCCCCAGTGTCCCCGGCTGGAGCGTGCTGATCTCGCTCGTCGCCTTCACCGCGATCTACGCCACGCTCGCCGTGGTGGAGTTCGGACTCATCAAGAAGTACGCGCAGAAGGGCCCGGATCCGCTACCCGACCCGAACGCGCCGCGCGAGCCCGACACCGTCGAGAACACCCCGACGACCGTCTACTAGGAGCACAGTCATGGACCTCGCATACCTCTGGTTCTGGATCGTCGGATTCCTCTTCATCGGCTACTTCGTCCTCGACGGGTTCGACTTCGGCGTCGGCATGTCGCTCCCCTTCCTCGGAAAGGACGACATCGCCCGCCGGCAGATCATCAACACCATCGGCCCCGTGTGGGACCTCAACGAGACGTGGGTGATCGTCGCCGGGGCGGCGCTGTTCGCCTCGTTCCCGGAGTGGTACGCCACGCTGTTCAGCGGGTTCTACCTCCCGCTGCTGCTGATCCTGCTGGCGCTCATCGCCCGCGGCGTCTCGTTCGAGTACCGCCACCAGCGCGATTCGCTGAAGTGGAAGCGCGGCTTCGACCGGATGATCGTCATCGGCTCCGCCGTGCCGGCGTTCCTGTGGGGCGTCGCCTTCGCGAACATCGTGCAGGGCGTGCCCCTGGATGCCGACCACGAATACGTCGGGACCCTCTTCACGCTGCTCAACCCCTACGGCATCCTCGGGGGCCTGGTGACCCTGCTGCTGTTCTTCACGCACGGCGTCTACTTCGTCGCCCTGAAGACCGACGGTCAGGTGCGGGAGGACGCCCGCGCCCTGGCGAAGAAGTCGGGCCTGGCCACGATCGTCGCGGCCGCCCTGTTCCTGGTCTGGACGATCATCCAGGCGGCGAACAATCAGGCACCGCTCCTCCTTGGCGTCGTGGCCCTCTCCGGGATCGCCGCGCTCGCGCTCATCGGGTCGTGGGTGGCGAACCTGCGCGACCGCGAGGGCACGGCCTTCACTCTCGGTGCGATCACGATCGTCACCGCGGTCGGCGCCCTGTTCTTCGCGCTCTTCCCGAACGTCATGCCCTCGACCCTCGAACCGGGTTCGGGTCTGACGATCGAGAACGCCTCCAGCACCGACTACACGCTCACGATCATGAGCTGGGCGGCGCTCGTCTTCCTCCCGCTCGTCCTGGCGTACCAGGGGTGGACCTACTGGGTGTTCCGCAAGCGCGTCACCCGCGCCCGCATCGAGAAGGCAGCCCTGGTGGCGCATTGACCGACACGACACGGGTGCGCCCCGTCGACCCCCGACTGGTGCGGTACGCCTCCGCCTCACGCAGCTTCTTCGCGGTGAGCGCGGCGGTCGTCCTCGCCCAGACGGGGGTCGTCGTCGGGTTCGCCTGGGCTCTCACCTCCGCGCTCGTCGGCGCGATCGACGGGCGGCCGATCGGCGAGCTGACGGGCTTCGTGGCGGCCGCGGCGGCGCTGGTCGCCGTTCGGGGCCTCCTCATCGCGGCATCCGAACGCGTGTCCGCCCGGGGAGCGGCGGCCGCGTCCCTGCAACTGCGCGAGCGCCTGGTGGCCGCTGTCACGACCCTGGGTCCGGGGTGGCTCGGTCGCCGCAACGCCGCGTCGCTGTCGGTCACGGCCGGACACGGCCTGGAGGCCCTCGACGCCTACTTCGGCCGCTACCTCCCGCAGCTCGTGGCCACCGCGATCACGACCCCCATCCTCATCGGCGCGATCGCCCTCGCCGACCCCCTGTCCGGCCTCACCGTCGTGCTGACGATCCCCCTGATCCCCCTGTTCATGGTGTTGATCGGCCTCGCGACCCGCGCCGTGCAGAAGAAGCAGTACGGCACCCTCGGCCGACTCGCGGCCCGGTTCGCCGACACCGTGGAGGGTCTCGGGACGCTCAAGGCCTTCGGCCGCGAACACCGCGCCGCGGACACGATCGAGAAGGTCACGCGCGACTACAAGCGCGAGACGATGACGGTGCTGCGCGTGTCGTTCCTCTCCGGCTTCGCGCTGGAGTTCCTGGCATCCATCTCGGTCGCCATCATCGCCGTGACGATCGGCTTCCGCCTCCTCTCGGGCGACCTGAGCCTGCTGGTCGGGCTGTTCGTCCTGCTGCTCGCGCCGGAGGCGTACCTGCCGCTGCGCCAAGTGGGCGTGCAGTTCCACGCCGCGTCCGAAGGGGTCGCCGCGACGGAGGAGATCTTCGACGCCCTGGATGCCGCCCGCCTCGCGCCCACGACCGAGGCCCCCGCCCCCGCGGCAGGGACGGTGCTCGAACTGCGCGACGTCCGCGTGGACCGCGGAGCGCACCGGATGCCGACGGTCTCCCTGTCCGTGGGACCGGGCGAGGTCGTCCTGGTCACGGGCCCGAGCGGAGTGGGCAAGTCGAGTATCGTCGCCGCGCTCCTCGGCTACGCCGAGCACTCCGGCGAGATCCGCCTGGACGGACGCCCCGTGGCCCACGCCCGCGCCGCCGTCGCGTGGGCGGGCCAGCGACCCGGACTGGTGTCGGGCACCGTCGCCGAGAACGTCGCCCTCGGCGCCGACGTCGATCGCGACACCATCGCGACGGCGCTCGCCGACGCCGGCGCCGCCGACCTCGACCCGGCGACCCCGCTGGGTGCGGGCGGCGCGGGGCTGTCAGGAGGGCAGGCGCAGCGCGTCGCCGTCGCCCGCGCCCTCTGCCGCTCGCGCACCGCCGGGGCACGGATCCTCGTCCTCGACGAACCCTCGAGCGCCCTGGATGCCGACACCGAAGCGCACGTGTGGCGCACACTCCGCCGCGAGGCCGACGCCGGCGCCGGAGTGCTGCTGGTGTCGCACCGCCCGTCGGCGCGGGAGATCGCCGACCGCGTGATCGACCTGGGGGTGCGCGCGTGAACGGGCGGGTGCGCGGCATCCTGGCCTCCGCGATGCCGTCGCGGCGGCGATTCGCCCCGGCGGTGCTGTCGGGCTTCGGGACGGCCGGGAGCGCGGTGGCGCTCCTCGCCACGAGCGCGTGGCTGATCGCCCGGGCGGCCGAGCAGCCGCTGGTCATGTACCTCTCCGTCGCGGTCGTCGGTGTCCGGGCGTTCGCCCTCTCCCGCGGCGTCTTCCGGTACCTCGAACGCCTCGCCGGGCACGACGCGGCCCTCGAACGCCTCGCCGACGTCCGCGCCGACCTCGTGCGCGAGCTCGTGCCGCTGGCCCCCGACGGCCTCGGCCGCGCGCGCCGTGGCGGGCTGCTGTCGAGCGTGGTCGACGACGTCGAGGAGCTGCAGAACCTGCCCCTGCGGGTCGTGCTGCCCCTCTCGGTCGCGGCGCTGACCTCGCTCGCGGCGGTCGTGTTCACGGCCTTCGTGTCGTGGCCCGCGGCACTGGTCCTCCTGGCCTGCCTGGCGGCGGCGTTCGCGGTGTCGGTGGCCGCGGGGTGGGCGGCCGGGGCGCGCGCCGAGCGGGCGATCGCTCCGCTCCGAGCCGACGTCGCCGACGCCGTCCACGACCTCCTCACGAACCTCGACGTCCTGACCGCCTACGGCGCCCTCGACACCGCACGCGCGCGGGTGCGGGCGGCCGACCGGGCGCTGCGCCGCGCGGTCGTGCGACGCGGAGCCGCCCAGGGACTCACCTCCGGCACCGTGTCGGTGCTCGCCGGACTCGCGTCGCTGTTCGCGCTCGCCGTCGCCGCGCCCGCCGTCGCGGGCGGCACCCTCTCCGGCCCCGGACTCGCGGTCGTCGTGCTGCTCCCGATGGCGGTGTTCGAGGTGTTCGGGCCCGTGCCGCTGGCGCTAGCGTCGTGGCGGCAGGTGCGCGCCGCGGCCGAGCGGATCGCCGACGCCGTCCCGTCCGAGATCCCCGAGGGTCTCCCCCGTGACGAGCCCGCCGCCACGGGAACTGCCCCCGCCCTCGGTGAGGGCATCGAGCTGCGGGACGTGCGCGCGCACTGGCCGGCCCGGTCCGACGCCGGACTCGACGACACCGGACGCATCGCCGATGTCGACCTCCGCGTCGGTGCGGGCGAGCGCGTCCTCGTCACGGGTCCGAGCGGGGCCGGGAAGACCACGCTCGCCCACGTCCTCGCGAGGTTCCTCGACTACGACGGCTCGTTCACGATCGGCGGCGTCGAAGCCCGGGACCTCGCCGGCGACGACCTCCGCCGCACGATCGGCCTCGTCGAACAGTCGCCGTACCTCTTCGACGAGTCGGTGCGTCAGAACCTGCTGTTCGCGCGCGACGACGCCGGCGACGCCGAACTGACCGCGGCGCTCGCCCGCGTCGGACTCGACGCGTGGGTCGCCGAACGCGGCGGACTGGATGCGACGGTCGGCGACCGGGGCGGCCTCGTCTCGGGGGGACAGGCCCAGCGCCTCGCGCTCGCGCGGGCCCTGCTGCGCGGGTTCCCCGTGCTCGTGCTCGACGAGCCCACCGCGGGCGTCGACCCGGCGGCATCCGACGCGCTCCTGCGCGACCTGCTCGGCGCGGTCGACCGCGGGCGCGCCGTCGTGCTCGTCTCGCACGTCGACGTGCCCGAGGAACTGGTCGACCGCACCGTACGGCTGGAGGACGGGCGGGTCGTGACCGGACTCAGCTGAGCGCGCCGTCCCCCACGGGATCCGCCAGGTCGAGCAGCCGGAGATCCATGCGGGTCACGAGCCGCGCGGCGACCGCGAACTCCACGAGACGGATCCGCCGGTTGGTCGCGTAGGCCCCGACGCCCCCGCGCAGGCCCGGGACTCCGTGACGATCGAGCTTGTCGCAGACGTTGTCCAGCTTGCGGTTGAAGCGCGTCAGGGTCCACCCCAGACGCGCCGCAGCCCGGGCACTGGTCGGGATGTCGCCCAGACCCGCGCTCTCGGAGCGCAGGAGCGGTTCGACCAGTGCGACGATCAGCTGGCGTTGCGACAGCGTGAGGACGATCTCGCCGAGCGATTCCCTCCCCGCGTGCCGGTCACGATCCGCGACGGCGGACGCGGGCGCGGAATAGATCGGGGCCGCGACGTACACGCCGATCTCGTACGTCGTGGGGCCGGCGCGGAAGACCACGGCGGTATGGCCGAAGACCACCGGGATCCGGCAGCCCGGCGGCACCTGCGAGTGGAATCGTCCCTCTCCGTCCGCGACGGAGAGGGACGTCTGCGTACCGGTGTTCCGGAGGAACCAGATGCCGTCCACGTCGGAGAACTCCGCCAGAGCCGGGTCCAGCTCGGAGTTGTCGTCGAGCACGAGGTCCCCCGACCTCCCGACCGTGAAGGCGGCGCCCGGAGGCACCGACGTCCATTCCCCGCAGTACTCCAACTGGAGCCCTGCCGACGGGATGGACGTCGGCCCCCCGGTCTCGCCCCCGCCTGTCACATCGCCCCCCATGGGTCCCCTCCGCTTCCCCCCACGAAAGCGCTTTTCCCGCCGCGCCCCCATGGGGAGGATTCCCCATGTAGGTTCTCGAAAGCGTCCGGAAGGATCCGTTCCGGACGAACTCGGAAAAGAAGTTCATGTCGTCAGGGGGAGACGCGGTGGACGAGAGCACGGAAACGACGGCATCCACGGAATCCGGCGAGGATGATCCGATCCGCGACTTCGCGGGAGAGCTGCGCCGACTGCGTCTGGATGCGGGAAGCCCCACCCTGGTGAATCTGCAGCATCGGACCGGAATCTCGCGCAGCGTCCTGTCGGATGCGTTCGCCGGCCGCACTCTGCCGACGGAACGCACGGTGTCGGCGCTCGTGAGCGCGCTCGACGAGGATCCGGAGGCCCTCCTCCGGCGTCGACGGGCGCTCGCCCGCGCGGCCCGCGAGAGCGATGCCGCGACGACACCCTCCGGCGAGACTCCGGCCGCGCGGACCGTCACCCGCCGCAACGCCGCGCTCCTCTCGGTCGCCGCGTTCACGGTCGGTGTCCTCGGCACCCTCGGGGGCGTCGCCGTGGTCTCCGCCGTCACCGCACCGCGGATCGGCGAGCCGCAGATCACGGTGGCGAACGGCGTGGACCCCGCTACGACGCCCTGCATCGACGACGCGGCCGTCGCGACCTCGGACACACGAGCGGGCGACTCCCTGCTCGAGATCATCTGGTCCGACAAATGCCAGGCCGGATGGGGGCGTCTCACTCGCTACGACGCGCAGGGCGCGGGGAATACCGTGACGATCGCGATCTACCCTCTGACAGCTCCCACGGGACCCCTGCGGATGGAAGCCACCGAACACGACGTCCAGGGTGCCTACACTCCGCTGATCGTCCGTCCGACGCCGGACACCTTGCTGTGCGCGGAGGGCGATTACACGCTGAACGGACGCACCGTCGATCTGGGCGGTCCGTTGTGCATCTGACGATGCCGTGACGCGCGCGTCAGGATGCCGCGACGAACCGCACGCGATCCGGCGGAATCGACAGGGTCACGACGTCTCCCGCCGCCAGGTCGGCCGCCGTCACCGCGTCGATCTCCGCGGCACCGACATCGGCGAGGAGCCGCACACCGGTCGGAGTCGGCTCCAGTCGCACCACCCGTGCGCGCCACGCGTTGACCGCGGACTCCCCCACGCGTACGTCCGCCGCCCGGAACACGGCGGCGATCGCGCGCCCGGCCTCCGCCGCGAGCGCGCGGGATCTAACATCCGTCGACGCGAGCCGGAGGTCGCCGAGCACCCAGCTTCCGGCGGAGGCTGTGCCGTCGACGCGCTCGAGGCCGGCGATGCGTGCCGCGACCTCCGACGCCGGTGCCGAGAGCACCTCGCGCACCGGTCCGAGCTGGGTCGCCCGTCCCGCCTCGACGATGAGCAGCCGGTCGGCGAGGATCGCGGCGTCGACGGCGTCGTGGGTGACGGCGACGGCGGTGACTCCGTCGAGGGCGTCCCGCAGCATCGTGCGGATCTCGGCGGCGGTCACGGCATCCAGCGCGACGAGCGGTTCGTCCAGGAGCACGGCCCGCGGTCGCGCGGCGAGGGCGCGGGCCACCGCCACCCGCTGCTGCTCGCCGCCGGAGAGCTCGGCCGGCCGACGGTCCCCGACCCCCGGGAGCCCGACACGGGCGAGCCACGCGTCGGCGTCCGCGCGGGCATCGGCGACCGCGACGCCGGCCGCGCGGGGACCGAAGGCGACGTTCTCGCGCACCGAGAGGTGCGGGAAGAGCCGCGCATCCTGCCCGAGCAGCACGATGCCGCGCCGCATCGGGTCGGTGCGCACCCGCGGGGGCGCGAAACGGTCGATCACGCGTCCGTCGAGCGCGATCTCGCCGCCGTCGAGCCGCTGGAGCCCCGCGAGCGCCTCGAGCACCGTGGACTTCCCCGCGCCGCTGCGCCCCATGATGGCCAGCGTCTCTCCCGGGGCGACGTCGAACGCGACGTCCACGCGGAACGCCCGCCGCTGCACCACGACGTGCGCGGACAGCGCGGCGCTCATGACGCCCCCACGGGAGGCCGCCAGCCGCGGACGAGCAGCAGCACCGCGATCGCCGTCACCAGCAGCAGGAGCGCGAGCGCGACCGCGGTGCCCTGGCCGACGCCGCCACCGTTGAACGCGGTGTAGATCGCGAGGGGCATGGTCTGCGTGACGCCCGGCCGGTTGCCGGCGAACAGGGCGGTGGCGCCGAACTCGCCGATCGCGCGGGCGAAGCACAGCACGATGCCGGCGACGATGCCCGGTGCGGCCAGAGGCAGGGTCACCCGCCGCAGGATCGTCACCCGCGAGGCACCGAGCGAGGCCGCGGTCCGCTCGATCTCGACGCCCGTGCTGCGCAGCGCCCCCTCCACGGCGAGCACGAGGAACGGCAGCGCCACGAACACCTGCGCGAGCACGACCGCGGTCGTGGTGAACGGCAGGCCCAGCGCGCCGAACCAGCCGTTGCGGCCGAAGAGGTAGAGGAGCGCGACGCCGCCGACCATCGGCGGGAGCACGAGCGGAACCGTCACGAGCGCCCGGAGGAGGGCCGCGGTCCGGGGGGAGCTCCGCGCGATGAGGAGGGCGAGCGGGATGCCGACAGCGGCGCACACGAGCGTCGCCACCGCCCCGGTGCCCAGGGACAGGCCGAGGGCCTGCAGCGCCGTCGGTGAGGTGACGTCGGCGATCAGCGTGGACCATTCCACCCGCGCGACGAGCGCGGTGAGCGGGACGAGGAGGAAGAGCAGCCCGATGACCGCCGGCACGATCAGCCAGCGGGGAACGTAGCCTGCCCCTTTCACGGAGCCCGGAACCCCGCGTCGGCGAGGATCTTCTGCCCGTCCGCCGACAGCACGAAGTCGACGAACGCGGCGGCCGCGGCGGGGTTCGGAGCATCGGCCAGCGCGGCGATCGGGTAGCGGTTGACCACGGCATCCGCCCCCTCCGGCACGATCGACGCGACGTCGGTGCGGCCCACCACGTCGGTGGCGTACACCAGGCCCGCGTCCGCCTCGCCGGCGGCGACCTTGGTGAGCACGGCGGTGACGTTCTGCTCGGCGCTGGCCGGGGTCACGGCGACACCGGCGTTCGACAGCAACGTCTGCGATGCGGCGCCGCACGGCACCTCCGCCGCGCACAGCACCGTGGTCACGCGCGCGAGGTCGGCGAGGCTCTGCACCTTCCCGGGGTTGCCGGTGGGCACCGCGACGACCAGGGTGTTGCCCGCGAAGATCTGCGGCTCGGGGGCCCGGTCGGCGACCTTCGCCATGTTCTTCTCGTCGGCCGAGGCGAAGACGTCGGCGGGCGCTCCCTCGCCGATCTGGGTGGCCAGCGTGCTGGAGCCGTCGTACACCGCGGTCACCGTGACGCCGGGGTGCCGGGTCTCGAACGCCTGGGCGATCTGGTCGAACGACCGCTGCAGCGACGCCGCCGCGTACACCTCGACGGTGCCGGAGAGTCCGTCGGCGGATGCCGAGGGAGCGGACGAGGCGGCCGGAGCGGCGCAGCCGGCGAGCAGGGCGCCGGCGGCGAGGAGCGCGGCGAGGCGGAGGGGGCGTCGCATGAGAGGTCCTTTCGGCGACACCGACGGCCGCGGCATCCATTGTTCCTCATCTGCGGACCATAGGGTCGTTGTAAGCCGTATTCGCGACACCTCAGGCGCGGGGGGTCTCCACCGTCACGACCGTCGCCTTCACCGAGGCGACCGCCAGAGCGCCGGGCTCGAGAGCGAGCTCCTCCGCGGCTTCGGCCGACATGAGCGAGACCACGCGGTGCGGACCGCACTGCAGATCGACCTGCGCCATCACCCCGTCGACGCGCACCCGTGTGACGATGCCGACGAAGCGGTTGCGGGCGCTCGAGGACACCCCGGTGGGGTCGTCGGGCTCGTCGGCGAGGGCGACGGCGCGGGCGGCGAGAGCTTCGCCGGGGATCTCCGTGGGCGTGGCGCCGGTGGTGGGGAGGAGCCCCTGGTCGATCCAGCGGCGCACGGTGTCGTCGCTCACTCCGAGCAGCCGCGCGGCGGGCGCGATGCGGAAGGTGTTCGGCATGTCATGACGCTAGCGCCGCGACCCCTCGCACAGCGACCCCGGGCCTCCCCCACTCGCCTAGGCTCGACCCATGGATGCCGTGCGCGAGACCGGAGCCCCCCGCGAGGGGGGCCTGCTGGACCGGTTCGGCCGCGTCGCCCGCGACCTGCGCGTGTCGGTGATCGACAAGTGCAACCTGCGCTGCACGTACTGCATGCCCGCCGAGGGTCTGCCGTGGATGCCGCAGCAGCAGCTGATGACCGGCGAGGAGATCGCTCGCATCGTCCGCGTCGCCGTCCGCGCCCTCGGGGCCGAGGAGCTGCGCCTGACGGGCGGCGAACCGCTCGTGCGCAAAGACCTCGAGGACGTCATCGCCCGCATCCGCTTCGATCACCCCGATCTGCCGATCGCGATGACGACGAACGCCGTGGGGCTCGACCGCCGTGCGCGGGCGCTCAAGGACGCCGGACTCACGCGCCTGAACGCCTCGCTCGACACGCTGCACCCCGAGACCTTCGCCGAGCTCACCCGCCGCCCGCACCTCGACAAGGTGCTCGCGGGGCTCGAGGCAGCCCAGGCCGTGGGCCTCGGGCCCATCAAGATCAATGCGGTGCTGCTGCGCGGGATCAACGACACCGAGATCGTGCCGCTGGTGGACTGGGCGGTCACCCACGGCTACGAGATGCGCTTCATCGAGGACATGCCGCTCGACGGCGACCGGTCGTGGACCGAGACGCAGGTCGTGCCGGCCCGCGAGATCCGCGCCGCCCTCGAGGACGTGTTCGACCTCGAGGGCGACCCCCGCGGTCGGGGTGCCGCGCCGGCCGAACGCTGGGAGGTGCGACGCCGCGGAGACCGCACCCTGGCCGGGCACGTCGGCATCATCTCCTCGGTCACCGAACCGTTCTGCGCCGCGTGCACCCGCACGCGCGTCACCGCCGACGGCCGCGTCCGCTCGTGCCTCTTCTCGCACGAAGAGACCGACCTTCTCACGGCGCTGCGCGACGGCGCGAGCGACGCCGACCTCGCACAGATCTGGCGGGATGCCATGTGGCGCAAGCCCCGCGCCCACGGTTCCGACCGCGTCGGCCTGGCGCGTGCCGACTTCGTCCAGCCGGAGCGCACGATGAGCGCGATCGGCGGATGATCCCGCTCGTTGAGCCGGTGGCATCCCTCGCCCCCGAAGAACTCATCCGCACGGCCCGGCACGCCGTCCTCGCCGGGATCGGCGAAGAAGGACAGCGCCGTCTCGCGGCCGCGCGCATCGCGGTCGTCGGCGCGGGGGGACTCGGGTCACCCGTGCTGCTCGCCCTCGCCGCCGCCGGCGTCGGCGAACTGATCGTGATCGACGACGACGTCGTCGAGCGCACGAACCTGCAGCGTCAGCTGATGCACCGCGTGGACGACATCGGCGCGCCCAAGACGTCATCCGCCGCCCGGGCGATCCGCGACCTCTCGCCCCTCACGCAGGTGCGCGAGGAGAACTCCCGCCTCACCCCCCAGAACGCCCGGGATCTCCTCGGCGGAGCCCACGTCGTCATCGACGGCAGCGACACGTTCGACACCCGCAGCGCCGTGGCATCCGCGACCGACGAGCTCGGGATGCCGCTGGTGTGGGGCGCCGTGCAGGAGTGGTCGGCCCAGGCCACGGTGTTCTGGTCGCGGCCGCCCGAGGGGCACGCCCCTGTGACGCTCGGCGACGTGTTCCCGCCCGACTCGGTCGGTGAGCCGCCGACGTGCGCGCAGGTGGGCGTGCTCGGCGCGCTGTGCGTGCAGGTCGGCGGGCTGCTCGCGACCGAGGCGATCAAGCTGATCACCGGCGCGGGCGAACCACTCCTCGGACGCCTCGTCGTCATCGACGCCCTGCGCTCCCGCCACGACATCGTCCCGCTCGCGCCCCGGAGGACCCCGTGACCGATCTGCTCACCGTCGAAGAGCACCGCGCGCGCGTCCTCGCCGCCGTGGAGCCTCTGCCCGTCGAGACCGTCTCGCTCGCCGAGGCTGCGGGCCGCACGCTCGCCGCGGACGTGCACGCCCGCCACGACCTCCCCGGCGACGACAACTCCTCGATGGACGGGTTCGCCGTGCGTTTCGCCGACGTCGAGGGCGCGGATGCCGATTCCCCCGTGTCACTGCGAGTGGTCGCCGACCTGCCGGCGGGATCCGACGACGATCCGGCGTTCGGCCCGGGCGAAGCGGTGCGGATCATGACGGGTGCGCCCGTACCCACCGGCGCCGACGCCATCGTCCCGTTCGAGGACACCACGGGCGGCCTCGCCGACTCGCTCGGCACCGTCGAGGTACGGCGTGCGCCCGCCGCCGCGGGGGCGTTCATCCGCCGCCGCGGAGGCGACGTGCGCACGGGCGACGTCGTGCTGGCGGCGGGCGAGCGGCTGGGACCGTACGCGCTCGCGGCCGTCGCGGCCGCGGGTGTCGACCGCGTCGAGGTGCGCCGCCGGCCGCGGGTCGCCGTGGTGTCGACGGGAAGCGAGCTCGTGCCGCCGGGACTCGCTCCGGGCCGCGGTCAGACGCCCGACTCGAACTCCACCCTCTTGGCCTCCCTCGTCGCGAACGCCGACGCCGAGGTCGTCCTCGTCGCGCACGTCACCGACGAGGCCGGCACGGTCGACGGTGTCCTCGCGCGCGAGGACGGTGTCGACGTCGTCATCTTCACGGGCGGTGTGAGCGCGGGGGCGTACGAACCGGTGCGGCAGGCCCTCTCCGAGAGGATCGCCTTCGTGAAGGTCGCGATGCAGCCCGGCAAGCCGCAGGCGTTCGGCGTGCTCGACGACGGCCGCCTCGTGTTCGGGCTGCCCGGCAACCCCGTGAGCGTCGCGGTGTCGTTCGAGGTGTTCGTGCGCCCCGCCCTCCTCGCCCTGCAGGGCCGCGCGACCATCGACCGCCGTCGCGCCCGGCTCACCGCGTCCGAACCGTGGAAGACCCCGCCCGGTCGCCGCCAGTACCTCCCCGCCGCGATCGACCTCGTCGCCGGCACTGTTCGCCCCGCCACCGCGGGCGGCTCCGGCTCGCACCTCGCGGCGTCCCTCGCGCGCGCCGAGGCGTTCGCGATCGTCCCCGCCGAGGTGTCCGCCGTCGCCGTCGGCGATCCCGTCGATGTCATGCTGATTCCATGACCTTCACCCACCTGGATGCCGCGGGCCACGCCCGCATGGTCGACGTCACCGCCAAGCAGCCCACCGTCCGCACCGCCACGGCGCGCGGGTTCGTCCGGTGCGCGCCCGAGGTGGTCGCCGCCCTCCGCGACGGGACGGCACCGAAGGGCGATGTGCTGGCCGTGGCGCGGATCTCCGGCATCCAGGCCGCGAAGTCGACGCCGACGCTCCTGCCCCTCGCGCACGTGATCGGCGTGCACCGCGCCTCGGTCGACCTGGAGATCGTCGACGACGGTGTCGAGATCGAGGCCACCGTCGGCACCGCCGACCGCACCGGAGTCGAGATGGAGGCGCTCACGAGCGTCTCGGTCGCCGCCCTCGCCATCGTCGACATGGTGAAGGGTCTCGACAAGGGCACGTTCATCGAGAACGTGCGCATCGTCGCCAAGACCGGCGGCAAGTCCGGCGACTGGCATCGTCCCGGGGAGCCCGCGTGAGCGTGCGGGTGCGCTACTTCGCCGCCGCGGCGGAGGCTGCGGGAACGGATGCCGAGGACCGCGGGGAATCCTCGCTCGCGGCGCTGCGCGCGGCGGTGCTCGCCGCCCACCCCGCGCTCGTCGGCATCCTGGACCGCTGCGCCGTGATCGTCGACGGCGAGCGCCGCGACGACGACGCGCCCCTCGCCGGGGTCGCGCACGTCGACGTTCTGCCGCCGTTCGCCGGCGGGTGACACCCCGGGTGGCCGTGCTCACGCGTCACCCGATGTTCAGCCCGTGCCGCATGCATCAGCCGTAGCCTGCTGCCATGGGGAGGATCCTCTTTCGACCGGCCGTCGATCCGCGTAGGCAGGTGAGCGCGGCCGCATTCCTGCTCGGCTCGGCTGCTCTGCAGTACATCGCCGCAGCCGAACGATGGTTGGTCGCCCTGACGACGTGGACGCGCCGGGATCGCTGGATCGAAGACCATCTCTTCGACTACTCCTACCCCGCCGACCCGTGGGAGAACATCGGGGCAGCCGCGCAGTGGTTCGGGGCGGGCTACCTTCTGCTGGCCGCGGGCGTGCTCGTACTCGTCGGCCGAGGGCACGGCCCCGCACACGGCCTCTCGAGGATGGCCGCGGTGTCAACGGCAGTGGGCCTCGGCCTCACCGGTGTGCACGCGCTCGCTTCCGGTGTCCTCGGGGCGCCCACGTTCCTCCAGTGGCCGATCATCCTCTTCAGTGTCGTCGCCTTCGCGGGTCTCATCGTCCTCGTCGCGGTGAGCATCCGGTCGGCGCCGGCGACCGCGCTCACCTTCGCGCTGCTGTTGATGACCACCGTGCCGGGATACTTCTTCGCCTGCTTCGTGATCGCCCCGGCCGTCGTCGGCAGCTCCTCCTACGACACCACACCGCACACCGAGACGGTCATCGCCGTGGCCACAGCCGCCGCCGCAGCCGTCCTTCTGATCGCCTCGGCGGTCTCGGCACTCCGCCGGACGATCGCCCGACGCCCGACCGGCGGGGCCCGCCTCGCGGAGGTATGACGCGCGGGCTCAGCCTCGCCGCTCGCCGCTACCCGCCGAGCCCCTTCCACGCCGTCGTGCCGTCGGCCTCGACCTGGCGCTTCCACACGGGGAGGTCGGTCTTGATCGTCTCGATGACGGTGCGGCACACCTCGAACGCCGCCGCGCGGTGACCCGAGGCCACCGCGATGATGACGGCGGCATCGCCCACGCCGAGCCGGCCGACGCGGTGACTCACGGCCACGATCGCGTCGGTGCCCGCGGCGGCCTCCTCGGCGATGCGGTGAAGCGCGGCGGGCGCGTCGGGGTGCGCGCTGTACTCCAGCGCGACGACGGCATCCGTGGCATCCGGGTCGGTGTTGCGGACGCGCCCGACGAACGTCGTGACGGCCCCCGAGGCGTCGTCCTCGACGGCGCGCAGGTGCACGTCGAGATCGAGCGGTTCCTCGGACAGCTGGGCGATGCGGACGGCGCTCATGAGTGGTCTCCTCCGGAGAGTTGATCGAGGACGTGCGGGGCCAGCTCGGCGAGAACCGCGATCCCGGATGCCACGGCGCGCGTGGAGCCCGGGAGGTTGACGACGAGGGTCGCGGGGTCGACGATCCCGGCGAGGCCGCGCGAGATCACCGCGAGCGGGGTGTCGGCGAGGCCACGGCGCCGGAGCTCCTCGGCGATGCCGGGGAGTTCCCGATCGAGGACGCGCGCGGTGCCCTCGGGGGTGCGGTCGGTGGGCGCGATGCCGGTGCCGCCGGTGGTGACGACGAGTGCGGCGCCCGTCGCGACCGCTCCGCGCACGGCGGCCTCGACGTTGTCGGCGCCGTCGGGCACGACGACGGGGTCGTCGCAGTCGAACCCCGCCTCCCGCAGCAGCGACACCGCCAGCGGTCCGCCGCGATCCTCGCGGAGCCCGGCGGCGGAGCGGTCGGAAACGGTGATCACGCGGGCGGTGTACGGCACCGTCCCAGCCTAGGCGCGCGTGTCGGCCGCGGACGGGATCGTCTCGACCTCGGGGACCTCCGGCGGGATGCGCCCGGCCTTCGCCTTCGGCTCCGGATCGTCACGCTGCACCGACTCGGCGGCCGCGGTGATGCGCCGCGCCATGCCGCTGAAGATGAGCCCGTGGAACGGCAGCACCGACAGCCAGTACAGGCGCCCCGCGAGACCCGTGGGGAAGAAGAGTGCGCGCTGGTCGAACCGCGCCCCCTCGCCCTCGGGGCTCGCGCGCAGCTCGAGCCACGCACCGCCCGGGACCTTCATCTCGGCGCGGAGGCGCAGCAGGTGGCCGGGCTCGATCGCCTCGACGCGCCAGAAGTCGAGCGCGTCGCCGACGGTGACGACACTACGGCTCCGGCGCCCGCGCGCGAGTCCGACGCCGCCCACGAGGCGGTCCATCCACCCGCGGATCGCCCACAGGAGCGGGGAGGAGTACCACCCGTTCTCGCCGCCGATGCCCTCGATGACCGACCACAGCTGCGCGGGGCTCGCGCTCGTGCGCATGGTGCGCTCGTCGGTGTACACGAGGCGCCCCGCCCATTCGGGGTCGCTGGGGAGCGGGTCACTGGGGGCGCCGGAGACCTCGGAGTCCTGCCAGCTGGTCTCGATCGCGTCGTCGTTCACGCGGCCGAGCGCGCGCCGGACGGCCTCGCGGTACGGCATCAACCCGCCCTCGGGGCGTGGCACGAGGTCGTCGACCGAGCGGTCCTTCACGACGCAGTCGTTCTGCAGCGACTCCACGAGCGGGCGCGCGATCGACTTGGGGATGGGGGTCACGAGGTTCACCCAGTGCGACGCCAGGCGCGGCGTGAGGACGGGCAGCGACGCGATGGCGCGCTGGTGCAGCCCCGCTTCGAGGGCGTAGCCGTTCATCATCTGCCCGTAGCGCAGCACGTCGGGTCCGCCGATGTCGACGGCGCGGTTGACGTTGGGGGCCACGCGCGCGGCGCCGAGCAGGTAGTGCAGCACGTCGCGCACGGCGATCGGCTGGATGCGGTTGCGCACCCACTTCGGCGCCGGCATGTAGGGCAGGACGTCGGTGAGGTGCCGCACCATCTCGAACGACGCCGACCCCGAACCGATCACGACGCCGGCCTGCAGCACGAGCGCGGGCACGCCGCTGGCGAGCAGGATCTCGCCCACCTCGACGCGCGAGCGCAGGTGCGCCGACAGCGGCGCGTCGTCGGGGTGGAGTCCGCCCAGGTAGACGATGCGGGAGACGGATGCCGCCGCGGCGGCGTCGGCGACGGTGCGGGCCGCGCGACGGTCGGTGTCCTCGAAGTCGCGCCCGCCGCCCATCGAGTGGATGAGGTAGTAGAGCACGTCGACGCCGTCGACGGCATGGGCGACTGCCGCCGCGTCGGTCGCGTCGCCCTCGACCGTTTCGACGTCGTGGCCCCAGGGGAACGCCTCGACGCGCCGGGCGTCGCGGGCGAGCACCCGCACCCGATATCCGGCCGAGAGGAGGCGGGGCACGAGACGCCCGCCGAGATAGCCGGTCGCGCCGAGGACGAGCGCGCGCGGCGCGGACCCGTCGGGGCGGGGGTGCGCGACGAGGGCGGGTTCACGACCGGTGGGGGCGGACAGCTCGCTCATGCCGAAAAGGTACGCCCGGCCCCCGACATCCGAGGGGGCTTGACGTCGATAGTGTGAGTGCGTGGAGACCGCGTGGGTGCGTCGCGTGCTCGTCGTGGAAGATCAGCCGGCGATGCGTGTCCTGCTGTGCGACATGCTCGCGCACCGCGGTTTCGAGGTCACCGGCGCGGCCGACGCCGCCGAGGCGACCGGCCTCTTCACGGACACGGATCCCGATGTGCTGGTGACCGACATCGACCTCGGGTCGCGGCCCTCCGGCGTCGAACTGGCCACGATGCTCACCGGTCTCGCCCCGCACCTCGCCGTCGTCTTCCTCAGCAGCTTCCCGGGCGCGGTCGCGGGTGCCGGACGCCCCGGCCCGACCCGCGCGGTGTTCGTGTCCAAGCTCGACGTCAGTTCCGCCGACGTCGTGGTGGATGCCATCGAGGCGGCGCTGCGCACGACGACACCGCCCGCTCCCCCGGTGCCGCAGCGCGCCTCCCCGTTGGCCGGGCTCACCCGCCGGCAGGTCGAGGTGCTCGCCCTCGTCGCGCGCGGATGGTCGAACGAGCAGATCGCGCGCGAGCGGGACACGACGACGCGCGCGGTCGAGCGCGCGGTGAGCCGCATCTTCTCGCGGCTCGGCCTCGGCGCGGCGGGGACGAACCCGCGCGTCCGGGCGAGCGCGCTCTACCTCGCCGAGTTCGGCCCCGTCGGGTGAGGACGCTGCTGCGGGCGGTGGACCGCGCGCTCTCCGGCAGCCGGTTCGTCACGCGCTGGACCTTCGTCGCGATCGCCGCGGTGTCGCTGACCGTCCTGGCGCCGCTCCCCGCGGGGCTGTCGCCCGCAGAACGTGCTCTGGTCGCGACGGTGACGGCGGCGATCTCCTGCGCCGTGTGGGTCGGGGTGGGGCTGGCCGAGCGCGCCCTCGGCCGCCCGCGCGCACGAGCGTCGCTCGTCGCCGGAGCGCTCGTCGCCACCGCCCTCGGACGCCCCCTCCTGCTGGATGCGGTCTCGCACGCCGCCGGACTCGCCGTGCTGCCCCCCGCAGATGCTCCGTTGCGGGCAGCCACGAATCTCCTGGTGTGGACGATCGCCCTGGTGGCGACCGCCGTGCTCGTCGACATCGTCCGCTCGACACGCGAGACCAATGCCCTGCTCGCCCAGGTCCTCGCGCAGTGGGACGACGGCGCTGCGCGCGTGCGCCACTACACCGCCGAGGCTAGGGCCGCGGTCGCGGCCGTCGCGGACACCCTCGAGACCGCGCGACTGGACACCGTCGCGGACGTCCGAGCCCTGGCATCCGCTCTCCGCACCCACGCGCGCGACCTCTCCGCGCGCGCCGACGCGGCGCCCACGACCCCGGTCGCCGGCGGGCTCGTGGATGACCGCCCGCGGGTGCGGACGCCGCTCCCCCTGCGCCTCCCGCCCATCGGGACGACAGCGCTGCTGTACGGGGTCGCCGTCCTCCCCTACGCCCTTCGCAGCGTCGCCCCGGCGGATCTCCTGCTCGGGGTGGTCGGGGCCCTCGCGTGCGGGTCGGCGGCCGACCTCGTCGCCCGGGTGCCCCCGCTCGCTCGACGCCCGCGTGCCCGGACCCTCGTCTTCGTCGCATCCGCCGTGCTCGTCGGGCAGGCGCTCACGGCCGTCGCGATGCTGCAGGGCGTCACGCTGCCGCTCGCGGCCGTACCCGCCCTGACCTACCCGGCGCTCGCCCTCGCGCTCGCCCTGGGTCGTGGCGGACTCCACCGCCTCCGGGTGGAACGCCGGCGGCTGTCGAGTGCGATCGCGGACCGGGGACGCGCCGACGACCTCGGCACGCGCCGGGTCCGGGCGGGCCTGCACCGCGCGGCCGACCTCGTGCACGCCGACGCCCAGGGCGCGGCGGTGCACTTCACGCTGCGGCATCCGGATGCCGGCCCCGCCGAGGTGGCCGGATTCCGCGCCGGGATGCTTCCGCTCGCGGCCGCCGTGCGGAGCGTGTTCGACACCCCCGCCCCGCGCGCGACCTCCCTCGGCCCCCTGCTCCGGACCTGGGGGGCGGCGATGCCCGTCGACGGGGAGGTCGCCGACGACGCGGCCGCCGCGCTGAACGCCGACCCCGCGCTCGCCGACGATGTCATCGACGTCGTGGCCGAGGGGCTGCTCAACGCCGCCAAGCACGCGCGCGTGCGGACCGCGCGCGTCGAGGTACGTCTCACGGCGACGGCGGCCGGTCCGCGTCTGCGCGTGCGAGTGATCTCGCCGGGCACCCCCGTCGCGGGGGCGCGCCTGAGGCCGGGCTCGCGGGCCGACCGCCTGGGCGCCCGTCTGGCGGCGCGCGGCGGCGACGCGGAGCTCGAAGCGCTCTTCCTGGTCGCCCACGACCCGGCGCCAGCGGGTTCTGTCGTGTGGACCGAACATTCCGGTGGTCGGGTCGACCGCAGCGCGTAGCGTCGGCCCCGATGTCCGAACTCTCCTCCCTCCTGCCCCTCGCGGTCGGCATGGCGATCTCGCCGCTGCCGATCGTCGCCGTCGTCGCGATCCTGCTCTCGGCCCGCGGCCGCACCGCTGCGCCCGCGTACACGGGCGCGTTCCTCGCCGTGACCCTCGCGGTGGTGGCCGTGGGCGCGATCACGTCCGCCGGTGCGTCCTCCGCGTCCCACGGGAGCGGCGGCAAGATCGTCGTCCTGATCCTCACGGCGCTGCTCACGGTCGGCTTCGCCGCCTTCGCCCTCGTGAGCTGGCTCGGCCGCCCGAAGCCGGGGACCCCGCCCGCGACGCCCGGGTGGCTTTCCGCGGTGGATGCCATCACTCCGGCGCGCGCAGCCGGTCTCGGCCTGCTGATGGCGGCGACCAACAGCAAGAACATCCCCCTCGAGCTCAAGGGCGGCGCGGTCCTGGGGACGGCGCACCTTCCGATGGCGGCGACGGTGCTGCTGTGCGTCGCGCTCGCTGTGGCGGGATCGCTGACGCTCATCGTCCCCACGGTGCTCGCCGCGACCGGGCTGCCCGGCATCGTTGCGGCGCTGCGCCGCCTCAAGGACGAGATGATCGCCCACAATGCCGTCATCATGACCGTGCTCTTCGCGGTCCTGGCCTCCACCGAGGCCGCCCATCTGATCCGCCAGCTCACCGTGTGAGGACCCCCATGGACGCTCCCGTCACCGTCACCGCTCCCGCCGGAACCTTCCGGGGCCTCCTCGACCGCTCGGTGCTCTCCTGGCGCGGCATCCGTTTCGCCGTCGCCCCCACGGGCGATCGCCGCTGGCGCGACCCCCTCCCCGCCCCGGATGCCGAGGGAGAAGTGGATGCCACCGCCTTCGGCCCCGTCTGTCCCCAGCCCCTGAACCCCGCCGTGCCGCTCGGCGACGCGGCCGTGGAGGACGAGGACTGCCTGTCCCTGAACGTGTGGGCACCGGCCGCCTCCGCGGAGTCGCCCCGGCCGGTCATGGTGTGGCTGCACGGCGGCGCCTACACCTTCGGGTCGTCGAGCCAGCCCCTGTACGACGCCACGTCGATGGTGTCCACGGGCGAGGTCGTCGTGGTCACGGTCAACTACCGTCTGGGCGCCCTCGGCTTCCTCGACCTCTCGGGCGCGGTGCCCGACGGCGGTTTCGACGGCAACCTGGCGCTCAAGGACGTGCTGCTGGCTCTGCGCTGGGTGAAGCGCAACGTCGCGTCCTTCGGCGGCGACCCCGACCGGGTCACGGTGTTCGGCGAGTCGGCGGGCGGCGGGCTGGTGACCACCCTCCTGGCGACACCGTCCGCGCGGGGCCTGTTCCACCGCGCGATCGCGCAGTCGTCCCCGGCCTCGAGCGTGTACGGCACGACGCGGGCGCAGAAAGTGGCCCGCAGCTTCCTCACCCGGCTCGGCATCGACCCCGATGACGCCGGCGCGGCCTCCGCCGTCCGCTCCGCCTCGGTCGAGGCGATCGTGGCCGCGGGCAAGGCCGTGTACGCCGAGGTCCCCACCACCGACCCCGGCACCCTCGCGTTCGCGCCCGTCGTCGACGGCGATCTGCTCCCGGAGGCCCCGATCGATGCGCTCCGCGCGGGCCGCGGCATCCCCGTGCCGGTGATGATCGGGACGAACAAGGACGAGGCCTCGTTGTTCTCGTTCATGAAGTCGCCCTTGATCCCCATCACGGGCGACCGGATCGACCAGATGTTCGCCGACATGGCGGCCGAGAACACCGGTGTCGAGCTGCCGACCCGAGAGCAGGTGCTCACCGCGTACGAGCACGTCCGTCACCGCGCGATCGGGCTGGGGGTGGCACGCGACATCGGCTTCCGGCTGCCCACGCTGTGGGTCGCCGAGGGTCATTCCACCGTCGCACCGGTGTACCTGTACCGCTTCGACCACGCCTCGCCGTTCCTGCGCCTCATCGGCCTCGGTGCCACGCACGCCACCGAGCTGCCCTACCTGTGGGGCAATCTCGTGAGCGGCCCGAAGGACCTCACCTTCCGTCTCGGCGGTCGACGGGTGGCGGAACTGATCTCGGCGCGGATGCAGGCGCGCTGGACCGCGTTCGCGCGCGGCGACGAGCCGTCGGCGCCCGATGCCCCCGCGTGGCCGGCGTTCGCCGCCGACGCGGGAGACACCCGCGCGACCCTCGTGATCGACCGCCACGATGTGGTCGTCGACGACCTCGACGGCGAGCTGCGGCGCGCGTGGGGTGACAACATCCTGTCGTTCTCTTGACGCGTGAGTCGCCAGGATTCGTCGCCTGAGGGCCGTCCTGAGCGACACATCCTGGCGACTCACGCGGGCTAACACACCCGGGCGGCGACCGACCTCGACTGGAAATAGCGCGCCGATCCCGGTAGGGGTGGAGGTATGAGCCAGCTTCCCCCCGCGGCATCCGGAACCCCCCGACTCGAGGTCGACGACGTCATCGTCGTCGACAAGAAGCGCGTGCGCACGGCCATCGGCGGCACCGTCGTCGGCAACTTCATGGAGTGGTTCGACTTCGGCATCTACGGCTACCTGGCCGTGACGTTGGCCGTGGTCTTCACCTCCGATCTGCCCGAGCCGTGGGGACTGCTGGTGACGCTGCTGGGCTTCGCGATCTCCTTCCTTGTCCGCCCGTTCGGCGGGTTCGTGCTCGGTCCGCTGGGCGACCGCATCGGGCGGCAGAAGGTGCTGTTCCTGACGATGGCGATGATGGCCACGGCCACCGCGCTCATCGGCATTCTGCCGACCTCCTCCGCGATCGGGCTGTGGGCGATCGTGCCGCTGTACCTGCTGAAGATGGTGCAGGGCTTCTCGACCGGCGGCGAGTACGCCGGCGCGACGACCTACGTCTCGGAGTTCTCCCCCGATCGCACGCGGGGGTTCTGGTCGTCGTGGCTGGACGTGGGCTCGTACGTCGGCTTCGCCGCGGGCGCCTCAGCGGTGGCCGCGACGACCGCCATCACCACCGCGGTCTCGGGTGAGAGTGCGATGGTCGACTACGGCTGGCGGATCCCGTTCCTTCTGGCGATCCCCCTCGGCATCGTCGCGATCTACTTCCGCCTGCGCATCCCCGAGACGCCGTCGTTCGAGCAGACGCACGCCGCCGAGGCCGTGCAGGAGGCCGGTTCCGACGACCCCATGGCCCGTCAGGGGCTCGCGGGCATCATCCGGCACCACTGGCGCGCGCTGCTCATCGGCATCGCGCTGGTCGCCGCGACCAACACCGCCGGCTACGCGCTCACGAGCTACATGCCCACGTACCTCGAGAAGGAGGTGGGCATCTCCAACCTCGGCGCGGCGGTGGCCACGGTTCCCGTCCTGCTGGTGATGTCGGCGACCCTCCCCCTCATCGGCAGGCTCAGCGACCGGATCGGACGGAAGCCCGTCTACGCGATCGCGGCCGGTTCGGCGATCGTGCTGCTCGTCCCCGCGTTCCTCATCATGCAGATCGGCGAGCTGTGGGCCGTGATGATCGCCCTGACCCTCGCGGCGGTGCCGGTGGCGTTCTACGTCGCGATCTCGGCATCCGCTCTGCCCGCCCTCTTCCCCACCGCGTCGCGCTTCGGAGCGATGGCCGTGGCGTACAACATCGCGGTGTCCCTGTTCGGTGGCACCACGCCGCTGTTCAGCCAGGCGCTCATCGAGTGGACGGGCAACACGCTCATGCCCGCGTTCTACATCATGTTCTTCGCCGCGCTGGGCCTGGTGGCGCTGTTCGCGATGCGCGAGACCGCGCGTCGACCGCTCCTGGGCTCGGTGCCCGCCGTCGAGACGCCCGCCGAGGCGGAGGCGGTCGTGGCGCGTCAGGACGAGGACCCGCTCATCGACACCTCGACGATGCCGCTCGCCATCCGCCGCGGCTGAGCCGCTCTCCGCGTGAGTCGCCAGGAATTGTCGCCCGCGGGGCGCCCGAAGCGACAGATCCTGGCGACTCGCGCGCGAGCTCAGCGACGGCGACCGGTGCCGAACAGGCCCCGGATCACGCCGTTGAGGATCGTCTTCGTCGACCCCCGGCCGAGCAGGTCGTCGAGCGGCGCGGTCGGAGCGCTGGAGCGCGAACGCGGCGCCGCGGTGCTCTTGAGCAGCCGGTCGTACTCGCGCTGCGCCTTCTTCTGAGCCTCGGCGTGCGCCTTGTCGATCGCAGCCTGCTGCTTCGCGTACTCGGCCTCGGTCGCCGCCGCCTGCTTCGCGCGCTCCGCCGCCTCGCGCGCCTCGGTCGCCGCCTGCATGCGCGCCGCCAGGATCTCGCGGGCCGACTCGCGGTCGATCGGGGTGCCGTACCGGGCGAACAGGGGGGATGCCGAGACGGCGGCGGCGAGATCGGCGGCGGGGATCGGCGACATCGAGGCCCGCGGCGCGAACAGACGCGTCCAGGCGACCGGGGTCGGGGTGCCGCGTTCGTCCATGACGGTCACGATCGCCTCGCCCGTCCCGAGCTCCTGCAGGACCCGCTCGAGGTCGTACCCCGACGCGGGATACGTCCGCACCGACGCGCGCAACGCCGTCGCATCGTCGGGGGTGAAGGCGCGGAGGGCGTGCTGGACGCGCGACCCGAGTTGCGCGAGCACGTCGCCCGGCACGTCCTTCGGCGTCTGCGTCACGAAGAAGACGCCGACCCCCTTGGAGCGGATGAGACGGACCGTCTGCGTGATCGCCGCGAGGAAGGCCTTGGACGCGTCGCGGAAGAGCAGGTGCGCCTCGTCGAAGAAGAACACGAGCTTGGGCTTGTCGAGGTCGCCGACCTCGGGCAGCACCTCGTACAGCTCCGCGAGCAGGTACATCAGGAACGTCGAGTACAGCTCGGGACGCGAGGCGACGTTCGGCACCTCGAGGAGACTCACGACGCCCTCGCCCTCGGCGGTGGTGCGCAGGAACGCCGTCACGTCGAGCTCGGGCTCGCCGAAGAAGGTGTCGGCGCCGGCCGCCGAGAACGCGATCAGTTCGCGGAGGATGACACCCGCGGTCGCGCCGGAGAGCCCGCCGAGGTCCTTCAGCTCGCTCTTGCCCTCGTCGCTGGTGAGGAAGGTCAGCACGGACCGCAGATCCGACAGGTCGACGAGCGCGAGCCCCTTCTCGTCGGCGTAGTGGAACACGAGGCCGAGGCTGGACTCCTGCGTCGCGTTCAGACCGAGCACGCGGCTGAGCAACAACGGACCGAACCCCGACACGGTGGCCCGCACGGGAACGCCCGAGGCCGCGTCGTCGCCGAGGGCGTAGAACTCCGTCGGGTAGGCCCGCGGCTCCCAGTCCTGCCCCAGGGCGCTCGTGCGCGCGAGGAGCTTCTCGCTCGAGACGCCGGGGGCGGCGACCCCGGAGAGATCGCCCTTGATGTCGGCCGCGAACACGGGCACCCCGTTCGCCGACAGCTGCTCGGCCAACAGCTGCAGCGTCCGCGTCTTGCCGGTTCCCGTGGCCCCCGCGACCAGCCCGTGCCGGTTGGTCATCGCGAGGGGGATCCGGACGGGGACGGATGCCACGGGCCCGCCGTTGACGAGCACCCCGAGGTCGAGGGCTGCAGCGGACCCGGCGTACCCGGCGGCGATCGTCGCGACCTGCGCGTCGGTCAGCGGCCCGGCGGCGGGCTCGGGCGCCGGCGCGGGAGGCTCAGGCGTCGCCGCGGGCTTGGGAGCAGCGGCGGGAGCGGGCACGGGTGCTGTCTCGGGAGCGGGGGCGGCCGCGGGCGTGGCGGCGACACGGGCCCGCGCGGCCGCCGCCTCCGCCGCGGCGAGATCGGCGCGAGCGCGCGCCAGCCGGAGTTCGGCCTCGGCCGCCTCGGCCTCGGCTCGGAGTCGGGCGACCTCGGGGTCGTCGGCGGGACCGGGAACGGACGGCGCGGTGTCGCTCATGGCGTCAGCCTAGGACGGCGCGGAGGACGCGGCATCCGGGACCCGTCGGTTGCGTCGGAGCGTCGCCCGATCATCGTCGCGGGCCCGGAGACGGGAGAACACCACCGCGAGCACGAGGGCCGCACCCGCGCCGACGAGCGCTCCCCCGACCGTGTCGGAGAGCCAGTGGGCGTGCAGGTACGTACGGCTGAACGCCATGAGGACGATCCAGGCACCGCCCGCCACCCGCACCCACAGGGTCGGGAACACGATGGCGGCGACCACCGCGATCGTCGCGGCGTTCGCGGTGTGCCCCGAGGGGAACGAGCCGTAGTCCGCGAGGACGAGGATGTCCTCGGGGCGTGCACGGCCGAACGTGTGCTTGAGCACCTGCACGAGAAGGGCGCTCCCCGCGGACGCGGCCAGGAAGTACACCGCCGTCCACCGGCGCCCGGTGAGGAAGAGCGCGAGCGCTCCCCCCAACGGCACGATGAGGATGGCGGTGATGTAGCCGCCGATCTGGTTCATGACCAGGGCGATCGTCAGCAGCGGCTGAATCGGCGCGGAGGCGAACAGCTGGTTCCACCACACGTCGATCGCGAACGGACTCGGCCCGCGGAAGTACACCCAGGCCCCGAGCCCGCACGCGAGCGCGATCAGCACCAGACCGAGCACCGCGCGGACGCGCTCGGAGCGCACCGTCACGAACGGCGGGGGCGCGGCATCCAGGTCCATCGCCCCATGATGCCGTCCCGCCGGGCCTCCCGGCATCACCGGGACGGGCGGTTCGCCCTCTGCTACTGTTCGGCCCTCACGGGGCGAGGCGCTCGACGGTACGCGGACGCACCAGGAGCCACAGCGCCAGCACCCCGAGGACCGCACAGCCCACCATCACGGATGCCATGGTCGTGGCGGTGATCCCCGATCCGGTGGCGAGCAGGCCCACGACGGGAGAGATGACGCCCGCGATGCCGAAGTTCGCGGCACCGATGATCGACTGCGCGGTGCCCGCGGCCTTGCCGTGGCGGTCGAGGGCGAGCACCTGGGCGCACGGGAACGTGAAGCCGCACGAGGTCATGAACAGGAACAGCGGGATGATCGTGCCCCACAGCCCGAAACCGAGCTGGTCGAAGACGACGATCACGACGCCCCACAGCACGAGCGAGGCGGTCGAGAACGCGAGCACCCACTGCGGGCCGAAGCGCGCGGCGAGGCGCGAGGCGATCTGCACGCCGATGACGAGCCCCACGGAGTTCGCGGCGAACAGCACGCCGTACTGCTGCGCGTCGAAGCCGTAGCTCTGCTGGAAGAGGAACGAGGACGCCGACAGGTAGGAGAAGAGTCCGCTGAAGGTCATCGCCCCGATGACGAGGACACCGACGAACACCCGGTCCCGGAAGACGCTCGCGTACCGCTGCCAGACAGTGGTCGCGCCCTTGCCGCCCCGACGGGCGGCGGGCAGCGTCTCCGGCAGGAAGACGATCGCCGAGACGAGCATGACCGTGCCGTACGCCGCGAGCACCCAGAAGATGCCCCGCCACGGCATGACCGACAGGAGCAACGACCCCGCGAGCGGCGCGAGCACCGGTGCGACACCCGAGACCAGGGCGAGGCGCGAGAGCATCACGACCAGCCGGCGACCGCCGAACAGGTCGCGCACGATGGCGGCGGCGACGACGCCGCCCGCCGCCGCACCGGCCCCCATGAGGACGCGCGCGATCGACAGCGTGCCGAGGGTCGGGGCGAGAGCGGCGAACACGCTCGCGGCGACGTGCAGGGCCGTGACCGCCAGCAGCGGGATGCGACGACCGACCTTGTCGCTGAGCGGTCCGACGATCAGCTGGCCGAGCGCGAATCCGATCATCGTGCCCGTGAGGGTCAGCTGGATCGCGGCGGCCGAGGTCTGGAAGTCGGCCTCGAGCACCGGGAACGCGGGCAGGTAGAGGTCGATCGTGAAGGGGCCCAGAGCCGTCAGGGCGCCCAGCAGGACGATGTAGAGGACGCGACGTCGCGCCGAGATGCTGTCGCCGGGGTGCAGCACGATCGGCGCTGTCGCCGGGTTGCTTCCGAGCGCGCGGATGGCGCCCGTCGCCGAGGGCTCGGTGCGGGCGGTCGGGGGGATCACGGGCTGGGAAGCGGTGTCGAGCACGTCGGTCAGAGGGTCCTTTTCGCAACACGGACAGCCCGGACGATGCCGGGCTGTGAATTCGGGGGATCGTCGAACCTCGAATCGATTCGACATCGTCATACTATCGCGCGGTCCCGGTTCTCCACCATCCCCCCTCGCGGGTTCCTCCCAGGCCGCCACCGCATTCATCCGCATAGGCTGGGCGGGATCGGCCCGCGCCGAGCCTCCCGCCCCAGAGAGAGACAGCACAGACCGCATGAGCCCCTCCCCCGACAAGCGCAAGAGCGGCAACCCCGCCACGCAGGCCGACATCGACCTGACCGTCAAGCAGCAACGCGAGCAGAAGCGACAGGACAAGCTCGCCGAGTACCAGAAGCAGATCGCGCGTCGAAAGCGCAGCAAGCTCGTCTGGTGGGTCGTCGGATCGACCGCCGCCCTCGCGGTGGTCGCGGTCGTCGTGGCATCCTTCGCGCTCGCCCCGGCTCCGGCCCCCAGCTACCAGGCCGGCAACACGACCGGTCGCGAGATCGAGGGCGTCGAGACCTTCCAGAACCGCTCCGACCACGTACAGGGTGCGGTCACGTACGAGCAGACGCCCCCCGCCGGCGGCCCGCACAACCCCTACTGGCTGAACTGCGGCGTGTACACCGAGCCTCAGCAGAACGAGAACGCGGTGCACTCGCTCGAGCACGGGGCCATCTGGATCACCTACGACCCCGAGCGGGTCGACGCCGACGGAATCGCCGCGCTCGAGGCCGTCATGCCCTCCAGCTACGCCATCCTCTCGCCCTACCCGGGCATGGACACCCCCGTCGCCGTGAGCGCGTGGAACCACCAGCTCAAGGTCGACGACCCCGCCGACCCCCGCATCGCCGAGTTCTTCACCGAGTACTGGCGCAGCCAGAACGCCCCCGAGCCCAACGCCGCCTGCTCGGGCGCGATCGACGGCCCCGGCAGGGCGTGACGTGACCGACGACGACACCGCGGCCCGGCCGGCCGCGCGGCGGATCGTCGTCGCGGTGGCCGTGGTCGCGCTGCTGGCCGTCGCCTTCGCGATCGGACGCTTCACCGCGTTCGGTGCGACCGCAGCCCCCGCCACCCCGTCGACCACCTCCGCCGACGCCGGCTTCGCCCGCGACATGCAGGTCCACCACACGCAGGCGGTGCTCATGGCGATGGAGATCTACCGCAAGACCTCCGACGACGAGCTGCGCACCCTCTCGTACGACATCGCCACCACCCAGGCGGGTCAGCGCGGAGAGATGTTCGGCTGGCTCGTGCAGTGGGGCCTGCCGCAGGCGTCGTCCCAGCCGCTCATGCAGTGGATGGCTCCGTCGAGCGCGCACAGCCACGGCGACACCTCCGCGCTGTCCGAGGACGACCTCCTCTCCCAGATGGGGATGGCGACGGATGCCGAGCTCGACCAGCTCCGCTCGCTCGAGGGGCAGCCCGCCGACTGCCTCTTCCTCGGCCTCATGATCCGCCACCACGAGGGCGCGATCCCCATGGCCGAGGCCGTGGTCGAGCTCGGCAGCGACCCGCGCGTGAAGGACGTGGCCCAGACGATCATCACTGGCCAGTCGGCCGAGATCGACGCGATGCGCGACATCCAGACCCGCCTGTCCTGCACCGGCTGAGCCGGCTCCCTTCTTGCGATAAACGGCATCGACGTCGAGAAACACGGGGATGGCGCGTTTCCGGTCGCGGATGCCGTTTATCGCCGGCAGCAGCGAAGGGGCGTGGCATCCAATCGATGGATGCCACGCCCCTTCGGCGTTGGTACGGGACTCAGCCCTTCGTCGCTCCGGCGAGGAGACCCCGGACGAAGAAGCGCTGCAGCAGGAAGAACACGATCAACGGAACGAGGATCGAGATGAACGTTCCGGCCGACTGCAGGAACCACTGGTCGCCCCATGTCCCCGACAGCGAGTTCAACGACTGCGTGAGCGGCAGAGACGACGACGGCGCGAAGATCGTGGCCACGAGCAGGTCGTTCCACACCCAGATGAACTCCAGTACCGCGAAGGACGCGAGGGCCGGAGCCGCGAGCGGCAGGATCAGGCGGAAGAACACCTGACCGTGCCCGGCACCGTCCACGCGCGCCGCCTCGATGACCTCGTGCGGGATCTCCGCGATGAAGTTGTGCAGCAGGAAGATCGCCAGCGGCATCGCGAAGATGACGTGGGCGATCCACACCGTCGCGAAGCTGTGCTCCACGCCACGCAGCTCGAGCCCGGGGAAGATGGTGACATCGTTGATCGTGAGACCGCGCGAGAACAGGCTCAGCAGCGGCACGAGGGCCATCTGCAGCGGCACGATCTGGAGCGCGAAGATAAAGATGAAGAAGAAGTTGCGCCCCTTGAAGTCGATCCACGCGAACGCGTACGCGATGAGCGAGGCGATCGCCAGCGCGAACAGCACGACCGGGATCGTGATGGCCAGCGAGTTCACGAACGAGGCGGCCAGCGTCAGCGCCGTCCCACCCGACGTCAGCGCGAGACGGTAGTTCTCGAGCGTGAACGACGGATCGGTGAAGATGGTCCACCACCCGGTCGACTGCGTGTCGGAGCCGGGACGGAACGATGTGACGAGCAGACCGAACGTGGGGATGGTCCAGAAGAACGCGATCGCGACGGCGGCGATCGTGGCCCCCTTGGAGGTGAGACGCTTGCGCGCCATCGCCTCGTGCTTGCGCGTGTCGCGGGCGACCTGACGCGCCGAACGCTTGTCGTCGGTGGGCTCGAGCACCACGGTGGAGGTGGTCATCGCACTTCCCTCTGCTTCCGGATCTGGCGCACGTTGAAGATGATCAGCGGCAGGACGAACAGGAACAGCACCACGGCCAGCGCTGCGGAGTGCCCGTAGCTCTGGAACCGCTGCTGCTGGTTGACCATCTCGAAGGCGAGGACGGTGGAGTCGTTGCGCCCACCGGTCATGACCGCGACGATGTCGTAGATCTTCAGGGCGCCGATGGCGATGGTGGTCAGCACGACGATGAGCGACGAGCGGATGCCGGGGACGGTCACGTTGATGAATCGCTCCCAGGCGTTGGCGCCGTCGAGTTCGGCGGCCTCCATCTGCTCCGGCGGTACCGCCTTGATCGCCGCCGACAGGATGACCATCGCCAGGCCCGTCTGGCTCCAGATGAACACGACCACCAGGAGCAGCGTGTTGATCAGCGGGGTCGCCGAGAGCCACGAGACCGGGTCGCCTCCGAACGCCGTCACGATGGCGTTCAGGATGCCGATCTGGTCGCCCTGACGGAAGTCGTAGACGAACTTCCAGATGATGCCGGCGCCGACGAACGAGATGGCGAACGGCATGAAGATGAGGACCTTGAGGAACCGCTCCCCCGCGGCGCGGTCGATGAAGACGGCGTAGGCGAGTCCGATCGCGGTGGCGAACGTCGGGGCCAGGAGCACCCAGATCAGGGTGTTGATGACCGACCAGAAGCCCTCGGGGTTGGTGAAGGTCCAGACGTAGTTGTCGAACCCGACGAAGTTCTGCCCGGTCTTGTCCAGGAACGACTGCACCAGCGTCGACAGGGCCGGGTATACCAGACCCATCAGCAGGAGGATCGCGGCGGGAGCGGCGAAGAGGATCAGCTGGAACAGGTAGCCGGCACCCTGACGCGACCGGTAGTCGGCGTAGAACAGGATCCCGCCGAGGATCACCGCGATCGCGAGGACGTAGATCACCGCGTTCTGGTACGGGCGCAGCAGCATGAAGGCGAGCACGGGGATCGCGAAGCACGCGGTCAGGCGGATCCAGAAGTAGCGCTTGCCCGAGCGCGGCGCGTACTCGATGAGCAGCAGCAGCAGACCCACGACGGCGCCGAAGACGAGGAGCACCAGCGGGATCTGCACGAGCGGGTTCATCTCGCCGAGCGTCTTGAAGAAGCTGTTCAGCGAGAACCCGATGGTGGTGGGTTTGGTCTCGGACGGTGCCCGCGTGACCATGAACAGGAACAGCGCCACCACCGCGATGAGCGCGATGACCACGACCGTGACGGTGGTCCGATGCCTTCGTGCGAGGTTGCGGGATGCCGTCTCGGCATCCGGCGCCTCGTGTCGGGGAGATGCCGCCGGGGGCTTCTCCGCCTGCCTGATCTGAGTCATGACTTCCCTCCCGAACACGCCGTCGTGCTCATCGATGGACGGGCCGCGCAGCGGCACCGTGTGGGCTTACGGTACCGGTGGGCCGCCCGCCGAAGCGGACGGCCCACCGATCTTGCGGTCGGGGTCAGTTGTTGTAACCGGCCTGGATGTCGCTGAGCACGGTGTCGGTCGGCGTTCCGTCGATCCAGCTGACCATGCCCTTCCAGAACGACCCGGCGCCGACGGTGGCCGGCATGAGGTCGGACGCGTCGAAGCGGAGCGTGGTGTCGGGGTTCTGCACGACCTTCATGGCCTCCTGCAGGAACTCGCTGGACGCGAGCGACGGGTCGGCACCCTTGTTGGCCGAGATCACGCCGCCGAGCTTGACGCGGGCGTCGGCGAACTCGGGGCTCGACATGAACTCCGCGACCTTCTGCACGTTCGCGTCGTCGGAGAACGTCGCGACGAATTCGCCGCCACCTTCGACCGACTGCTCGCCTTCCTTCACACCCGGGAGGAGGAACGCGTAGACGTCGCCGTCGGGAGCGACCTTGACCTCGCCGCCGGAGGCGTTCTTGACCGTGAGGAAGTTCGACGACAGGAACGAGGCCTGGTGGGTCATCGGGCAGCTGCCGTCGGCGACCTTGGCCGCGACGTCGGCGAAGGCGACCGAGTTGATGCTCTTGACGTCACCGAAGCCCGCGTTGACGTACGAGGGGTTGAGGAGGATCTCACCCACGGCGTCGAAGGCCTGCTTGATCTGCGGGTCGGTGAACTTGACCTCGTTCGCGACCCACTTGTCGTAGACGTCGGGGCCGGACTGACGGAGGACGAGGTCCTCGATCCAGTCGGTGCCGGGCCAGCCCGACGCGTCACCGGAGGCGAAACCGGCGCACCACGGGGCGGCACCCGTCTTCTCCTGGATGGTCTTGGTCAGGGCGAGCAGTTCGTCGTAGGTCTTGGGGATCGAAACGCCCCACTCCGTGAACTTCGCCGGCGAGTACCAGACGTAGCCCTTGACGTTGGCGAGCATCGGAGCGGCGTAGAAGTCGCCGTCCACGGTGCCGTAGGACTTCCAGTCCGCGCCCCAGTACTGGTCGACGTTGGCCGAGACCGTGTCGCTGGCCTTCTTGACGTCGCCCGTGCCGACGAGGGTCTGCAGGAGACCCGGCTGCGGGACGATCGCGATGTCGGGGGCGTCGCCACCGGTGACCTTGGTCACGATGTTGCCCTCGAAGCTCTTGTCGCCGGTGTACTCGACCTTGATGCCCGTGTCCTTCGTGAACTGGTCGAAGGACTGGTTCAGCAGGTCGGCTTCGCTACCGGTGATGCCGCCGGAGATGCGAACGGTCGTCGTACCCTCCGAGCCACTGCCGGATCCGCCCGAGTCGCCCTCGGCACAGCCCGCGAGCGCGATCGCACCGACCGCCAGCAGTCCGACGGGAGCCAGCAGGCGATACCGCTGTGACATGCCCATGTGATTTCTCCTCTTTGAGTTCTGTGCTGCATCGGATCCCGTCGGGAACCGATTCCAGATCACCGTAGGGGACAACGACGCGTTCCGCAACAAACTTTGGTCACGACTCAATAACTGGCGGAATATCGCGGCATTTCACCCCGGAGACACAGAGGAACCGGTTCCAGATTCGTCAGTTGTCGGATACTCTTCATGACGTCGACACGGACGTCGAAGATCCTCGAGGAAGACGGCTCATGAGCGGAATCGCCGATGTGGCACGCCTGGCAGGCGTGTCCAAGTCGACGGCGAGTCGCGCGCTGACGGGCGGCGGCTACGTCTCGGACGACACCCGCCGGCGCGTCACCGACGCGGCGGCGACTCTCGGCTACGTCCCCTCCACGAGCGCCGTCAGCCTCGCGACGGGCCGCACGCGTACGGTCGCCCTGATCGTCCCCAAGGTCAACCGCTGGTACTTCGGCGCGATCATCGAGGGCGTCGAACGCTCGCTGATCTCGCAGGGCTACGACGTCACGCTGTACGTCGCAGAACCCGGCTCGCGCGACCGCGAGAGCCTGTACTCGAAGTACCTCGCCCGGAAGCGGTTCGACGGGATCATCGCCGTCGCCCTCGAACCCGGTGACAGCGACCTGGAGCGGCTTCTCGCCATCGACAAGCCGACCGTCTGCATCGGGAACCCCCTCCAGGGCATCCCCACCCTGGGCCTGGACAACATCGGCATCACGCGCATCACGACGCAGCACCTCATCGCGCTGGGACACACCGACATCGCGTTCGTCGGGAGCACCCCGCCCACCGACGCTCCGGCGCGGGACGTCGACGAACGCTCGATCGGCTACCGGAACGCGATGAACGACAGCGGGCTCGCCGTGCGCATCCGCAACGTCCCCTCCACGCTGACGATCACCGACGCCTACGCCGCCGCGGCATCCTTCCTCGCCGACGCTGCTTCCCGCCCCAGCGGCGTCGTCGCGGCGTGCGACGAAGTGGCCATCGGCGTGATCATCGCGGCGCGGCGCATGGGAATCTCGGTGCCGACCGAGCTCAGCGTGGTCGGGATCGACGGGCACGACTACGCCGAGATGTTCGCCCTCACGACCGTCGAGCAGTACCCCGAGCAACAGGGCGTCGAAGCCACGCGCCTCCTCCTCTCCATGCTGGACGGCGAGGCGCCTCCGCCGCGCACGCTCGCCCCGGCGCGCCTCGTGGTGCGCGCCTCGACCGCTCCCCCGCGCAGCGCCTGACGCGAAGGGACCCCGGATGCCAGGCATCCGGGGTCCCTCTCTCGTTCCGGGTCAGTCGGTCTGGCGCACCGACCGGCGGCGGACCACCACGCCCAGACCGAGCAGCGCCAGGGCTGCCAGAACGCCGGCGCCCATCCACGCACCGTCGGTGCCGGTGATCGCGAGCGCGCCGTCGCCGGCCGAGGCTCCGGCGCCCCCGCCGACCGCGGTGTCGCCCCCGCCGCCGCCGACCGTCGCGGCATCCGCGAGCCGCAGCGGGACGGTCACGAGGGTCCCCGTCGGCTGAGCGGTGAGCTGCAGCTCGATCACGTCGAGCGCGTCGGCGGGCACCGTCGCGGTAACGGTCGCCGCTCCTCCGACGACGGCGACCTCGATCGGGTCCCCCGTGCCGAACGACGCCGCGAGGGACGTGTTCTGCGGTGCACCGAGCGAGGTGAGGTCGAGGTTCGACACGGTGAGAGCGAACTCGTCCCCGGGCGTGACCTCGGCGGGAACACCCGAGACCTGCACGCCGCGCGCCGTGAAGTCGGGGGTGAGGCCGGGGTGCGCGCGGAGGTAGTCGATCCACCCGTCGCGGTCGACGAGACCGGAGTCGAGCGTGTTCGCACCCTCCGGGAAGACCGAGAAGCTGTCTCCGCCCCCGAGGAGGAAGCTGAACGATCCCACCCGGTACTCCGCCGCCGGGTCGACGGCCACACCATCGATCCAGATGCCCAGGACGCGGTCCCCCGCGGGGCGGGTGGCGTCATAGGTGTAGCGGACGTTCTCGGAGACGCCGAGAGCGAGGTTCGTCGTACCTCGACCCGAGGCGTCGCCCCACTGCTGCTCGAACATCACCCGCAGCTGCTCGCCCGTGAGGGTCGTGGTCCACAGGTTGTTCACGAACGGCAGCACCGCGTTGGCCTCGGCCAGCGTGACCACCCCGTCGGCGTCGTAGAGCAGTTCGGCCCGCAGCCCGCCCGGGTTGACCACCGCAATGTCCGCGCCGCCCCGTTCGGGATCGGCGAGGGTCTCGCGGAGCGCATCGGCCACCAGCCCGCCGAGCGCGGACTGCTTCGAGCGGTCGTCGCGCTTGCCGCCGGCGTACACGCCGTCGACGTAGCCGCCCTCCTGGAAGGCGGTCGTGATGTCGGCGGTGATCGATCCGACCGGCTCACGACCGACGACGTCCGCCTCGGCGCGAGCTGCCGTGACGATGTCGTTCACCTTCGCCACGCGCGGATAGGTCGCGATGAGTTCCGCCTCCAGCGCGGCGCCGGCGTCCGCGTTCGGCGCCGACAGGCGAGGCACGTTGCGGGCTGTGTAGTCCACCACGTCGCCGCCCTCGTCCACGCTCAGAACGATCTGGCCGATGTTGGCGCCGTAGCTGCCGGTCTGCAGGATCGGGCGAGTGCCGTCGCCGCCGGGGATCGGCGCATCCCACACGTACTCGGCGTGCGTGTGGCCGGTGAAGATGGCATCCACCGCCGGGTCGGTGTCGTTCACGATCTCCGCGAACGCACCGCCCTGGGCGACGGCCTGCTCGAGCGTGGCGGCCGAGCCGCTGAGCTCGGTGCCCTCGTGGTACTGGGCCACGATGACGTCGACCTGATCGTCGATCTCGGCCACGACACGGTTGACCTCCGTCACGGGGTCACGGAACTCGATGCCCTGGATGCCCTCCTTCGACACGAGCGTCGGCGTCTGCTGCGTGACCGCCCCGATCACACCGACGCGCACACCGCCGACCTCGAAGACGGCGTAGCCGGGCAGCAGCGGCTGTCCGTCCTTGAAGACGTTGGCCGCGAGGTAGGGGAAGTCGGCGCGATCCGACACGCGCCCCGTCAGGTCGGCCACACCCTTGTCGAACTCGTGGTTCCCGGTGCCCGAGGCGGCCAGTTCGAGCGCGTTCAGCACGTCGATCGTGGGCTCGTCCTGGAACAGCGAGGAGGCGAACAGGGAGGCGCCGATGTTGTCGCCGTTGGAGAGGAACAGCGTGCTGTCGTCGCCGTACTCCGCCCGCAGCTGCTCGACCGTGCCCGCGAACTTCACGGTGTTGGCGTCGATCCGTCCGTGGAAGTCGTTGATGCCGAGCAGGTTGATGTCGGTCGTCGACGACAGGTCGAGGCCCACGATCACCGGGTCGTGGTCGCTCGAACGGTAGGGCGAGGTCTCGTAGAAGTTCAGCGCGTTGTAGTTGTAGCGGCTGTACTCGAGAGCCAGCGCCTCCACGGCGTTGATGTTCCAGATGTCGGTTCCCGTGACCAGTTCCCGTGCCGACGGCGACGCGAGGACGTGGTCGAGCGAACCGGACTGCCCGTCGTACGAATACGAGTACTTGCCCGTTCCGGTCTCGAGCGGCTCGAAGCCGAACGAGCGGAGCTTCTCGATCGGGTCCTCCTGCGTGTAGGAGTTGAAGTCGCCGAGCAGGAACACGTCGTCGGTGCCGAGCGCCGCCGACCGCTCCTCCGCGAAGTTCCCGAGGGCCTCCGCCTGGCGGACACGGTCGCCGTTGAAGGCCCCCTGGATGCCGTCGGCGTTGTCGCCCGTGGCCTTCGGGTCGCTGTCGCCCTTCGACTTGAAGTGGTTCACGATCGCCAGGATCGCGGCATCCGTGTCGCCGACCGGGGCGAAGGCCTGCGCGAGGGGCTGTCGGGCGTTCGTGAACGCGGGGTCGTCGAGGATGACGCTGTCACCGACCGGCTCCACGACGGCCTTCTTGTAGATGAAGGCCGTGCGGATGACGTCCTCCGACGCCGGGAGCGCGGCCGGCGACGGCACGAACGCCCACTGCTCGGACGCGAGGGCGTCGTTGAGGGCCGCCACGAGCGTCGACAGGGCAGCGTCGCGGCCCTTCCCGAACTTCGCCGAGTTCTCGATCTCCTCGAGCGAGACGACATCGGCGCCGAGGCCGTTGATCGCCGCGACGATCTTCGCCTGCTGACGCTCGAGATTCTCGTCGTTCGCCGCGCCTCGCGGACCGTTGTCGGGGCAGGAGCGCGCCGTGATGGGGTTGCCCTCACGATCGTCGTAGGTCGACGTGCAGCCGACGCTCTCCGCCGTGGTGGTGAAGTAGTTCAGCACGTTGAAGCTGGAGATCTTGACGTTGCCGCCGACCGGCTCGGGAGCGCTCTTCCGGGTGTTCTCGAAAGACGCCGGCTGCACGGTGTCGGCGTTGTCGACGGTGAGCTGCTCGGTGGGCTGGAACGTCCACACGTCGTTGCGGAAGTCGAGGATCACCGGGGTCTCGAACGTCACGGCCGCGCCCACGCGCACGGGGTTCTCGAGCGACACGTACGGCAGCGGGTCGTTCTTGCCCGTGGTGAGGTAGTTCAGGGAAGCACCGTCGTCGAGCACCACGCCGCGCGCCTCGTTGTCGGCCACGGCGTCGTCGTATTGCGTCGTGCCGGGGCGGGCGACGTCCGTGGGGCTGCGCAGCGGCGTCGTTCCGGACGCCAGACCGAGGACGGCATAGCGGTTGGTGTCGTAGTTGTTCGTGACGGTGAACTCGCCCGTCGGCGCGAGGAGCATCCCCTCGAACGACTCGCGGTCCTCTTCGCCCGCCGGCCACGCGATCGCGGCGGGCTGGACCGCCGCGGCCACCTCATCGAGCACGCGCACGCCGTCCGCGGGCGCGGAGATTTCCGTGAGGGAGTTGTACTCGGACACGACGCCGGTGACCTCGACGAAGTCACCCTTCTGCACCTTCGCCGTCGCGGCGGACCCGAAGACGAAGATCGCGTCGGATGCGGTGTGGGCCGCGACGTCGATGTCGCCGCCGGTCCCCGGCGTCTGGATGTAGAAGCCGTTGTATCCGCCGGTCGGGTAGGCCGCCGTGACGACGCCGCGGGTCGTCACCGTGGTCCCCACGAGCGGCGAGGACTCGCCGGTCCCCTGGATGTCGCGGATGGCGACGGCCTCTCCCGGCGTCGGCGCCGGTGTCGTCGGCTCCGTCGTCGGCGTGACGGGCGGCTCCGGTTCCGGTTCGGCGCCCGAGGAGTTCCGCGGGGTGACCGTCGTCGCGTTGGTGAAGTCCGCCGAGTTGTCCCCCGTGTCGGTGAAGTCCGTCCGCACGAGAGAGTTGGGGGTCCCGTTGGGACCGTCGACCACGGCCGGCGCCGTCTCGAAGGCCGCGGCGCTCCCGTAGCCGAGGAAGTCCACGACGCGGGGGTCGTCGACGTCGCCCGCCGGGAGGGCGAGCGACTCGGCGACGTTCGCCAGGAAGAGCTGCCCGTTCGTCCCCGAAGGGTTCAGCCCGGTGCTCGTGGCATCCGGGGTCGGCAGGTCGGCGCCGGTGTCCCCGTTCCCGCGGATGGAGACGAGGTAGTACCCGCCGGGGGCGATGGAGCCGCTCAGCGCCTGCGTGTTCGCCGCGGACGGCACGTCGGTGCTCGCCGCCGGGCGGTACTGCAGCGACCACCCGGTGAGGTCCTGCGCGGTGTCGCCGGCGTTGTGGAGCTCGACGAACTTGTCGTTGAAGGGCGCTCCGGCGCTGCCGCCCTTGAGGTACGCCTCGTTGATCACCACCCGGGGGCCGTCGGCGGCGTACGCCGCAGCGGGAACGAGGGCGGATCCGAACAGCGCGGCGCCCAGGACGGCACTGAGGGTCGTGGTGAATCGGCGCGCGGACGCGCGGGAGGGTGCGTGATGCATGGGTCTCCAAGTACCGACGCACGCAACGAAGCGACGCCGGATGGGGGGATCGACGGGGGGTCCCTTAGACCGTAAACGAAGACATATCGATTTCCCAGACTCCGATGTTTCGAATCGGTGAACATCGGTGTCACCCACGCCGGTACGCGGTGTCATCACGCGGGAACGACGAAGGCCCGGATGCCGTGGCATCCGAGCCTTCGTGTACCGCGAAGGTGAACTGAATTACTTCAGGGTCACCGAAGCGCCGGCCTCCTCGAGGGCAGCCTTCGCCTTCTCGGCGGTCTCCTTGTTCGCGCCCTCGAGCACGGCCTTGGGGGCACCGTCGACGACGGCCTTGGCCTCGCCGAGGCCGAGCGAGGTGAGCTCGCGCACGACCTTGATGACCTGGATCTTCTTGTCGCCGGCGGCCTCGAGAACGACGTCGAACGAGTCCTTCTCCTCGACCTCTTCGGCGGGGGCGCCACCGGCGGGGCCGGCAGCGGCCACGGCCACGGGGGCGGCGGCGGTGACGTCGAACGTCTCCTCGAACGCCTTCACGAACTCGGAGAGCTCGATGAGGGTGAGCTCCTTGAACGCGTCGAGCAGCTCTTCGGTGCTGAGCTTAGCCATTGTGTTTCTCCTTGATCGGGATTGTCATCCGGGCCGGGTCAGGCCGCGGTGTCCTGCTTCTCGCGCAGCGCGTCGACCGTGCGAACGGCCTTCGACGGAAGCGCCTGGAAGACGTATGCCGCCTTGGTCATCGTCGCCTTCATCGCACCGGCGAGCTTCGCCAGCAGGACTTCACGGCTTTCGAGATCGGCGAGCTTGTTGACCTCATCCGCGGTGAGAGCGGCGCCATCGAAGTAGCCGCCCTTCACCACGAGCTGAGGGTTAGCCTTGGCGAAGGCACGCAGGCTCTTCGCGACGGCGACAGGGTCGCCGTGCACGAACGCGATGGCAGACGGGCCCTTGAGCTCGTCGTCCAGTCCCGAGACCCCCGCGTTGGCGGCGGCGATCTTGGTCAGCGTGTTCTTCACCACGGCGTACTCCGCGTCCTGACGGATGTCGTTGCGCAGCTGCTTGAGCTGGGCAACCGTCAGACCGCGGTACTCGGTCAGCAGAACGGCAGTCGAGTTCTCGAAGTGCTTCGTGAGCTCGGCGACCGATGCGTCCTTCTGCGCCATGGCCACTCCTTGTGTGTACGAGGCGCTCCGCGGAAGCGGGGCGCCGGCCAAGACACCGGGCGACGGCAAAAAAGAAGAGCTCCGGCGCAGGCGCACGGAGCTCGGAATCCCGATCGGGAAGAGTTACGTATACCTGCGCAGGTCCTCTGCCTTTCGGCAGACGCTTCGATCTTCGTGCACGCACGACGATGACCGGCGGTCTTTGGCTTGCCCCCACTGTACCAAGCCCCGACACTGTGCGCCAAATCCTCGCGGCCCCGTGTCCGCGGCCGCCCGCGCGCGCCGCGCCGCCCCGCCCCGCCCCGCCCCACCGCCGAGGGCCCACGATCCGGTCGAGTGCCCACGTTCCGGTCGACTCATTCGTGGGCGCTCGACCGGATCGTGGGCCCTCGCCGTCCGACACGATGCCCGCAAGCTCACGGCGGGAGGCGGACACCGAACGAACGCAGGCGCTCGGCAAGCGTTTCCGGGGTGGCGATGTCGCGGAAGCCGCCGCGACACACGCGCCACTGAGTGGTTCCGCGAATCCAGTCCTCTCGACGCTTCTCTGCCAAGACGACGTCATCGATCGACCTCCCCGCCCGCAGATCCCGATCGCGATACTTTCCCTCACCATCGAACTCCCAGAACGTGCGGACCTGGGGCAACCCGATGTCGGCGAAATACATCGAGCCCGACGGTCCCGCGATCGCCACCTGCACGTCCATATCGCGGAATCCGAGCCGGAACAGTTGGAGTCGACTGACGCTTTCCCCCGGCAACTCGGCGCGCGCATCAGCGAACTCGATCAGCCATCGGGCCGCGGTGACACCGCGCCGGCCGGCCGACCGCGCCGCACGTTCTCGCATCCGGTCCCGCCAGGCCTCTTGCCTCGCCCCGTCCACGCCGTGGCCCTCACCCGCCACGCGTCGGACGGCGGCATCCGCACACGAGACCGACACTTCGAGCCCGCAGGTCCGCGCGACATCGAAAACCGTCCTCTCGAGCGAGGTGCACCGGATACCGTCGATCTCGACGACATCACCCTCGTCGAGCCGGTCACGACGTCGGCGAACGCCCGGGCGACTCGAGCCGCGGGAACCGGGCGCCAGAGTGAGCTCCACGGGCTGAGCCATGAAGCGGTACTGCGGTAGATCGTGCAGAACCGCAGCGGAGAGGTGCGAGACGACGGCACCCCCATCCCGCATACGCGCGACGACCGCCAGCGTGTCGAGCCGGTGCCGCGCGGCGGGGCGGAGATCGCTCACTTCACCTCGTCCGGCGTACATCCCACGGTGAACACGCTCCCACGGCCCATCCGACGAGGCGCGGAGCCGTCTCGCCGCAACGTCTCTTTCGAGAAGCTGCTCCCTCGAGCGCAGGACGGCACGAGCTTCGGCTAGGGAGAGGTCACGCGGCATCCCTTCAGCGTGCCCGGCCCCTCGCCCGCCTTTTCGCCCCGTTCCGCGGTTCTGTGGACGGCCCGCCGTATCGATCCCCTGTGCAGGGCACCCGTCGGCGCCACCCACCGCCCACGATCGGGTCGAACGCCCACGGCGCGGTCGCCCCATTCGTGGGCGCTCGACTGGATCGTGGGCGCTCGCGACGCAGCCACCGACCCGCAGGACACACCGCCGCGCCGAACGACCCGGGCGCCCGACCGGGTTAGTCTCGAACGCATGTCCCCCGAGCTCGTCGCCTCCCGCAGCGCCGACCTCGAGTCGCGGATCGTCGCCGATTCCCGCGACCGTGTCGCGTGGATCCGGGCGCGCTCGCGCGGCATCACCGCGACCGACGTCGCAACACTCACCAGCACGAACGCGATCGCCCGGGCGGCGGATGCCAAGCTCCTGGGCTCGAACTTCTCGGGCAACGCCTACACGGCGCACGGCCGTCGCCGCGAGCCCGAGATCGCGGCCTGGGTGGCCGCGACGCACGGCATCCAGCCCTCGTCGGCGCTGTATCACGCGGTCGTGGAGAGGCGGCATCTGGCCACCCCCGACGGCGTGGTCGTCGACGGGGAGGGACGCATCGTCCTCGCCGAGATCAAGACGACGAACAAGGCGTGGCGCTCGATCCCCCGCACGTACCTGCGCCAGGTGTGGTGGCAGCAGCACGTCCTCGGCGCCGAGCGCACGCTGGTCGCGTGGGAACAGCACGACGGTTTCATCCCGGTCGGCGACGAGCCCCGCTGCCAGTGGGTGGATCGCGACGAGAAGGAGATCGCGTCCCTCGTCCGCCTCGCGACCTCCCTCATCGACGAGCTCTACCGCCGCACGACCGCCGGACGCGCTCCCGCTCCTCGCCCGGAGCCGACGGAGAGGTACCGCGCGCTCGCGCTCCTCGAGGGATAGTTGACCCGAATCAAACACTTCGCGTATAGTTGATCCTCGTCAACTAACGCGCCGACGTCGTCGCGGCATCCTTCTTCCTCCCCTGGAGAGCTCCGCATGACCGCCTCCCTCCCCGAGACCGCCGCGCCGCGGCGCGTTCTCCCCGCCCTCATCGGACTGCTGCTCGGCATGTTCGTGTCGATGCTGGCATCCACCGTCGTCTCGACCTCGCTGCCGGTCATCGTCCACGACCTGTCCGGCGACCAGAACGCCTACACGTGGGTGATCACCGCGACGCTGCTGACGACCGCCATCTCCACACCGATCTGGGGCAAGCTCGCCGACCTGTTCAACCGCAAGGTGCTGATCCAGGTCGCGATCGCCATCTTCGTGCTGGCGACGGCCGCCGCCGGGTTCTCGCAGAACACCGACATGCTGATCGCCTTCCGCGCCGTGCAGGGCCTCGGCGCCGGTGGCCTGGCCGCCCTCAGCCAGGTGATCATGGCCGACATCATCAGCCCGCGCGAGCGCGGTCGCTACATGGGCCTGTTCGGCGCGGTGATGGCCGTCGCCACCGTTGGCGGCCCGCTCCTCGGCGGAGTGATCACGGATGCCTTCGGCTGGCGGTTCAACTTCTTCGTCGCCCTTCCCTTCGCGGTGGCGGCGCTCCTCATCCAGCAGCGCACCCTGCACCTCCCGAAGCGCGCGAAGCGCAAGGTCAAGATCGACTACCTCGGCATCGTGCTGCTGTCGACCGCCGTGTCGCTCCTGCTGATCTGGGTGACCAACGCCGGCCGCTCGTTCGACTGGGCCAGCACCGAGACGGTCCTCATGGTCGGCGGAGCCGTCCTCGCGGCGATCCTCTTCATCGTGGTGGAGCTGCGCTCGTCCGAGCCGCTCGTGCCGCTCACGCTCTTCCGGGATGCCACCTTCACCCTCGCCACGATCGCCTCGATCGCGACGGGTCTGGCCATGTTCGGCACCTCGGTGTTCCTCAGCCAGTACATGCAGATGGCCCGGGGCGCCACGCCCACCGAGGCCGGCGTCATGACCATCCCCATGATCGCGGGCCTCCTGCTGGCATCCGTCATCGTCGGTGCGCTCATCACGCGCTTCGGACACTGGAAGCCGTTCCTCATCGTCGGCGGCGTGCTGCTCATCGCGGGCACCTACCTGCTGTCCACGATCCACTACGACACCAACTTCGCCCTCGTGTCGGTGTACATGTTCCTGCTCGGCGCGGGCGTCGGCATGACCATGCAGAACCTCGTCCTGATCGTGCAGAACACCGCCGACCCCGCGCGTATGGGCGCGGCCAGCTCCGGCGTGACGTTCTTCCGCAGCCTCGGCGGCACCATCGGCGTCTCGGTCATGGGCGCGGTGCTCGCGAGCACGGCGACAGGGCTGTTCACCGACCGCGCGGCCGACCTGCAGGCCGCGATCCTGGGACTCGGCTCGGCCGGGGCCCCGGTCGCCGAGGCCCTGCAGTCGGGCACGATCCCCCAGGTGTCGAGCCTGCCCGAGACGGTCCGCGTGATCGTCGAGGACGTCTACGCCCAGTCCATCGCCCACGCGTTCCTCATCGCGGTGCCGGTGGCGGTCGTCAGCCTGCTGGCGATCCTCTTCCTACCCAACCGCCCGCTCACGCGCATGACGACGTCCGAGCGCGTCTCGGCGAGCGAAGCCGACCTCGCCACCGTGTCCGTCCCGGGGGCCATGGCGACGCTGTCGACCACGGGGACGGTGGAGACGGTGGATGCCACACACCGTCACCGCACCCGTTCGGGCGCCCCGATGGGGGAGGATGGGTGACGTGACCCACGAAGACGACGCCGAGAGGCACGCCGCCGTGCAGGCGCTCGAATCGTCGTTCTCGGAGCTGATGACCACGTTCCGCCGCTACGTGGCCGAGGCGGCGGAACGGGTCAGCCCGGGAATGCTTCCGGCGACGTTCAAGACGCTGTCGGTGGTGAGCCGGTTCGGGCCGATGACGCTGTCGGCTCTGGCCGAGCGACTCGCCGCGGACAAGGGCTTCCTGAGCCGGTCGATCAGCGAGCTCGAAGAGATGGGGCTCGTCACCCGGACGCCCGACCCCAACGACCGGCGGTCGCGTCTCATCGCCGTCACCGAGCTCGGTCACGACCGTCTGCGCGATGCCCGCGCCCCGCACGAGAGCCGCCTGTACGAGGCGCTCGCGGACTGGTCGGTCGACGAGATCGGGAACCTGTCGACGATGTTGCACGCCCTCGCCGTGGGCGGGGTCCCCGAGCGCAACTGATCCTCCGGCCGGCGGCGCCGACGAGGCGACGCGACACGGTGACCGAGGTGTAACACCGCCGAGACAATGTCGCGCTTGACTGAGGGAGTCGAGACGGAGTCGCCGTCGACGTGACCCCCGAGGAGGAGCGCCCGATGAGATTCCGATCGTCGCGTCCCGAGGCCAGCGTCGAGGCGCCCGGTCCCACACTTCCCGAGACCATGCGCGCCGCGGTCCTGGACGCCCCCGGCGAGCCCGACGCCCTGCATGCCGCGACGGTCCCCGTCCCCACCCCGATCCTCAGCGAGGTGCTCGTCCGCATCGTCGCGGCCGGCATCAACCCGATCGACGCCAAGACCCGCGCCGGTCGCGGCGCGTGCGGCGCGATCACGTCGTGGCCGGCGACACTGGGCTACGACTTCAGCGGCGTCGTGGTCCAGGCTCCGTACGAGGGGCATCCGTTCCCGCCGGGAACCGAGGTGTTCGGGATGACGCCGACACCGCGGACCCCCGGGACGTACGCCGAGTACGCGGTCGTCCCCTCCCTCTCGCTCGCCCGAAAGCCCACGTCGCTCTCGCACGTCGAAGCCGCCGGCGTGCCGCTCGCGGCCCTCACGGCGTGGGGCCTCGTCGTCGAGACGGCGCTGGCGCACGCGAACCAGCGCATCCTCATCCACGCCGGGAGCGGCGGGGTGGGGCACTTCGCGGTGCAGTTCGCCGCCTACTTCGGTGCGCACGTCATCGCCACCGGGTCGCCCCGCAACCTCGACTGGCTCCGCGAGCTGGGTGCGGCGGAGGTCGTGGACCATACCGCGGTGCGGTTCGAGGATGCCATCGCCGCCGTCGACGTCGTCGTCGACCTCGTGGGCAACGTTCACGACGACACCGGCACGCGGTCCCTCGAGGTGCTGCGTCCGGGGGGATTGCTCATCGAGGTCCCGACGGGCGCGTGGACCGGCTTCCGCGAAGCGGCCTCGGCGCGCGGCATCCGCTCGACCGGGTACAAGGTGATCCCCGACGGGAGCGCACTGGCGACGATCGCGCGCCTCCTGGATTCGGGAGCCGTGCGCGTCTTCGTCGACCGCGTCTTCGATCTCGAGGATGCCGCCGACGCCCACCGCGAGCTCGAGAAGGGGCACACGCGCGGCAAGATCGTGCTGCGCGTCAGCGACGACTGATCCCGTCGGCCGCGAGCACCTGTCGCCCCTCGGCCACGACCTCGTCGGCGACCTCGTCGAGGAGCGGCGAGGTGAGGTTCCACTGCTGCCAGAACAGCGGCACGTCGACCGGGTCGCCGCCGAGGCGCACGAGCGTCCCCTTCGCGAGTCCGTCGGCCGATTGAAATCCGGGCAGCAGCCCCCACCCGAGACCGAGCGACACCGCTGTCGCGAAGTCCTGCGAGGCGGGCACCCGGTGCCGCGGCGGCTCCGCCACGGGCACACCCCGCGCCGCGAGCCACTGCGTCTGCAGGTCGTCCCGCCGGTCGAAGTCGACGACCGGTGCCGCGGCGAGGCCTGCGACGTCGACGCCCTCGGGGAACCAGCGCGCGGCGAATCCGGCCGACGCGACGGCTTCGTAGCGCAGGACGCCCAGGCTTCGCACGCGACACCCGGTCACGGGCGTCTCGCGCGACGTGACCGCCGCCATGACCGCCCCCGACTCGAGGAGCCCGGCCGTGAAGTCCTGGTCGTCGCGGTGCAGGTCGAACACGACGGAGCGTCGTTCCGCGACGCGCTGGAGCGGCGGCAGGAACCATGTCGCGAGCGAATCGGCGTTCACCGCCAGAGGCAGGGATGCCACGGACCCGCCGTCCGCCCCGATCGCCGTCAGCGCATCGTGCTCGAGGAGGGCGAGCTGGCGCGCCAGTCGGATCACCGCGTCCCCCGCCGCCGTCGCGCGCACCGGCTTCGAGCGGACCAGGACGACTCGACCCAGCTGATCCTCGAGTGCTCTGAGACGCTGGCTGACGGCCGACGGGGTCAGGTGAAGGCGGCGGGCGGCGGCATCCAGGGTTCCCTCGTCCACGACGGTCGCGAGCGTGCGGGCGAGGTCGAGCGGGATCGGCATGAAGCGATGCTAATGCTTCGTCAGAATCATGAACTGTACTTGACCTTCGCGCGGCCCTACGGTCGGATCGTGCTCTCCTCCCTCGCCGCCGGTTTCGGGCTCGGCCTGTCGCTCATCGTCGCCATCGGCGCGCAGAACCTCTTCGTGCTGCGCCAGGGCGTGCGCCGCGAGCACGTCCTCGCCGTGGTGGCGGTGTGCGCGGTGTCCGACGCCGTGCTGATCGCGCTGGGCGTCTCGGGCGTCGGCGCGGTCGTCACCGCCGTGCCGTGGCTCCTGGGCGTCGTGCGCTGGGCGGGAGCGCTGTTCCTCGTCGGCTACGGCATCGTCGCCGCGCACAGGGCGCTGCGCCCCTCCGGCGCGGTGCTTCACGTCGAACCGGAGTCGTCGACCTCGGCCGCGGTCCGCACGCGCACGACCACCACGACCCGGACCGCCGCCGTGCTCACCTGCCTCGCGCTGACCTGGCTGAACCCGCACGTCTACCTCGACACGGTGTTCCTCCTCGGATCCGTCGCCGCCACGCACGGCGCGGAGCGCGGCGTCTTCGGCGTGGGGGCCGCAGCCGCGAGCGTGGTGTGGTTCACCGCGCTCGGCTTCGGCGCGCGCTTCCTCGGACGCTGGCTGGACTCCCCCACGGCATGGCGGGTGCTCGACGGAGTCATCGCGCTCGTGATGTGGGCGCTGGCGTTCTCGCTCGTCCTCCCCGTGTTCACCGGCTGAGGACACAATGGAGGCATGACAGCCGTCGAGATCACCGTCCGCGGTCACGTACAGGGCGTCGGGTTCCGCTGGGCACTGCGCGCCGAGGCCGAGCGCGTCGGGGCGACCGGCTGGGTGCGCAATCGCCGGGACGGCGCTGTCGAGGCGCACGTCGCCGGAACAGCGACCGCCGTGGAGTCGCTCGTCGCGTGGGCTCAGCACGGTCCACCGCTGGCGCGCGTCGAGCGGGTCGAGGTGACCGACGTCCCGAACGCCGCCGACGGCGACGGCTTCGAGATCCGCGACTCCGTCTAGCCGAGGGCGTCGGGCAGTCCCGCGCGCAGTTCGGACAGGACGTCGGCGGCGTCGTCGAGCCGTGCGAGACCCGCCGCCTGGCCCGCCCACAGCGACAGCAGTTCGCCCTCCCCCGCCGCCGCGGCCGCGGCACGGAAGACACCCGTGAGCCAGTTCTGGGCGGGGAACGGCGCGATGGCGTCGGCCGCCTCGATCTCGCGGACGGCTCGGTTCGGGATGCCGCGCGCCAGCCGCCCGCTCATGGCCCGCGTCAGCACGGTGTCGGTGTCCCGGGCGGCCGCGATCGACGCGCGATGGGCCGCCGTCGCCGCGGACTGCCGGCTGCGCAGGAACGCGGTGCCGACCTGCACGCCCTCCGCGCCCAGGGCGAGGGCGGCCGCCACCCCCCGGCGGTCGGCGACACCGCCGGCGGCGATCACGGGCACGGACACGGCGTCGACGACCTGCGGCACGAGCGCGAACGTCCCCACGAGGGACTCCGCGGGATCGCGCAGGAACGACACGCGGTGGCCCGCCGCCTCCATCCCGGTGGCGACCACGGCGTCCACACCCGCGTCCTCGAGCGCGACCGCCTCGGCGACCGAGGTGGCGGTGCCGACCAGACGGATGCCGTGCTCCCGGGCGCGCGCGACGGTCGCGGCATCCGGGACTCCGAACACCACGCTCACAACGTCGGGCCGGGCGGCGAACACGGCGTCCAGCTGGTCGGCGAGGGCCGGGAGGAACGCGGCGGGGAGTTCCGGGCGCGCGGCCCCGGCGGCCTCGAACAGCGGGGCCGTGGCATCCAGGACCGGGTCGAGATCGACGTCGGAGGGTCCCACCTCGTCACCGCGCGGCCACCACAGGTTGACGGCGATCGGCCGGTCCGTGGCCGCGCGCAGGCGGCCGATCGTGTCGTGGATGCGCTCGGGCGCGTACCCGTAGAGACCGAACGATCCGAGACCGCCGCCGTCGCTCACCGCGGCGGTCAGCTCGACGGACGACAGACCCCCGAAGGGCCCGAGGACGATCGGGACGTCGATCCCGAACAGCTCCGTCAGCCGTGACACGGTCAGTCCAGGGGGCGCAGGAGGCGATCGAGGAACCGGCGGGTCCGCTCCTTCTTCGGCGCCGTGAACAGCACCTCGGGGGCGCCGCGTTCCACGATCACCCCTTCGTCGAAGAAGAGCACCTCGTCGGCGACCTCGCGCGCGAAACCGAGTTCGTGGGTCACGATGACCATCGTCCACCCCTCGTCGGCGAGGCCGCGCAGCACCTTCAGCACCTCGCCCACCAGTTCGGGGTCGAGGGCGCTGGTCGGTTCGTCGAAGAGCAGCAGATCGGGCTGCAGCGCGAGCGCGCGCACGATCCCCACGCGCTGCTGCTGCCCGCCGGAGAGCTCCGAGGGGTAGGCGTCGCGCTTCTCGGTGAGCCCCACGCGGTCCAGCAGCGCCTCGGCACGCGCGGCGGCCTCGGCCTTGGGCACCCCGTGCGCCTGCACCGGGCCCTCGATGACGTTCTGCAGCACCGTCAGGTGCGGGAACAGGTTGTGATGCTGGAACACCATCGCGGAGCGGTCGCGCATCGCCGCGCGGTCGGACTTCCCCACCTTCCCGGCGAAGTCGATGGTCGGCCCGCCGTCGAAGTCCACGACACCCGCCTCCGGTGTCTCGAGGGCGTTGAGGCACCGCAGGACCGTGGTCTTGCCCGAACCCGACGGTCCGATCAGAACGAGCACCTCGCCGCGGCGGACCTCCAGGTCGACCCCGTCGAGCACGCGGTTCGTGCCGAAGTTCTTCACGAGACCCCGGACCTGCAGCAGCGGGGTCAGAGCGTCGTCACCGTGCGACATGGCGGTCGAGCCTCCTCTCGAGCACTCCCTGCCCGGCGGAGAGCACGAGGCAGAACAACCAGTAGATCAGGGCGGCTTCCAGGTAGATCGCCATGAACTCGTAGGAGAACGCGGCGATGTTCTGAGCCTGCCGGAACAACTCCGTGACCAGGATGAGGGATGCCAGCGAGCTGTCCTTCACGAGCGAGATGAACGTGTTCGACAGCGGCGGCACCGACACCCGGGCGGCCTGCGGCAGGATGATGCGCGTCAGGGTCTTGCTTGGCGAGAGACCGACCACGTGCGCCGCCTCCCACTGGCCGCGCGGGACCGACAGGATCGCGGCGCGGATGACCTCGGCGGCGTACCCGCCGACATTGAGCGAGAACGCGATGACCGCGGCCGGGAACGGGTCGATGACGATCCCCACCGCCGGCAGCCCGTAGAAGATCACGAACAGCTGCACCAGCAGCGGGGTTCCGCGGATGACCGAGATGTAGAACCGCGCGATACCGCGCAGCACGACGTTGCGGGACAGCCGCAGCAACGCCATCGCCAGGGCGATGACGAGTCCGATGGCGAACGACGCCAGCGACAGCGGGATCGTCCCGCGCAATCCCACCAGCACCATCGGCCAGAACGAATCGAGCAGCAGGGTCCAGATGTCGTTCACGCGGCCTCCTTCCTGTCGCGAACACGGCACGCCCGCCCTCCCACGCTAGGCGGGAGGCGCGGGCGTGCGCCGGGGCTTTACTTGGTGACGTCGGCGCCGAAGTACTTCTGGCTGATCTCGGCCAGGGTGCCGTCGGCGCGGAGCTCCTCGAGCGCCGTGTCGATGGCATCCGTCAGGGCCTGCTTGTCCTTCGTCGTCGCGAACGCGCTCTCCGAGGTGTCCTCGGTCTCCGCGGCGATCTTCAGACCCGTGGGGCTGTTCGTCTTCTCGTAGTCGAGGTAGGTCAGCTGGTCGTTGATCGTGGCGTCGACGCGACCCTGCTGCAGCAGGGCGACGGCCTGCGCCCACCCCTCGACGGCCTCGACCTGCGCGCCGCTCTCGGTCGCCAGCTCGTACCAGTTGCTCGTCAGCGACTGCGCGGTGGTCTTGCCGGCCAGGTCGGCGAAGCTCGAGATCGAGGAGTCGTCCTCCGTGGTGACCACGACCCCGCGCGACACGGTGTAGGGCGAGCTGAACAGGTACTTCTGCTCGCGCTCGGCGTTGATCGAGACCTGGTTGGCGATGACGTCGAAGCGACCCGCGTCCAGGCCCGCGAAGATGGCATCCCACTGGGTCTCCTGGAAGCGGACCTTCAGCCCCAGCTTGTCGGCGACCGCCTGCGCGATCTCGACGTCGAAGCCGGTCAGCGTGCCGGACTCGTCGTGGTACGAGAACGGACGGTAGGTGCCCTCGGTGGCGACGGTGAGGGTGCCGCCGGAGACGAGACCGAAGTCATCGCCCTGCTCGGCCGAACCGGACGTGGAGCCGCCGCTGCACGCGGTCAGCGCAAGCGCGAGGGCGCCGAGGGCGGCGGCGAGGACGGGAAGACGACGACGGGGCATAGCTGTTCCTTGCTGTGGTGCGGGTGAGTTCCGGGGGAGGTGTGCGGGGGCACCCCGCGGGGACGTGCCCGGGGGCACCCCCAGCCCAACACGGATCGACGCGGCATCCTTCCCGGATGACGCCGTGTTGCACGTTCGTGCAGCGCGCACGCGAAAGCCCCGCCGGCACGAGGCGCGACGGGGCTTTCGGCGTGGTGCGTCAGACGATGGCGTTGACGTCCAGCGGGATGCCGGGACCGAAGGTGGTCGACACGGCGCCCTTCTGGATGTAGCGGCCCTTGGAGCTGGACGGCTTGAGGCGGACGATCTCCTCGAGCGCGGCCTTCAGGTTCTCGTCGAGCTGCTCGGCCGAGAACGACGCCTTGCCCACGACGAAGTGGATGTTGGCGTGCTTGTCGACGCGGAACTCGATCTTTCCGCCCTTGATCTCCTCGACGGCCTTGGCCGGGTTGGGGGTCACGGTGCCGGTCTTGGGGTTCGGCATGAGGCCGCGGGGTCCGAGGACCTTACCGAGGCGACCGACCTGGCCCATGAGCTCGGGCGTGGCGACGGCCGCGTCGAACGCGGTGTAGCCGCCGGCGACCTTCTCGATGAGCTCGGCGCCGCCGACCTCGTCGGCACCGGCGGCGAGGGCCGCCTCGGCCGCGGGACCGTTGGCGAAGACGATGACGCGAGCGGTCTTACCCGTGCCGTGGGGCAGGATGACCGTGCCGCGGACCATCTGGTCGGCCTTGCGGGGGTCGACCGAGAGCTTCAGCGCGACCTCGACGGTCGAGTCGAACTTCTTCGAGCCGGTCTCCTTCGCGAGGGCAACAGCCTCGGTCGGGGTGTAGAACGTGTCGGGCGCGACCTTCTCGGCGGCGGCCCGGTATGCCTTGGACTTGGTAGCCATGATTATCTCCCTCAGTCCTCGACCGTGATGCCCATGGAGCGGGCGGTGCCGGCGATGATCTTGGCCGCAGCCTCGATGTCGTTCGCGTTCAGGTCGGGCTGCTTGGTCGTAGCGATCTCGCGAACCTGGTCCTTGGTGAGCTTGCCCACCTTGACCGTGTGGGGCGTCGACGAGCCCTTGGCGAGACCGGCGGCCTTCTTGATGAGCTCCGCGGCGGGGGGCGTCTTCAGGATGAACGTGAAGCTGCGGTCCTCGTAGACGGTGATCTCGACGGGGATGACGTTGCCGCGCTGGGCCTCGGTCGCCGCGTTGTACGCCTTGCAGAACTCCATGATGTTGACGCCGTGCTGACCGAGCGCCGGACCGATCGGCGGCGCGGGGTTGGCCGCGCCTGCCTTGATCTGGAGCTTGATCAGGCCGGTCACCTTTTTCTTGGGTGCCATATCCTTTTCCTCTCTCGAGCGGATGCCTCGCGGCATCCTCTCTCCCGCACGTCCGGCCGTTCCGGACAGCGGTCGCGCCCGCGCAGACGCACGAGCAACCTCCCCATCATACGCGATGTCCCGGCATCCCCGCTCCCCCGCCAGCCGCGCTCGCGTCCGGTACCCGGCTTCACCCCGCGCTCGCGCCCGGCGTCGCGGTCCGCGTCGCACGCCCCGTGCTCCAGCGCTACGTACCGGCCCCCTCCCCTCCGCGATTAACGGCATCCACGACGAGACACGGCACGCCGAACCATTTCTCGCCGCGGACCGCGTTTTTCGACCGGAGCAGGCGCGGATGTCACGGGGCATCGGAGTTATCAACAGGCTCCGGAAGCGACCCCTCCGCATCTGGAATCCTCGGCGGATGTACCCTCTCGCCCTCCGAGGCCGCCCCGTGCCGCTCATCCGGACCGCGGATGCCGAGCGCGCGGGCCGTTACCCTCACAAGGCCAGCGACCTTCACCGCGTACGCCCCGGGGTGTACGCCCCCCGACCGGACTGGGATGCTCTCGCTCCCTGGGACCGATACCTGGCGCGCGTGCACGCGTACTGGCTGATCCGTCCGGACGCGATCTTCTCGCACGAGTCGGCCGCCGCACTCCTGGGCCTGCCCACCTTCGGGCATCCCGTTCGCATCCACATCTTCGACTCGAGACGTTCCCGGTCACTCGTCTACGGCGACGTCGTCGCCCACACCAGTGCCGACGATCGCCGTTGCGCGACCGTTGAAGGGCAGCGGGTCACCCGCCCCGTCGACACGGTGACCGATCTCGTCCGCGCGTTGCCTCCCGCGTTCGGCCTGGCCGTTGCCGACGCTGCGGCGCGTCAGTTCGAGGTCACGCCGGACTGGGTCCGGGAGACGGTGTCTGCGCAGCGCTCGATTCGAGGGCGGCGCCGCGTCGAGTGGGTGTGCGACCACATGACCGGCGACGCGGAGTCCGTGGCGGAATCCGTGAGCAGGGCGGTCATGCACTGGCAGGGATTCCCGGAGCCGCTGCTCCAAGCCGAACATCGCGTGGCCGGCCGCGTGTACCGATCGGACTTCTGCTGGCCGGAGTTCCGGGTGCTCGGCGAGGTCGACGGATGGATCAAATACAGCCGAGACGATCCCTCCGAGGCGGCGTCGGCCCTGCGCGACGAGAAACGTCGCGAAGATGCCCTTCGGCGCGCGGGGTGGCGCATCGCGCGATGGGATTACGTCGGCGCCCTCCGTGGCGACGGGCCCTATGACGCGCTGCGCGCCGCGGGCCTCCCCGTCACGCGCCCGACCGACGCCGCACAGCTGCTGGACGTCGGTCGGAACCCGCGCTCACGATGAACACCGGCACGGACGATGCCGCGCGCGCAGCCGAATATCGCGATAAACGGCATCCCCGGCGAAACACGCCACGGCAAGCCGTGTCTCATCGCCGATCGCGTTTATCACCACCGGGCAGCGACCGGATGCAACGCCCACAGCCCGCAGTGACCGCGCGATCGACAACCGCGCCCACCCTCGCCCGCGCGCCATCGATGCCGCGCGCGCAGCCGAACATCGCGATAAACGGCATCCCCCACGAAACACGCCACGGCAAGCCGTGTCTCATCGCCGATCGCGTTTATCGGCACACATCAGCAGACCGCAGCAGAACGCAGTGGGCAGCAGTGGGCAGCAGAACGAGCGGCAGCGCGAAACGCGGAACGCCCCGCGCGGCACAGGCCGGGCGGGGCGTTCGCGAACGCGCGGGGCGTCAGAGCATCTTGGTGACCTGGTCGAACGACAGCTCGACCGGGGTCTCGCGCTCGAAGAGCGACACCAGCACCGTGAGCTTGCCGCTCTCGGGCTTGATCTCGCTGATCGTGCCGGGCAGACCCGCGAACGAGCCTTCCTTGATCGTGATGGTCTCGCCGGTCTCGAAGTCGACCTCGGCCGGGATGACGCGCTGCGCCACGGGAGCACCCTTGGCGGCGCCGCCCTTGGCCGGAGCGGACTCCTTCACCTCGACGAGGCTCTTCAGCATGTTGAACGCCTCGTCGAAACGCAGCGGCGTCGGGTTGTGGGCGTTGCCCACGAAGCCGGTGACGCCGGGGGTGTGGCGGACGACCGACCAGGTGTCTTCGTTGAGATCCATGCGCACGAGCACGTAGCCCGGGATGCGCACGCGCGTGACCATCTTGCGCTGGCCGTTCTTGATCTCGACGACGTCCTCCATCGGGACCTCTACCTGGTAGATGTCGTCCTCGACCTCGAGCGTCGACTTGCGCTGCTCGATGTTGGCCTTCACCTTGCGCTCGAAGCCCGCGTACGAGTGGATGACGTACCACTTGCCCGGCAGCGAACGCAGCTCGGCGCGGAACACCTCGTAGGGGTCGAGGTCCTCGTCGTCGTCGGCGGCGTCCTCGTCGACCGGGGCCTCGGCGGCGTCGGCGGGAGACACGGACGCCTCGACCTCGTCGACGACGCTCGCGGCGCCGGCGACCTCGTCGACGAAGTCCTCGTCGAGCACGGGCGCGTCGGGCTCGCCGTTGATGTCGGGACCGTCGTAGGGGGTGACCTCGTCGGCGGCCTCGGCGGCCTCTTCGGCGGCTTCTTCTTCGAGCGAGTCGTTGAGCACCTCGGCGGCGGCCTCGGCCTCGCTGGCCTCGTCGATCTCGAGAGCGTCGTTCACGATGGCGTCGGCCTCCGGGTCGGTGATGTCGATGTCGTCGAGCTCGTCGTCGTCATCGTCGTTCTCGTCGTCGACGATGTGGATGGCGCTGTGCTCGGCCGCGTCGGAGGCGTGCTCCTGGGATGCCAGGATGTCGCCCTCCTGCGCCTCGTCGTCCTCGCTGGACTGCTCGGCCGTGGGCGCCCAATCGGCGTCGTCGACATATCTTTCAGACACTGGTGATCTCTTCCGTTCTGGGGCGGCCGCTCGTGGGGCCGCGCGTCCGCCGAAGCGCCGGTCAGGCGCCGGCGGCGCCGGGGATGCCGAATACGGCACTGGTCAGCCACACGAACAGCACGTCGAGGCCGTACACGAGAGCCATCATGACGACGACGAACCCGAGGACGACGGCCGTGAACTTGACGAGTTCCTGCCGCGTCGGCGTGACGACCTTGCGCAGTTCCGCAATGACCTGACGGATGAAAAGAGCGATCCGCGCGAAGAAGTTGAGCTTCTTCTCACGGGGCGCGCCGCGGTCTGCGACGATCTCGCCCTTCGCCTCGTCCTGCGTCATCGAACCACCTAGGTCGCTTCTCGTTGCCAGCGTGTGCTGTGCGCAGGGCGGACAGGAATCGAACCTGCAACCTGCGGTTTTGGAGACCGCTGCTCTGCCAATTGAGCTACCGCCCTAAGACCCCTCGCGGGGCCCGGGATGCGAAACCGACATGCTTTCGCCAGGAATCTCTCGGGGAGGGATGCCGCCTGTGCGCTAGGCACGGCGAAAGAATGCAGATTTCTCCTGCACGTCCCAGTCTATGCCATGTCCCCCGGCGTGGCGAACCGCGCCGGGGGACGGACACGACTCAGGCCGTGCGGATGAGCTTCTTGTTGACGAACTCGTCCGCTGCGAGGAGGCCCATCTCGCGCGCGGTGCCGCTGCGCTTCACGCCGCCGAACGGCAGCTCGGGCGAGTCGGCGAGCACGAGGTTCACGTAGACCATTCCGGCCTCGATCCGCTCGGCGATGCGCTCGGCCTGAGCGGCATCCGTGGTGAAGACGTACGAGCCGAGACCGAATCCGGTGTCGTTGGCGACGGCGACGGCCTCGTCCTCGCCGGAGACGCGGTAGACGGTCGCCACGGGGCCGAAGAACTCCTCGCCGTAGGCGTCCATGTCGCTCGTGACGCCCGTGAGCACCGTGCCCGGGTAGAACGCGCCGTCGCGCGTGCCGCCGACCTCCAGCGTCGCGCCCTGGGACACGGCGCGCTGCACCTGCTCGTCGAGGCGCTCGGCGGCGGCCAGCGACGACAGGGGTCCGAGCACGGTGTCCTCGGCGAACGGGTCGCCGACCTTCGCCTCCCCGAGGGCCGCGCTGAACTTCGACAGGAACGCGTCGTACAGGTCGTCGACCACGATGAAGCGCTTCGCCCCGTTGCAGGACTGGCCGTTGTTGTCCAGGCGCGCGTCGACGGCGGCCTGGACGGCGGCGTCGAGGTCGTCGGTGGAGAGCAGGATGAAGGGGTCGGATCCACCCAGTTCGAGGGCGACCTTCTTGAGGTTGCGGCCGGCGATCTCGGCGACCGCGGCTCCGGCGCGCTCGGAACCGGTCACCGACACGCCCTGCACCCGCGGGTCGGCGATGATCGTGGCGGCCTGGTCGTTCGTGACGCGGATGTTCACGTAGGCGCCCTCCGGCAGCCCCGCGTCGCGGTAGATGAGCTGCAGCGCCTCGGCGGACTCGGGGCACTGGGGCGCGTGCTTGAGCAGGATGCTGTTGCCCACCGCGAGGTTCGGCGCGGCGAACCGGGCGACCTGGTAGTAGGGGAAGTTCCAGGGCATGATGCCCAGCAGCGGGCCGAGCGCCGAGCGGCGGATGACCGCGGTGCCCTCGCCGAGGATGTCGATCGGGCTGTCGCCGGTGATCTTGTCGATGTTGTCGGCGTAGTACTCGGTGATGTCGGCGGCGAAGTCGACCTCGCCGAGCGCGGCCTCCAGGGGCTTGCCCATCTCGCGCACGATGATCGCGGCGAGGTCGTCGCGCCGCTCCCGGTGGAGCTCGGCGACGCGGCGGAGCGCCTCGGCGCGCTGGGCCGGCGCCGTCCGCGACCACGCGCGGTAGCCGTCGTGAGCGGCGGCGAGGGCGGCCTCGACGCCCGCGTCGGACAGGCTGTCGTATTCGGCGAGGGTCTCCCCCGTGGCGGGGTTGACGACGGCGTAGTCACTCATGTGGGCTCCCGTATTCGTGGTCGTGGTGGTGGTCGAGGTCATCGGGCGAGGCGGCGGCCCCGACGGGCGCTGGCGGGGGCGTCGATCGAGAGCGTCTCACCGCGGAAGAACGCCGGCCGGCGGAAGTACTGCACCACCATGATGACCGCGCCGAGCACGATGATGGTCACGCCGAGGACGAACACCAGGCCGACGCCGCCGACCTCCGAGCCGCTGCCGTACTCGGGGTTCATGCTGTCGATCAGCGTCGTGACGAAGATCACGGCGAGGATGACGCCGCCCACGAGCGGGAACAGCAGGGTGAAGAAGACGTTGCGCACCGAGTCGAACCACTGCTTGCGGAAGTACCAGACGCACGCGAAGGCCGTCAGCCCGTAGTAGAAGCAGATCATGATGCCGAGGGTCAGGATCGTGTCCGACAGGACGTTGACGCTCACCACCCGCATCACGGCGTAGAAACCGGCGGCGACGATCGCCGACACGATCGTGGCGTAGCCCGGGGTGAAGAAGCGCGGGCTGACCGCGGCGAACTTCGGCGGCAGCGCGCCGTAGTGCCCCATGGCGAGCAGGGTGCGGGCAGGGCCGACGAACGTGGACTGCAGCGAGGATGCCGAGCTGGTGAGCACCGCGAGCGAGACGAACGCGGCGAAGGGTCCCAGGATGGGTCCGGCGAGCGCGAAGAAGGCGTTGTCCTGGATGTCGGCGTTGCCGAGGCCGAACTCGCCGTCGCCGATACCGGCGAACATGATCATCGACACCGCCAGCAGCAGGTAGAGGGAGACGATCGTGACGACCGTGATGGTCGCGGCGCGCCCCGGCGTCTTCTCGGGGTCCTTGGTCTCCTCGTTCATCGTGAGGGTGACGTCCCACCCCCAGAAGATGAAGATCGACAGCGAGACGCCCGCGGCGAACGCGCTGAACGACGACACCGCGAACGGGTTGAACCACGACCAGTCGAACGGCGTCGGGTCGTAGGCATCCCCTCCGAGGACGTGCGCGACGGCGACCGCGGCGAAGGCGACGAGCACGATCACCTGGAACCCGACGAGCACGTACTGCAGCTTCTGCGTCGTCTGCATGTCGCGGTACGACACCACGGTGGCCCCGAGCACGAACAGCAGGCAGACGACGATGTTGACCGGCAGATTGGATGCCAGGTCGGCGATGCCCGGTTGACCCGTGAGCTGCGAGATGAGCAGGAACAGGAAGTCGACGGCGATGCCGGCGAGGTTGGAGAGGACGATGACGGTCGCGGCGATGAGTCCCCAGCCGGCCATCCAGCCGATCCAGGGCCCGAACGCGCGGGCGGCCCACGTGAACGAGGTGCCCGAGTCGGGCATGCGGTTGTTGAGCTCGCGGTAGCCGAAGGCGACCAGCAGCATCGGGATGAATCCGACGAGGATGATCGCCGGGACCTGGACGCCCACGGCCCCGACGGTGGGACCGATCGCGGCGGTGAAGGTGTAGGCGGGGGCGATGCAGGAGATGCCGATGACGACGGCGCCGAGCAGGCCGATCGTGCCGGCGCTCAGACCCTTCTTCGACAGTCCGCCGGCGTCGCTGCCGGTGGCGGGTGCGGGAGCGGTCATGGCCGCGGTCCTTCCGAAGCGGAGACGTCGGCACGACTGCGTGGCACGACGACGAGGGGGACGGGGAGTTCGTGCAGCATCTTCGCCGCGGTCGAACCGAGGAACAGGCGGCGGGGCTGCGCGAGGCGGCTGCTGCCGACCATGACGAGCTCGGCGGGATCCCAGGGGAGGTCGCGCACGGCCTCCTCGATGCTGTCGCCGTCGGCGACCACCACCTCGGCGGCGACGTCGGTGGGCAGCTCGACCCGGGCCTGCGACAGCACCTCTTCGGCGTGCCGGGCACCGGCGATGCGGATCGCTCCGGTCTCGAGACCGGGCGGCAGGTCGACGGTCACGAGCGACAGCAGGCGCAGGGGCACGGATGCCGCGGCCGACAGCGCGATGCTCTCCTCGCGCAGCACGTCGGCGCCGGGGCGGCTGCCGATCGCGGCCGTGACCCGGCTGATGCCGATCGCGGGGTCGACGCGCCGCGAGCCCTCGGGCGCCAGCACCACGGGCACGTCGGACGAGTGCAGCAGCTCGGACGCGACCGTCCCGAGCCGGTGCCGCCCGCGGAGGCCCCCGTTGGCCGCGCCGACCACGATGTAGCCGGCTCCGATCTCGTCGGCGAAGCCCACCAGGCCTTCGGCGAAGGAATCGGCGTGCCGGACGTGCTCGCGGTGGGGCACGGCATCCCGGATCGTTGCGGCCGCCTCGCCGAGCCAGCGCTCGGCCTGCTCGGCCACGAGCCGCGCGTACGCGGCATCCGGGGGCGTGATCACGCTGCGCGCGTCGTCGGGGAGGACGAGGGCGACCTCGAGCGACGCCCCGATCGCCCGGGCCAACCGGATGCCGAGCGCGAGCGCGTCGGCGCCGGTGTCGGTCGCGGTGTACCCCACGACCACCGGGGCGGTCATCCGCGGGCCCGTTCGAGGATCTCGTCGGCGGCCCGGTGACCCTGGCGGATCGCGCCGTCGACGTGCTGGTAGCCGGCACCCGCCATGTCGCTGCACGCGAGGTGGAGGGGGCCGACGGGCTCGCGCAGGTCGGCGCCGTAGCGCTGCAGACCGCCGAGGTCGAAGCTCGCGGCGTAGGCGCCGCGCGTCCACTCCTCGCTGCCCCAGTCGCTCTCGTAGTAGACGACGGGGTTCTTCGCCTCGGGCCCGTAGTAGTGCGAGAGCGATTCGAGGATGCGCTCCTTGCGCTCCTCGGCGCTCACGCGGAAGAGGTCGTCGGCGTTCTGGTCCGAGACGAACCCGACCAGCGTGCCCCGCTCGTCGCCGTGGTTGGTGTTGTCGTACGCCTCGTGCGAGAGCTCGTACGGGCTGAACGCGGTGCCCGACAGGCCCTGCTCGCGCCAGAACGGGCGGTCGTAGACGGCGTGCACCTTGATGACGAAGCCCATCGAGATGTGCTGGTGCATCTGGTGCTGGAGGCGCGGCAGCGGCGGGTCGAACGAGATGCGGGGGTACAGCACGGGGGCGAGCGCGAGGATCGCGAAGCGGGCGCGCACGGTCACGTCGTCGGTGGTCACGGTGACCCCCGTCGAGGACTTCGCGGCCTCGACGCGGGCGGTCAGCGCGCGCAGGTCGTCGACGCGGCGTCCGGTCACCGCATCCGCGGGGCGGTCCGCGGCGGCGGATTCCGGACCCCAGACGATGCGGCGCACCGGCTGGTTCAGGAGCACGTCGTCGCCCAGACGCTCGGCGAGGAGCTCCGGAACCTGCTGCAGGCCGCCGACCACGCGCTTGTCGAGGATGAAGTCGGCGTCGACGAGGTGCGAGTAGGAGCCGGCGGAGGCCGCCATGAGCAGCGACTGCAGCAGCGAGAACGTGTGCGTCGGCTTGGTGAGCATCGCGGAGCCCGTGGCGAAGGCGAGGTTTCGCACCGCCTCGTCGTCATCGGTCTGCGCGCGCAGCCACGCGTCCCACGAGATCGTGTCCCACTCCGCGGCGTTCGGGTGCTCCCACGGCTTGTCGGGGTCGATCTCGGCGACCATGGCATCCAGTCGCGCCGTGATCTCGTCGATGGCCCGCTCGGTCTCCGGCGCGACCGGGAACATCTCCCCCGTGAAGCGCTTCGCCTCGCCGTCGGGACCGACGTAGACGCTGTCGCCCTCGCGGTAGCGGCTGTAGGTCGACAGGCCGAGGTCGGCGACGGTGTCGATGAGCGCCTGCTGGTCGGGCGAGACCCACTGGCCGCCGAGCTCGAGCATGGCTCCCTCGACGACGTCGGTCCACAGTCGTCCGCCGACGCGGTCGCGCGCTTCGAGCACGACGACCGACAGGCCGGCTTTGCGCAGGTCGTTCGCGGCGGTCAGGCCTGCGGCCCCCGCTCCGATGACGACGACGTCACGCGTGATCTCGTCCATGAAATCTTCTCTCTCTGCCTGATGACCCGGGATGGTGCGAACGAGGGGGTGGCTCGTTCGGGTCGTATGCCACCCCCTCGGGTCGGTGTGCTCAGTGGCGCGCGAGCGCTCCGGCCACGACGTCGAGACCCTCGTTGAGCAGGTCGTCGCCGATGGACAGGGGCGGGAGGAACCGGATGACGTTGCCGTAGGTGCCGCACGTGAGCACGATCACGCCCTCGGCGATCGCGGCCTTCGCCACGGCCGAGGTGAGGGCGGCGTCCGGGGCGCCGGTGGCGGGGTCGACGAACTCGGCCGCGATCATCGCGCCGTGTCCGCGGACGTCGCCGATGCGCGGGTCGCTCTGCTGCAGCGCCGTGAGGCGCGAGATCAGGACCTCGCCGATCTCGCGGGCCCGCTCGACGAGGCCGTCGTTCTCGAACGCGTCGATCGCGGCGAGCGCCGCGGCGCACGCGATGGGGTTGCCGCCGTAGGTGCCGCCGAGTCCACCGGTGTGCGTGGCATCCATCATCTCGGCGCGACCGGTCACGGCGGCCAGCGGAAGACCGCCGGCGATGCCCTTCGCGGTGGTCACCAGGTCGGGGACGATCCCGAAGAGGTCGGAGGCGAACATCGCACCCGTACGCGCGAAGCCGGACTGCACCTCGTCGGCGATAAAGACCACGCCGTTCGCGCGGCACCAGTCCACGAGAGCGGGGAGGAAGCCTTCGGCGGGGACGATGAAGCCGCCCTCGCCCTGGATCGGCTCGATGATGACGGCGGCGAGGTTCTCGGCGCCGACCTGCTTCTCGATGAGCGAGATGGCCTTCGCGGCCGCCTCGGCACCCGACAGACCGTCACGGTAGGGGTACGACAGCGGGGCGCGGTACACCTCGGCGGCGAACGGGCCGAAGCCGCTCTTGTACGGCATGTTCTTCGCCGTCAGCGCCATCGTGAGGTTGGTGCGGCCGTGGTAGGCGTGGTCGAAGGCGACGACGGCCTGACGCCCGGTGTGCTTGCGGGCGATCTTGATCGCGTTCTCGACCGCTTCCGCGCCGGAATTGAACAGCGCGCTCTTCTTCGCGTGGTCGCCGGGGGTGAGGCGGTTCAGTGCCTCGGCCACCGAGACATACGAGTCGTAGGGCGACACCATGAAGCACGTGTGGGTGAAGGCGGCGACCTGCTCCTGCACGGCGGCGACGATCGCCGGGTGGGAGTTGCCGACGCTGGTCACGGCGATCCCGGAGCCGAGGTCGATGAGCGAGTTGCCGTCGGCGTCGACGATGACTCCCCCACCGGCCGCGACGGCGTGAATGGGGGCCGTGTGACCGACACCGGCGGAGACGGCGGCGGCCTTGCGGTCGAGGAGCTCCTGCGAGCGGGGGCCCGGGATGCTGGTGACCAGGCGGCGCTCCTGCGGGAGGGAGGGGCCGCCGACGGGGGGTGCGGTGACGGTGTGCGGTGCGGTCATGTCGCGAGCGTAGGGAAGGCGACCACGACCCGACACCCACCGTGCTGTACATTCTGGTTACCCCGCTGTACAACTCGTACAGCGGATCCCGCGAGAGCCCCATGGACGCCACCGACACCTCCACCCTCGGCGCACTGCTGCGCCGCCCCGACCTGCACCTCCGCCTGGAGAACGGCGAGCCCGCGGCGCTCGAGCGTCCCGTGCGGTGGGTGCACAGCAGCGACCTCGCCGACCCGACGCCGTTCCTCTCCGACGGACAGGTCCTGTTGACCACGGGGACCCAGTTCCAGGGCCCGGATGCCACCTCCGCCGCCGACTACGTGCAACGCCTGACGGTGAGAGGGGTCGCGGGCCTGGGGTTCGGCACGGAGGTCGTGCGCGACGGCATCCCTCCCGAGCTCGCCGCCGCGTGCCGCGAGGCCGGGCTGCCGCTGTTCGAGGTGCCGTACCGCACGCCGTTCATCGCGGTCGCGCGCGCCAACGCCGAGGCCATCGCCGCGGAAGCGTTCGCGAGACGGACGTGGGCGCTCTCCGCGCAACGGTCGATCGCGCTGGCGGCGCTGCGTCCCGACGGACTGGGCGCGACCCTCGCCGAACTGGCGCGGCAGCTCGGCACGTGGGTCGGTCTGTACGATGCTGCCGGCGAGCTCATGCGCGAGCATCCCGGCGGAGACCTGGATGCCGACACGTCGGCCGCTCTGAACGGCGAGGTCGCCGCGGTGCTCCGGCGCGGCGCCCGCGCGGCATCCTCCCTGCGCATCCAGGGGCGCCCGTTCACGCTGCAGACCCTCGGGCGCGGGGGGCACCTGCGCGGTCTCATCGCGATCGCGGCCGGGGAGCTCGACCAGGAGGGCCGCGGTGTCGTCACCGCCGTCATCGCGATGGCCGGGCTCGCCTTCGAGCAGCACCAGGGCCTCGGCCGCGCCCGCGGCGCTCTCCGCGCGGGCCTCGTGCAGTCGCTGCTCACCGACGATCCGACCTTGGCCCGTCGCATCGCGCGCGACGCGTGGGGACCACTGCCGGCCGCCCCCATCGTCGTCGGGCTCACCGACGCGACCGCCGCCCGCAACAGCGGGCTGGCCGAACTCCTGGAGCTGCGCGCAGATGAGCGTCGCGGCGCGGTGTTCTTCGGCCGCGCGGACGACGGCGTCGTGATCGTCGTCCCCGCCGACGAGCGGCACGCGATCGACGAGGCGGCCGACCGGTTCGGGGCGCGGATCGGCGTGTCCGACCCCACCGGCTACGACCGCTTCGCCGCGGCCGTCGAACAGGCACGGGTCGCACGCGATCGCGGGCGCGACGCCGTCACCACGTTCCGCGAGGTGGCGGCATCCGGGGTGTTGTCCGCTCTCGGCCCCGATGCGCCGAGCCTGGCCGCCGCCGAGCTGGCGCCGCTGACCGCGCACGACGCCGCCGAGGGGTCGCGACTCGTCGAGACCTTGCGCGCCTGGCTCGACCACGACTGCTCGCACGAGATCACGGCGCAGGCCCTCGGCGTCCACCGGCACACCGTCCGCACGCGCCTGGCCCTGGCCGAGCGACTGCTCGACCGGGACCTCTCGTCGTTCGCGACGCGTGCCGAGCTGTGGGCGGCCCTGCGGGTGCAGCCCGCCTGAGGACGAGGCGCGCCTCCGACTCAGCCGGGACAGCCGCAGCTGCGGCGCACCACGAGCCGAGGCTCGAACACCACGTCGAAGGGGCGGTCGGCGGGGCCGGCGACCCCGGCGAGGATGCGCGCAGCCGCGCGGCCCATCGCCTCCATCGGCTGCCGGACGGTGGTCAACGGCGGGGAGCTGAGGCGTGCCGCCAGCGTGCCGTCGAAGCCGGTCACCACGACGTCCTCGGGAACCCGGAGTCCCTCGGCGGCGAGCGTGTCCAACACGGCGAACGCGTGCTGGTCGGTCGCGCACACGAGGGCCTGCGGCATCCGCCCGCCGGCGATGAGCGCGCGCAGCTGCGGAACGAGGTCGTCCTCACCGCGGACGGTGGCATCCACCACCTGCGGGCGCAGCAGGAGGCCGAGGTCGGCGAGGCCGTCCTGCAGCCCGATCAGTCGCTCGGCCGTGTCGGAGGCCTCGGGGCGTCCGACGAAGGCGATGTCGCGGATGCCGTGCTCCCGGACGAGATGATCGGCGAGGGCACGCATCCCCCCGGCGTTGTCGACGCGCACGCGGTGGTGGTGATCGTCCCCCGGGGCGGCGCTGAACAGCACGATCGGGATCGTCGGGGCGTACCGGGCCAGGGCCGGGGCGGTCTGCGGCGACGGGAAGATCGCCAACCCGTCGACGCGGCCCGCGGTGTCGGCGACGGAGACGTCGGTCCCGGCGCCGCTGCTGAGCATCACGGGGCGCCCGAGCGCCCAGCACTCCAGCTCGAATCCGCGCTGCACCTCGTCGACGTAGAGCGGGAACGCGCGCGGATCCGACAGGACGTCGTCGTCGGTCTGCGCCCACGGGATGACGCCGTCGGCATCGAGCCGGGGCATCGCGAGGTCCGTGAACGAGGGGGTCTGCGTGAGCGGATCCGCCCGCTCCAGCAGCAGGTCGAACGCGTGCAGGCCGAGCGTGCCCGTGCGGCCGTGCGCGAGGCCGCGGGCTGCGGCGCTGGGCGCGTAGCCCAGTCGCCGTGCAGCCTCGAGCACGCGCTCGCGCGTCGCGTCGCTGAGCTTGTCGGGGCGGCGGAACGCGAACGACACCGACGCGATCGACACCCGGGCCTCCTGGGCCACGTCGTAGACGGTCGGTCGACGTGCCGCGTCCGCTTCGCTCATCGGTGCGCGTACCCCCTCATCGGCTCCGCCGAGTCCTCCACCCCCGCGAGCTCCAGCCCGAAGTGCACGGGGAAGACGGGGTCACCGGTGTCCGACGGTACATCCTCGCGCGACGCGCGGACGGCATCCATCGACCGGGGGATCTCGATCGGCAGGCGCCCCTGCGGCGCGACGCGCCCGGTCAGGGCGTCGAGGACCGCGCGCGCCGAACTGCCGTAGTCCGCCACGATCGCCGCCGCGTGTCCGACGAACGGGGTGAGGATCGCCGGGCGGTCGAGGTTCACCACGAGCACGAGCGGGCAGGATGCCGCGATCTGCTGCAGCCGGTACACGAGGCCCGGCGCGAACTCGAGGGAGCCCTGGTGGAACCACGCCTCGAGGAACAGGTCGTCGCGCGGATCGAAGGGCGCGCCGATGCGGACGAGCGCGAGATCGGCCTCGGCGGGGTCGGACACCACGCGCCCGAGTTCCGCGACGTCGTCGGCGCGGAAGCCCTCGACGTACACGGCGCCGGTGGGACGCAGCGGCAGCACGTCGCCCTCGTTCACCAGCACCGTGAGCGAGCGCGCCTGGGCCCGCTCCCCCAGCTCACGGAACTCGGCGTTGCCGACGATCCGCTCGGCCGCGTCGACGTCGACGTACGGGTCGTCGAACAGGCCCAGGGCGAACTTCACCCGCAGGAGACGCCGCGCGGACCGGTCGATGCGCTCCTCGGACACGCGGCCTGCCCGGACGAGGTCCACGAGCATCTCGACGCATTCCTCGCCGCCGAACTGGTCGGCGCCGGCATCCAGGATCTTCTCCATGCGCTCGCTCGCCGTGAGCTCCTCCACGCCCCACGCGCGGGCGGGGAGCACCTGATCGCCGACGTGGTTGTCGTTGACCAGCTCCCAGTCGGTCACGACGACCCCGTCGTAGCCGAGCTCCTCGCGCAGCAGACCCGTGATGATCTGGCGGTTGTAGCCGAAGCCGACCTCTTCGATCGGCTGACCGTCGACCTCGAGACCGACCGGCATGCCGTAGTACGGCATCATCCCCGCGGTGCCGCGCCGGATCGCCTCCCGGAAGGGCTCGAGGTGGTAGTCGAACATCCCGCCGGGGTAGACCTGCTCGCGACCGTACGGGAAGTGCGCGTCCTCGCCGCCCTGCTGCGGCCCGCCGCCCGGGAAGTGCTTCGTCGTGCACGCGACGCTGTCGGGCCCGAGCTCCTCGCCCTGGAACCCGCGGAGGTACGCGGCGGTGAACTCCGCGACGCGCGCGGCATCCTGTCCGAGGGTCTGCGCCTGACGGCCCCACCGCGGCTCGGTGGCGAGGTCGATCTGCGGGTGCAGGGCGGCGCGGATGCCGACGGCGACGTACTCGCGCCGCGCGACGTCGGCGAACTCGCGCACGGTCTCGACGTCGTCGAGGGCCGCGAGCCCGAGACCCTCGGGCCACTGCGAGAACGGGCCCGCCGCGAACCCCACGCCGGTGTTCTCCACGAACGCGTGGCGCGGATCGGTGCTGATCGTGACGGGGATGCCGTGCGGCGTCGTCTCGGCCAGCGCCTGGAGCGCGTTGTTCCAGGTCGCCGCCTGCCGGGCCGTGCGGATCGCGTGCACGTTGTAGTGCGTCATGTTCTTGCCGACGACGACGGCGGTCGTCGGCGACTTCGAGATCCGGCCGGGGGCCTCGAGCAGCTCGCCGTCCTGGCCCACCTCGATGACCGTCTGGAACATCAGGCCGCACTTCTCCTCGAGGCTGAGCCGCCCGAGCAGATCCTCGGTGCGCTCCTCGGTGCTGCGGCGCGGGTCTTCGTACGGGTCCATCACGCCGTTGCCGTTGAGGTCGCGGAAACGGGTGCCGTCGGGCGCGGTGAGGAATCGGGGGGAGGTCATGGGAGTCCTTTCGAGGGCTCGGGTCACTTCAAGCCGGTCGAGGCGATGCCCTGGATGAAGTAGCGCTGCAGGAAGACGAACAGCAGGATGATCGGCGCGATCACCAGCACCGAACCCGCGAGCAGCAGACCGTAATCGGTGGCGTTCTGTCCGGTGGAGTACAGCGACAGCGCGACGGGGAGGGTGTACTTCCCCTCGGTCTGCGCCGCCACCAGCGGCCACAGGAAGTTGTTCCACGACGCCAGGAACGTCAGGATGCCGAGGGTCGCCAGCGGCGGCCCGCACAGGGGCATCACGATGCGGGCGAAGATCCGCAGCTCCCCCGCCCCGTCGATGCGCGCGGCCTCGAGCAGCGGATCGGGGATGCCGAGCATGAACTGCCGCATGAGGAACACGCCCAGCGGCGTCGTGACGAACGGCAGGATCAGCGCCGCGTAGGTGTCGACGAGACCGAGCGAGGACACCATCACGAACAGGGGCACGAAAGTGACCACACCGGGGACCATGAGCGTCACCATCACCACGACGAACAGGGCCTTCTTGCCGGGGAAGTCCATCTTCGCCAGCGCGTACCCCACCATCGAGCAGAACACGAGGTTGCCGACCACGGTGACCAGGGCCACGAACAGGCTGTTGCCGAAGAACTGGCCGAAGTTCAGCTGCCCGAACCACGCGGCGAAGTTCTCCCACGTGAACTGCTCGGGCCACCACGTCGGCGGCCGCTGCAGGATCTCGCGCTGGGTCTTCACCGAGCCCAGCAGCATCCAGGCGAAGGGCAGCATCCACACCAGCAGCCCGACGACGAGCACGGTGAGGGTGAGGGCGCGGCCCGGGGTCATCCGGTTCTCGACACGACGGCGCCGGCGCGGAGCGGGCGGCGTCTCGGCGGCGGCTACGGGGGCCGCGGGGGCGGTGATCGTCATGGCATCCTCCCTCAATCCTTCGAGCGCAGCAGACGGAACTGCAGCAGGCTGAGCAGCGCGATCGCCAGGAACAGCAGGTAGCTGGCGGCGGATGCCGTGCCGTACTGCCCGAAGCCGAACTGCTTGAACGTGTAATAGGCCACCGAGAGGGTGGAATTGAGCGGGCCGCCCTGAGTCATGACGAAGGCCTCCTCGAAGAACTGCAGGAACCCGACCGAGATGAGCACGGCCCCCAGCAGCAGCGTCGGACGCAGCAGCGGGAGGGTGACCGAGGTCAGACGCCGCCACGACGACGCGCCGTCCATGAGGGCGGCCTCCTTGACGTCGGTGGGGATCGCCTGGAGCCCCGCGAGGAAGATCACCATGAGCGTTCCGACGTTGCGCCACACCGCCATCGCGATGAGCGACGGAAGCGCGGTGCGGGTGTCATTGAGCCAATCGGGACCCTGGATGCCGATGATCGCGAGCGCCGAGTTCAACAGCCCCTCGGGCTGCAGGATGTAGCGCCACACGACCGCCACCGCGACGATGCTCGTCACGACGGGGGCGTAGAAGCCCACGCGCAGGACCGACACGATGCGTCCGCCGCTGGAGTTCAGCGCCAGCGCGAGCGCGAGGGCGACGGCCATGGTCACCGGGATGCCGACGATCACGAACGTCGCGGTCACGCCCAGCGAGGTGAGGAACACCGGATCGCCCAGCACCGCGAGGTACTGGTCGAGCCCGACGAAGTTCACCGCGAACGGGGAGCGGATGTCGCGCGACCGGAAGTCGGTGAACGACATCGCGAAGGAGCCCACGATCGGCACGACCATGAACACCGCGAAGACCGCGACGAACGGCAGGGCGAAACCCCAGGCGACCCATCCCTGGCGCCGACGGCGGCTCGATGCCCCGCCGGCGCGGGCGCGACCGGGGGCCGGAACCCGTCCGGTCGCGCCCACGACTGCGTGCGTCATGATCTCAGCCCAGGCCCAGCTGGTCGGCGGTGGCCTGGAGTTCCTTGAGACCGTCGGCCGGGCTCTGCTGCCCGAGGCGGATCTTCTCCAGCATCGCGTCACCGGCGGCGGCGACCTGCACCCACGTGGTCGTGGCCGGAACCGACTTGGCGGTCTCCAGCTGCGTGCCGAAGGCCGCGAGGGTCTTCGACGAGGCCAGGGCGTCGGACTTCCAGGCATCCTGCACCGAGGGCAGGTCGCCGGTCGCCTCGTACCAGGCGGCCTGGGTGTCGGGCTGGGTCAGCCACTGCACGAGCTTCCACGCGCTGGCGGCGTTGTCGGAGGTGTCGAACACCGCGAGGTTCGCCCCGCCGCTGAACGACGTGGACGACTCCTTCGTCGGCAGCACCGCGGTGGCGAATTTGTCGCTGAAGCCCGCGCCGCCGAGCTCCTCGAGCTGTCCGATGAGGAACGGGCCGTCGATCAGCATGGGCGTCGCGCCCGAGACGAAGTCCGCCTCCTGCGCTCCGGCCGAGCGATCGGCGGCGGGGTTGGCGATGCCGTCGGTGTAGAAGCTCTGGTAGTACTCGAGCGCCTCGACGGTCTCGGGGGTGTCGAGGGTCCACTCCGAGCCGTTCTCGAGCTCCGCACCGTTGGACCACGGCATCCACAGGTTGCCCTGGAAGGAGTCGTTGCCCGCCGGCAGGCGCATGCCGTACTGGGCGCCGCCCTTGGCCTGCATGTCGGCGGCCATCTGCTTCAGCTCGTCCCACGTGGTGGGCGCCTGGTTCCAGCCCGCCTGCGCGGCGATGTCGGTGCGGTAGTAGAGCACGCGAGTGTCGACGTACCACGGCACGCCGGTCGCGCGGTCGCCGATCATCGTCGAGTCGAGGGCGCCGGGGAAGATGCCGTCGGTGGAGAGGTCGGTGGGAACCGTCTGCAGCGCGTCGCCGAAGTCGGCCATCCAGGTGGAGCCGACCATCGCGAGGTCGGGGGTGTTGCCGCCGGCGATCGCGGTCTGGAACTTGCTGTACGCCGCATCCCACGGCACGGGGGTGACCTCGACGGTGACGCCCGGGTTGGCCTCTTCGAACTGCTTCACGAAGGCCGGCAGCGCCTCGCCCTCGGCACCCATCGCCCACATCGTGAGCGTGCCCTCGGCCTTGGCGTCGCCGATCGTCGAGGCCTCGGCGACACCGGGGCCGGAATCGGAGGTGCGTCCGCACCCGGTCAGCGCGATCGCGGCCGCCGCGACAACGGCGACGGCGCCCCATCGGGTCATTCTCATCGTGTTCCTCCTCGAACGGGCGCCCGTCGTCGGACGCGGTGTCGCGGCTAGTTTAAGCGCATAACTAGCGCCGGGGCAACCCACCCTTCTCCTGCCCAGACCACACGATCCGGTCGAACGCACCCGCTACGGTCGCCCGATTCGTGTGCGCTCGGCCGGATCGTGTGCGCTCGGCTCGATCGTGTGCGCTCGGTCCGATCGTGTGCGCTCGGCCAGATCACACGATCCGGTCGAACGCACCCGCTGTGGACGCCCGGACCGTGTGCGCTCGGCCGGATCGTGTGCGCTCGGCGACGAGCACGGGACGCCGGGATGCCGGGACTCAGGCAGGCGGCCGGAGATACCCCCGTACGAACTCGGCGAAGTGCGCGGGCATGTCGACCGAGTCGTCGAGGAGCCACTGCTGCTGCAGCCCGTCCATGACGGCGCTGAGGAGACGGGCGGCGCGGTCGGGGTCGATGTCGGGCCGCACCTCCCCCGCAGCCTGCCCCGCGCGCAGCAGTTCGGCGGCGCGTCGGGCACTGTCGCGGTAGCGGGAGGCGAACGCGGCGTGCGAGGGATGATCGGGATCGCTCGCCTCGGCGACGACCACGGTGTAGAGCGCGGTGAGGCCGCGGGCGGTGGCGTTGTGGGCGACCACCTTGCCCATCTGCTCGACGAGGGTGTGCTCCGCGGGGTCGCCGGCCGCGGCCCGGACGCGCTCGTCGCGCTGGCGCAGCACCTCGGCGAACAGTTCCTCCTTCGTCGCGAAGTGGTGCAGGAGCCCGGCGGGGGTCAGCCCGACGCGCTTGGCGACCTCGCGCAGCGATCCGCTCGTCACCCCTGACCGCGCGAAGACGACCATGGCCTCGTCGACGATCCGCTGGCGGCGCTGGAGCCCCTTCGGGTAGCTCCCCCGCGGGGCGCGCGGCATCCCCTCGTCCGTCATCCGTCTCCTCCCGCACGCACCGATGCCCGGTCCCGTGAGGGTACCGGGCATCGGTCGGGCGGTCGGTCAGTGGCGGCGCGTGCCCCAGGACGAGCCGAACACCTGCTGCTCCATGGCGGGACGCAACCGCTGCTCGAGCTCGTCGTCGACGAAGTAGTCCTTGAGGGTGTCGCCGGTGAGGGCGTTGCCGATCGCGGCCATGATCATCGACTGATCCAGCGACAGGTACCGCTTCGCGATCGTGTCGCTCTCGACCGCGACGGCGTCGTAGAAGCCGCCGGGGCCGTACGCGCCGAGCTTCTTCTCGATACCGCGGAGGTTCTTGAGCACGCCCGGACGGTCGTACGGGAGGGCCAGGAAGGCCGCGTGCGGCGTCACCACGCCGTCGCCGAAGGTCGGGTCGGGGTTGGTTCCGGTGGTGCAGCCGGGGCGGTCGATGTCGACGTCGGTCTTCTCGGCATCCGAGGTGTACCCGTCCGAGCGGATGCCGGCGATGTCGACGCCGTACTCGCTGTAGCCGCCGAACGGGTTGCTGGCGGGCGAGAAGCCCCAGTAGCCGTAGCCGGCCTCATCGAGGCCGTGCCGCTTCTGGACCGCGACCGTGATCGGGTGGTTCAGCGCCCACGAGCGCGGCCCCCACTCGGTCTCGGGCACGAGGAGGTCGGGCATGAGCGACTCGAACATGCTGCCGCCCCAGCTGGGCACGAACGACATGCCGTCGTAGGAATAGACGCCCTCGTACACGTCGACGCCGTCGTAGTTGCGGGTCTGCCCCGTCGGCAGCTGCTCCTGCCACGCCCAGTCGCACCCGGCCGGCATCGTGCGGTGCGTGCCGTAGAGGGCCGTCGCCGGGATGCCGCCCTGCGCGATGCCGAGATACGTCGCGATGCGGCTCTCGCTCACCGTGGTGTCGTAGTGGTGGCAGGTGTAGAACGCCTCCGCGCCGCTGCCGTTGTACATCGGAGCCTCGACCGTGCAGCCGTCGCCTGGGGGCTGCTCCCAGAATCCACCGCGGTTGGTGCCCGCCGGGAGCCCCGGCGCCCCGGCCGGGTCGAAGAACGCCGAGAAGTCCATCGACTCGTACAGCGCGTCGGCGCGGTCGGCGAGCGTCGGCTCGGCCTCGCGGACGATGCGGAGCGCCGCGGCGAGCCACCCGTTGTCCACGGTGCTGAGGAACGGGTGGATGACCTCGCCCGAGGTCGGGAAGATCTCCAGCTTCGCGCCGGTGTCGGGGGCGTACCAGTTGTAGTACATGCCGCTGCCGTCGTTGCGCTCCATGCGCTCGAGGGTCGAGACGGTGGCGGTGAGACGTTCGCGCGCCTCGTCGGCGCCGATGATGCCGAGGTCTCGCGCGGTCACGGTCGACCACAGGTAACCGCCGATGTTCGTCGGTGAGGTGTAGCCCGAGGCCGTGGCGGCATCCAGGTCTCCCCCGATGTTGTCGTCGGGGAGTCCGGTGTCGGCGTGCGCCATGGCGGCCATCGACGTCCAGGTGTCCTGGGCGTAGCGCAGCAGCTCGCGGGCGCCGGGTCCGGTTCCCGCACCGATCGGTGCTCCGGCGTGCGGGGGCGGCCCCGGCGGGGCGGCGGTCGCGGGGGCGGCGGCGAACAGACCGCCCACGACGAGACTCGCGATCGCGGTGGATGCCAAGCGGGTGTGCTTCATGACGGGCTCTCCTCATCGAAAGCGCTCCGGGGGGACGGAGCTCGGTGCCCAAAACCTTACATGTGTGCGGTTTTTTCGCAACCCTCCGCCCCGCGCCGCCCCGTCCGCCCCGCGCCGCGCCACCCCGCGCCGCCCCGCGAGCGCACACGTTCCAGCCGAGCGCACACGAACGGGACGCCCGGAACGTGTGCGCTCGACCCGAACGTGTGCTCTGGGCGCCACGCCGTGGAGACGCGGCCGTCACTTCGGGGCGTGAGCCTCCAGGAACTCGTACACCTCGGTCGTGTCGACGCCGGGGAACGCCCCGGTCGGCAGCGTCGCGAGCAGGGTCCGGGGGGTCCGCACGTTGGGCCAGGCGTTGTCGCGCCACGCGACCTCGAGGTCGGCGGGCGGACGCCGGCAGCACACCTCGACCGCGTGCCGCGAGACGCCGCGGTTGGGGGTGTCGCGCCCGCGGAACCACTTGGTGTCGTCGAAGCGCACCCCCACGCTCACGGAGTGCGCCCCCTCGCTCGACTGCTCGACGCGGGCCGTGCACCAGTACGTGCCGTTGCCGGTGTCGGTGTACTGGTAGTAGGGGTTGAAGCGGTCGTCCTCGTCGAAGACCACGCGGCTCGTCCACCGGCGGCAGCACATCTGCCCCTCGATCGACCCCAGCCGGTCGGTGGGGAAGTTCACGTCGTCGTTCTCGTAGGCCTTCGTGATCGTCCCCGACTCGTGCACCTTGAGGAAGTGCACCGGGATGCCGAGATGCACCGTGGCGAGGTTGGTGAAGCGGTGCGCGGCCGTCTCGTACGACACCGAGTACGTGTCGCGCAGGTCCTCGATGCTGAGCGCGCGGCGGGCCTTGGCCTCCGTCAGCGCCGCCACCGCGTGCGCCTCGGGGATGAGGAGGGCGCCGGCGAGGTAGTTCGTCTCGACGCGCTGGCGCAGGAACTCGCCGTAGGTCTTGGGCTCGGTGTGCCCGAGCATGCGGCTCGACAGCGCCTGCAGCACCGACGCCCGCGGGTCGCCCTTCGCCACCCGCGTCGACAGGTACAACCGCCCGTTCTTCACGTCGGCGATGCTGCGCGTGGTCTGCGGCAGGTCGGGCACGTAGTGCAGCGAGAAGCCCAGATAAGCCGCGATGTCGCTGGCCGCCCGCTGGGTGAGCGGGCCGCCGGGGTGGTCGACGGCGGCGAGGATCTCGGATGCCGTGCGCTCGAGTTCCGGGAAGTGGTTGTCCTGCGTGCGCATGAGGCGGCGGAGCGCGACGTTCGCCCGCCGCGCCTCCTCGGGGGTGGCGGAGCGCTCGTCGCGGAGCCGTTCGATCTCGGCCTGCAGGGCGAGCATCGCGGCGAGCGCCTCGTCCGGCACGGTCTTGCCGACGCGGAACGGCGTGATGCCGAGCGCCTGGAACGTCGACCCGCGCATGGCGCGCTCGACCGCGATCTCCAGCGATGCGCGCTCGTCGAGGGGCTCGGCATCCAGGAGGGCGTCGAGACCGGTGCCGAGGGCGCGGGCGATCGCCTGCAGGAGCGTGAGCTTCGCTTCGCGGCGACCCGTCTCGATCATCGACATCTGACTGGGCGCGCGGCCGACCGCCGCGGCGAGTTCGTCCAGCGTCATCCCGCGCGCCGTGCGCAGCTGGCGGATGCGTTTGCCGATCGTGAGCGTGTCCACGCCCTCATCGTCGGATGCCGCGGAGGCCGCGGTCAGGGAGACTCCGGTGTCCATGTCGGGATGATCTCACCGAAACAGAAGAACGGCAAAACTTCACCGCGTGATTCTTGGTTCCGGCGGTGATTCTTCGCCGACAGTGGTCTCCACGGGCACCGATGCCCGGTACCCGAAGGAGGACGACATGACGATCCAGGCCACCCCCGCCCAGCCGCCCCTGCGCCCCGGCGACCAGACCGAGACCGCCGATGAGATCCGCGCCGCGTGGGAGAACGACCCGCGGTGGGACGGCATCGAGCGCACGTACTCGGCCGAGGACGTCGTCCGACTCCGCGGCAGCGTCCGCGAGGAATCCACGCTCGCCCGCCGCGGCGCGGAGAACCTCTGGAACCTCCTCCACACCGAGGAATACATCCGGGCCCTCGGCGCCTACACCGGCGGCCAGGCCGTGCAGCAGGTGCGCGCGGGCCTGAAGGCGATCTACCTCTCGGGCTGGCAGGTCGCCGCCGACGGCAACCTCGCGGGACAGACCTACCCCGACCAGAGCCTGTACCCCGCCAACTCCGTGCCCGCCGTGGTGCGCCGCATCAACAACGCGCTGCTGCGGCAGGACCAGATCGAGCGCGCCGAGGGCGAGATCACGCAGGACTGGCTCGCCCCGATCGTCGCCGACGCCGAGGCCGGCTTCGGCGGCCCGCTCAACGCCTACGAACTGGCGCAGTCGCTGATCCAGGCGGGGGCCGCCGGCATCCACTGGGAAGACCAGCTCGCGAGCGAGAAGAAGTGCGGCCACCTCGGCGGCAAGGTGCTCGTCCCCACCCAGCAGCACATCCGGACCCTCAACGCCGCCCGTCTCGCGGCCGACGTCGCGGGAGTCCCGACGGTGATCATCGCGCGCACCGACGCCCTGGCGGCCGACCTGCTCACGAGCGACGTCGACCCGCGCGACGCGGAGTTCCTCACCGGCGAGCGCACGAGCGAGGGCTTCTACCGGGTGCGCCCGGGCCTGGATGCCGTCATCTCTCGCGGCCTCGCCTTCGCCCCCTACGCCGACCTCATCTGGGTCGAGACGGGAGAGCCCGACATCGAGCTCGCCCGCGCCTTCGCCGAGGCGATCCACGCCCGCTACCCGGGCAAGCTCCTCGCCTACAACTGCTCGCCGAGCTTCAACTGGAAGCGCCACCTCGACGACGAGCAGATCGCCACGTTCCAGGCCGACCTGGCCGCCCTCGGCTACGCCTTCCAGTTCATCACGCTGGCCGGCTTCCACGCCGTGAACCACTCGATGTTCGACCTCGCCCGCGGCTACGCCGAACGCGCCATGAGCGCGTACGTCGAGCTGCAGGAGGCCGAGTTCGCCGCCGAAGCGAACGGGTACACCGCCACGCGCCACCAGCGCGAAGCCGGCACCGGCTACTTCGACGTCGTCTCGACCGCGCTCAACCCCGACAGCGCCACGCTCGCCCTCGCCGGCTCCACCGAGACCGCGCAGTTCCACTGACCCTCTCTTTCCACAGTCCAAGACACGCCGTATCCGCCGTACCGCATGCGGCGTGTCTTGGACACTCGGCCTCCGGTGGCGCCACGCGCTACGCGCCGACACAGACAGAAAGCCACGATCATGACCCTCATCGAACCCCCTCCCACCACCGCCCGCCGCGGCCCCGAGCCCACGGCATCCACCCCCGCTCCGCACCTGCGGATCGAGCGTCCGCTCGAGGGCCGCGACCGGGAGATCCTCACCCCCGCCGCCCTCGCCTTCCTCACCGAGCTGCACGACCGCTTCGGCCGTCGCCGTCACGACCGGCTCGCCGCGCGCGAACGCCGCCGCTTCGAGATCGGAAACGGCGACGACCCGCACTTCCGGTCCGAGACGGCGCACATCCGCGAGGACCCGTCGTGGCGCGTGGCCGGTGCGGGTCCCGGCCTCGAGGACCGCCGCGTCGAGATCACGGGCCCGACCGACCCGAAGATGACGATCAACGCGCTGAACTCCGGTGCGCGGGTGTGGCTGGCCGACCAGGAGGATGCCACCTCCCCCACGTGGCGCAACGTCATCGGGGGCCAGCTCTCGCTGTTCGACGCCATCCGCGGGCAGCTGAGCTTCACGAGCCCCGAGGGCAAGGAGTACCGCGTCACCGCCGAGCGCACGCCCACGATCGTGATGCGCCCGCGCGGCTGGCACCTGCCCGAGAAGCACATCACCGTGATCGACCGCGCGGGCCGCGAGCTGCCGGCATCCGGGTCTCTCGTGGACTACGGGCTGTACGTCTTCCACAACGCGCACGCGCTCATCGCGGCGGGTCGCGGACCGTACTTCTACCTGCCGAAGATCGAGTCCGCCGATGAGGCGCGACTGTGGGACGACGTGTTCTCGTTCACCGAAGAGCGTCTGGGCCTCGCCCATGGCACGATCCGCGCGACGGTCCTCATCGAGACGCTCCCCGCGGCGTTCGAGATGGAGGAGATCCTCTTCGCCCTCCGCGACCACTGCGCGGGCCTCAACGCGGGCCGCTGGGACTACATCTTCTCGATCATCAAGACCTACCGCGGCCGCGGGGCGCGGTTCGTCCTGCCCGACCGCAGCGAGGTGACGATGACAGTGCCGTTCATGCGGGCGTACACCGAGCTGCTCGTGCGCACCTGCCACAAGCGCGGGGCGTACGCGATCGGCGGCATGAGCGCCTTCATCCCCAACCGCCGGAAGCCCGAGGTGACCGAGGCGGCGTTCGAGAAGGTCGCCGCCGACAAGCGGCGCGAGGCCGGCGACGGCTTCGACGGCACGTGGGTGGCCCACCCCGACCTGATCCCGGTGGCCCGCGCGGAATTCGACGCCGTGCTCGGCGAGCACGAGAACCAGCTCGACCGGCTGCGCGAGGACGTCGAGGTGCGGCCCGAGCAGCTCCTCGACCTGCGGATCGGCCTGCCGATCACCGCGGGCGGGGTGCGCGGCAACGTGGCGGTGGCGATCCGCTACATCGAGGCGTGGCTGCGGGGCCTCGGGGCCGTCGCGATCGACGACCTCATGGAGGACGCCGCGACCGCCGAGATCTCGCGCTCGCAGATCTGGCAGTGGATCCACCAGGACCGCTCCACCGCCGACGGCACCCGCATCACCCGCGAGTACGTCGAGGGGCTGCTCGGCGACGTGCTCGCCGACACGACCCGCTTCGAGGGCGACCGTTTCGACGACGCCGCCGAGGTGTTCCACGAGGTGGCGCTGCGCGAGGAGTTCCCGGCGTTCCTCACCCTGCCGGCGTACGCGAAGTACCTCGACTGACGGCACACGACGGGCCGGGACCTCGGCTCCGGCCCGTCGTGGCGTGCGGAATCGCTACGCGCGCCCGGGGTCCGGGCGCTACTCGCGTCCGGGGTCGCGCGGAGCGAAGCGGCGCAGGCTCGCGCGCGAGGTAAGCCGCGCGGCGGCGAGCGACCCGGCTACGGCGAGGAAGATCGGCAGCAGCAGGTCGAAGCCGGTCGCGGTGAACTCGATCACGAGCACGATCGCGGTGAACGGCGCGCGCATGTTCGACGCGAGGAACGCCGCCGCGGCCACGATCGCGAGGCCCGTGGCATCCGCACCCGGCCAGACGAGCGCCCACGCCGCGGCGGCCGCAGCGCCGAGGCTCGCGCCGATCGCGACCGACGGCTGGAGCGTGCCGCCGACGGCTCCGGAGCCGAGCGACACGACCGTCGCGACGTACTTCAGCGCGGCGAGGGCGAGCAGGAGCAGTGCGGGCTGCGTGAGATCAAAACCCGCCGTCGCGAGCGCGCGACCGTTGCCGAGGATCAGCGGGAAGACCGCGCCGAGCGCCCCGACCGCCGTGAAGGTCACGGGCAGCGCGACGAGCAGCTTCCACCCCGTCGGCCGCACCTTCGCCAGGAGCGACGTCACGGCCCCGAAGCTCGTGGCGCCCCACCCCATGAGCGGTCCGATGAGGATCGCCGCCACGATGAGCGACGCGTTCACGTCGATGGATGCCACGTGGTACAGCGAGTCGTCCCCCACCAGCGGGCGTGCCACGAGCGTGGCGATCGCGCTGACCGAGAGGGCGACGACGGCCGCGCCGACGCTGAACTGCGCGAGCAGGATCTCGATCGCGAAGAGCGCTCCGCCGAGCGGCACGTTGTACACCGCTGCGAGACCGGCGCCCGCGGCGGCGGCGATGAGGATGCGCCCCCAGCGCGCGTCGAGGCGGAACCAACGCACGATCTTCGAGCCGGCCATCGCGGAGAGTTCACGCGGGGCGACCTCCTTGCCGATCGAGGCGCCGAGGGCGACCGAGGTGACCTGGATCACGGTGTCGGCGAGCGTCTCCCACCAGGGCATGTGCGCGCCGGCGACGCCCTGTTCGACGGTGGCGATTTTCCGGCCGAAGCGACGCAGCAGGTACCAGCCGACGGCGGCGACGACACCCGCGCCGCCCACGGTCACGATCGGCAGCCACCACACCGCCGGGGACGCCAGGCCGTCGAGGAACGGCCCTTCTTCGTGGCCCCAGACGAGGTGCTCGACGGTGTGGACGATCCAGACCAGCAGGAGCACGGCGAGCCCCGTGGCCACCCCGACGATCGCGGTCGCCAGCCCCAGACGGAGCAGGATGCCGAGCCCCCGACGATGCACGCGCGTGCGTTCCGGGGCCTCTGCTGTCACGACGCCACGCTAACGCACCGGCGACAGCCCGCCCGCCACGCGCTAGCGTGACCGCATGGCCTCTGTCTCCCCGGCCGGTCGACGCGCCAGCGACGGCTTCGGCATCGTCGCGATCATCCTCGCCGCGTTCATGCTGCTGCCGGCGCTGATGATCTTCCTGATCGGGCTCGCCCCCGGCATGAACGCGATCTGGTGGCTCGGCGTCGTGCTCCTGCCGATCATGGGATTCCTCGGGCTCGTCGCCCTCGTCGTCGGGATCGTCGGGATCGTCCTGCGCGTCCGTCAGCAACGGAACCCGGTCCTCTCGATCATCGGCACCGCCCTCGGGGCCGTCCTCGTCCTCCCCGTCGTGTGGGTGTTCTTCAGCTCCGCCGTGTAACCCTTCGGTGACGCCCGTCGCCGAGCCCGCGGCATCCCGGGCGTGCCGAGTAGGCTCTACGCCGTGACCGACCGCGCCCCGCTCTCCCGCAAGCTCTCCGCCATCGCCGAATCCGCCACCCTCAAGGTCGACGCCAAGGCCAAGGCCCTGAAGGCCGCCGGCCGTCCCGTCATCTCGTACGCGGCCGGAGAGCCCGACTTCGCCACCCCGCAGTTCATCGTGGATGCCGCCGCCGAGGCGCTGCACAGCCCGGCGAACTTCCGATACACCCCCGCCGCCGGACTCCCGGTGCTGCGCGAAGCCATCGTCGCCAAGACGCGGCGCGACTCGGGCCTGGAGGTCGCCCCGTCGCAGGTGATCGTGACCAACGGCGGCAAGCAGGCCGTGTACCAGGCGTTCCAGACCGTGGTGAACCCCGGCGACGAGGTGCTGCTGCCGGCCCCGTACTGGACGACGTACCCCGAGGCCATCGCCCTCGCCGACGGCGTGCCCGTCGAGGTGTTCGCCGGCGCCGACCAGGACTACAAGGTCACCGTGGCCCAGCTCGAGGCCGCTCGCACCGACAAGACGACCGTCCTCGTGTTCGTCTCGCCCTCCAACCCCACGGGCTCGGTCTACACGCCGGAAGAGACCGCCGAGATCGGCCGCTGGGCCCTCGAGCACGGCATCTGGGTCATCACCGACGAGATCTACCAGAACCTCACGTACGAGGGCGCTCGCGCGGTGTCGATCGTCGAGGCCGTGCCCGAGCTCGCCGGGCAGACGATCCTCGTCAACGGCGTCGCGAAGACGTACGCGATGACCGGCTGGCGCGTCGGCTGGATGGTCGGACCGGCGGATGCCATCAAGCTCGCCGGCAACCTGCAGTCGCACCTGTCCAGCAACGTCAACAACATCGCCCAGATCGCCGCCGCCGCCGCACTGAACGGCCCCCAGGACGAGGCCGAGCAGTTCCGTCTCGCCTTCGACCGCCGCCGCCAGCTGATCGTGGGCGAGCTGTCGAAGATCGACGGCGTCGAGGTCCCCAACCCGCTCGGCGCGTTCTACGTCTACCCCGACGTGCGCGGTCTGCTGGGCCGTGAGTGGGACGGCGTCACGCCGACGACCTCGCTCGAGCTCGCCGACCTCATCCTCGAGAAGGCCGAGGTCGCGGTGGTCCCCGGCGAGGCCTTCGGCCCGAGCGGGTACCTCCGCCTGTCGTACGCCCTCGGCGACGAGGAACTGCTGGAGGGCGTCCAGCGCCTGCAGCGCCTGTTCTCCTGACGGACGTCGTTTCGCGCGAGTCGCCAAGATTTGTCGCCTCTGCCTCCGCGGAGACAACAATTCCTGGCGACTCACGCGTGTGACCCTCCTCCACATGGGGACAACGAGGAACGGTCGGACGGCGGGCGCGACATCATCGGCGGATGCCGCTCTCGCATCGCCCCATCGGACCCACGATCGCGTTCACCGTTGCGGAAGGGCGGGCGTACGGACTCTCGCCTAGCAGCCTCCGCTCGGTGGGGTGGGACGCGCCGTACTCGGGAACTCGGAGCCGACCGGATGCCACGGAGTTGCAGCGTCTAAGCGCATTGATGCGCGCTCTGCCGGATCATGCGTTCCTGTGCGGACCCTCCGCGGCCGTCCTTCTGGGGCTCCCTCTCCCCGCATCGCTCGGCCGAGCTGCGAAGGAGTCACCGACCATCGGCGTGCCGAGCGGATGCAATCGCATCCGTCGCCCGGGAGTCACCGGCCGCTCACTCACCGTCGAGCCTTCCGACATCGTCGAAGTCGAGGGGTTGCGCTGCAGTTCGCCGTTGCGTACGTGGGCCGAGCTTGCCGAACTCCTCGACGTCGGCCCTCTGACCGCCATCTCGGACCGCTTGCTGGCGTGCCGCGATCCTCTCGCGACGCGCGCGGACCTCGAGCGGATGCACCGACGGTTCCTCGGCGGGAGAGGATCGCGCCGGCGTCGGCTCGCCGTCGACTTCGCCGACGACCGGGCGGAGTCGCCGAGGGAGAGCGAGCTCCGTGTCCTTCTGATCCAAGCCGGTCTCCCCGTGCCCGAGAGCAACGTCGAGATCTTCGACGGTCATCGATTCGTGGCGCGCGTTGACCTGCTCTACCGCGGCGCACGCCTCGTCATCGAGTACGACGGCGACTACCACCGCGATCCGCGGCAATGGAGCCGCGACCAGTCTCGCCGCGCGGAGTTGGAGTCGCTGGGCTACCGGGTCAGCGTGGTGACGGCTCGCGACTTCGACGCCCCCGAAGCGCTGCTGATGCGCATCCGCCGCCTGCTGGGGCAAGCCCACGCGTGAGTTGCCAAAATGTGTCGCCTCCGGCCCGCCGCAAGCGACAAATCTTGGCGACTCACGCTCGTTAGAGCTCGACGTTCACCAGCACCGGTTCGGGCTGCAGCAGGAGGCCGAACTCGGACTGGACCCGGTTCTGCACGAAACGGGCGAGCTCGGCGATCTCGGCCGCCGTCGCGCGGCCGCGATTGGTCAGCGCGAGGGTGTGCTTGGTGGACAGCCCGGCGCGGGAGCGGGGGAAGCGAAAGCCGCGCGAGAGCCCGGCGTGCTCGATGAGCCAGGCCGCGCTCACCTTCACCTCGCGGAACTCGGTGACCGGCGGCGGGACGATGCCGTCGAAGGCCGCGAGCGGGATCACCGTCACCGGGTCGACGACGGGCCCGAGAGGCCACTTCGGGCACTCGGCAGGGAGCGTCCGCGCGAACGCCTCGGAGACAATCGCATTTTGGAAGAACGACCCCGCGCTCCACGTGTCCGGGTCTTCCCCGTCGAGGACCATGCCCTTGCGCGCGCGGGTGGCGAGCACGTGCTCGCGGATCCATCGCAGCGACACCGCCGCGTCGGCATCCAGGCCCAGGGCTCCGCGCAGCTGACCGCCCGCGATCGGCCGGTCGCCGTCGCCGACGCGGTCGAGCTCGAGCGTCACCGAGACGATGACGCCGGGGCGCTCCGCGACCGACCCGTAGTGCTGTTTCAGCACCGAGGTGCGGAAGCCGAGCCCCAGGTCGGATGCCGCGACGGTGGACAGCTCGCCGGTGGATTCGTCGAGCAGCTCGACCTCGACCAGGGTCTGCACGACCTCCTGACCGTAGGCCCCGATGTTCTGCACCGGCGCGGCGCCCACGGTCCCCGGGATACCGGACATCGCCTCGATGCCGGCGAGCCCGCGGGCCACGGTCTCGGCGACGAGCGCGTCCCAGTCGTGGCCGGCCTGCACCCGCAGCCGCACGGTGTCGGGGCGGGAACCGGGCAGCTCCTCGATGCCGGCGGTCCGCACCAGCACCACGGTTCCCTCGAACGGCTCGTCGCCGACGAACAGGTTGGACCCGCCGCCCACGACGAGCCACGGCTCACCGCTCGCCCACAGATCCCGCAGGACGCCGACGAGTTCGTCGGGAGTGCGCGCCTCGATCGTGCGCTCGGGGAGACCGCCCGTGCGCAGCGTCGTCAGCTCGGAGAGCGGGACGGGGGTGATCTCGGGCATCAGGACAGCCGCACGCGCACCTGCGCCTTGCCGAGGACCGTCGTGCCCGAGTGCGTCACGGTGAGGTCGATGCGGGCGGCCTCGTCGTCGACCGCGCCCACCTTGGCGCTGACGTGAAGATCGGCGCCCTCGACCGGGTCGACGACCACGGGCCGGGTGAAGCGCACGCCGTACTCGAGGATGCGGCCGGTGTCGCCGAGCACCTCGGCGAGCGTCCCGACGGCGACGCCCATCGTCAGCATGCCGTGGGCGAGGACGCCCGGCAGCCCGACCTCGGCGGCGACGTCGTCGCGGTAGTGGATGGGGTTGAAGTCGCCCGACGCGCCCGCGTACCGCACGAGCGACTCGCGGGTGAGGTGGACGGAACGTTCGGCGACGACGTCTCCGACGGTGAACGCGCTCATGCGCCGGCCTCCCCCGCCAGCAGCACGCTGGTCGTCGTCACGACGTGGGCGCCGTCGGCATCCACGATCTCCGCCTCGCTCGTGATCATCGCGTTGCCGCCGAGGGTGCGGATGCCGGTGACCGACAGCGTCGCGGTGAGTTCGTCGCCCGCGACGATGGGCCGGGAGTACCGGAAGCGCTGCTCGGCGTGGACCAGACGCGAGAGCTCGATGCCCGAGTCGGGGTCGCCGAGCAGCTGCTGCAGCGTCAGGTCCTGGACGACCATCGCGAACGTCGGCGGCGCGACGACGTCGGCGTAGCCGAGCGCGCGAGCGGCGGCGGAGTCGGAGTGCTGGGGGGCGTCGGCGAAGACGGCGCGGGCGAACTCGCGCACCTTCTCTCGACCGACGAGGTACGGCGCGGTGGGCGGCAAGGCACGACCGACCAGTTCGGGGTTCACGGGCACCGGCTCAGTCTATCGACCCGCCCCGCGGCCACCTCAGCGCTGGTGGCGTCCGCGCACGGCCTTGACCGCCATCTGCGTGGCGATGAAGACGAGGAAGATCGAGAACAGGACGTTGCCGACGAACGGGTCGACGAGCTTCGCGAGCGAGGCGCCGAGGGCGGTCGTCGTGCACGCCGCGACACCGACGCAGGCGGCGGCGACGAGGTCGACGTTGGAGCGGCGGAGGTTGCCGACGGTGCCGGAGATCGCGGTCGGGATCATCATCAGCAGCGAGGTGCCGCGGGCGATGAGGTCGCTCGTGCCGAAGAGGAGCAGCAACGCGGGCACGACGATGATGCCTCCGCCCACGCCGAGCAGACCCGCCAGGATGCCGGTGACCACGCCGAGCACGAGGAGCCCCGGTCCCGTGATCCAGGTCAGTTCGAGCTCGGCATCCCGGGAGGGGATGACGAAGTACAGACTCACGATCACGGCGACGAGGAACGCCACGAACGACCACCGCAGAGCCGTCTGCGACAGCTTCGGGAGCAACCACGTGCCGATCTGCGCGCCCCCGACCGCGCCGGCGGCGAGGATCAGCGCGGGAATCCACGCCACGTGCCCGTCGACGGCGTAGGTGATGACACCGACGGATGCCGTGGGCACGATCGCCGCGAGCGAGGTGCCGGCGGCGAAGCGCTGGTCGAAGCCCAGGGCGAGGACCAAGAGCGGCACGATCACGGTTCCGCCGCCGACGCCGAAGAGGCCGGACATGAGCCCGGCGAGGAGGCCCACCGCGATGCACACGATGAAGAAGCGGGCGGAACGGGTCGGGCGGGCGGTGTCGATCACGGGGCGGGGATCCTTGCGAGACGAGGGGGTGCGGGCCGGCGCCCGCCGACGGACCAGTCTTCCACCTCGGCGAAGACCGCGACGTCACGGCATCCCGGGAAAAGAAAGCGGCCCCCGGTGGTCCGAAGCCGCGTCCACCGGGGGCCGTCGCCCTCACAGGTCAAGCGGAACGGTGACCCGAACACCGGTCTGCGACCACGATCGCGAGGGTGCGACAGGAGAGAAGTTACCCGGCTCGGACCGAACCCGCTGCCTCTTGACACTGATATCTCATACTGCTAACTAACTAACTCGATGCGTCTATCGGCGGGAATGCGCTCGCCGTCCCGTTCGTTCGGGTCCGGTATGACCACCGTAGGAATCATCGGAGCAGGAAACATCGGCCGGGCCCTCGCGCAGGGTTTCGTGGACCACGGGTATGACGTCGTGATCGCGAATTCCCGCGGTCCTGAGACGCTCGCGGACCTCGTCGGCACGCTCGGCGAGCGGGCGCGCGCAGCGACCGCGCAGGAGGCCGCGGAGGCCGGCGACATCGTCGTCGTCACCGTCCCCCTGAAGGCGTATCGCGACATCCCCGTGGAGCCGCTGCGCGGCAAGACCGTCCTCGACACCAACAACTACTACTGGGAGCGCGACGGGCACATCGCCGAGCTCGACGAGAAGCGCACCACCACCGCGCAGATGCTGCAGGAGCACCTGCCCGAGAGCACCGTCGTGAAGGCCTTCAACCACATCGGCTCCGCGGAGATCCTGACGACCGGCTCCCCCGCGGGCACGGCGAACCGCCGGGCGTTGGCCACGGCGAGCGACTCCGACGAGGGCATCGCGCTGATCACCCGCATCTACGACCAGTTCGGTTTCGACACCGTCGTCATCGGTCCGCTCGCCGACAGCTGGCGCATCGAGCGCGACACCCCGGGCTACGGCATCCGCCAGAACCGCGAGGAGCTCGAGCAGAACCTGGCCTCCGCCCAGCGCTGACCCCGGTCCGGCACCGCGCGGCCCCCGCACCGCGCCGCATCCGCCCGGCCGACATCCGACGCATAAACGCGATTCGCGCGTATAAACGCTCCCTCAGCGTGTTTATACGCGCGGATCGTGTTTATGGATGCCAGCACCCGGCGCGGTGAAGCCCGGCGCGCCGCAGCACCCGGCGCGGTGAAGCCCGGGCACCGCAGCACCCGGCGCGGCAACGCCCGGGGCACCGGCGCCCGGACACGTCAGCGCGCGAGCGCGTCAGAGCGCGGCGAGCGCCCGGTCCACGTCGGCCACGAGGTCGTCGGCCGACTCGATGCCCACCGACAGGCGGACGATCGTGTCGGGCACCGCGAGTTCGGTGCCGCGCACCGACGCGTGGGTCATGGCATCCGGGTAGTTCACGAGCGACTCGACGCCGCCGAGCGACTCGGCGAGGGTGAACAGGCGCGTCGACTCGGCGAAGCGGCGCGCGGTCGCGCCGTCGGCGAGTTCGAGCGACACGATGCCGCCGAAGGCGCTCATCTGCGACGCTGCGAGCGCGTGGCCGGGGTGGGTCGGGAGGCCCGGGTAGTACACCTTCGCGACGCGGTCGTGACCCGCGAGGTGCTCGGCGACGGCCTGCGCGTTGGCGCTGTGGCGTTCCATCCGGATGCCGAGCGTCTTGATGCCGCGGGTGGTCAGGTACGCGTCGAAGGGACCCGAGACGGCCCCGGCCGCGAACTGCAGGAACTGCGTCTTCTCCGCCAGGTCGGGGTCCGCGAACGCGAGCGCGCCGCCGACGACGTCGGAGTGTCCGCCGAGGTACTTGGTGGCCGAGTGCACGACGACATCGGCCCCGAGCGCGATGGGGCGCTGCAGCGCCGGGGAGGCGAAGGTGTTGTCCACGACGACGATCGCGCCGGCCGCGTGGCCGAGTCGCGCGAGTCCGGCGATGTCGGTGATGCGCAGCATCGGGTTGCTGGGCGTCTCGACCCAGACCATGCGCGGGGCGCGCTCCTCGATGGCGGCGGCCACGGCATCCAGGTCGCTCATGTCGACGACGCGGAGCTTCACGCCCCAGGGCCCCAGCACCCGCGCGAGCAGGCGGTAGGTGCCGCCGTACACGTCGTTGCCGAGCAGGACCTCGTCGCCCGGGACGAGGGCGGCGCGCAGCAGCGCGTCCTCGGCGGCGAGTCCGGACGCGAACGACAGCGCGCGGGCGCCGCCCTCGAGAGCGGCGATCTGCGTCTCGAGCGCGGTGCGCGTCGGGTTGCCGCTCCGGCCGTACTCGTAACCGCCGCGAAGGCCACCGATCCCGTCCTGCGCGTACGTCGTCGACAGGTGCACCGGCGGGATGACCGCGCCGGTCGTCGGGTCGAAGGCCTGTCCCGCGTGGACGGCGAGGCTGTCGAAGCCGCGCGCGGCGTCGTGGGTGCTCATTCGGAGTGCTCCTGGGTGCTCTGTGCGGGAAGGACGGATGCCACGGGCTCGACGTCGTAGCCGCGCGCCGTCATCCATTGGTCGTCGAAGATCTTGCTGAGGTAGCCGCGGCCGTGATCGGGGAGGAGGACCACGACGACGGCGTCGGAGGGGAGGTCGCGAGCCACCCGGAGGGCGCCGACGACGGCCATGCCGCTGGAGCCGCCGACGAGCAGCCCCTCCTCGCGGGCGAGGCGACGGGTCATCGCGAACGACTCGGCATCCGAGACGCGCTCGTACGCGTCGACCACCGTGGGGTCGAACGCCGACGGCCAGAAGTCCTCGCCGACACCCTCGACGTCGTAGCCGTGGATGTCGTCGCCCGAGTAGATGGAACCGACCGGGTCGACGCCGACGATGCGCACCGACGATCCCGCGACCTCGCGCAGGTACCGGCCGGTGCCGCTGATCGTGCCGCCCGTGCCGACGCCCGTCACGAAGTGGGTGAGCGCACCCTCGGTGTCGCGCCAGATCTCGGGACCCGTGGTCTCGTAGTGGCTGCGCGGCCCGTTCGGGTTGGCGTACTGGTTCGGCTTGAACGCGCCGGGGATGTCGCGGACCAGGCGGTCCGAGACGCTGTAGTACGAGTTCGGGTCGTCCGGTTCGACGTTGGTCGGGGTCACCACGACCTCCGCGCCGTACGCGCGGAGCACCGCGCGCTTGTCCTCCGCGACCTTGTCGGGCACGACGAAGACGCACCGGTAGCCGCGCTGCTGCGCGACGAGGGCGAGGCCCACGCCGGTGTTGCCGCTGGTCGGCTCGACGATCGTGCCGCCCGGGCGGAGCGAGCCGTCGCGCTCGGCGGCGTCGATGATGTTGGCCGCGATGCGGTCCTTGGCGGAGCCGCCGGGGTTGAAGTACTCGATCTTCGCCAGGACCGTGGCGGCGATGCCGTCGGTCACGCGGTTCAGACGGACGAGGGGGGTGTTGCCGACGAGGTCGGCGACGCTCTGGGCGTAACGCACGATGGAGTCCTGGGGGTCGATGCGCCCGAGGGCGCGGCTGACGGGGTCGTCGAAGAAGAACGCGGGGGCGTTCAGCGACAACAGCGACAGGTCAGCACGCCGTCAGCATACCCGACGATTCCGTCGCCTCGACGCGGAAGCGTGGCATCCGGTCACCTCCGGTCACGCTTCGTCACGCGACTTGGGGATGCCACGGGCGTCTGCGTACGGTGCTCGGACGCCCGAACCGGGCGATGCACCAAGGAGACCACCATGAGTGACAGCACCAGCGGCCCGACCGGGCCCACCCTCCCGTCCAAGCCCCGCCGCCGCGGCGGACTGTACGCCGCGATCGCGATCGTCGCGGTCGCCGTCGTCGTCGCGGGCGCCCTGTTGATCCCGCGCCTGTTCGGCTCGTCCGACACCCCCGCGGCCGACGGCGAACGCACCACCGTGCGCCTCGGAACGACGGACGCGGCCCAGGGCCACTGGCCGGTCCTGAAGGAGATCCTGGCGGAGGAGGGCATCGATCTGGAGGTCGTCGCCTTCGATTCCTACGAGACGCCGAACCCCGCGCTGGCCGACGGATCGATCGACCTGAACGCGTTCCAGCACATCGACTACCTGTCCGACCACAACGTCGCCACGGGCGACGGTCTGGCCGTCGTCGGGCCGACCCTCATCGTGCCCCTCCCGATCTACTCGGAGCAGTACTCCGACGTCGCCGACATCCCCGAGGGCGGCCGTGTCGCCATCCCGCAGGACGCCACCAACCAGGCGCGCGCGCTGAAGGTGCTGCAGTCCGCGGGGCTGCTGACGCTGAACGACGCGACGACCCCGACCCCGGCCGACATCGTCACCAGCCGTGTGCAGGTCGAGCCGGTCGACGCCTCGCTCACCGCTCCGGCGCTCCAGGACCCGTCCATCGCGGCCGCGATCGTCAACAACAACTTCGCCACGGACGCCGGGATCATCGACAAGGCGATCTTCTCGGTCGACCCCTCCGACGCGAACAGCTGGCCGTACATCAACATCATCGCCTCGCGCGCCGGCGAGGAGGACAACCCCGTCTACCAGAAGGTCTGGGAGGCGTACCACGACCCGCGCGTGACCGACATCGTGGTGTCCGAGTCCAGCGGAACGGCCCGCATCGTCGAGGAGAAGCCGGCGCAGGTGCGCGAATGGCTCGCTCAGATCGAGAAGCAGAAGGAAGCGGGGGCCTGATCCCGCATGCCGCCGCTCATCCGCCTCTCGGGCGTCACCAAGTCGTATGACGTCGACGGCAGCACCGTCACCGCGCTCGACGGCGTCGACCTGGAGATCGACGCGGGAGAGATCTTCGCCGTCATCGGCCAGTCCGGTGCGGGCAAGAGCACTCTGGTGCGCCTGATCAACGGGCTCGAACGGGTGACCTCGGGCACGGTCGTGGTCGACGGCGTCGACATCTCGACCCTGCCCGAGCGGCAGGTGCGCCCCATCCGCCGCCGGACGGGGATGATCTTCCAGCAGTTCAACCTGTTCGCCTCCCGCACGGTCGCCGGCAACGTCATCTACCCGTTGAAGGTCGCGGGATGGTCGAAAGCCGACCGCGAGAAGCGTGCGGCCGAGCTGCTGGACTTCGTGGGGCTGCTCGACCGGGCGCACGCCTACCCCGACCAGCTCTCGGGGGGTCAGAAGCAGCGCGTCGGCATCGCTCGCGCTCTCGCGACCTCTCCCCCGATCCTGCTGGCGGACGAATCCACGAGCGCCCTCGACCCGGCGACCACGGCGGACGTGCTCGATCTGCTCCGCCGGGTCAATCGCGAACTGGGTGTCACCGTGGTGGTCATCACGCACGAGATGGACGTCGTCCGGTCGATCGCCGACCGTGTGGCCGTCCTCAGCGCCGGACGGATCGTGGAGACGGGGACCGCGTTCGACGTGTTCGCCGAACCGACCTCCGAGACCGGTCGGGCTTTCGTCTCGACGGCGCTGCACGACCGCCCGGGCACCGAGGACCTCGCGCGTCTGCGCGAGGCCCACCCGGGTCGGATCGTGATCGCGGACGTCGTCGACGGCGCCGGGATCGGCGGCATCCTGTCGCGCGCCGCGAGCGCCGGTGTGACCTTCGAGCTGCTGTACGGGGGGATCAGCTCCCTGCAGCAACGGTCCTTCGGCTCGCTCACGGTGGAGCTGACGGGGCCGGACGAATCGGTGGATGCCGTGATCGCGCAGTTGCGCGCGGTCACCCGTGTCGAGGAGGTGGCGCGATGACGACGCTCAGCGCTCTGATCGTTCCCGCCGCGACGCAGTGGAGTTGGGACCGGTACGGACCGATCCTGCTCGAGTCGATCGGCCAGACCCTCACGATGGTGCTGCTGACCATGGTGTTCGGCGGGATCGGCGGCCTCCTCCTCGGACTCGCGCTCTACGTCACGCGCACGGGCGGGGTGCTCCCGAACCGCGCGGTCAACGTCGTGCTGAACCTCCTGGTGAACGTGTTCCGGCCGATCCCGTTCATCGTGCTGATCCTGGCGCTGTCCCCGGTGACGGCGGCGGTGGTGGGGACGGCGATCGGCACCACCGCCGCGGTCGTGCCCCTCTCGATCGCGGTGACGTTCGGGTTCTCGCGGATCGTCGAGCAGAACCTCGTCACGATCAGCCCCGGCGTGATCGAGGCGGCACGCGCCGCGGGCGCCGGCCCGTGGCGCATCATCGCGACGCTCCTCGTCCCCGAGGCGCTCGGGCCGCTCATCCTCGGCTACACGTTCGTCGTCGTCGCCATCGTCGACATGACGGCCGTCGCGGGCGCGGTCGGCGCGGGCGGACTGGGCTCGTTCGCGCTCACCTACGGCTTCCGCAGGTGGGACTTCCTCACGATGTGGATCGCCATCGGCATCATCATCGTGCTCGTCCAGCTGGCGCAGTTCCTCGGGAACAGGATCGCGCGGCGGATCCTCCGCCGCTGACCCGGACGGTCGCGTCGCCGCGGGTCGGCGACGCGACCGTTCAGGCCACCGCGCCGAGGAACTCCTCGAAAGTCTGCGCGGGACGTCCGGTCACGGCCTCGACGTCGCCGGAGACGCGAGCCTGATCCCCGCTCGCGATCGCGGTGTACGTGGTCACCCACGCCTCCACCTGCCAGGGCGGGGCGCCGTAGACCGCACGCGAGGCGTAGGCCTCGTCGAGCGTCTCGTCGACGTAGCGCACGGGGTGGCCGCGGACGGCGGAGATCTTCTGCGCGACCTCTTCGAGCGTCAGCGCTTCGGGCCCGGTGAGGTCGTACGTCCGGTCGGCGTGGGCGGCGGGGTCCAGGAGCACCGCGACGGCCGTGGCGGCCACGTCCGACCGCGACACGAGCGAGCAGCGCCCTTCGCCCGCGGGACCGCGGATGACACCGTCGTCGCCCGCGAAGAGTTCCATCATGTCCATGTAGAAGTTGTCGCGCAGGAACGTCCACGACATCCCCGACGCCCTGATGAGTTCCTCGGTGGCCGCGTGGTCCCGTCCCAGGGTGAACACCGCGTCGGGGGCCGCGGCGAAGAACGACGTGTAGACGATCGACCGGACACCCGCGCGCGCGGCGGCCTCGACGAACGTCCGGTGGTGCTCGACCCGGTCGGCCGTCTCGGACGCGGAGACCATGAACAACGTCTCGACGCCGACGAGCGCGTCGGCGGCGGCATCCGCGTCGGAGTAGCGGGCGACGTGGACCTCGGCGCCCTCGAGTACGGGAGCCCGCGACGCGTCGCGGACGAGCAGGCGCTGCCGGATGCCGCGGGCCGCGAGGTCGCGGGCCACGCGCCCTCCGACGGCTCCGGTCGATCCGGTGACGGCGATGACGGGCTGGTCGGGCATGCGTCCTCCGTGGGGGAAGAGAGAGTCCTCTCAGCGTATTCCGCGGCGCGGGGAGGTGGCCGCGCGAGCGCTCAGGATCGCGGGGCCACCAGGCGCGCGACCCGGACGCGCACGGTGTCGGTCGGGGCGTTCGCTCCGGCCTGGCGCACGGCCTCGGCGACCGCCGACGCGACGGCCGCGCTGTCGTCATCAGTGGACACGCCGATGCAAACGGTCACCGCGCGGGCACCCGCGGTCTCGTCGACCGCCGCGAGCGAACCCTCGACCTCGGCCATCCGCTCGTACGCACGCGCCACGACGGGTCGCGCCGAGTACGACTCGCGGACGCCGGCGACGGCGGTCACGGCCAGGTCGATGCGCGGTGCGAGGTCGGCAGCGGTTTCCGTCATCATTCGTCCTCCACATCGACGTGCACGTCACCGACGGTGACGTCCACGCGCCCCACCCGAAGTTCGCCGTGGCGCTCGATCGCCGCACGGATGCCGTCGCGCATGAGCTCCACCGTGCCCTGCATCGGGTACCCGAACAGGACGCTCACGGTCACCCGCACGTCCAGCGGTCCCGTGGGCTCCGGCTGGTCGATGCGGACACGGCCGACCAGCACGCCCGGAACATCGTCCCCGACCGTGCGGATCAGTTCGTAGAGGGCACCCTCGGTCACCACGAGCTGCGTGCCGTCCGCGGTGCGCGCGAGGGGGATGTCGCGCCCGGCGCGGAACTCGCGCATCACTTCGCGCATGATCTCGTCGTACCAGGACTCCGCCAATGGTTCAGCGGCCTGCTCGTCGATGATCTCGCGCGAGAGGTGGCCCATCCGCTCCATGGATGCCAGGAGGGCCTGACACTCGGCATTGCGCTCGATCGCGGGGATCCGGGGGGTACGCCCTCGATCGAGATACGCGGAGAGATCCTCGAGCGAGAATCCCGAACCGCCCACGTCGTCCACGTCGTCACTCATTCGATCACCTCCACTCCTGCATGCGTTCCAACACGGTCTTACGCGCCCGGGCGAGCCGCCCGCGTACGGTGGCGGCGGTCTCGCCGACCTCGGTCGCGATCTCGTCGTAGCTGTGGCCGCCGATCTCGCGCAGCACCCACACGACGCGCAGTTCTTCGGGGAGATCGGCCAGGACCTTCTTCAACGCGTCCATCTGCGACGATGCCACAACCGAGCGCTCCGGGTCATCTCCGACCGACACCATCTCCTCGTCGATCTGCTCCGAGATCTTCCGCGAACGCATCCGATCGGTCACCTTGCGGGACACGATGGTCGTCAGCCAGCTGCGCACCTTCTCGGGATCGGCGAGGTCGGGCAGTCGCCGCCACGCGGTGATGAGCGCCTCCTGCACGCAGTCATCGGCGTCGGCGCGGGAGCCGGTCAGCTTCGTGGCGAAGGCGACCAGGAACGGGGCGTGACGACGCACGAGCACCCCGAAGGCGATCTGATCACCGTCAGCCGCGCGCGACGCGAGGAACGCGTCGGTCGCGGTGGACAAAGAGGTCATGCCTGTTCCTGTCAGCAGATTTCCAGGTCGGGTTTCGTGACGAATCGCGAATCCGGCTCGTCCCCATAGCGAAACACCCCGCGCCCGAAGCGCGCGGACGGTTGACGAAAGGACGAACTCATGGCATCCACCACTCCCACCACCCCCGAGGTCGGCAAGACCGTCATCGTCGACCCCGTGGTCGCCAAGGTCGCCGGCATCGCCGCCGCCTCGGTCCCCGGCGTGCACGCGCTCGGCGGCGGAGCCGCCCGCGTCATCGGCAACATCCGTCAGGCCGTCGGCGCGAAGGACCACGCGCAGGGCGTGAGCGTCGAGGTCGGCGAGACCGAGGTCGCCGCCGACATCGACATCCAGGTCGACTACCCCGAGCAGCTGCAGCGCGTGGCCTCGAACGTCCGCGCCGCCGTGCACCAGGCGATCACCGAGCTGGTCGGCATGAAGGTCGCCGAGATCAACGTCACGGTCGTGGACGTCTACATCCCGGGCGACGACGACGACGACGAGCAGCCCGAGGCCCGCGTCAACTGACGCCGCTTCCCCGAGGCCCGCGCCGCGACACGCGACGGCGCGGGCCTTTCGCCGTCGAGGCGGCCGCGCGGCGCCGGGCTGCCGGTAACGTCGTGATCACGCCCCCGATCGAAGGACGCCCATGCGCATCGCTCTCACCGGCTCGTCCGGCAAACTCGGTACCGTCGTCGCGCGGGAGCTGCGCGCCGCGGGTCACGAGGTCATCGGCCTCGACGTCCGCGGCGAGCGCGGGCCCGGCTTCGTGCAGGTCGACCTCACCGATTACGGCCAGGTCATCGATGCCCTGGCGGGGGTCAACGATCAGCACGACGGCATCGACGCGCTCGTGCACCTCGGCGCCATCCCGGCTCCCGGCATCCGGTCCGACATCGCGACCTTCCACAACAACATGACGAGCACGTTCAACGTGTTCTGGGCCGCGGTGCGGCTCGGCATCCACCGCGTCGTGTACGCCTCGAGCGAGACCGTGCTGGGTCTCCCCTTCGACATCGACCCGCCCTACATCCCCGTGGACGAGGACTACGCCCCCCGCCCCGAGTCGGTGTACTCGCTCGTGAAGGTGCTCGAGGAACGGCTCGCGACCGAGCTCGTGCGCTGGCACCCCGAGCTGTCGATCACGGCGCTCCGCTTCTCGAACGTCATGGTGCCGGAGGACTACGCCGAGTTCCCGTTCGACGCCGACGCGCGGACGCGGAAGTGGAACCTGTGGGGCTACATCGACGCGCGCGACGGCGCCCAGGCCGTGCAGCGTGCGCTCGAGAACGCCCCCGCGGGCTTCGACACGTTCATCATCGCCGCCGCCGACACCGTGATGACGCGCCCCAATGCCGAGCTCGTGGCCGAGGTCTTCCCGGGTGTCGAGACGCGCACCGGCCTGGATGACACCCGCACCCTACTGTCGATCGACAAGGCCCGCCGCCTGCTGGGATACGAGCCGCAGCACTCCTGGCGCGACGGCCGCTGAGGGGCGCACGACCCATCCGCGCCCGCGCGGGGGGCTCTGGCATCCTGGAACACGTGGAGATTCGAGGGATTGCGTCACCCCCACGCGACGCAACCCCTCACCCGCCGGCCTCAGATCCGAACATCCGCCTGGCGCGGGCAGTCGGGCGTCCTTGGGGCGCCCGCCCCCGTCTGTGTGGTGTCTGCCGATCGGGATTCCTTACAGCCTCTCCGGAAAAAGTTCGGCGACGCCGGCGTGTAAGGATCCGGGTGCGGCCGACACAGCACTGTCGAGCGCACGGGAACGCGCGCCCATGAAGGACGAGAGCGAGTTCGTCGGGCTGTTCCGCGAGCACTACACCGCCGTCCGACGGTTCATCGAACGCCGGGTATCCGACAGCGAAGCGGCCGCCGACCTCACGATGGACTGCTTCGAGATCGCGTGGCGCAAGCACGTGCCGTCCGAGCCGTTCGGGTTGCCGTGGCTGTACCGCACGGCGCGCAACCTCATCGCCAACGAATACCGACGCCGCGACCGGGAGGAGGCGCTGTGGATCCACATCGAGCACCACGTGCGCACCCTCGCGGCCGGATCCGACTCGGAGATGACCCGACGACTGGTGGAGGCCGTCCGCGCTCTGCCGGATCACGAACGGGAGATCCTCTGGCTGACGTACTGGGAAGACCTGTCCGCCGCGGAGGTGGCCGTGGTCATGGGAATCAGTCCCGGAAGCGTCTGGACCCGCCTGAACAGGGTGCGGACGCGGCTGCGTCCCGCGCTGCAGGACGCTCGCACTCCGTGGGAGGAGGTGCCCGGTGAGCGACGATGACCTCGCACGCGCGCTGCGTGCTCTCGACCCCGCGCGGACGCCGGCGGACGCGCCGGTGCCCCTCGCCGCCGAGCGGCGCCTCCGGGAGATCCTCGAGCGACCCCCGCGGTCGATCGCCGCCCGCCGCCGGCGTGTGCTGCCGGGCCTCGCCGCCGCCGCCGTCGCCGTGGTGGCGCTCGTGGTGGGCACCATCGTCTGGTGGCCCGCGCCGACGGCGACCGCGCTGACGCCCGAGCCGCTGAAGTACGCGGCGGTGGACGACGACGTGCCCACCCTCCTCACCGCCGCGCAGGATCGTCTCGCGCACAACCCCGGGCGCGACGACGCGGTGCGCCGATCGCTCACGCTCGGATGGTTCTTCAGCGCCACCGTCGGAGAGCCCGACGCGACGGTGTTCCGCCGCGAGTGGGTCGACGTGTCGTGGAACACCGACCTGTCGGGCTCGGTGGTCACGACGGTGGCAGAATCGACCGACGCGGCCGGCGACACCGTCCCCGCCGACGACCCCGCGCCGGGCACGGTGGTGGGCGACGCGTCCTTCATCCGCGGACAGTTCCATCCGCTCTCGATCGATCCGCCGCCGGCGACGATCGACGCGATGCGGGAACTGGTGGCGACGGCGATCGGTCCGCAGACGCCGCTCACCTCCGGCGACGCCATCATCGGAGTGCAGACCCTGTTGGGCGAGTGGACCTTCAGCGACGCACAGGAGTCCGCGCTCCTGGATGTCGTCCGGGAGGCCGCCGATGTCCGGGTCCTGGGCCGCACGACCGATCGGGTGGGGCGCGCGGCGATCGGACTGGGCGGCATTCCGACCGGTACGCCGAACACGGATGCCACCCTTCTCGTCTCCCTGGACTCGGGGCGGATCCTCGGGGTCGAGACGAGCCTGCGGGCCGCCGACGACACCCTGGGGCTCCCGGCCGGTTCCGTGACCTCCTACACGCTGTGGGACGTCGAGGACCGCCCGGACGCGCCCCCCGCTCCCGCCGCGCCGTAGCGGCCGCGCCTCACCGCCAAGGTCGCTCGGATCTCCGACGCCAGTACCGCTCCGGATCGTCCGCGAGCCGTCGGAGCGCGGCATCCGCGACCGGCACCGCGGGGGCCTCCACACCGCGACGCAGCTGGTCGCGAGTGGACGCCCCGCTCAGGACGATGTCGACGCCGGCCTGCGCACGCGCGGCGCCCAGGGCGAAGACGTCGCCCGCCTCGCCCGCGGCTTCGGCCGGCGGATCGGCCACGAGCTCCCCGTTCGCGAGCGCCTCTTTCACGACGACGGTCCACCCCTCGTCGTGGGCGCGCGCGAGCGCCGGCCCGACCGAGCTCTCGCGGAGATTCCACGTGGCCTGCACCACCGAGAACGGCGAGGCGTCGAGGGTCCGCGCCGCGTCGAGCACCGCGCCCTGATGCGGACCACTGGTCGACAGCCCCACGCGGACCCCCGCCTCGGCGAGCTGTCGGAGGTCGGCGAGAAGCTCGGCGTCGCCGAGCGCCGGGCTGTCGGGCGTGACGGAGTGGATCAGGTAGATGTCGGGCGCGCGTCCCAGCGCCGCGAGCGTCTCGGGCCACTGCCGTCGGAGCATCGCGACCGAGTGCTCTTTTCGCTCGTGCACCGCGGCATCCATTCGCCATCCCCCGACGTAGGCGTATCCCCACTTCGACCCGACCGTGATCTGCGACGAACGGTCGGGGTGTCGGTGCAACCAGGCGCCCAGGAACTCTTCGGCGTACCCGTACGACCGGGCGACGTCGATGTAGCGGATGCCGAGATCCCACGCCGCATCGAGCAGGTCGTGGCTGCGTGCGCGCATCGCCGGGACCGTGCGGTCGGCGGCGTCGCCGAGGTCGGCGGCGCGACCGGTGGTGATGTAGGCGGGGCGTCCCACCGCTGCGAGGCCGAGCCCGAGGGCCGCGACCGGGACGGGCTCATCGCTCATGGCACGACGCTAGTGCGTGCCGCCGACATGCACCGGGTCGCCCGCGCCGTCCGGGTTCCTCGTCGCGAGCGGTGGCCCGTGTCGGCGGTCGGGGGTACCGTGATCCTCCTCGGCCGGAGAAAGGTTCCGGCACCCGTGACGCAGTGGCATCCGATCCTCGCCGCAGTCGAGGGTCCCACCGGCACGTGGCGGATGATCGACCCGCACGGCCACGAGTACGGGCGGGTCGAGATCCGCCGCGTTTCGCCCGGCGACCGGGTGATGTACAAGGCGGTGCACGACGACGAGGTCATCGGCTGGGCCGGCTCTCTTCGAGTGGCGTGTTTCCAGGTGCACATGGCATTCCTGTCATCTCTCCGGCCCGGCGGCGGCCCGGCCGCCGATTGGGGAGAACTCACCGGAAACGGCCGCCGCCCGCGAATATAGGCCCTTCAGAGATCCCGTTCATGTTTACGTAACCAGTGAATTTCGCAAATGGATCCACTTGCTGCCACGATGAGCGCGGGAGGAAGTCAATGGCACGCGTACGCACCGTCACGCACGGATACCGGCTCGCCACCGGGTGGGAGAAGATCGATCGTCGTCCCCTGACGCCGGAGGTCGCTCACGAATTACGGTCCCAGGGTTACACCATGGTCGTGGCGAAACGAGGGCTCTTCGATTCACGCGAGATCTCGCTGAATCAGGCTCTGCCTGTCCGGTGAGCAAAGAAAGCCCACCGGAATAAAAATTCAACCGATTTAACTAAATAAATTAACTCGAGCCGGACCCGAACGGCAGAGAAAGAAAAAGCCCGAGGGGACGTCGTCGTCCACCCTCGGGCTTTTTCGCGACTTGCCGCGGTAGCATTCGAGCGTGCCGCCCGGGGGAAGAAAAATCATCCGCATCGGGATCGTCGACGATCATCCCGCGGTGGTGATCGGCGCGACCGCTTTTCTCAACGCCCAACCCGACCTCCGGGTATTGACGACGGGCTCGACCGTCAACCAGCTCCTCCGTGATTCTCCATCGCTCGATGTCGTGCTACTCGACCTGGTCCTGGCGGATCGCTCCAGTCCGGCGGAGAACATCGCCGCTCTCTCCGGAACGCACGCGCGGATCATCGCGTACACGTCCGGCGACCGTCCGCAATTGATACGGGATGCCGCGCGGGCGGGGGCTGACGGAATGATCCGGAAGAGCGAATCCCCCCGCGTCGTCATCGACGCCGTGCGAGCGGTGCACAACGGAGAGGTGTCGGCGACGACGGACTGGGCGGCCGCGCTGGATCAGGACACTCATTTCGTCGATGCCGCCCTGTCGACGCGGGAGGCGGAGGTCCTCGGACTCTACGCGTCGGGCGAGACGGCGGAACACGTGGCACTTCTGCTGCACATCTCGCGCGAAACCGTTCTGGACCACATCCGTCGAGTGCGCGCCAAGTACGCCGCGGTCGAGCGGACGGCCACCACCAAGGTCGATCTGCTCAGGCGGGCCGTCGAGGACGGCATCGTCGAGTTCGGACGATGAGAATCCGGCATCCCCTCAGCCCCGGCGATCGAAGCCCCTCGGTCGACCGATCGCTCGGCATGCTCATGTCGCTCTCGGCCGTCGTGCTGGTCGTGGCGGAGTTCACGCGGGCCACGAGCCAGGTCGGCTCCTTCAGCCTCTGGTGGAACGGGCTGGGGGCGGCGATGGTCGTCGTCGTCCTGACGAGTGCGGTCGTGGGTGGGCGCGCGCCGGAGGCGGTCCTGCAGACCATGTGGGGCGCGGTCGTGGTTCTGGTGATCGTGCTGGAGACGACCGTGTTCCTCGCGTACCGCGGCCCCGACCCGGACGCGCTGTTCCCCTGGGTCTGGCGGTTCGAATCCGTGGCCGTCTGCTATCTCGTCCTGCTCACCGCGCCTCCCCTGGCGGTGATCTTCCCGCTCGTGGCCGCCTTCCTCCCCGCACTGTCGGGGATCGTCTTCCTGGGGCGGGTACCCGATCTCATCGCCGCCCAGACGCCGCTGCACCTGGGCAACGTCGTCTTCGCCGTGCTGTTCCTCGCCATGCGGTCGCGTCTGCTCGCCCTCTCGCGGGCCGAGAACGCCGCCCGCGCGGAGGAGGCGCGTCGCGCCTTGCTGGATGCGCGGGCGCGCCGCGAGGAGCAGCTCGCGCGCGTCGTGCACGACGAGCTGCTCTCGGTGTTCTCCGTCGCCCTCCATCTCACCGGCCCGACGCCCGACGTGGTGCGGACCGAAGCCGGGCGCACTCTCCGCCGTCTGCGAGGCACACTCGTCGCACCCGACGACGGGACGATGATCACCGGCCTGGACGCGCAGAGCCGGATCGCGGCGACGCTGCGGGAGATCCTGCCGGAGGCGACGCTCACGGGCGACGGTGATGCCTCGCTGGTGCCGAGGCGGGCCACCGAAACGGTGTGCGCGGCGGTGGCCGAGGCCGCACGCAATGTCGCACGTCACGCCCCGGGCTGCGCGGTGGAGGCGAGCGTGCGCGCCGTCCACGGAGCCCTCTCGGTATCGCTGACGGACACCGGACCGGGTTTCGTCCTCGAACGGATTCCGCTCGAACGTCTGGGGGTGCGCTCCAGCGTGATCGGCCGGATGCGGGACCTGCCTGGCGGCGACGCCCGCATCGACAGCACGCCGGCGGGCACGACGGTGGTCGTGGAGTGGCATCCATGATTCCGCCCTCCGCCGGATCAGGCCTCGACGGACTCCCCGCGCGGGTCGCCCTCCTGTTCGTGTGGATGACGGGGATCGCGCACGGTCTGGAGGTGCATGCCTTCGACGTCGACACGGCCCCGGTGGTCCTCGCCTACGCGTTGGCGGCCGTCGCGGCCGTCGCGGTGACCCTGCCGCCCCGGGGGCGACTCCCGGCGGCACCGACCGCGGCCGTGGTGACTCTCGGGGCGACGATCACCGTGATCGTGCTGACCTCCCCGGACGTGTCGCACATCGTGTGGTTGTTCGATTTCGCGTCGTACCCGATCGCGCTCCTCATCCCCCGCGGCCGACCGCTCGTCGGCGGCGTCTGCCTCGCCCTGCTCATCGCGGCCGGCACCACCTGGGCACTCGTGAGCGACCAGACCGACCCGTCCTGGGGACGGATCGTGTCCGGGCCCCTCGTCGCCGGTGCCATCGGCTTCATCTGGCTCAGCACCCTCCGCCGCATCGTCGGACGCGAGACGTCCGCGCGGTCCGACCGCGAGCGCGCCGAGATGCTCTCCGAGGCGGCCGTGGCGGCGACGCGCGCGTACCAGGACGAACTCGCCCGCGTCACCGACGAGAGCGAACCCGTCCTCCTCGACATCGCCGGCACCGAATACCTCGACGAGCCCACCCAGCGCCGGATCGGCATCGTCGAGGGCCGGATCCGAGATCGGCTCCGCGCCGGAGACCTGTTCCACCCGCGCGTGACCGCCGCCATCGACGCGGCCCGCGACGGGGGTGTCCGCGTCCTCCTCATCGGCGGCGGGACCATCGACGACGAGGGGATCTCGGACGACCTCGCCGACCGGATCGTGGGAATCCTCGAGCTGCCCGGGCTCGAGCACGTGACCGTGCGCAGGCTCCCCCCGGGGCGGAGGGCCGCGGTGTCCGCCGTCGCCGGTACGACCGGTGGCACGGTGCGGGCGGCCTTCGACCACGCCGGCCGAGACGTCGGGATGCGGCCGGACACCTCGGCATCCTGACACCCTCCCGAAGGTCAGAGAGCGGTGTCCCGGTGCGGCCCGGGCGAGGAATCCAGGACGGACCTCACCAGTCCCCGAGCGAGGGTCAGCACCGCGACCAGGAGGGTCACCGCCCAGAATCCGCCGAGCCTCACGGCATCGCCGAAGAGGAGGGCGACGAGCTCCAGGACGACGAACTTGCTTCCGGGAAGCAGGAGGACGAGCGTGGCGATGTTGACCGCGCGCGTCGCTCCCGTGCGCGCACCGCGCAGTCTCGCGACCGTCGCCTTCTTCACCGTCAGCACGACCTCCAGCACGATCTTGAGCACGACGGCGGTGAGGAGGGCGAGGAGGAACGACTCCGCGATGACACCGGGGAGGAGCTGGATGAAGGCTCCCAGCACCACGAGGTAGACGAAGACGTCGACGAGATCCGTCGCCCGCAGTCGCAGCCTTCTCGGCCACGAGACGCGGCGTGAGGCGGCGCTCATGAGAGCGGCCAGATCAGGGGGACGTAGAACACGGCCATGACGACGAAGAACACGGCCAGGAGGATACCGAGCTTCCAGTAGTCGCCGAACCGGTATCCGCCCGGCTCGAGCACCATCAGGTTCGCCGGGGTCGCGATCGGCGTGAGGAAGGATGCCGCTCCCGCCACCGTGAGCGCCATCATGAACGGTTGCACGGAGGCACCGAGGGTCGTCGCCACGGCCACCGCGATCGGCGCGACGATCAGCACCGTCGCCGTGTTGCTGATGAGCTGGCCCAGCACGACGGTGAGGACGACCAGGGCCAGCAGCGCGATCTGGGGACCGGCGTCGCCCACGACGGCGAGCAGCCACCCGGCGACGAGATCGGCCGTGCCGGTCTCGGTGAAGGCCGTGGAGAGCGGGATCATCCCGGCGATCAGCACGACCGTCGTCCAGGAGATCGAGTGATACGCCTGCGACGGTGACACCGTCCGGGTCACGACCAGCGCGCACGCGGCGAGGAGAGCCGCGACCGCGGGAGGAACGAGCCCCGTGGCCAACAGCACGACCATGAGTCCGACGATCGTCATCGCGCGTTTGGCGCCGACGCCCAGCGGAACCGAACGCCGCAGCTGCGCGGGGGTGTCCACGACCAGGACCTCGGGTCCCTCGGTGCGGGCGACCAGATCGTCCCACGCCCCCTGGAGCAGGAGCACGTCGCCGAGCCGCGCACGGAACTCGCCCTCGCGGAGGACCTCCTCGCCGCGGCGCGCGGCCAACAGCACCAGATCGCCGCTGGGCGTGACCATTCCCGGAGTCAGCCGCACCCCGATCAGCGGAGACCGCGGAGGCACGATGACCTCGGTCACGCCCCGAGCCGGTCCCAGGATCAGCCCGGTGTCGCCCTCGAGCGAATACTGCCGACGGAGGAGCCGCGCGTGGTCGGACAGGTCGACGGACATCACTCCGCCGTTGCGCTCGGGCAGGAGGCGGCGGCCGAAGATCGCCAGGATCGCCACGGTGCCGATCAGCAGGGGCGCGCCCACGGCGGCGAACTCGAAGAAGCCGAACGCGCGGCCGCCGTTCTCGACCGCCACCTCCGACACGATGATGTTCACGGGCGTCCCCGTGAGCAGCAGCATCGACCCCGCGTGCGCGGAGAAGGCCAGCGGCATGAGCAGCTGAGAGGTGTGGATGCCCGCGCGCGCCGCGACGACGACGACCAGCGGGAGGAGCGCCGCGACCGCGCCGTTGACGCTGATGAGGGCCGTCAGCCCCGCCACGAGCAGGCTGAGGACGATGAGCAGAGAGAGGCGACGGGTGCCCGCTCGCGCGATCACCATCTTCCCCGCCCAGGCCGTGACCCCCGTGGCATCCAACGATTCGCTCACGACGAAGAGCGCCGCGATGAAGAGGACCGTCGGGTCGCCGAAGCCGGAGAGCGCCGTCGACAGCGGCAGCACTCCCGTGAAGTACAACGCGAGCGCGACACCGATCGCCACGACGCCGAGCGGAACTCGGTTGCTCACGAAGGCGACGACGGCCAGCAGCAGGATCGTCAGCGTCGCGACGACAGGGTCCATCTCGGCACCGATTCGAAGGAGGAGGGGAGGTCGGACGTCCGCGGTCAGGCGGACGCGTCCGATCCGAAGTGCGCGGCGGCGTGCAGCAGCAGACGCGCGCCGAAGCCCGTCGCCCCCGCCGACCGCCAGGAATCGTCCTTCTCCGTCTGCATGGTCCCGGCGATGTCGATGTGCGCCCAGGGGATCTCGCGCACGAAGTGCGACAGGAACAGCGCGGCGGTCGTCGCTCCCGCGTAGGGACCGCCGAGATTGGACATGTCGGCGATCGCGGAATCCAGCTGCGGCCGGTACTTCTTCTCTAGCGGCAGCCGCCACACCGGCTCGTCGGTGGCGGCGGAGGCCGCGATGACCAGGTCGGCCGTGGCCTCGTCGTTGGAGAAGACCGGCGCGGTCGACCCGCCGAGGGCCATCAGCGCGGCACCGGTGAGGGTGGCGATGTCGAGGATGGCATCCACCTCGTCCTCCACGGCGAGCGCGAGCGCATCCATCATGACCAGGCGCCCCTCGGCGTCGGTGTTCTTCACCTCGACGGTGGTCCCGTCGCGGGCGACGAGGACGTCGCCCAGCTTGTACGCCGTCCCGGAGGGCATGTTGTCGGTGCACATCAGCCAGCCCGTGACCGCGGCCGAGACGCCGCTGTCGCGCAGGGCGGTGAAGGCGCCGAGCACGGCCGCGGCCCCCGCCATGTCCATCTTCATGAGGAGATGCATCGGGTCGGACGGCTTGAGGCTGATCCCGCCGGAGTCGTACATGATGCCCTTGCCGACGAGCCCCAGGTGGCGGCCGCCACCGCCCGCCGGACGGTAGACAAGCTTGACCATGCGCGGTTCCTCGGACGACCCCTGGTTCACCCCGAGCAGACCACCGCAGCCGAGCTCGACGAGGGCGGCCTTGTCGAACACCTCGACGTCGAACCCGTACGTCGCACCGAGCTCGACGGCGACCTCCGCCATCCGTGTCGCCGTGAGGCGTCCGGGCGGGGTGTTCGCGAGATCGCGTGCCACGACGGCGGCGCGCGCGGCGACGCGTGCCGTGGCCGTCCCCCGCTCGAAGGCATCGTCGGCGACGCCCTCGAGCGAGAGCTGCAGCGCGGCGAGCGGGACGCGCTTCGACTCCGACTTCAGACCGGTGTATCCGTAGCGCGCGAGGAGAATCCCCTCGACGAGCGCGGCGGCCTCGACGGCGCCCGTGCCGTCGGGCACGCCACCGTCCACGACGAGCGCGATCCGCGCCCGACGGGCCGCGGCGCGCGCGAACGCCGCCGCGACGTCACGCAGGAGCGCGGGGGTCAGGTCGCTCGGGGCGCCCCCGCCGACCGCGACGAGATCGGGCCCGGACGCGACCGGGAGGGAGAGCGTGCTCCCCACCTTCGCGTCGAAGCCGGCGCGCACGAGCGCCGCGCGATCGAGTCCGAGCGCCGATGGCACCTCGCCCTCGGCGAAGACCACGTAGCCGACGGCCTCGGCGTCCTCCGCGCCGTCACCCCGGGTGACGACGACCGCGTCGAGCTCGACGAGGCCCGGCACGGACGGGGAGTCGATGGATGCTGTTCCCTGCGTCATGAGGACGCCTCCTTCTGGGCCACCGGGTTGAGGGGGATGCTCGCGTCGATGGCATCCGGATCGTCGGGCTCCACCTTCTCGGGCAGTTCTCCGGCGATACGGCCCGGCATGCGGGTCGCCGGGATGATCGCCAGCAGCGCGAGGCCCGCGAGCGCGAGCAGCGACACCTTGAGCGCGAGCACACGGCCCTCTTCGTTCACCTGGATCGCGGCGGCGGTCTCGGCCTCGGACGCGCTCGTCGTCCGAAGGACCGCCTCCAACTGGGCGTTCGTGAGGAAGTCGGCCTCGTTGATGTTGACCTCGCTGATCAGCTGAGGAGAGATCTCGGGGTGCGCCTCGGCGCTCGCCTGCAGGGTCGCGGCCAGGATGCCGACGGCGAAGGCGCTCGCCACGGCGATTCCGACGGAACCGCTGAGGTTGTGGACGAGACCGCGCCAGGCCCCCACATCGCCCGCGAGCTGCTTCGGAGCGGACGAGAGGAGCGTGTTGAACACGAGGGCGACGATCGATCCCTGCCCGAGGCCGAGGAGGACGAGCCCCACGACGATGAACGCCTGACCCCAGTCGCCCCGGATCGTGAACGCGATCAGCGACAGCGCCGCCGCGACCACCACGAACCCGACCGCCCCGATGATCCGCGGCGGCGCGACCTTGTAGAGGTAGGCGACGAACGTCGACGCCAGGAAGATCGAGATCGTGTACGGGATGATCGAGAACGACGTCTGGATGCCGGTCAGCCCCTGCACCACCTGCATGTACAGCGGGATGAGGAAGTTGGCCGCGGTGCCGACGAACAGCATGATCGACATGCACGCCGTGATGGCGAGTTCCGTTCCGGATGCCAGCACCCGCAGGTCGAAGATGCGCGGGGCACCCTCGCGCTGACGTTTGCCGACCCACAGGAAGAAGAGCTGGCCGCCGATCAGTCCGAGGATGATCAGGAGCGGCGCGGGCGAGACGCCCAGGACGTCGAAGGGCGCCTGCGCGGTGGCCAGCCACAGGCCCCACGAGTTCAGCCCCGAGAAGCCGAAGCTCAGCAGGATGATGGACACCGCCGCCAGGAGCGCGCCCGTCCAATCGATGCGGAGATCGCGCTGCGCCGGGACGCGCTTCAACCGGAAGCTGAGCGCCAGGTTGACCACGCCGAGGGCGACCATGAGGGCGAAGGAGTACCGCCACCCGATGGTCTCGGCGAACCAGCCGGCCAGGAGGAGGGCGAGGATGCCGGCGAGCGGGATGGCCGCGGCCAGGAGCCCGATCGCCTTCGCCTGACGATCACCGCTGTAGTTGGTGGCGATGAACACCGTCAACGCCGGCGCGATCAGTGCGATGACGGCACCCGACGACGCCTGCGCGATGAACAGCATCGCCGGGCTGAGGCTCAACGCGACGCCCGCCATGGCCGCCGCGTGGATGGCGACGGCGATCTGGAAGACACCGCGGGTGCCGAAGCGCGCACCGATCTTCGCCCCCAGAAGGATGAAGGCGGCCATCGCGAACGTGCCCGCGGTGATGGCCGTTCCGACCGAGGTCGCCGGAGTGTTCAGATCGGTCGTGATCCCCGCCATCGAGACGGTGAGCGCGTTCACGGCGAAAGACGCCTGAACCTGCGTCAACACCACGACGATGAGCGGAAGCCACGACGCGGTGCCCGTGGTCGTCGCGGCCGAGGTCTTCGTATCCGTCATCGTGACCTTCCCAGTGGGACTTCGAGAGCGCCGGCGCCGGGCGCCGGCGCTCTCCTTCGGATGGTGGAAGCTCGGCTCAGCCGAGCGCCTTGACCTTCAGCCGGTCGAACTCGGCCTGCGAGATCGTCCCGGCATCCAGGAGCGCCTTCGCCTTCGCGATCTCATCCGCGGGCGTGAGCGTCTGACCCGCGACGGACTTGATGTAGGCGGCCTGGGCCTCCTCGTACCGGGCGGCCTGCGCCTGGCTGCGCTCCCCCATCCCGCGACCGCGGACGATGAGGTACACCAGCGCGGTGAGGATCGGGAAGAACACCAGGAAGATGACCCACGCCGCCTTCGCCCACCCGTTCAGCTTCCGATCGCGGAAGAGGTCGCCGATGACGGAGAAGAGGACGAAGAGGTAGCTGATGAAGATGAAGACGGCCAGGAACCACCAGATCAGGTCCCAGAACGAACCCCAGAATCCGTGGTATTCGACGGCGGAGATGGGAGTGATGGTCTCGGAGAATCGCACGGGACGTGCCTTTCGGGTTGACGACGCGAAGCTTCGCCAGAATAAAAGCCGCCCCCTCGGCGCGCAGGGCGGAACGGCGATATCGGGGCCGAGAACCCCTAGAAGTGGGGGCGGTGTCGCGCGAGGCGACGACCGCTTTCACCCGTGTGGAACCTCGTCTCGTGGGAGGTTCGCATCGAGACCCCGCCGGGAGCCCGGTCTCGCACTCGATCGACCGATGCTGCGAGGATGAAGGGAGACGCGGCGTCGATGAGCGACTCCCTCGCGGCGCGGAACGGAGTTGTGGTGACGACAGGGCCCTCCGATCGACGCCACACGCCGGCGAACGCGCATCCGCCGACGACCGAGACACTCGCGGAGCGGGTGCCCCGACGGTTCTGGGTGGGACTGGTCGCCGCGATCGTCTACGTCGCCCTTGCCGGCGGTGTCGCCGAGCTCCTGACCGAAGGGATCTCGACGGAGGACGACGTCGCCGAGCTCTCCCTCGGCCACTTCCCGGTGCTGATCCCGCTCGTCGCGGCCGGTGTCTGGTTCGTGTGGTGGGCAGGGTGGACGAAGCACGTCTGGCGCACGCCCGCGGCATTCGAGACACATCCCCGGCGATGGTGGATGCTCGCGTTCCCGGCGCTTCTGCTGATCCAGTCGATCGTCCTTCTTGCGGGCACCCCCTGGGGAGCCTGGAGCGCCGCGATGCTCGTCGTGATCGTGCTCGTCAACATCCTGGTGGGCGTGGGAGAAGAGCTGTACTTCCGCGGTGTTCTCCGCGCCAGCCTCCGTGCCCATCATGGCGAAACGGTGACGCTCCTCGTCACCTCGTTGATGTTCGGTGCGGCTCACGCCCTCGGCAGCGTCCTCGCCGGGACCGGGGCCGGCTTCGTCGCGTTCCAGGTCGTCGTCACAGCGACATCGGGCGCCGTGTTCTACGGCGTCTTCCGGGCGACCGGCCGGCTGTGGATCGCGATGGGACTCCACGCACTCAACGACTTCACCCTCCGCGTATCAAGCGGCGACCTCACCTCCAGATCCGCAGACAACCTCGACCCTTCGCCGATCAACGTCGTCGTCCAAGCACTTCTCTGGGCGCTCGTGCTCGTGCTGCTGATCAGCTGCATCCGGCAGGACGCGCGCGAGAGACGAGAGAAGCGCGCGGCTCCGACGGAAGTGTGAGGGCGCGCGTTCGGCGCCGCCGCGACCAGGATCCTCACGAGGCCGTGAGGTGCCTGCCGCCCTCGAGGCCGCCCGCCCGCTTCACGTCCGTGCCCGACTCCGTTCAGCGAAAGCTGCCCGCAGGTATGCGCCGAGCAGCGCTCCGCGTGAAGAACAACGAAAGAAGCGCTGGAGGAATCTCCGACGCTTCGCCTACCGAAAAGACAGACCTTGATTCGAAGGCCATCTGTTCGAGTAGAACAAGTGTGGTAGCGGGAGCGGGGCTTGAACCCGCGACCTCACGATTATGAGTCGTGCGCTCTCACCAACTGAGCTACCCCGCCGCGCGGCATCCCCGTGAAGGAGATGCTGTGAGCCCCGAGTCAGGATTGAACTGACGACCCCTTCCTTACCATGGAAGTGCTCTGCCACTGAGCTATCGGGGCGTACCCGGATCGCTCCAGGCAACTAGAAGAGAATATCAGAGCTTGGCGACTGCTTCTAATCGAGCGAGTGGCGTCCGGCGTTCGCGCGGAGCCAGACGATCGGGTCGATGGCGACCGTCCCGTTCATGAGGATCTCGAAGTGCGTGTGGGCGCCGAACGAGTGGCCGGTGTTGCCCGTGTGGCCGATGACCTGGCCGACGTGGACGGTGTCGCCGGCCTTGACCTGGAGCGAGCCGTACAGCATGTGCGCGTACCGGCTCGAGACGAGCTGGCCGTCGATCTTGTGATCGATGACGACCACGACGCCGTAGCCGCCGCCGGCCTCGGTGGCCTCGCGGACGACGCCGTCGGCGATCGCCTGGATCGGAGCACCCTCGCCCGGGACGAAGTCGGCGCCCTCGTGCATGACGCCGTCGCGCATGCCGAAGCCGTAGGTGATGCCCACGCCCACCGCGAACGGCCACTGGATGGCCGCCGAGGTGTCGTTGACGTAGAAGTCGCTCGGGTTCTTGATGCCGGTGTCGGCCGCGACCTGCGCGTAGGTGGCCGCGGAGTACCCGTCGGCGCGGTCGACGATCGCGGACTGCGACTGCGCGGGCGCGACGTAGGCCTGGATCGATCCGCCGCCGACGTCTCCTCCTGCGACCGCGAGGTTCTGGGTCGCGACGTCCGCGGGAGCTGCGACGTTGGTCGTCCCGTTGGCGGAGGCGAGGGCACTGACGGGCATCGTCATCCCCACCGTGAGGAGACCGACGAGACCCATGACACCGACCGAGAAGGAGGCAGCGGCGACGCGGCGGCCGTTGCGGCGGCGGGGCGCGGCATCCACGGGCAGGCCCTGGGTGACGGGCCGCGTGGCCTCGGCGACCGGTTCGGGCGCGGGACGCTGAACGGCGTTCTCGCCCGTGAACGAGAACAGCCGCGCGGCGGCCTCGAACTCGTCGGCGATCTCGTCCGCCGGGGCGGCCGGGCGGGGCTCAGCCGCGGGCGCAGGCTCGGCGGCGGCGGCAGGCTCTTCCGCGGCGGGCGCCGGATCCGCGGCGGCCGGCTGCTCGACGGGCTCCGGCACGGCGACCGGCTCGGGAGCCTCGATGGCGGCGGGACGACGACGGCTGCGACGCGTCACCGGAAGGGTGATCGGCGACGTCGGGAGGGAGACCGGCGTGGTCGCCTCGGCCGCGTCGGCGCTCTGCAGGATGACCGCGACCTCGTCGTCGGAGCGGCGCTCGTCGACGACGGTCACCTCGAGGGCATCGGATGCCGAGGACTCGGATGCCATGACCTCGGTCGTCGCGATCGCTTCGGCCTCCGTCACCTCGGGGGCGGCGGAGCTCGCAGCGGCACGCGACGATCGCCGGCGCGGAGCGGGGAGGGTCGGCTGGATCGTGGCGGCGATCACCGTCTCGACGACGGCGGCGGCGACCTGCTCGACGATCTCGGGCTGCGACGCGTGGTCGGCGTCGACGGGCGCCGGGTCGAGCGCGACCGACTCGGGGGCGGCGTCTTCGACGATCGTCTCGGCCGTGCGGCGGCGGCGCTCGGCACGCGTCAACTCGGGGGCGACGGGCGTGGCGGAGGGGCGACTGGATCGCCGCGTTCGGGCGGGCTCAGTCTCGGGGGCTTCTGACGGCAACGCGCGGGGGCTCTCGGTTCATGTCGCAGGCGCGACGGCTTCGGGCTTTCGGGCTTCTGCCATTTCCGCAGGTTCGGGTCGCGAAAATAACGAACAGATAACTACCCTACCCCGGCCTCACTGGGAATGCCATGAAGGCGTCGGCTTTCACAGCTCCGGTTCGAGGATCTGCTCGAGTCGCCCGTAGAACCCGGGACCCGCGGCGATGACCATGCCCTTCCCCGGACGCCCGCCCGGCGCCCCACCGACCATGCCGCCGGCCTCTTCGACGAGCAGCACGCCCGCGGCGTGATCCCACGGGTTGGTGCCCTTCTCGTAGTAGGCATCCATTCGTCCGGCGGCGACGGATGCCAGGTCGAGCGACGCGGCGCCGATGCGGCGGATGTCGCGCGCGATCGGCATGACGCGGGCCAGGAGCTCGAGGGTCGGGGCGTGCGTGGCGGGGTCGTATCCGAACCCCGTGGCGACGAGGCCACCGGCGGGACCGACCTCGGCCGTGACCGAGAGACGGGTCTCGCCGAGCCACGCTCCCCCGCCGCGCGACGCCCGGAACATCTCGCCCGAGACGGGGTTGTAGACGACACCGGCGACCGCGCTCCAGGTCGCCGTGTCGGCGGACCCCTCGACGGCGGCGATGCTGACGGCCCACGCCGGAATCCCGTAGGCGTAATTCACGGTGCCGTCGATCGGGTCGACGACCCAGGTGATGCCGCTCCGGCTCTCCTGCGCGGCGGATTCCTCGCCGTAGAAGCCGTCCTCGGGACGCTCCCGCGCCAGCTCGGCCCGCACGAAGGCCTCAACCTCCTTGTCGGCGGCGGTGACGATGTCGGCCGCGACCGACTTCGTCGCGATCTCGAGGCCCTCGCGCCGCCGCTGCGCGGCCAGATCGCCGGCCTCCTGGGCGATGCGAGTGGCGATCTCGAGCAGGTCTGCGGCGCGGGTCATGGCATCCACGCTACTGGGATGCCACCCCTCTGGGCGATGTCGGCGCCCGTCGCTACCGTGGGCACATGAACCCCCCGGAGACCACTCGATACGACGTCGTCATCGTCGGAGGCGGGCACAACGCCCTCGTCGCCGCGGCCTACCTCGCCCGCGCGGGCCGCTCGGTGGTGGTCCTCGAGCGACAGGATGCCGTCGGCGGCGCCGCCGTGTCGGAACGCCCGTGGCCCGGCGTCGACGCACGCCTCTCCCGCTACTCGTATCTCGTCAGCCTGCTGCCGCGGAAGATCATCGACGATCTGGGCCTGCGCATCCAGCTGAAGCGCCGCAGGTACTCCTCCTACACACCCGATCCCACCGACCCGGGTCGTGGCATCCTGATCGACACGCAAGATGCCGAAGCGACCGCGGCGTCCTTCGCCCGGACGCTCGGCGATCCCGGCGAGGCCGAGCGCTTCGCGGCGTTCGGCGACCGGCTCGCGCCGCTCGGGCGCGCGGTGTTCCCGACGATGACCGAGCCGCTGCCCACGGCCGACGAGATGCGGGCGCGCCTCGGCGACGACGAGCTGTGGGAGGCGCTCACGCAACGCCCCCTCGGCGACCTGCTGCGGGCATCGTTCGAGAGCGACCTGGCGCGCGGGATCGCCCTGACCGACGGACTCATCGGGACGTTCGCGTCGTCCGACGACACGTCGCTCGCGCAGAACCGGTGCTTCCTGTACCACGTCATCGGCGGAGAGACCGGGCACTGGGACGTCCCCGTGGGCGGCATGGGCGCGGTGACGGCCGAGCTCGAACGCGCGGCCCGCGAGGCGGGTGCCGAGATCCGCACGGGCGTCGAGGTGATCGCCGTGTCACCGTCGGGCGAGGTGCACGCGGTCACCGACCGGTCCGAGGCGTTCGTCGGCGAGGTCGTGCTGAGCGGCGTGGGCCGCGCGGTGCTCGCGCGCCTCCTCACGGCGGGCGGCGCACCGACGACGGCCCCTCAGCCCGAGGGCGCGCAGATCAAGGTCAACATGCTCCTGTCGCGGCTGCCCCGGCTCAAGGACACGTCCGTCTCGCCCGAAGCCGCGTTCGCCGGAACGTTCCACGTCAACGAGACGATGACCCAACTGGATGCCGCCTACGTCGCCGCCTCCGCCGGACTCGTGCCCTCGCCGCTCCCGGCCGAGATCTACTGCCACTCCCTCACCGACCCGACGATCCTCGGCGACGACCTGCGGGCGAGCGGGGCGCAGACCCTGACGCTCTTCGGGCTCCAGGTTCCGCACCGACTCATCGAGGAGGAAGACCCCGTCGCCGCCGGCGCGCGACTGCTCGCCGCCGCGCAGCAGTCGCTGGACTCGGTGCTCGCCGAACCGCTGCGGGACTGCATCATGAAAGCCCCCGACGGGCGCCTGTGCATCGAGGCGCGCACGACGACCGACCTCGAGCGCTCGCTCGGGATGATCGGCGGCGACATCTTCCACGGCGGGTTGTCCTGGCCGTGGCTCGACGGCGACGGGGGTGGCGGGGGTTCTGCGGGTGGCGGGGGTTCTGCGGGTGGCGGCGGGGCTGCGGGTGGTAGCGGGGCTGCGGGTGGCGGCGGGGCTGCGGGTGGCGGCGGGGATCAGCTGGGCGCCGCGGAACGGTGGGGCGTCGACACCGAGCACCGCCGCATCTTGATCTGCGGTTCATCGGCCCGACGCGGTGGTGCCGTGAGCGGCATCGGAGGGCAGAACGCGGCGATGGCCGCGCTGGAGATCCTGGGTCGGGGATAGGGGGCCCCACGAGCGGGTGATCTTGCTTTCCGCGAAGGTGAGATTCAGCACTTAATTCGAACATATGTTCTATCTTTGAGTCATGCCCCCAATCCCCCTCGGCGAGACCTCGTCAGCCGACGATGACCGGCTGCGTGTGCTCGTCGCGGCGATCCGCGAGGAGTCGATCCGGGCGGCCGGCGTCCATGCATCGCTCGTCAGGCTCCGGGCGGAGGCTCTTCAGATCGCGCTCGACGAGATCGCGCGGTCCCGCTCGCGAACCACGCGGGAAAGAGAGATGCCGGTCCGCTCGCTCGCGCTCGAGATCGCCGTCGCAACGCAGAGCCACGACCTCACGGTGCAGAGAGAGCTGTCCGACGCCCACACCCTCACCGAGAAGTTCGCCGCCACGGTGGATGCCCTCGAGGAAGGGCGCATCGGCGTGCGGCACGCGCAGGCCATCCTCGAGACGGGCATCGTGATCGACGACGATGCAACGCGCGCCGGGTGGGAGCAGGTCGTCCTCGCGAGGGCGGAGCGCGACTCCCCCGGCCGCGTGCGGGCGTTCGGACGCGAGCTCGCCGAGAGCGTTCACCCGGTCGGCATGACCGTGAGACACGCGCGCGCCGCCGTGACGCGCGGCGTGAGCGTCCGCGATCTCGCCGACGGCATGGCTGAACTGAGCGTGATCCTCCCCGCGACGGTGGCGTACGGCATCCGCGATCGGCTGAGACGGCAGGCCGCAGCGATCCGCGCGGCGGCGGTCGAGGCGGAAGGAGACGGAACGGCGGCGGCCGAGGCTCCGACACCTCGGGTTCATGCACCCGAGGCACCGGCACCTCGGATCCAGGCGCCGGAGGCGGCGGAAGGCCGGATCCGGACGCACGAGACGTCGGCAGGGGCGATCGGCCCGACCCCGAACGCCGGGCCGTCCGACACCCGCACCCTGGCGCAGATCGGCGCGGACGTCTGCGCCGATCTGCTGCTCACCGCGACCCCCGCGGTCGACCCGACCGACGACAGCGTCTGCCCGGGCGGGCTGGGCGCGATCCGCGGACACGTCCAGGTGACGGTGCCGGTGCTGACCCTCCTCGGGCGCGCCGACACCGGCGCGAGCATCGACGGACTCACGCCGATCGACCCCGACACCGCACGGCGGTTGGCCGCGCAGGCTCCGGGGTGGGATCGCGTCCTGTGCGACCCGGTCACGGGGTCGGTGCTCGAGGTCGACCGGTATGCGCCGACGACGTCGCAACGACGATTCCTCGCTGCCCGCGATCGGCACTGCCGAGCACCCGGATGCCGCGCGCCCATCGTCCGCTGCCAGATCGACCACAATCATGAGGCCCACGAGGGCGGTCCCACGCGCCTCGACAACCTGTGCCACCTCTGCGTGCGACATCACACGCTGAAGACCGAGACCGAATGGACCGTGACGCAGGAAAGCGATGGCACGTTAAGGTTCCGCAGCCCGCTCGGCCAGGAGCATCACGAGAGGGTCCCGTCTCGGGTGGTCTTCGTGCCGGATGCTGATCCCCCGCCGTTCTGACCCCTGCGGGGCACAGCTCCGGCCTTGCTCGGGCCCAGCCCCGCCGTTCTGACCCCAGTCGCTCACGGCTTCGGTCTGGCTCCGACCCAGCCCCACCGTTCTGCCCCCCTGTCGCTCACGTTCCGGCCTGGCTCCGACTCAGCGCCGCCGTTCTGGCTCTGCCCCAGTCGCTCATGGCTTCGGCGTAGCCCCGGCCCGGCCCCACCGTCTGACTCTGTCCCTGTCCCCTTCCCGTGATTCCGTTTCCCCGGTTCCGTTCCCGTGGTCATCTCCCGAGAAGGTCTGGACCGCGCGGTGGACCAGGCCGAGCCGGCCTGCCGCTCCCGACGTTCCCCTCCCGGGCTCAGCTCTCCGCTCTTCCGTTCCTGGCTGCCCCGTTCCCCGCAGCCCGTTCCCGCGGTTCCGATCTCCGCGTCGCTCCGCGTGGCCCTCTTTCCGCCCCACCCTGGTCGCCCGACCCCGCGAGCAGACCGAAGCTCAGGTGCGGCCGGTGTGTCGCAACACGTCCGCCACGACGGCGAGACCACGCGCCAGTTGCGGGGTCGCCGGTTCGGCGTATCCGAGCACGATGCCCGAGGGGAGATCTGCGGAGGCTCCCGGGACGCCGTACTCCGACAGCCCCGAGACGAGCACACCCCGACCGGCGGCCGCGGCGACGACCTTCTCCTCGCGTTCCCGCTCCCCCTCCGGCTCCGACCCCGGCATGCGCGCGGCCGCCCCCGTCGAAGTCGCCGAACCACCCGAACCATGCGCGCCGGACCCGCCGAACAGCACGACGGCGTGGAGCCCCCCGTTCATCGCCGCCAGCTCCACGCCCTCGATCAGCTCCAACGCCTCCAACACGAGGCGACGGCGGTGGCGGTAGTCCCGACGTCGACGGGCGGTGTGCCGCGCGAGGGATCCCTCCGCGAGATACAACGCCAGCGCGTGCTGGAGGACGCTGGAGACGGGCAGATCCAGGTCGGCGCGGGCCGCGCTCAGGCGGTCGCGGACGGCCCCCGCGGCGACGATCCACCCGCACCGCAGCGCCGGGCTGAGCAGTTTCGACACGGTGCCCACCAGGGCAACCCCGTGGGAATCGAGGAACCGCAGGGGCGGCAACGGCGCCCGCCCGTGCGGGAACTCGCTGTCGTAGTCATCCTCGATCACCACCGTCCCGGTCCGACGCGCCCAGGCGATCAGACGGGCTCGCGCCGTGGCATCCATCCGGCTGCCGAGCGGGTAGTGGTGGTGGGGCGTCACGACGATGGCATCCAGATCGCCATGCCGTTCCACGACATCCAGGTCGAGTCCGCCCTCGACGGTCACCGGAAGCGGAACCGCCTCGACGCCGACGCGGGCAAGGATCGTCCGCACCCGCGGATACCCGGGGTTCTCCACCCCGAACCGCCCCGGCCGCCGCCGCGGAAGCGCCAGCGCCGCCAGCAGCAGGGCGTCGCTGGTCCCGGCGGTGACGATCACGTCGGCCGGGTCGACCGCCAACCCCCGCGTGCGGCCGAGGTGTCGGGCGATCTCCGCGCGCAGCGCGGGCAGTCCGTTCTCGTCGTCGACGTCCGCTTCCGGGTCGCGCGCGCTCGCACGCCGCCAGGCGGATCGCCACGCTGCGTCGGCGAGGCCGCGCGTACCGGGCCGCCCGGGACGCAGATCGATCGCGACCGCGCCCGGCGAGCGGGGCGGGACCGGCGCACTCGCGGGCACCGCGGGGCCGAGCGGCAGCGCCGCGACCGTCGTCCGCCCGCCCGGCTGGGCCACGAGGTACCCCTCCCCGGTGAGGGTCTCGTACGCCGCGACGACGGTACCGCGGGCGACGCCGAGGTCGTCGGCCAGGGCCCGCGTCGACGGCAGCGCCTCCCCCGGCACCCACCGGCCGTCGACGATAGCCCCCCGCAGTCCGTGCGTGAGCTGAACGTGCAACGGGACGGACGACGAACGATCCAGGATGCCGGACGAGATCATCGCCCCAGCCTGGCACTGGTCCATGCGAAAACGCGAGAACCGGCCTAGGCAGTGGACCGCTCGAGCGACTGAGATCGACGTATGACCGACCTCCCCCTCACTCCGCTCACGCGGGTGCGCCGCCTGCCGCAGTATCAGACGACCGACCGGGCGGCGCTGTACGAGATCCTCGACGGATCCCTCGCGGCCACCCTCGCGATCGTGCGCGACAACCGTCCGGTCGCCCTCCCCGTCGGCATCGGCCGCGACGGCGACGACGTGCTGATCCACGGATCCACGGGGAGCGACTTCTTCCGGCGGATCGCCGCGGGGGCGCCCGTGTGCCTCACCGTGACCCACCTCCTGGGGCTGAAGTACGCCCGGTCGCTGTTCGACAGCTCGATGCGGTACCGGTGCGCGGTCGTGCACGGGGTGGCATCCGCCGTCCCCGCCGAGGAGAAGGAGAACGCGCTGCTGGCGCTGTCGGAGCACCTCATGCCGGGGCGCGCCGCCGAAGTCCGACCCATGACCGCGCGCGAGCTCGCGGCGACGCTCGTGCTGCGCCTGCCCCTGGCCGAGGCCAGCGTGAAGGACAACGCCGACTCGGCGGTCGAGGAGGACGACGACGGCGAAGACCGCGCGGTCTGGGCGGGCGAACTCCCGCTGCGCACGGTCGCCGGCGACCCGGTCACGTCACCGCAGACGGAGGCGGGGACACCGATCCCCGCCTCCGTCCGGCGGAGTCAGCTGGTCGCGAGCGGCGGCACGGTGTAACGCCGGGGCGTTCCGAAGCGGTGCGCGGTGATCGATACGGCCTGCTCCCGCAGGAAAGGCAGCAGCTCCACTTCTCCCGCTCGCGTCGGTTCGCCCGCGTACAACGCCACGGCGGGCGATCCGGCCGTGTCCTCGGCGAAACGCTCCGCCGAGCCGCCGAGCAGCCGCACCCGACCCCCGGTGCGCGCGAGCCGTGCCGCGCGCCGCCCCCACGCCGTGGCGTCCTCGATCTCGTACGCGACGCCCGCCCCCTCGAGCCACGCCCGCACCGCGGCGGTCAGCTCACGACCGGCGCTGACCGTGACCGCGGAGCCGGCCCGCACGCCGGCTGCGACGACGCGCACCAGGGCGACGTCGGCGGCATCCTCGAGCCGCACCGCGACCGGCACCGTGCCGTAGCGCAGGACGTTCTGCTCGGACTCCAGGCCCGTGACGTCCCGAGCCACGGAGAATTCCGACGCCCACGCGGCCGCATCGGAGGCCAGAGCGGATGCCAGCCACTCACGGTCCTCCGCGGGCACCGCCGCCGAGGCGGCACCCGCGAGGGCGTCCGCACCCCGCGGCGCGCGGGACTCGGCATCCGTCCACGACCCGAACCCGAACAGGTAGTGCGGACCGCCGGCCTTGGTCCCGGCGCCCACCGCGGACTTCTTCCACCCGCCGAACGGCTGGCGCTGCACGATGGCGCCGGTGGTGCCGCGGTTGACGTAGACGTTGCCGGCCTCGATGCGCGAGAGCCACCGCTGGATCTCGGCCTCGTCGAGAGCGTGGAGACCCGAGGTCAGGCCGTAATCGATGGCGTTGACGATCTCGATGGCCTCGTCGAGGGTCTCGGCCGTCATGATGCCCAGCACCGGACCGAAGTACTCGGTGCGATGGAACTCGCTCCCCGGCTGCACTCCCTCCCGGATGCCGGGGCGCCACAGGCGCCCGTCCTCGTCGAGGCGGCGCGGTTCGACGAGCCACCGCTGTCCGGGCTCGAGGGTCGTGAGGGCCCGGAGCAACTTGCCCTGCGCGGGCTCGATGAGCGGTCCGACGCGCGCGGCGTCGTCCCACGGCATCCCGACCTCGAGAGAGGTGACGGCGTCGACGAGCTGGTCGCGGAAGCGACGAGACGTCGCAACAGACCCGACGAGCACGACGAGGGATGCCGCGGAGCACTTCTGACCGGCGTGACCGAACGCCGACAGGGCCACGTCCTTCGCGGCGAGGTCGAGGTCGGCGCTCGGTGTCACGATGACCGCGTTCTTGCCGCTCGTCTCGGCCAGCAGCGGCAGGTCGGGACGGAAGGAGCGGAACAGCTCGGCCGTCTCGTACGCCCCCGTGAGCACGACGCGCTCCACGGCCGGGTGCGTGAGCAGTTGCCGCCCGAGGTCGTTCTCGGACACCTGCACGAGCGTCAGGACGTCGCGCGGCACACCGGCCTCCCACAGCGCCTCCACCATCACCGCGCCGGAACGCTCGGCGAGCGCCGCGGGCTTGATGACCACGGCCGACCCGGCGGCGAGCGCGGCGAGGGTCGACCCGGCGGGAATCGCGACGGGGAAGTTCCACGGGGGCGTGACGACGGTGAGCGCCACGGGCGTGAACCGGGCACCGTCGACGTGGTCGAGGTGCCGCGCCTGCTCGGCGTAGTAGTGGGCGAAGTCGATGGCCTCCGACACCTCGGGGTCGCTCTGCTCGACGACCTTGCCGCACTCGGCGCCCATCACCTCGACGAGTTCGGAGCGGCGCGCTTCGAGCACATCACCCGCACGGTGCAGGATCTCGGCGCGCGCGTCGGCCCCGAGGTCGCGCCACGCGACGGCAGCGGCCGCCGCCACGCGGATCCGCTCGTCGAGCACGGACTCCTCGGTCACCGTGTGCGCGGCGATGGTGTCGATGCCGAGCCGGGACGACGGCATACGCGTCACGATCCCCTCGGCCCACGCGCGGTTCGCGGCGATCGCGGGGTCCGAGTCGGGGGTGTTGCGGAAGCCGTCCCGCGGCGCCGGTGCGGCCGCGACCGTACGGTCCTGCACCCGGTGGGAGGCCGGAACCCCCACGGGCATGTCGGCGAGGGAGGCGAGGAAGCGGTCGCGTTCGCGGGCGAACAGCGCCTCGTGCGTGCCGAGGTCGAACACGGCCGACATGAAGTTCTCGCTCGACGCCCCCTCCTCGAGCCGCCGGATGAGGTACGCGATCGCGACGTCGAACTCCTGCGGGTGCACCACCGGCGTGTACAGCAGGATCGACCCGACGGTGCGACGCACGACCGCCTGCTGCGCGGTCGCCATGCCGAGCAGCATCTCCACGTCGATGCCGCCGGTGACCCCGCGACGCTCGGCGAGCAGCCACGCCAGCGCCACGTCGAAGAGGTTGTGCCCGGCGACGCCGATCCGCACGTGCGCGGTGTGCTCGGGGCGCAGGGCGTAGTCGAGCACCGCCTTGTAGGAGGCATCCGTCGCCTGCTTGGACGGCCAGGTCGCGAGCGGCCAGTCGTGCACGTCGGCGTCGACGCGCTCCATCGGCAGGTTCGCTCCCTTGACGACGCGGACCTTGATCGGAGCACCCCCGGATGCCACCCGCGCGGCGGCCCACTCCTGCAGGCGGATCATCGCGGCCAGGGCGTCCGGCAGGTACGCCTGCAGCACGATCCCCGCCTCGACGCCGTGGAACTCGGGCTCACCGAGAAGCGTCTCGAAGACGGCGAGGGTCAGGTCGAGGTCCTTGAACTCCTCCATGTCGAGGTTGAGGAAGGTGCCGGTCTCCTTCGCCACGCGGTAGAGCGGGCGCAGCGCCGTCACCGCGTCGGCGACGGCGGCGTCGAATGCCCACGGCGTGTGCGGGGCGACGGTCGAGGAGACCTTGATCGAGACGTAGTCGACGTCGTCGCGCGCGAGCAGGCGACGGGTGCCCTCCAGCCGCCGCGCGGCCTCCTTCTTCCCGAGGATCGCCTCGCCCAGCAGGTTCACGTTGAGCCGGATGCCCTCGCCGCGGCCCCGGATCGCGGCGATGGCGTCGCCGAGCCGGCGGTCGCTCGCGTCCACGATGAGGTGCCGCACCATCGAGCGCAGCGCCGTCCGCGCGGCGGGCACCACGACCCGCGGGAGGATCGGCGCGGTCAGCGCCCCGAGGCGGATCGCGGCCTTGAGGTGCAGCGGGAGGAACGTCGGCACCAGCGGGGCGAGCCCCGCGAGGTTGGCCGCCGCGACACGGAGGTCCTCGGGCCGCACGACCCCGTCGACGAAGCCCACGGTGAAGGCGAGACCGTTCGGGTCGCGCAGCACGCCGGCCAACCGCGTGGCCGCCGCGTCGACGGGTTCGGAGCGGCTCTCGGCCAGCCAGCGGCGGACGAGGGCGACGGCGTCGTCGGCCAGGTCGGCCGGCGCGATCTCCGCCGGAGTGACATCGGTGAGCGACATGGGGATCCTTCCTCGGATGCCCTCAGTGTGCGACTGTTCACGATTCGGGAAAAGCGATGATTTACGAACGTTATTCTTCGATCAGAGCGAAAGGATGCCATGTTCGATCTGCGCCGCCTCCGGCTGCTGCACGAGCTCTCGATGCGGGGCACGCTCTCCGCCGTCGCCGACGCCCTGTCGTTCAGCCCCTCCACGATCTCGCAGCAGCTCGCCCAGCTCGAACGCGAGGCGGGGGTCCCGCTCCTCGAACCCGAGGGTCGGCGCGTCCGCCTCACCGCGCAGGGCGAGGCCCTCGCCGCGCACGCGGCCCGCATGCTCACCGCCGACGAGGCCGCGCGCGCCGAACTCGAGCTGCTCCAGCCCTCGCTCGCCCCCGTCCGCCTGGCCGTGATGCAGTCCGCCGCGCACGGACTCGTCCCCCGAGCCCTGGACGTCCTGGCCGAGACCGAACCCCGCCTGCGGGTCGAGATCGCCGAACTCGCCCCCGAGGAGGGACTGTTCGAAGTCGCCGCCCGCGGGTTCGACCTGGCCGTGGCGGAGCAGTACCCCGGCCACACGCGGGAGCAGCGCGCCCTTCTCGAACGCCGGACGCTGGGGCGGGATGCCATCCGCCTCGCCGTCGCGCACGGCGATCCGGCCACCTCGCTCGCCGACCTGCGCGACCGGGCGTGGGTGATGGAACCGGAGGGGACCGCCGCCCGTCAGTGGGCGACGCAGCAGTGCCGGGCCGCCGGGTTCGAGCCCGACGTCCGGTTCGCGCTCGCCGACCTCACCGCACATGTGCGGCTCGTGGCATCCGGGCACGCGGTGGGGATGATCCCCGCGCTCGTCTTCGGCGGGGACGAGCCCGCCACGCGATCGATCGATCTTCCCGAGCGGCCGCGGCGCGAGATCTTCACCGCCGTGCGCCGTGGAACGGCGGATCGCCCCGGCATCCGCGCGGTGCGCGCCGCCTTGGAGGACGCGTTCGCCCGCGTCCCCGAAATCAGCGCGGGGCGAGGACCGACCGGGTGATCCGACCGAGCATCTCCGCGAAGGCCGTCGACTGGGCGACCGGCTCCCCGTCGACGGCGTCGTCGAGATCGCGGGCGAAGCGGTCGAGCTGCGACCAGGGCAGGGCGTCGAGGTCGACCTCGAGGTGGATGTGGTTGACGCGCCGATCTTCGGTGTCGAGCTCGCGGCGCAGGAGTCCTCGCTCGACGAGGCGGTCGACGAGTGTCGTGACTCCCGCCGAGGTGACCCCGAGGTGATCGCGCAGTTCGGAGGGGCGGATGCCGGGCCGCTCGCGGATCCGCAGCAGGGCGCGCACCTCGGTGTCGCTGAGCCGCAGTTCGGCGCGCGTGGCCGCCTCGGCGGAGCGCCGCGCCTCGACGTAGTCGTCGAGGGCCGTGGACAGTGCGGGGCGCAGGGACATGGCATCCACCCTAGCCAGACCTGGTTAAACCTGTGAGTATTTCATTTAATTATTTAACTCAGTTAAATAGTGCTACGGTCGCGACATGGCCCGCCTCTACTACGGCACCGACCTCTCGCCGGTGACCTTCCCCGACCGTCTCATGGCCTACGTCAAGGTGATCACCTCCACCAAGCTCCGTCGCAACGAGTCCTTCACCCTCACCTGGACCGGCGACCCCGAGAATCCCGGACGCTCCGCCATCTGGCTGCATCCGTCCATCCCGATGCGCTTCGTGTTCGACTCCGCCGATGCAGAGCAGCTCGTCGGCGACTACCTCCGCGCACTGGCCGATCAGGCGAACGCCTCCGCCGGGCTCGTCATCGACCTGCGGACGTGGCAGGACGACGAGAGTTCCCTCCCGCGGACTCCCGCTCAACACGTCGCCCCCCGCCGCCCGGCGAGGCCGGTGCGCGCGGCCTGAACCGGTAGCACACGACCCACCTCGCCGCACGACCCGTGATAATTGTTCGAGCGCACCCCCGCGCCCGAACAGGAGTGTGCTGTGCCCGTACGTGATCTGCTCGACATCCAGCTGCTCGAGCAGTGGCTCGAAGAGTTCCGCAGCCTGGGGTATCTGACCGGCAGCGACATGCGGGTCCTCGAGCAGCAGGACGACACCGAGGTGACCCGGGGACTCATCGTCGTCGACCTCACCGAAGCCGCCACCATCACCTACCTCCAGCCCATCGCCGGGAGCGACGGCCGGTGGAAGGCGACCATGGAGGCGCGCGACACGACGATCGAGCTCACCGCCGTGGGGATCGTGAACCTCGGGAACGAGCTCAACGTGCTCGGCGCGCTGGTCTCGTTCCTCGAGACGAAGTCCCGCGCGCTGCTCGCCACCTGCTGAGCGTCCGTCGACGGCCCGTCATCCGGCGTGACGGCGACGGTAGGCGGCGGGCGCCTCGCCCGCGTGATCGCGGAATCGCGCGTAGAACTGACTGAGCGAGCCGAACCCCGCGGATGCCGCGACGTCGGGGATCGCGGCATCCGTCGTCAGGAGCAGCTCGCGCGCCCGCGCGATCCGGCACTGCGCGAGATACTCGCCGATCGTGACGCCCAGAGCATGACGGAAGACCGACATCGCGTGGTTCGGGTGCAGGTGCACGTGCGCGGCGACCGCGGCGACGGTGACGTCCTCGGCGGCATGCTGGGCGATCCAGGCCGCCATGTCGGCCACGTCGGCCCGGAGGCCTCCCCCGACCTTCTCGACCGGCCCCTCCGCGGCCGTTGCGAACGCCGCGCGCAGCACGAAGGCCTGCACCTCCGTCACCGCCGCGCGGTGCAACGGGTGCGTCGGGGCGAGTTCGGTGCTCCAGGACGCGGCCCGCTCGGCCAGGGCCAACGGGCCCACGGCCTCCGCCGCGACCGCGACGCCGCCGGCGAACATCCGCGTCAGGAACTCCCCCGGGAGACGCCACCCCCGCGCCTGCGCGAGCGGCACCGTCAGCCACGCCAGTTCGCTCCCCCCGGAATCGCGCACGAGCTGGTGCGGCCGTGCCGCCCAGAACACCGCGAGCGCCCCGGCCGGGATGACCACCTGCCGCCCGTCGACGAGGTACTCCAGCTCCACCGGGGCGGAGTTGAACTCCAGATCGTCGTGCGTGTGAGCCACCGACATCCGGGGGACGGCCCCGCGCCAGCACGCGAGGTCGAACGACGGGATCGCGGCATCCATGACCCTAGTATCCCGGAAGAACATCCGTGCGAGCGCGAGGAAATCGCCTTACGTCCGGTCGTACCGTGAGGTCATGAGCACCCTCACCTCGACGCCGACGTCGGTGTCCACCGCCCCGTACCACCTGACCCCCGAGCAGATCGCGCACTTCGACGCACATGGCTACGTCGTCCTGCCCGGCCGCATCCCCGCCGACCTGCTGGCCCGCCTGCAGGACGCCGCCGACGAGTGGATCGCCACCGGACGCGCACTCGGTCCCGACAGCCCGGACGGCCCCGACTACCAGTGGGCCACCCGCGGCGGCGCCCGGCGCATGTTCCGCGTCGACTACCTCCACGGCAAGGGCTCGGCCGCCTCGCTCGAACTCCTCGGATCGCCCGCGGTCCTCGGCATCGCCGAGAGCCTCGCCGGCCCCGACCTCGTCCCCACCTACGAGTCCCTCGTCTTCAAGGACACCGGCGACGGCGCCGCGATCGACTGGCACCAGGATGCCGTGCACCCGCGCACGCACCGCATCTTCAACGTCGACGTCTACCTCGACGCCTCCAAGGCCGGCGAGGGCGCCCTCCGCGTCGCCCCCGGCTCGCACCTCGCGCCCGTGGACGTGTGCCAGCTGCAGGACGAGTACGGCTGGGACGCCCCCGGCGTGGTGCAGGTCGAACTCGAACCCGGCGACGTGCTCGTCCACGACGTGATGGTGGTGCACGGATCCGAAGCCGTGACCGGGAACCGGCTCCGCCGCACGATCTACTACGAATTCCGTGCGGCCGAGCAGATCCAGGCCGAGGGACCGTGGGATGCAGAGTGGGTGGATCGCCGCATGCGCCTGCTGCCGCTCGGGCTCGAGGCGCACGCCCGTCGCTTCCCCGCGCAGGAGCAGTTCCAGTGGAACGCCTCCCCGCAGCTGCGGCCCGAGATGTCCGGCGACGCCGACGCGGAGCTGCGGATCGCGCACCTCGTCCACTCCCCCGGCTCGTACTGCAGCGCCGGGAGCGTACCCTTCACACCCGACGAGGACTGAACCAGAGACGGAAAAGCCCCGCCCCTTTCGGGGGCGGGGCTTTTCCCTGTCCGCTCAGTCGGCCGTGACGCGGATCAGCAGTGCCTCCCCGGGCGCCAGCAGCGGCGCGGCGAGCACGCCCTCGGCGAGCACCGAACCCGGCAGCACGGTGCCACCGGCCACGATCCAGGCGGGGTCGGCATCCTGGATCGTGCGCACCGGCGCACCGACGTCGAGCACGGCCACGCGGTACCGCCGGTCCGGATCGAGACCGGGCAGCACGATCGGCGACGGCAACGCCGCGTCGAACCGGTCGAGCGCGACGTAGGCGAACAGTCCCTCGCCGCGGTCGGGAGCGACGACGCCGTGCTGGAGCAGCGCCGGATCGGCGTCGTCGACCCGCACCGTCGTCCCGCCGTGCAGCAGCGCCCGATGGGCGCGGTACAGCGCCGTCCACCCGGCGAGCGCCGCGAGCTGCGCGTCGTCGAGGCGCGAGATGTCGGACTCGATCCCCGCGTGGAGGAACAGCGCCGTCGTCATGCGGAAGGCGAGCGATGCCGTCCGCCCCGTCGTGTGCGCGCGCTCGTCGCCCACGTGCGATCCGAGGAACTCCGGCGGGATCAGGATGCCGGTCCACCGCTGGATGCGCTGACGGGCGAGCGGGTCGTTGGTGTCACTCGTCCAGAACCGGTCGACGCGACGCAGGATGCCGAGGTCGATCCGGGCGCCGCCGGACGCGCACGACTCGATCTCCACGCCCGGGTGCGCCGCGCGCAGAGCGTCCAGGAGCCGGTACAGCGCCCGTACCTGACCCCCGGTGTGCGGGACGAGCAGGTCGCGGTTGTGGTCCCACTTCAGCGCCGCGATCGGGTACTCGGTGAGCAGCGCGTCGAGGCGGTCGAAGATGTGCTGCCAGGCGTCGGGGTGTTCGAGGTCGAGCACGTGCTGGAACCGCCACGACACGGCATCCGCCGGTGTCAGCATCCACTCCGGGTGTGCACGGGCGAGGTCGGAGTCGGCGCTGACCATCTCGGGCTCGACCCACAGCCCGAATTCGAGACCGTCGCCGTTCACGCGGGAGATCAGCGGACCGAGACCGTCGGGCCACACCCGCTCGTCGACGGTCCAGTCGCCGAGCGCACGCCGGTCGTCGGTGCGGCCGTGGAACCAGCCGTCGTCGAGGACCAGGCGCTCCGCGCCGACCCGCGCGGCCGCGTCGACGAGGGGCGTGAGACGTTCGAGGGACTGGTCGAAGTAGACCGCCTCCCACGTGTTGAGCGTCACGGGACGCGGACCCCGCGGGGTCGCCCACGACCGCACCCACGGGTGCAGGCGGGAGGAGAGACCGTCGAGGCCGGCATCGGACCACGTCGCCACCACGGTCGGCGCCTCGTGGGTCTCGCCGGGGGCCAGGACGAGCCCGTCGAGACGTTCGCCGGCTCCGACGACCGACAGACCCATGTCGCCGCGCTCGAACCAGACGGAGCGGTCACCGCTCCACGCGACGTGGGTGGCCCACACCTCCCCGTGGCGGAACCCGAACCCGGGCGTGCCGACGGTGAACAGGAACGGGTCGTCGTGACCGCCGCGACCGTGTCGGGTGTCGCGGGCCCAGACGCCGTGGCCGGGCCGCGAGCGCTGCGGCTCGCGTTCCCCCGCCCACCGGCCGGTGAAGTCGAGGACCTCGCGCGCCCGCGCGGGAACGGGCAGGAGGGCGGCGAGCGCGCGCACCTCGATGGCATCCGTCCCCGTGTTGGTGAGCTTCCGGTCGACGAGGAGCACGCCCTGGGGGGTGAGCGTATGCCGCAGTTCGATGTGCGCGTCGCCGAGCGCGATGGTCGTGACCAGCGCATCGCCGTCGCGCACGGTGCCGACGTGGTGGAGCACCGGGGTGGACGGGGAGATCTCGACGGCGGGACGCCCGGTCCATCCGTCGGTGAGCAGGGGGACGACGCCGACCCGGAACGGACGGTCGATCGAACTCGGGGCGACCGCGGGGGCGGTCGCGTCGGCCAGGGCGGTGAGGGCGGCGGCGTCGGGGTCACCGAGGGCGCGCCCCCAGTGCACCACGACCGGCGCCGCCGTGCCGCGGGCGTCGAGGATGAAGTCGACGCCCGCGGCGCGGAGGTGATGGATCATGCGATGGAGGTTACTTCGCGACCGGGATGGACTGCGCCTCGAGGGTCGCGATCGTCTTGTCCTGAGCGGATGCCAGAGCCTCGGTGAGCGTGCCCGAGCCGGCGACGGCCGACTTGAAGCCGTCCGACACGTCGGCGTAGACCTGCGTCATGGTCGGACCCCACACGAAGTTCGGGTCGACCTCGCCGGACGCCTTGGCGAAGACGTCGTAGATCTTCTGGTCGCCGTAGAACGGCACGCCGTCCTGCAGGGACGGGAGCGTCAGCCCGTCCTTGGTGGCCGGGTAGATCGCCGCCGTCTTGTTCAGCGACGTCAGCGCCTCCTCCGACGTGTTCAGCCACAGCGCGAACTTCGCCGCCTCGTAGAGGTGCTTCGTCGACTTGAAGACCGCGATCGAGGAGCCGCCCCAGTTGCCGGCGGCCGACTGGCCCGACGCCCACTGGGGGCTCTCGGCGACCGCCCACTTGCCCGAGGTGTCGGGAGCACCGCTGGAGATGGAGTTGGCGCCCCACACGGCGGAGTTCCACGACCACACCTGGCCGGTGTTGTAGGCGTTGTTCCACTCGTCGGTCCACGCGGGGTACGACGAGACGAGGTCGTCGTCGATCAGGCCCTGCCAGTAGTCGGCGACCTTCGTCGAGGCGTCGCTGGTGAGGTCGACCTTCCAGGCGTCGCCGTCGTTGGAGAACCACTGACCGCCCGCCTGCCACACGAAACCGGCGAACTGGTTGATGTCGCTCTGCGAGAAGTTGGTGATGTAGCCGCCCAGCGCACGGATCTTCACGGCCGCCTCGCGGTACTCGTCCCAGGTCGTGGGGATCGCGATGCCGTTCTGCTCGAACAGGTCCTTGCGGTAGAACAGCGCCATGGGACCGGCATCCTGCGGCACGCCGTAGACCTCGTTCTCGGTGCCGAGCGTGACCTGCTTCCAGGTCCAGTCGACGAACTGGTCCTTGGCCGCGACGACGTCCTCGCACGCGCCGAGGTTCGCGAGGCCGTCCTGGACGCGGAAGTTCGGCAGCGCGTCGTATTCGATCTGCCCGAGGTCGGGGGCGTTCCCCGCCTGGAGCTGGTTGAAGAAGTTCTGGTACGTGCCGGCGTTGCCCGAGGGGCCCGTCTGCACCTCGACCTTGATGTCGGGGTTCTGCTCGTTCCAGATCGCGACGGCATCCTCGATGCCGGGGATCCACGACGTGAACGTGAGCGTCACGTTCTCGCCGGCGGGGGCGCACGACGCCGCGTCGGTGCTGCCGGTGCTCGACGACGAGCATCCCGCCATGACCAGGGCGCCCGCGGCGAGCAGGGCGACGCTGACCGCTCTCTTCTTGTGCTGCATGATTCCTTCTCTCGGTTGGCCCGCCGGTCGTGCCGGTGGGAGGTGTGTCACTTCAGGGCTCCCGTACCGAGCCCGGTGCGCCAGTACCTCTGGAGCAACAGGAACGTCACGATGAGCGGGAGGATGGAGATGAGGGACCCGACCAGCACGTACGTGCGCAGCTCGGGGAACTGGTTGATGGTGGAGTTCCACGCGTAGAGGCCGTACGTGACGGGGAAGAGCTCTTCGCTGCGCAGCATGATCAGCGGCAGGAAGAAGTTGTTCCAGATCGAGACGAACTGGAAGAGGAACACCGTCACCAGCGCCGGGAACATCAGCCGGATCGACACCGTGAAGAACGTGCGCACCTCGCCCGCCCCGTCGAGGCGGCTGGCCTCGAGGAGTTCGTCGGGGACGGACGCCTCGGCGAACACGCGGGACAGGTAGACGCCGAACGGGCTCACGATGCTCGGCAGCAGCACGGCCCAGTACGTGTCGGTGAGCTGCACCTGGCTGAACAGGAGGAACAGCGGCAGTGCCAGCGCCGTCGCCGGGACGAGCACTCCGCCGAGCACTGTGTTGAAGATGGCCTCGCGGCCGGGGAAGCGGTACTTCGCCAGGGCGTAGCCGCACATCGCGGCAATCACCGTGGCGATCACGCCGCCGACACCGGCGTACAGGACGCTGTTGCCGAGCCACTTCAGGTACACCCCGTCGCGGTACGCGAAGAGCTGGCCGACGTTGTCGAAGAACCGGAAGTCGGCGAACCACAGCGCGTTGGTGCTGAACAGCTGACCACGGTCCTTCGTGGATGCCACGACCAGCCACCAGAGCGGGATGAGGAAGTACAGCGTGAAGATGCCCATCACGACCATCGCGGTCGTGCGCGACACGATGCTCTCGCGGGGGCCCGAGCCGGCGGGACGCCGCGCGGGGGCGCGTCGACCGGTCGTGAGCGTGCGGGTGTCGGTGGGGCGGGGGGCGATCGCGCTCATGACTGGGCTCCACGGCGGCTGAGACGGAGGAAGGTGAACGACAGCACGAACGTCGCCAGGGCGAGCACGACCGAGAACGCCGCCGCGAGCGAGACGTTGGGGATCGAGCTGGTCGCGTAGATCGTCATGTTCGGGGTGAAGGTGCTCGTCACCGCCGAGCTGAACGAGCGGAACGTCTGGGGCTCGGCGAGGAGCTGGAGCGTTCCGATGATCGAGAGGACACCGGTGAGCACGAGGGCCGGCCGGATGAGCGGGATCTTGATCGACCACGCGATGCGGGCCTGACCGGCGCCGTCGATGCGGGCCGCCTCGTAGATCTCCTGCGGGATCGCCAGGAGCGTCGAGTAGATGATGAGCATGTTGTAGCCGACGAACACCCAGGTCACGACGTTCGCGATGGACCACAGCACCAGGTCGGCCGACAGCAGATCGACGTTCGAGGTGACGGCGGGGAACGGCGACAGGTTGGGCGAGTACAGGAAGCCCCACATGATCGCGGCGATCACGCCCGGCACGGCGTACGGCACGAAGAACGCCAGGCGGAAGAAGCGCTTGCCGCGCAGCAGCGGCGAGTCCAGCAGGAGGGCGAACAGCAGCGCGAGGCCGAGCATCACCGGCACCTGCACGACGCCGAAGAGCAGCACGCGGCCGACCGAGGTCCAGAACGCGGTGTTCTGGAACACCAGCGCGTACTGCGCGAGTCCGCCGAACACCTCCCGGGCCTGGCCGAACGTGCCCTCGCGCTCGACGACGAGCAGCGACTTCCACACCGCGTAGCCGATCGGCACGAGGTAGAAGAGCACGAACAGCACCACGAAGGGAGCGATGAAGGCCACGATGGCCCTCTTGTGGGGGATGCGTCGACGCACCCGGGGCGTCGCTGCCCCGGCGGCGGGAGCGGTCATGAGTGGTTCTCCTCTCGGACGACGCGCACGGCGCCGGATGGGACGCGCAGTCGGCCCTCGACCGCGATGCCCGTGATGAGCTCGGTGCCGCGCACGTCGGCGACGAGTTCGGTGTCGCCGTGGTTGACGACGAAGACGTAGGACGCGTCCTCCCCGCGTCGACGGACGATCTCGAACGCGCCCGCGATCTCGAACGCGCCCGCGGCCTCGACCGCGGCCGGCGGTCGGACGCCCGCGGCACGGGCGATCGCGCCGAGCCGGTCGGCGAGGGTCGAGGGCTCGAGCTGCGTGGCGAAGTACCACGCGCTCCCCCGCCCGTGGGCGTTGCGGGTGATCGCGGGCGACCCCGTCGCGGGACCGTCCGCGAACGTCGCGAGGGTCTCGGCCGTCGTCGCGCGCAGGCGTTCGCTCCACAGGTGCGAGCGCGTGCCGTCGTCGAGCGCGATCGCGACGCCGGGCGCGACGGGCGCGAACTCTTCGACGTGGATGCCGAGGGCCTCCCGCAGCGGACCCGTGTAGCCGCCCGCCCAGATGCGGTCGCTCTCGTCGACGATGCCCGAGTTGTAGGTGACGACCGCGGTCCCGCCCGCGGCGATCCAGTCGGTGAGCACCGCGGCCTCGTCGGCGCGCAGGAGGTGCAGGCCCGGGACCACCACGAAGCGGTACGCGGAGAGGTCGGCCCCCGGGCGCACGATGTCCACGGTCAGCCCCTGGGCGTGGAGTGCGGCGTACGTGGCGTGCACCTGCGTGAGGTAGCCGACCGACTGGCTGGGGCGGCACTCGGTGTCGGTGGCCCACCACGCCTCCCACGAGAAGATCACCGCGGCATCCGCCACGACCCGCGACCCGGCGACCTCGCCGAGCCGGTCGACGATCCCGCCGAGTTCGACGACCTCGCGCCACACGGCGGAGTCGGTGCCGGCGTGGGGCAGCATCGCGGAGTGGAACTTCTCCGCTCCCTGGAGCGAGGCGCGCCACTGGAAGAAGCAGACGCCGTCCGCGCCGCGCGCGACGTGCGTGAGGGAGTTCCGCAGCAGCTGACCTGGCTCCTTGGCGAGGTTCAGCGGCTGCCAGTTCACCGCGCCGGTGGAGTGCTCCATGAGGATCCACGGGGCCCCCTGCGCGAGGCCGCGGCTGAGGTCGGCGGCGAAGGCGAGCTCGCTGAGCGGGTCGCCGAGCCGGTGGTCGAGGTAGTGGTCGTTGGCGACGACGTCCATCTCGTCGGCCCACGACCAGTAATCCATGTTCTCGATGTGGGCCGTGACCATGAAGTTCGTCGTGACGGGGCGGTCGCTGAGGCGACGGAGGACGTCGGCCTCGGCGCGGTACTGGGAGAAGACCGCGTCCGAGCTGAAGCGGTGGAAGTCCAGCAGCTGCCCGGGGTTGCGGGCCGACAGGGCGGCTCGCGGCGGGAGGATCTCCTCCCAGTCGTGATAGGTCTGGCTCCAGAACGCGGTGCCCCACGCCCGGTTCAGCTCGGCGACCGAGCCGTACCTCCCACGCAGCCACACGCGGAAGGCGGCGGCGCTCTCGTCGCAGTAGCAGAGGGCGTTGTGGCATCCGAGTTCGTTCGAGACGTGCCAGAGGGCCACCGCCGGGTGCGCCCCGTACCGCGCGGCGACCGCTTCGACCAGGCGGAGGGATGCCGTGCGGAAGACGGGCGAGCTGGGGCACCAGGCCTGGCGTCCGCCCGGGTAGCGGCGGGTGCCGTCCTCGGCCATCGGCAGCACCTCGGGGTACGCGCGGCTGAGCCATGCCGGCGCCGAGGCGGTTCCGGTTCCGAGGTTGACCCGGATGCCGGCGGCGTGCAGCCGCTCGAGGATGTCGTCGAGCGCGGCGAAGTCGAAGGCGTCGGGACCGGGCTGCAGGTGCGACCAGCCGAAGATGTTGACGGCGACGAGGTCGACCCCGGCCTCCCGCATGAGGCGGATGTCCTCGTCCCACACCTCGGGCGACCACTGCTCGGGGTTGTAGTCGCACCCGAAGGCGATGCCCTCGTGGGCGAAGGGGGTCCGGCCGGTCATCCTGCTCCTCGTTCTGTGAACGTGCACAGTCTCGAGCGGATGCCTCTCCGTCGAGGTTCTGTGAACGTACACAGAGTGGCACCCGGCGTTTTCCGCGTCAAGTGTTCGTTATCAATCTGTGCTCGTTCACACATCGGGCGGGTCGCCCCTAGGATCGGGAACGTGGAAACGGAGCGTCGACGTCGCGCCACCGTGAAGGACGTCGCCCTCGAGGCGGGCGTCTCGCGGGGCACGGTCAGCCGCGTGCTCAACGGCCAGCCATACGTCTCGGAGGACGCGCGCGCCGCGATCGAGGCGGCGATCGCCCGGGTCGGGTTCGTCCCCAACCGCGCGGCGCGCAGCCTCGTGATGCAGAGCTCGCAGGCGATCGGTCTGATCGTGCACGAACCGCACTCGCTGTTCGTCGAGGACCCCAACATCGCCTCGATCCTGCTCGGCGCGAATAGCGCACTCTCCGAGGCCGACTACCAGCTGTCGTGCCTCATCGCCGACACCCCGCGCGATGTGGACCGCCTCGCGCGCTACCTCAGCGGCGGCCTCATCGACGGCGTGATCATCGTGTCGGCGCGCGTGGGCGACCCCATCACGCGCGCGGTCGTCGAGCTGGGTCTCCCGGCCGCCTTCGTCGGCAACCCGCGCGACATCGGCGACGCCGCCCACGTCGCGATCGACAACCGCGGCTCCGCGCGCGAGATCACGAAACGCCTCGCCGGCACCGGTCGGCGTCGCGTCGGCATGGTCGCCGCCGCGCTCGACCGCGACTCCGGCGCCGACCGCCTCGCGGGGTTCGTCGACGCGCTGGGCGGCGACTTCGACCCCCAGCTCGTCGAGCGGGTGCCGTTCTACTCGTTCTCCGACGGCAAGGCCGGCATGAAGCGCCTGCTCGACCGGGTTCCCGACATCGACGGCGTCTTCGCCTCGAGCGACGCCGTCGCCGCCGGCGCGATCGAAGCCCTCCGCGAGGCGGGTCGACGCATCCCCGACGACGTGGGGATCGTCGGCTTCGACGACAGCTCCTGGGCCCTGCGCTGCGATCCCCCGCTGTCGACCGTGCACCAACCCGCCGATCAACTCGGCAGCGCCGCCGCCCGCGCCGTCCTCGCGCAGCTCGACGGCCAGACCTTCACGGCCCCGATCCTGCTGGAGAGCCCGATCGTCTGGCGCGAATCGGCCTGAGCGCGCGGAGCCGCCCCGAGGGTTCCCCCGGGACGGCTCGGCGGCGTCAGCGCGTGAGTGCGATCTCGTTCGGCGTGACCGTCAACGTCGCACGGGTGATCACCTCGCCCGTGGTCAGGTCGACGGCGTGCACCGCGTTCTTCACCGGCTCGGTCACGTAGGCGACGTCGCCGCTGACCTTGATCGCGGGGTGCGCGTCCTGCCACTCGACCGGCCCCTCCCACGCGTCGATCACCGGGAACGCGTCGGTCAGCGCGCCCGTGGCGGGGTCGATGACGTGGATCGACCCGTCCGTCGCCAGGATGTAGCCGCGGTCCCCCGGGCCGCGCGCGATGTCGCGGAAGGTGTACTCGACCCCCTCGGGCAGATCGACGACGGCCTGCGTCTTGGCCTGCGTGTCGATCAGCGCGACGCGGTGGAGCAGGTAGCCCTCGGCATCCCGGTCGTCCTTGTAGTCGCCGATCACCAGCGGGCTGGTCTCGCTGACGTAGGCGTTGCCCATGCGCCCGTAGGGCTGGTCCGGGGCGGTGAGCTTGGTGAAGGCGCCGTCGTCGTAGACGAGCGCGCCGTTCTCGCAGCCGAAGACGACGACCTCGTCCTTCGCGGTGCCCTCGCCGTGCACGCCCGGGCAGTCTGCGCTCTCGGCGAGGGTCCGGCCCGAGGGATACTTCGCGACGACGCCGGTGCGGCCGTCGGCGTTACCGACCGTGGTGAGGAACGTGCCGTCCTCGAGCACGATCGAGACGCCGTGGTGCGCCTCGACGCCGGGGATCGTCTCCACGGCGGGAAGACCGGTGGATGCCGACAGCGCGGCGCTGTCGAACACGGTGGTGTCGCTCGTGCCGTCGGCGTACAGCACGGTCTTGCCGCCGTGCACGACGACGTGTCCGGCCTTCTCCGCCGGGAACACCAGGTCGGTGAGCGCGGGCGCGGCGTCGGCCGAGCCGGCATCCAGCACCTGGAAGCCCGCGCTGGTCGTCACCATGATGTGGCGCCCGTCGCCGGCGGGGTTCAGGCGGGTGAACTCCTCGGAGTTGACGTCGCCGAGGACTTCCAGCGTCTCCCCGTCGAGGACGACGATGCCGCCCGGGTAGGACAGGGCCACGCGGGTGTCGGTCTCGGCCACCGCCGACGCGGATGAGCCCGGGGTCGCGGAGCCGGTGCCGGCACAGGCCGCGAGACCGACGGTCGCGCCGACCGCGAGGGCGAGCACGCCCGCGCGGCGGAGGGGAAGGGTGCGCATGTGATTTCTCTTTCTCTCAGGGGTGGCCGGGCGCTCAGGGCGACAGGCCGGTGGCGATGCGCTCCGTGTTGACGCGCATCATGGTCAGGTAGTCGGGGGCTCCGCCGGCGGCATCCGTCAGCGACTCCGTGAACAGCTCGGTGACCGTCACATCGACGTCGGCCTCCTCGGCGAGCACCTTCATGAGCCGGTCCGGCTGCGACGATTCGGCGAAGATCGTGCGGACGCCGGCGTCGTCGATCGCCGACACCAGATCGGCGAGGTCGCTCGCACTCGGGGCGGCGAGCGTCGTCCCCCCGGGGATCACGGCTCCCACGACACGGAATCCGAATCGCTCGGCGAGGTAGCCGAAGACGTGGTGATTCGTCACCAGCGCGCGCTGCGCGGACGGGATGGCCGCGAAGGCGTCCGTCATGTCGGCGTCCAGCTCCGTCAGCTCGCTGCGGTAGGCGGCCGACCGGGCGGCGACCGCGGCGGCATCCACCCCGTCCATCGCCTCGAGCACGGGGACGAGCGCGTCGACCACGGCGATCGTCTGCGCCGGGTCGGTCCAGAAGTGCGGATCGTCGGCGCCACCGGCGTCGGTCGAGGTGTAGGGCAGGACGTCGACGGCGTCGCCGGCGACGAACGCGGCGACCCCCGCCCCCGCGGCCGCGTCGAGATGCTGCTGCAGCCCTTCCTCGAGGCCGAGACCGTTCGAGACGACGAGGTCGGCCGAGCGCAGTCGCGCCGCCTCCGCCGCGGATATCTCGAACGCGTGCGGGTCGGCCCCGGGTCGCATGAGGGTCACCACCTCGACGTCGTCGCCGACGAGGTTCGAGACGACGTCGCCGAGGATGTTCGTCGACACCATGACGAGCGGACGGTCGCTCGCGGGGGCGGAACAGCCGGTGAGCACCCCCGCGGCGAGCAGGAGGGCGGCGGTGAGGCGCAGCAGTCTCATCTCAGCGTCCCGTCTGAACGAAGAACGCGGGGCTGCGCTCGGCGGGGAACTCCCGGGCGATGCGCGCACCGTCGGCGAAGTCGATCTCCCAGAGGCGCCCCTCGACGGGACCGTTGAGGTAGGCGCGCTGCTGGTCGGCCACGAGCATCGCGGACGCGCCCGCCGCGAGGCTTTCGGCGACGAGCGGGGCGGATGCCGCGCGCTCCGCGCCCGTTTCGCCGTCGAGCACGAGCACGCGCCCGTCGCGGGTGAGGGCGAGCAGATTCGCGTCGGCGTCATCGACCGCGGTGACGTGCACGAGGGGCTCGGGGGCAGGGATCAGCGACCACGACCGCGCCCGGGTGTCGAGGATCCAGATGCCGTCGTCCCCGGCGAGCGCTGCCACGCGGGGACGCCCCTCGCGGTTGGCGAAGGCGGTCGCCCGCGCCGCGGTCGTGCCCGCGGGGTAGGGGATGCGCTCGATGACGGGCTCCTCGTCCTCGACGTGGACGAGGAGCGCCGCGTCCCGGCATCCGATGACCGCTCCCACGCGGGTGGTGATCGTCCCGGCGGGATCGACGCAGTCGGCGGAGTCGCCGGTCGGCGTGCCGTCGGCGGCGTGCAGAGCCAGGACGTCGGCGGCGGCCACGGCCGCGAACGACCCGACCGGGACGACGAGGCCCGCACCCGGCTCGCGTGCGAGGCGGAACGTCTCCACGATGCGGCCCTTCGAGAGCGCCTCGGTGTCGAGGAGGACGGCGTCGCCGCTCTCGGGGAAGAACAGCCCCGTTCCACCGGTGGTCGACGAGTTCGACGTCGCGACGGTCGCCACTCCCCCGCCCCCGGACCCGCCCGCTCCCCCGCCCTCGACGTCGCCGAGCACGCGCGGCTCGGCGCGGTAGTAGTGGAAGTGGTCGACGTGATCCCACGTCCACACGCCGCTGTCGACGATCGAGACGCCGGCCCCGTCCATCGCGAAGAGGTACCGACCGTCGCCGTGCACCGCGTCGGGGGCTCGCACCGTCCCCAGATCCGCCGTCGATTCGTCGAGCAGGTCGAGGTGCGACACGCGGCCCTCGGCGTCGATCGAGGTCAACCCGAGCGCGGGTTCCGCCAGTTCCGCCGCGCCGGCGATGGCGCCGTGCGTGTCGACGGCCGCGTCGGGGGTCGTGTCGGGCGTCGGCCCGGTCGGAGAGCCGGCCGCGCACCCGGCGAGGGCCAGCAACGCGACGAGGGTCAGGGGGAACAGGAGGGGCGAGGAGCGCGGGAGCATGCGGTCTTTCTGCGTCAGGACGGAACGGGGACGAGAACAGGGCGGCGGCGGACAGCGGCGTCGCGGGCCGCGCGGAGCGCCCACGAGGCGCCGGCCGCGGCGATCGCGGTGGCGGCGATGGTGGCCCCGGCCGCGGTGGCCGCGTGCCACGAGACCAGCAGGCCGACCGCGACGGCGACGGCGCCGATGACCGCCGCGAGGGCCATGGTGGTGGGGATCCTCTCGGTCCACTGCCGCGCGGCGACCGCGGGGGCCACGAGCAGCCCCACGACGAGCAGCGACCCCACGGCCTGGTACGACGCGACGACCGCGAGGGTCACGAGTCCCACGAGCACGGCGCGGCCCAGCCGCGGACGCAGGTCCAGCACCCGCGCGACCCGCTCGTCGACCGCCAGAGCGACGAGTGATCGGTTCGCGGCGACGGCGGCCGCCACACCCACGACGACCGCGACGGCGAGGACGACCAGGTCGCCCACGCCCACCGCGAGGATGTCGCCGAACAGGATGGCCGTGGCATCCGTCGCGAAGCTTCCGGCGTGCGAGATCACGATCACCCCGAGCGCGAGCATGCCGACGAACAGCAGGCCGATGCTCGTGTCGTACGACAGCCGCGCGCGGCGCTGGAGGACGCCGATGCCGAGGCTCATCGCCATCGCGCTGACCGCGGCCCCCAGCAGGACCGGCAGCCCGAGGACGGTGGCCAGGGCGACGCCCGGGAGCATGCCGTGGGCCAGCGCCTCACCGAGGAACGCCATGCCGCGGATGATCACCCACGTCCCGGCGACGGCGCACAGCACCGCGACCAACGCGCCGCCGAGGAGGGCGCGCTGGACGAACTCGAGCGAGAACGGATCGGTGAGCCAGGACACGAGGCACGACCGTAGCGTTATTGAGAACGGTTATCAAACTCATAGAATGGATGCCATGCCCCCTGCACCCTCTCCCTCCCCCGTCGTCGAGGCTCGCGGCATCCGCGTCGATTTCGGCAAGACACGCGCCCTGGACGGGGTCGAACTCGACATCGCCGCGGGCGCCCTGACGGTGATCGTCGGAGCCAACGGCTCGGGCAAATCGACGCTGGTGGAGGTGCTGGCGGGGGCGCGTGAACCGTCGGCCGGAATCGTCCACGTCCACGCGACGTCGCGCGCTTTCGTTCCGCAGAGGGCCGCCGTGGCCGACCGACTGCCCCTCACCGTCCGCGACGTCGTTGTCATCGGCGCCTGGGGGCGTGTGGGTGCCCTGCGCCGCCTGGGGCGCGCCGATCGCGCCGCCGTCGACGAGGCGCTGCGGCGCCTGGACATGACCACCCTGCAGCGGACGCCCTTCGGCGCGCTCTCCGGTGGACAGCGTCAGCGCGCCCTCCTCGCACAGGGCCTGGCACGCGGCGCCGACCTGCTTCTCCTCGACGAACCGACGACGGCCCTGGATGCCACGAGCGCCGCGCTCATCCACGGTGCGATCGCGGAGGAGACCGCCCGCGGGGTCGCCGTCGTGTGCGTGAGCCACGACGACAGGCTCATCGCCGAGGCCGACGTCGTCGTGCGGCTGGACTCGGGCCGTCTCGTCGCCGGAAAGTCCGCCGGGGAAAGCGAAAAGCCCCGGTCTCCCGGGGCTTTCGCTGATGTTCTCGGTGGCGAGTGAGGGATTCGAACCCCCGAATGCAATGCAGTCTGATTTACAGTCAGATCCCTTTGGCCGCTTGGGTAACTCGCCAGGTGCGCACCCGCCCGGCTTTCGCAGTCGACCAGAGGCGCGATCACCTACCTTACCCTCTGCGAGGGGGTGCTTCCAACACGGGGCAGCTCCTCGAGAACGGCCCGGGTCACTCGGGGATGCGCAGCAGGGCGCCCTCGCTGCGGCACGTGACCGCGGCCACCTCCATCGCGCGGTCGAGCACGAAACCCCATCCCGCCTCGTCCTCGGGGAGGCCGCCGCGCACGAGCGCCGCCGTCGTCGAGAGCACGGCGTCGCCGCCGCCCATGGTGTCGACGATGGGCTCGGGAAGCTCGACGATCGGACGCGAGACCGTCAGCCCGTGGGCGTCGACGGCCGCTCCCCCGGCCCCGTACGTCGCGAGCACGGCCTCGACGCCGAGGCCGGCGAGCTTCTCGCGGAGATCCTCGAGCGGCCCGCCGTAGAGCAGCTGCGCGTCGTCCTCGCCGACCTTCACCAGCTGCGCCCGGGCGGCAGCCTTCTCGAATCCGCGCACGAAGGCCTCGCGGTCGTGCAGCATCCCGGCCCGGGGGTTCGGGTCGATCGCGAGCGACGTCGAGCCGACGGCATCCAGCAGCGCGTCGGTCTGGTCGAGATCGTCGAACGGGAAGCAGCTCACCACGACGAGCGGCGCCTCGGCGAGCGCGGCGCGCTCGGCGTCGCCGTAGTGCACGCGGCGGTTCTGCGCGGCCTCGTTGAAGACGTACTCGGGCTCACCCCCGGCCGAACGCGTGCTCACGGCACGGGACGACCCGTGCTCGGAGGGGCTCTGCAGCAGGTCGACGTCGTACTCGGCGAGGTAGCCGCGGATCTGCTCGCCCGCCGCGTCGTCGCCGACCATGGCGATGAGCGCCGTGGGGACGCCCAGGCGCGACAGTCCCACCGCGACGTTCAGGGCGGCACCGCCGACGAACTCGCGGACACCGGCGTCGTCGCGCAGCTCGTCGATCAGGGCGTCGCCGATGACGACGACGCGACCGGTCACCGCTGGACTCCGGCCGTGTCGAGCACACGCTCGACGAACGCCTCGGTTCGGCGCTTGGTGCCGTCGATCTTCATGTCCACACTCCCGCGGATCTCACTCGGCGCCAGCGGCATCGCGAGGCGCACGTTCTCGTGGCACGACAGGTCGGCGCACATGTACGTTCCGACCGTATCGCCCTGGTCCCCCGCCGCCCCGGCTTTCCGCGCCGTGAACAAGGCGACCTGGTCGCCCGGCTGCATCGTGTGGCACAGATTGCACATCGCCGCCCGTGCGCGCGACTGCCCGTCCGCGGCCCGCAGCACGACACCGGTGGGCTCACCGCCCCGCTCGGTGACGAGGTAGCCGCGTCCGCGGGTGCGCGGATCCCGCCACGCGAAGAAGTCGAGGTGGTCCCAGTCGGTCAGCAGGAAGTCGTGGGGCAGAGCCAGGACCCGCAGGTCGTCCGGTGCGGCGTTGACGAACGCCTCGCGCACCTCGTTCTCGGTGAGTGCTCGCATGGCATCCGAGTCTACGAGCGACCCGGGCGCGCCGGGCCGGCCCGTCACTTCACGCTGCCGGCCGTGAGCCCTCCCACGATGTACTTCTGCAGGGCGAGGAACAGCGCCATGGGCAGGATCGCCGCGAGCACCGCTCCCGCGGCGAAGACCGACCAGTTGGTGGCCGTCTCCTGCGACACGAACTGGTAGAGGCCCACGGCGAGGGTCTGCTTGTCGGGGTCGACGAGGATCACGGATGCCAGGACGAAGTCGTTCATGGTGCCGATGAACGACAGCAGCCCGACGACCGCGAGGATCGGGGCGACCAGGCGCAGGATGATCGTGAAGAAGATGCGCGCGTGACCGGCGCCGTCGATCTTGGCCGCCTCGTCGATCGACGCGGGCACGGTGTTGAAGAAGCCGTACATGAGGTACGTGTTCACACCGAGCGCGCCGCCGAGGTACACCATGATCAGACCGATCTGGGAGTTCAGCCCGATCGCGGGGAAGACGTCGGCGATCGTCGTCATGAGCAGGAAGATCGCCACGAACGCCAGCAGCTGCGGGAACATCTGCACCAGCAGCAGGCTGAGGAGCCCGAATCGGCGTCCGGCGAAGCGCATGCGGGAGAAGGAGTACGCGGCGAGCGCGCCGAGGAACACGGTGCCGGCGGCGGTGACGAGCCCGATCACGAGCGAGTTGACGAACCACGCGGCGAAGGGCTGCTGCGGCAGCGAGAACAGACGCACGAAGCTGTCGACGCTGATCGTCTGGAACAGACCGTTGGCCGTGAGCAGCGTCCCGCCAGGGTTCAGGGCGGCCGACAGCACGTACAGCAGCGGGAACGCCGAGAAGATCAGCATCGCGATGCCGACGAGATGACGCCAACCGGTCTGCCGGAACCAGGTGCCGAACGGGCGGCGCGGCGGTCGCGCTACCCGGTCGGCGCGGTCGGCGCGGGCGGGGCGGGTGAGGGTCGCGGTGTCGATCGCCATGTCAGTTCAGCTCCTCGAGGGCCTTGGTCTGGCGGAATCCGATGTAGGAGATCACGCCGACGAGCAGGAAGATCACGATCGAGAAGGCGCTGGCCAGGCCGAAGTCGCGCAGCTGGCCGACGAACGCGACCTTGTAGACCATCGAGATCAGGATGTCGGTGGCACCGGCGTTGATAGAGGCGTCGGCGAACCGCGGTCCCCCGCCCGTGAGCATGTAGATGAGGTTGAAGTTGTTGAAGTTGAACGCGAACGACGAGATCAGCAGCGGTGCCACCGAGACCAGCAGCAGGGGGAACTTGATGTGGCGGAAGATCTGCCACACGCTCGCCCCGTCCACACGCCCGGCCTCGGTGATGTCGTCCGGGATCGACTGCAGCGCGCCCGTACACACCAGGAACATGTACGGGTAGCCGAGCCAGAGGTTGACGATAAGGATCGCGATCTTCGCCAGAACCGGGTCCTGCAACCACGGGATGGTGGCCCCGCCGAGGATCGTCTGGTTGATGAACCCGAAGTCCTGGTTGAACATCCCCGCCCAGACCAGCGCCGAGAGGAATGCCGGGAAAGCGTACGGCAGGATCATCACGACCCGGTAGTACTTCCGACTCTTCATACGCGGGTCGTTCAGCACGATCGCGAGGAAGAGGCCCAGGACGAAGGTGGTCGCCACCGACAGGAACGCGAACGCGAAGGTCCAGATCGCGACGGCGAGGAAGGGACCGCGGATGGAGTCCTCGGTGAAGGCGCGCACGAAGTTGTCCGCCCCCACCGTCACGACCCAGCCGGGCAGCAGCTCGGAGCCGTCGTCGGCGGTGAACGCCCCCGTCCCGATGTCGCGGTAGACCGTGCCGTCGGTGGTGTCGGTCATCGTGTCGGCCGCGGCATCCCAGGTCAGGCTGGAGGTGAACAGGTACGCGTTCGAGCCGTCCGTGGTGCGGAGGAACCCGGCGTTGGGATCCTCGGAGATCGGCACCGCGATCGCACCGATGGCGCCCTGGTTGGCGACGATGCCGGCGAAGTCGAGGCTCGTGTAACCGCCGGCGGCGACGGCGCGACCGCCCGAGAACTCGGCATCCACGGGTTCGAGCTCGGACGCGGTCGTCCCCACGGCGGCGTCGCCCGTGACCGGGTCGGTCACCAGCAGCGAGAACACCCCGTCGCGCTCGACGACGGTGATCGGGTAGGTCGCCGAGTCGGCCACGCGGGTCTGCGACTGCAGGAGCAGCGCGTTGACGGCGTCGTCCTTGGTCGAGTTGTGGCCCGAGCCGTAGTTGGTGAACGCGATGTACACGGTGTACGCGACGACGAAGATCTGGAAGATCAGCAGGAAGATCAGGCCCGGCGTGAGGTATTTCGCCGGGAGCAGCCCGGGCGTGAGGTAGACGACGTTCACGCCGACGGCGATGAGCGCGACGGCACCGGCGACCACCCACTGTCCCGTGCCCGCGAGCACCATGACGGCGTACACGGCGGCCGCGTCGATGATCGACAGCGCGACGATCTTGACGAGCCAGACCTTCCATCCGGCCGCGGCGGCTTCGGCGTAGCGCTCGGCGCGGCGGCGGCGTCGCTCGGCCGCGGGGTCGGGAGGGGTCGAGCCGACAGGGGTGTCGTTCTCGAGGAGGGGAGCCGTCATCGTTGAGGCCTTCTGCGTCAGGGGGACGAAGTCCGGGGGTGGGGGAAGAGGGGATGCCACGGCGGGCAGCCGCGAAGGACGCCCGCCGTGGCGGTGGATCAACCGGCGATCTTGGCCTGGATGTCGTCGGACATCTTGGTCCACGTGGCCGTGGGGTCCTCGCCCTTGAGGAGCGCGACCTCGGCGACACCCCAGAACTCCCAGACCGAACCCATCTCGGGGATGCTCGGCATCGGCGCACCCTGGGCGCCGACCTCACCGAAACCGGCGATGATCGGGTCGGATGCGGCCTTCTCGTACGCCGCCTTCAGTGCCGGCGGACGGTCGCCCGCCTCGTAGAGCGCCGTCTGCACGGGCTCGGTGCCGAGGTAGTTCACCAGGAACTCGTTCGCGGCGAGCGCGTTCTGCGACTTCGCGTTCAGGTAGAAGCCCTGCACGCCCACGAAGGGCTGCGCGGGCTGACCGCCGGCCGACGGGATCGGGTCGACGGCGATGTTGATGCCCTTGGCCTCGGCATCCGCGACGTTCCAGGGGCCGGTGAGGATGAACGGCGTCTGGCCCGAGTTGAAGGCCTCCTTCGAGAGGTCCTGGGTGAGGTTCAGGTTGATGGTGCCGGCTGCGCCCTGCGCGCCGAGCCACGCGGCGAAGGCCTGGCCGGCCTCGTCGCCGATCGACAGCTGCGAGCCGTCGTAGCTGCCGTCGGCGTTGCGTGCGAACACGGAGTTGCCGAACGACGTCTCGAACGGGTACAGGTGGTACGGGTCGGCGTTGGCCGGGTCCAGTCCCACGACGAAGGGGTAATGCACGCCGGCGGCGGTGCCCTTGGCGATCATGTCGTCGAACGAGGTCGGCGCCTCGGGGACGAGGTCGACGTTGCGCATCAGCGCGATGTTCTCGGTCGCGTACGGCAGGCCGTAGACCTTGCCGTCGTTGGTGAACGCCTGGATGGCGACGTCCTGGAACTCGGATGCCTTGTCGCCGAGCTCGATGGGGGCGACGAGGCCGTCCTGCACGAAGCCGCCGAGCCAGTCGTGCGCGCCGACGGTGATGTCGGGGCCCTTGCCGGTGGGGACCTGCGCGGCGAAGTCGGCCTGGATCTTCGAGAAGTCCTTCTCGACGAGGTCGACCTTGATGCCCTTCTCGTCCGCGAAGGTCGCGGCGACGTCCTTCAGGGCGTCCGCGCGGTTCGCGTCGACCCAGACGGTCAGGGTGCCGGCCGCGGCGGCGTCGCCGCTGGCCTGCGGAGCTGCGCCGCTGCCGGAGCAACCGGCCAGCAGCAGCGAACCGGCGGCGATGAGGACGCCGAAGCCGAGTGCGCTCGTGGATTTCACCTTCATTGGTGGTGTGCCTCTCTGGTGGGGGGAGGGGCGGCGGATCGTCCGGATCGTGGACGCCGTCGGCCCCGTGTCGTCATGCAAGCGCTTACGCTGCAAGCGCTTACATACTGAGTGACCTCACCCGACTTCGCAAAACGGCCGCGCGCGTCGATACCAAGCTGTGATGTCGTGAGCGCTCACAGGCCACCCCGGAGGCGCGCCCGCCTCGGCTCGCTAGAATCGCGGGATGGCCGACAGCTCATTCGACATCGTCTCCAAGATCGACCGCCAGGAAGCCGACAACGCCCTGAACCAGGCGCGCAAAGAGGTCGAGCAGCGCTACGACTTCAAGGGCACCGACGCCTCCATCGAGTGGAGCGGCGAAGCGATCCTCATCAAGGCGAACTCCGAGGAGCGCGCGAAAGCCGTGCTCGACGTCTTCCAGACCAAGCTCATCAAGCGCGGCATCTCGTTGAAGAGCCTCGAGACGGGCGACCCGGTCGCCGGCGGCAAGGAGTACCGCATCACCTCGACGCTGAAGGAAGGCATCTCGCAGGAGAACGCGAAGAAGATCGGCAAGATCATCCGCGACGAGGGCCCCAAGAGCGTGAAGTCGCAGATCCAGGGCGACGAGCTGCGGGTGCAGTCCAAGTCGCGCGACGACCTGCAGGAGGTCCAGCGCCTCCTCAAGGCCGCCGACCTCGACGTCGACCTGCAGTTCACGAACTACCGGTAAGAGTCGCCGCTGACGGCGCCGACCCGGGCATCCGATGGGTCGGCGCTTCCCGTCACGGCAGCTTCGGCGCCTGCGGCAGGGAGTCGGCGGCGGGGATCTCCACATCCACCGACCGAGGAGCGCGGGGATCGGCGCTGACACCCCGCCGCTGCCCGCTCGCCCCGGATGCCGCCTTGTCCTCGTCGGTCTTGTCCTCCTCGACCTGGATCGGGTGGGCCGTGGCGTAGGCATCCTGCCGGATACCGGTGACCTGCCACGACACTTCGATGTTGCCGTGATCGGTTCGGATCTCGAAGGAGTTGCCGGAGACCTTTCGCGACACGATCGCCTGGGCGAACTGCCCGATGACGGTGAGCTGATACCGCGGATCGCGGTTGAGAGCGTCGAAGTAGTCGGGGAGATCGACGGTGGCATGCCCATCGGCGTCGGTCGTCACGATCCCGTTGTAGACGTTCAGCATGTCCGGCGACTCGACGAACGAATGCGACAGCCACTTGTTGTCCGGGTCGAGCGGGTGGTCGATCTTGAAGGACCCTGCGCTCTTGCTGAGCGTGCCGTTCACGTGCACACGCCCCTGGGCGAAGACCGCGAAGCCGTCGGGGCTACTGGTCGTCGCGTACACGCCGTAGTTCTGCCCCGACGTGGCGGTGGCGACGCCGTACAGACCCCAGGACGCGCCCTGCCCCCAGACTCCGACGTATCCGGAGTCGCCACGGACACCGGCCGTCGCGCCACCGGTGCCGGAGACCGCGTACTGCCCGCCCTCGGCGAGGAGAGCCTGGGCTTGCCCCGAGACGGAGGCCTGCGCGTAGACGCCGATCCGTCCGCTCGCGATCACCCCGTTGGCGGCGCCCGAGCCTCCGGCGAGCAGGCCGGTCGTGCCGCCGAAATACCCGCCGACGCTCTGACCCATCCCGACCACGCCGTAGTAGCCCGTCTGCCCGAGGACTCCACCGGTCGACCCCGAACCGACGACGCCGTAGGCGTTCGTCGATGTGCCCTTGACGCCGGCCCCGCTGGTCGAGCTCCCGACGACGCCCGCGCCTGCGGCAGCACTCGCTGAGATCGTCGCGGACGATGCGGCTGTGCTCGTGGACGAGGCCTGGATCGCCGTCCCACCGGTCTTCACATGAAGCTTCGCCGTCGGGGTGGTCACCCCGATGCCCACATTCCCGTTCGCGAGGATCCGCATGCGCTCGGCGTTCGAGGTCGCCCCCGAAGCACGCGTCTTGAAGATCAAGGGGGCGCCGGCCGTGGTGGGCCCGAGGAAGTTGGAACCGTCGGTGGATACGCCGGAATTTCCGCCGAGGAGCCACGCCGTGGTTCCCGGAGCGGCTTCGGCCGGCGAGGCGGACGCTGCACTCACGGCTCCGGCTACGCCCGCGGCCGCTCCCACGAGCAGCAGCCGACGGGGAAGTCCGGACGGAGGAGCAGCGGGTGGTGTCGTCGCGGGCATGGGGAAGGCTCCTTTCGGGTCGGATGCCGCTGAGATTAGGGGCGCTTGCCACGCGTGGCAAGGAAAACTCCTCCGACCCACCCCGAGGGCACAGCCACGACCGCCATCGGGAGGATTGATAGGGTGCGATCCGTCACTCGCCGCCCGAATCACGAAGGAACGCCATGGCCGTCCGCGTCGATCTGAATGTCTCGCTCGACGGGGTCGCCGCGCCCGCCGACATGTCGCCCGAGAACCCGATGGGGGCCGACTGGGGTCTGCTCGTCGCGGACTACATGGCGACGCGGACGTTCCGCGAGCGGGTGCTCGGCGACACCTCCGGCGCGGGCACGACCGGGGTCGACGACCGCTACGCGGCCGCCTACTTCGAGGGCGTCGGCGCCGAGGTGATGGGCGCGGGGATGTTCGGCATCCACTCGTTCCCCGACGATCCGGAGTGGCGCGGATGGTGGGGCGACGAGCCGCCGTTCCGGGTGCCCGTCCTGGTACTGACGCACCGTGAACGCGCGCCGATCGAGTTCGCGAACGGCACGCGATTCGACTTCGTCGACACCGACATCGCGGATGCCGTGCGCCGGGCGACCGAGCTGGCGGGCGACGCCGACGTGCGCATCGGTGGCGGGGTGTCCACGGTGCGCTCGGCCCTCGCCGCGGGGCTCGTCGATCGCCTGCATGTCGCGATCCGCCCGGTGATCCTCGGGCGGGGCACGCGGCTGTGGGACGACCTGGAGCACCTCCACGCCGACTACCGTGTCACGTCGGAGGTCGCCGAGAGCGGTGTCGTGCACGTGACGTTCGAGCGGTGAGGGCACCCGACGGGCTGCCCACGTGCCCGACCTGCGGCGACCCGCTGCGGTTCGAGGTGCTCGACGACGAACGCTTCCTCGTGGCATGGTCGTGCGTGACCTGCGGGCTCATCCGCACGACCGAGCCCACCTGAAGCGTCAGTTGATGATCTCGGCGTTCTCGTCGCGCATCCGCGCGAGGCGGGTCCGCCACTCCGCGAGCGCCTCGGGCGTCAGCCGCGTCCAGTCGTCACGCTCGGCGACGATGCGCAGGGGCGCCGCGCTCCGGTAGGACCGGGTCGGATTGCCGGGGAACTTCTTGTCGGTCACGTTGGGGTCGTTCTCCCACTCCCCCGTCGGCTCGACCTCGTAGACCCGCGGCGGACCGTCGCCGGGGATGATCTCGGCGGCGAGCCCCGCTCCGTCCAGGACCGCCGTGAAGTAGATGTGGTTCATCACGACCTCGGGGCGGTAGTTCGACCGGAATCCCGGGATCAGCAGATCTCCGACCTTCAGGTCGGCCTTCGTCCCGTGGAAGAAGGGGCCGGCGTCCATCGGTTCTCCTCTCCGCCGCCGCGCTGCGCATCCGACATGGCGGGGTCTGATCGAATCACTCCGAGAGTTCCTGCGCCAGGTCGGCGATCTCGTCGAGGTGCACGCGCATGGCCGCTTCGGCGGCGTCCGGGCTCCCCGCGCGAAGCGCGCGGAGGACGCGCAGGTGACCGTCGTGCGACATCCGGCGCCCATGCTCGGCGACGTGCGAGAACAGGCGCGCTTCCAGGGTCCAGGACACGGTCAGTTCGCTCAGCGAGGCGAGCAGGCGGTTGCGGGTCGCCGTGGCGACGGCCACGTGGAAGGCGATATCGAGCTTCACCGACCTCTCGGCATCCTGCGCGACGTCCGACTCCGCGAGCAGGGCGCCGAGCGCGTCGAGCTCGGCGGGCTGGATCCGCGCGGCCGCGAGGCGGGCGATCTGCGGCTCGACCACGGTGCGGAACTCCGTGGATGCGGTGAGGGTGTCGTCGTCATCGTCGCGGAGCGAGGCGAGCACGGTGGAGATCGGGATGCGGTCGCTCACCCGCGTCCCGCTTCCCTGTCGACGTTCGACGAGCCCCGCCGACTGCAGCCGGAGCAGCGCCTCGCGCACCGCGGAGCGGGAGACGACCAGCTGTTCGGCGAGTTCGCGTTCGGTCGCCAGACGGTCACCGGGCTGGAGGACTCCGGCGAGGATGAGCGCGCGGAGGCGCGCCACGATCTCCTCGTGGACGGACCCGCCCCGTCGTTCCAGCGGCGCCAGTGCCGTGTGATCGCTCATGGCTCCTCCCGGCTCCATCCTTCCAGGCGCCGCGCACCCACCCGACCAGATTGGTCCGACCTTAATCCCCCTGAAACACGAGAATGCGCCCTTGGAAACGCCCGCTGCGCAGAATTGGCCCGACCATAAACCACGGGCAGAGGAGCGGTCATGACGAACCAGAGCACCACGAACGGCGGTCGCGGTCTCGCGACGGCCTGGCGCATCGCGCGGCACCCGGCGAGCCTCATCGCCGCCGCAGCGGTGTTGGGCATCGTGTTCGGGCTCGTCACCGGAGAATGGGCGGGGAACCTGAAATTCATCGGCGACCTGTTCATCCGGCTGATCCAGATGGCCATCGTGCCGCTGGTGATGGCATCCGTCATCGTGGCGACCGGGTCCATGACCGGAAGCGGCATGGGGCGCCTCGCCGGACGCACGTTCGCGTGGATGATCGGCTTCTCCGTCGTCGCCGCGCTGGTCGGCTGGGGGCTCGCCGCGACGCTGCAGCCCGGCGTCGGCATCGACTATTCGGGCTCGGTCGACCCCGCCCTGCAGGACTCCGCGACCCCCACCTCCACCTGGCAGGAGACGATCCTCGGGTTCGTGTCGACGAACATCTTCAACGCGATGTCCACCGCGAGCATGCTCCCGATCATCGTCTTCTCGCTGCTCTTCGGCCTCGCCCTCAACGGGTACGTGCGGGCGACCGGCAACCGCCTCGTGCTGACCCTGCTCGACCAGCTGCAGCAGATCGTGCTCGGCATGATCCGTCTGGTCATGCGGATCGCCCCCATCGGCGTGTTCTGTCTGCTTGCGGCTCTCGCCGGCGATGTCGGATTCGCCGTGGTCACCACCGCCCTGTCGTACCTCGGCTCGACGCTGCTGGGGGTCGTGATCGTCTCCGTCCTCTTCTTCATCGTCGTCGCCGCGCGCACGAGACTGAACCCGTGGGCCCTCCCGGCGAAGCTCGCCGAGCAGACCGTCATCGCGGTCACGACCACGAGTTCGGCGGTGACCTTCCCCACGGTGCTGAAGAACGCGGTCGAGAAGGTCGGGATCAGCCAGCGGGTCGCGAGCTTCACCCTGTCGGTCGGTCTGACCATGGGCTCGTACGGCGCGGTGCTGAACTACACGATCGTCATCCTCTTCCTCGCCCAGGCGGGACGCGTCGAGCTGACCCCGGGGCAGATCGTCCTCGGCATGGCCCTGGCGATCATGCTCAACATGGGCACCATCACGGTCCCGGGTGGCTTCGCGGTCGCCGCGACGTTCCTGGCCACGTCGCTGGGCCTTCCGCTGGAAGCGGTCGGCCTCCTCATCGCCGTCGACTGGTTCACCGGGATCTTCCGGACGTTCCTCAACGTCAACGGCGACACCATGGTGGCGATGCTCGTCGCCACCGGTACGGACGAGATCGACCGCGACGTCTACGCCGGCCGCACGACCGTCACGGCCGAGGCGATCGACGAGGACGCGCTGTCGGAGAAGTTCGCCACGGCCGACCGCGCCGATTGAGCGCGGGCGCTCACTCCGACGCGACCCACCGCTCGAGCGCGGAGTACGCGGCATCCCGGGCGTCCGGGCGGGACAGGAAGACGTCGTGCAGCGCCCCGTCGATGCGCGCGATCGTGACCTCCCGTGCGATGCGGGTGGCCGCGCGGGCGATGTCGTCGACGACGAGCACCGAGTCGCTCGAGCGCATCGCGTCGCTCCAGCTGAGCGCCGAGGTCGACCGCTTCGACAGCAGCACGAGCGCTGGGCACCCGATCTCGACCCCGGATGCCACCCGCGCGTGGCCGGCGACCACCGCGGCGAGCCACCCCGGGTGGGTAGGGAATCCGCGCTCGGGTCGCCACCCGTCGGGGCTGTCGGGGAGCGTGCCGACCTCGCGCTGCGCGCGCGTGTAGAACCCGAGGTCGACGGCGGGGTGCGTGCCGAGCGGATCGATTCGCGCGCGGGCGTTGAGGATCGGAGCGAGGGCCTGGCGGCCGAGCGGGCCCAGCTGCAACTCCAGCCACGGGCTGTTGAGCACGACGGCGTGCGCGCGCCCGGGATGCCGCGCCGCCCACAGCGTCAGCGTCAGTCCGCCCGTGCTGTGCCCCAGGAGCACGAGACGCCGACCGTGCGCTTCGGTGCCCATGGCATCCAGGGCGGCCTCGATGTCGGCGTCGTACACGTCGAGCGCCGCGACGTAACCGCGCGTCTGCCCCGGACGGATGCTGCGCCCGTACTTGCGCAGGTCCAACGCGTGGAACCGGGCGCCCCGGTCGGCGAAGGAGCGCGCGAGACCCGTCTGGAAGAAGTAGTCCGACCAGCCGTGCACGTACAGCACGTCGACGTCGCGCCACGGTCCGAACAGGCGCGCGCCGGGGTGCGGTATCGCCCGCACGAGCGTCGCGACGACCTCGCCCTCGTCGTCGCTCCCCAGCGGCAACGTCTGCTGCTCGAAGCCGGGCCCGAGGATGTCCGGATGCCACTCCCCCATGGCCACAGCCTAGAGCGGGGTCGTCAGGCGTGCTGCTGCTCGCGCGCGGCGCGCTCCTTGGCCCGCTCCAGCGCGCGCTTCCGCGCGGCGCGGGCGTCCTCCTCCAGCTTCTCGGCCTTGGCCTCGTCGCGGGTGAGGTTCACGCCCGTCTCCGGGTCGAACAGGTGCAGCGAGTCCGGGGAGAACCACAGGCGCGCGGCATCCCCCGCACGGATCCCGCTCATGGCATCCAGCGCCACGACGAGTTCCGTGCGCAGGCTCTCGCCGTCGAGGTCTCGATCGAGCTCCGACAGCTTGTCCTTCACCGTCGCATCGGTCTCGTAGGGAACGTACGCGTACAGCACCTCGCCGAGCCACTCGGTCATCTCGATGTCGAGCTCGGCGGTGACTCCCCCGTCGAGGTCGCGCTCCGTGGCGTCGGCGTCCTCGAACGCGTCGGGACGGATGCCGACGATCACGAGGTCGCGCCCCTCGACGGCCGCCCGCAGCCGATCGTCGAGCGGGACGTCGGCGATGGGGAGCCGCAGCGTGTCGCCGTGGACTGTTCCGCTGAGGAAGTTCATCGGCGGCGAACCGATGAAGCCGGCCACGAACAGGTTCACCGGCTGGTCGTACAGCCCGCGGGGGCTGGCGACCTGCTGCAGCTCGCCGCGGCGCAGCACCGCCACGCGGTCACCCAGGGTCATGGCCTCGGTCTGGTCGTGCGTGACGTACACGGTCGTGATGCCGAGCGAACGCTGCAGGCGCGCGATCTCGGTGCGCATCTGGCCGCGCAGCTTCGCGTCGAGGTTCGACAGCGGCTCGTCGAACAGGAACGCACTGGCGTTGCGCACGATCGCGCGGCCCATCGCCACGCGCTGACGCTGACCGCCGGAAAGGTTCGCGGGCTTGCGCTCGAGGTGCTCGTCGAGCTCGAGGAGCTTCGAGGCGCGGCGGACGCGCTCGTCGATCTCCTTGTCGTCGAGGTCGCTGGATTTCAGCCGCATCGGGAACGCGATGTTCTCGTACACGGTGAGGTGCGGGTAGAGCGCGTAGTTCTGGAACACCATCGCCAGGTTCCGATCCTTGGGCGCCTTGTCGTTGACGACCTGATCGTCGATCCTCAGTTCGCCGTCCGAGATGTCCTCGAGCCCGACGATCATGCGCAGCAGCGTCGACTTGCCGCACCCCGACGGCCCCACGAGGATCACGAACTCGCCGTCGGCGATGTCGAGGTCGACGCCCTTGACCGCCGTGAAGCCGTCGTCGTAGGTCTTGACGATCCGGTTGAGGGTGATGGATGCCATGGACTGTCTCCTTAGCCTTTGACGGCGCCCTGCGTGAGACCGGACACGATCCGGCGCTGGAAGATCACGACGACGATGACGATGGGGATGGTGACGACGATCGCGGCGGCGGAGATCGCGCCGGTGGGTTCCTCGAACTGCGAGGCCCCGGTGAAGAACGACAGGGCCGCCGGCACCGGGCGGGCGGCATCCGTCGAGGTCAACGAGATGCCGTAGACGAAGTCGTTTGAGGCGATGAAGAACGCGATGATCGCGGTCGTGAACACGCCGGGCGCGGCCAGCGGCACGACGGTCTTGCGGAACGCCTCGAACGGGGTCGCGCCGTCGACCTGCGCAGCCTGCTCGAGCTCCCACGGGATCTGACGGAAGAACGCGGCGAGGGTCCAGATCGAGATGGGAAGCGTCAACGACAGGTACGGGATGATGAGCCCGAGCCAGGTGTCGTACAGCCCGATGACGCGCCACAGGTTGAACAGCGGCGTGACGATCGACACGATCGGGAACACCGACACCGCCAGCGCGGTGGTGAGGATGATCCGCTTCCCGGGGAAGTCCAGTCTGGCGATCGCATAGGCGCAGAGGGTCGCGAGCACCACCGCGATGAACGTCGCGATGAGCGAGATGCCGATCGAGTTGCGCAGCGCCGGGAGGAACAGGTCCTGGGCGCTGCCGCCGGGAGCGAGGATCGTCGCGTAGTTGTCGAGCGTCCACTCCTGCGGTAGCAGCGTGCCCGAGAAGAGCCCCGCCGGGGTCTTGAACGACGTCATCGCGATCGAGAAGACCGGGAAGAGCGACCACACGAGCACGACGGCGATGATCACGAGCCACGTGATCCGCTGGGGCCAGGTCATCGCGCGCATCACCCATTCCTCCCGGCCGACAGATCGACTTTGAAGCCCTTAATGAACATCCCGGCGATGATCAGCACGCTGAGGAACAGCAGCACCGAGATCGCCGATCCGAGACCGATCTCCAGGCGCCCGATCGAGGTGTTGTACGCCAGCAGCGACAGCGCCTCGGTGTTGTTGGCACCCGCGGTCATGATGAAGATGTTGTCGAAGATGCGGAACGCCTCGAGGGTGCGGAACAGCACGGCGACCATGATCGCGGCCTTCATGTTCGGCAGGATCACACGGCGCAGCACCTCCCACGGGGTGGCGCCGTCGACCTTCGCCGCCTCCTCCAGATCGCCCGGCACCTGCGCGAGGCCCGACAGCAGCAGCAGCGAGATGAACGGGGTCGTCTTCCACACCTCGCTGAGGATGATCACGACCAGCGACGTGTTCTGCGCGGCGAACCAGTTCAGATTCTCGTCGAACCCGGGGATCCACGACAGCCAGTTGTTGACGTACCCGCCGGAGTTGATGTCGAAGGCGTAGAAGAAGGCGAAGGCCGACACGACGGTGATGATCCCGTAGGGCACGAGGATGGCCGTGCGGGCGAAGCCCCGCAGCTTCTTGATCGCGCGGTGCATCACGAGCGCGAAGCCGAAACCGATGACCAGTTCGAGCAGCACCGTCACCACGGTGATGAACAGCGTCACGCCCATCGACTGCCAGAACGCCGGGTCGCCGAGGATCACCTGGTAGTTGCGGAACCAGATGAACTCCCGGTCGTCGGGGGCGGTCAACCGCAGGCTGAACAGCGAGTCCCACAGCGCCTGCACGATCGGGTACAGCGTGACCAGCAGCATGATGCCGAACGCCGGTCCCGCCAGCATCCACCCGAGACGTGCCTCCGCACGGGCGCGGTCGGAGCGCTTCTTGTGGGGTTTCGCGGCCTCCTGCGGCCGCGCGTTCTCGGTCCTCGGCTTTCCGGCCGAGGCGATCTCCGTCGTCACAGCAGCCTCTCCCCTCTCAGCACCGCGAGGATGAAATCGGTCGAGGTCTGCGGCGTCGAGTCGGGGCTCACCGCGGTGGGCGGATGCCACGTGCGCTGCAGACCGATCGAGATCTCGTTGTAGTACGGCGTCTGCGGACGCGGCGCGCCCAGGTCGAGCGATTCCTTGATGGTGTCGGCCATCGGAAACTTCTCCTGCACCTCCGGGTCGTCGTACGCCGCGGCGTTCGACGGCGGGTTGCCGTTGGTGACGAAGTACTGCGCCTGGTTCTCGGGGCTCACGATGCACGCCACCGCCTGCCACGCGAGGTCGGTGTGCGCGCTGTACGCCCCGACGCCGAGGTTGATGCCCCCCACCGGCGGCGCCGCCGGGGTTCCGGCATCCACTCGGGGGTAGACCGCCCAGCCGAGGTCGTCGACCACCTCGGGGGCCGCGCCCTGCATGGCGGGGTACACGAAGGGCCAGTTCACCATGAAGGAGCCGTCGTCGCCCTGGAACAGATTCATGCTCGCGTTCTCGTCCGCGGTCGGCAGCCCCGATCCGCCGAGGCCCGACGCGCCGATCCGATTGATGATGTCGGCGGCCTTCTTGCCGGCGTCGGTGTCGAGTCCGAGCTGCATCTCGTCGGGCTTGGCATCCGGGTCCTCGAGGACCTTGCCGCCCGCCGAGGCGACGAGGGCGTTGATCCACACCGTGAGAGATTCCGCGAGAGCGCCCTGGACGCCCAGTTTCTTGTCCTGGTCCTCGGCGGCCTGGATGACCTGGTCCCACGTCACCGGCTGAGTCATGTCGAGTCCCGCCGCCTCGGCCACGGACTTGCGGTACCAGAGCAGCTGCGTGTTGGCCCAGAACGGGACCGTCACGAGCTCGTCCTTCCAGCTCGCCGATTGCACGGCCCCCTGCACCACCCCGTCGGTGTTCCGCAGATCCTCGGGCACCGGCGCGAGGAAGCCGGGCTCGGCCAGCTCGGGGATGAACGGCGGATCCAGGCTCATGATGTCCAGCGACCGGTCGCTCGCCGCCAGCCGCCGAGCCAACTGCTCGCGCTGCGACGCCGCATCGCGCGGGAGCAGCGACGTCTGGATGCGGTACGCCCCGTCCGCGGCCTCGGTGCAGGATGCCGCGATCTCGGCCTGACCGCCGTCGTCGGGGTTGATGTACCACGTGAGGGTCGGCACCCCGTCACCCGCCGAGCAAGCCCCGAGCGTCCCCGCCAGCACGAGGGCCGAGACCCCGGCCGCGATCCGTATCACCCTTCGCATCCGGCCCCCTCGCCTCGGTGCGCGGGCGATGCTGCCCGGCGTCGTGCGTTCCATCCTGCCGAGGGGGCTCGGATGCGGTCGCGAGGGTTGCCCCGGCGGCGGGGTGGGTGTTACTCGCGCGCGGACGGCGAGTGACGATTCGCGCACGAGCCTTACGCCCGCACCTTCTCTGTGCTATTCCTGTGAACACAGCCGGAGGATCCACCGGGCGAACCCGGGGGACGGGTCGCTGTGTATCGGGACACGAGGCCTTGGGGGGTCGGTCATGTCACTACGTTCTCTTTCGTCGCCGAAGAGACGGTTCGTCGCGTGGGGCGCCGTCGCACTGAGCGTCGCGCTGATGCTCAGTGGTGTCGCTCCCGCGTCGGCGCAGTCGGGTCCCGCGCCGACCGCAAGTGCCGATCCGTCGACGCCGCCCACCGCCACGCCGACAGCAAGTCCTACGCCGACAGCGGGTCCCACGCCGACAGCGGGTCCCACGCCGACGGCAAGTCCCACGCCGACGGCGAGTCCCACGCCGACGGCAAGTCCCACGCCGACGGCGAGTCCCACGCCGACGGAAAGTCCAACGCCGACCGTCACCCCGACGCCCTCCGCCTCGGCCGATCCGCCGTCCGTGCAACGCCAGTCGACCGAGGCGACGATCTCGGGGCGCGTCATCATCCCCGACGGCGTGACGGTGGACCTGAGCCGGTTCGCCGTGCAGGCGTACGCGCAGGGAACGCTCGCCGGATCCTCGCCCGTCGCCGCAGACGGCTCCTACCTGATCACTGCGGCGAGGGGCGGGTCCTTCCAGGTGAAGTTCGCCGTCCCGTCCGACGCCCCCGTCCTGGGCGAGTGGTGGGAGGGCAAGGAATACGACACCGAGGCGACACCCATCGTCATCGCCGACGGCGGTTCGGTGACGGGCATCGACGCGACCCTGCGGCGCAGCGGCTCGATCTCCGGCCGGATCACCCTCCCCGCCGGCATCCGGGGCGAGGTGACGGTCCGCGCCTTCCTCGGCTCCGGTCAACCGCGCGGAAACGCGCGCTCGCTCGGAAACGGCGGCTTCATCATCACGGGGCTGGCGGAAGGGTCGTACTCGCTCCAGTTCTTCAGCAACCAGCTGCCGGTCGTCGAACAGTGGTGGACCGGGAAAGCGGACTACGCCAGCGCGGACAGGATCGCCCTCGGCGCGGGCGAAGTGGCCACCGGTTACGACGTCACCATGGTCGCCGCCGCCACGATCTCCGGACGGATGACGTTCCCGGCGGGAGTCCGCCCCGGCGAGAGCAACCCCAGTGTGCAGCTCTACCGCGAGGACGGCAGCTGGTACCCGATCAGCGCGTTGGTCGACGGTGACGGTCGTTATCGCATCCCGAACGTCGCTCCCGGAACGTACCGGGTCTCCTTCGGGAGCGGATCGCTGCCCATCCTCCCGGAGTGGTGGAACGACAAGCCCGACTTCGCGTCCGCAGACCCGATCACGGTCGTCGCCGGAGAAAATCGGACCGGTGTGAACGTCACGTTCGCCAAGGCCCCCACCATTCATGGCAAGGTCACCCTGCCACCGGGGGTCAGCTTCTCCGACGGGATCGTGCAAGTGCGACTGACCCGCGCCAGCGACGGCGGCGGCGTCGCTGCCACGACAGTCCGGCCCGACGGCACCTACTCCTTCGGCTCGCTGCGCCCCACCGCCTACCGCGTCGCCTTCGTCGCGCAGCGACTCCCGGTCCTCGACGAATGGTGGGAGGACGCCGCCGACGAGGCCTCGTCGACACCGGTCACGCTCGCGGTCGGGGAAGACCGGGCCCTGGATGCCGCTCTCGCGCCCGCCGCCATCATCTCGGGGCGCGTATGGGTCCCGACCGGGCTCGGATCCACCGCCGCCGGGGTGACCGTCACCGCGTACGCGGGACCGGACGCGGCGGCCCGCACGACCACCACGGCCGCGGACGGGAGCTACACCCTCTCCGGGCTCCCCGCTGGCTCGTACCGGCTCCGCTTCTCGTCCGACATGCTGCCCGTCGCGGCGGAGTGGTGGAACAACGCGGCTGACTACGCCTCGGCGTCACCGATCGCGGTTCGCGTGTCGCAGGTCCGCAGCGGGTTCAACGCCTACCTCGATCGTCCCTCGTCGATATCGGGGCGGGTCACGCTGCCTGCGGGCGTCGTCGCCACCGCGGGGCAGGTGCATGTCGACGCCTACAGCGCCGCCCGGGAGCGTGTGGGGACCGCCGACGTCCGGGCCGACGGGACTTACACCATCCGCGGACTGACGCCGGCGACCTACCGCCTTCTCTTCCGCGCCGACGACCTCCCCGTGGCCTACGAGTGGTGGCAGGACCAACCGAGCTTCGTGAGCGCGTCGGACGTCGTCCTCGGCGTCCGGGAGGCACGTGAGGGCGTGGATGCCTCCCTCGAACGGGCGGCATCCCTCTCGGGCACCGTGTCCCTTCCGCCGGGGACGAGCTTCGATCAAGGGCGCGTGGAGGCGGCCGTCTTCGCGGCCGAGGACGGCACCTCGCCGGTGGGTACGGCGGTCGTTCGCCCGGACGGGACCTATCTCGTCCAGGGCCTCCGCAGCGCGAGCGTCAAGGTCCGGTTCACGGCCTGCGGCATCGCTGCAGCCGACGAGTGGTGGAACAACAAGAACGACTTCGCCACCGCCCTGAGGCAGACGACGGTGAACGGCTCCGAGAAGAAGAACGTGAACGTCGTCCTCGCTGCAGCGAGCGCCGGCCAGCCCTGCTGAGGACCGGCCGAGCGGTCACTCGCCGCGCGAGACCCGGATCATCTCGTCGCGCGGAACGACCTTGATGCGCGCGCGCTCGTGCGGCGCGCCGAGGGCGATCTCGTGCTCGTCGAGCCGGTGCCAGCCGGCGAGGTCGGTCCAGCGCACTCCGCGCTCGGCCAGGAGCGCGGGGATCGCCTCCTCCTCGGGGTGCGCGGGGCGCCACCACTCGGCCTGGTCGTTGATGACGTGGCGCACCGTCTCCATGGCATCCGACTTGGTGTGGCCGATGAGGCCGACGGGTCCGCGCTTGATCCACCCGGTGGCGTAGAGGCCCGGGATCCGCTCGTTCGAGTCGGATGCCAGCACCTGGCCCTCGTGGTTCGGGATCACGCCGTGACGCTCGTCGAACGGCACGTCGGCCAGCGGCGAGCCGAAGTAGCCGACGGCGCGGTAGATCGCCTGGATCGCGACCTCGCGGATCTCTCCGGTGCCGATGACGCCGCCCTCGGCGTCGGGCTTCGTGCGCTCGTACCGGAACGCCGCCACGCGGCCGTCGGCATCCGTCACGACTTCCACGGGCTTCGCCCAGAAGTGCAGGTGCAGGCGGCGGGAGGCCTCTCCGCCGGCGTTATTCACGCCCGGGCGGGTGCGCCACTGCTGCAGCACGCGGTCGATGACCTTGACCTGCTTGTTGGTCTGGATCGCCGTGAGCGAGGCCTCGTCGTAGTCGAAGTCCTCGTCGTACACGACCATGTCGACATCGCGGAGCTCGCCCAGTTCACGCAGCTCGAGGGGGGTGAACTTCACCTGCGCGGGGCCACGACGACCGAACACGTGCACGTCGGTGACGGGCGAGGCCTTGAGCCCCTGGTACACGTTGTCGGGCACCTCGGTGGGGAGAAGGTCGTCGGCGTGCTTGGCGAGCATGCGCGTGACGTCGAGGGCGACGTTGCCGTTGCCGATCACCGCGACAGACTCGGCCTCCAGCGGCCACTCGCGAGGGACGTCGGGGTGGCCGTCGAACCAGCTGACGAAGTCGGCGGCGCCGTAGGACCCCTTCGCGTCGATGCCGGGGATGTCGAGGTCGGCGTCCCGGATCGCGCCGGTGGCGAAGATCACGGCGTTGTAGTGCTGCTTGAGGTCGTCGAGCGTGATGTCGGTACCGAAGTCGACGTTGCCGAAGATCCGGATATCGCCCCGGTCGAGCACCTCACGGAGAGCGGTGATGACGCCCTTGATGCGCGGGTGGTCGGGGGCCACGCCGTAGCGCACCAGGCCGTACGGGGCGGGGAGTTGCTCGAACAGGTCGATCGACACGTCGAACTCGCGCTCGGCCTTCAGCAGGATGTCGGCGGCGTAGATGCCCGCGGGTCCGGCGCCGACGATGGCAAGGCGCAGCTTCGTCATGGAGATCCTCTCGATCGCGATCGGGGGGGGGTGGGAAAAAGTCAGGCGGAGCGGTCGGCCACCGCGCGGGCGAACCGCGTCAGGGCCTCGCGGACGGCGCCGTCCGGAAGGGGCGCGAGGGCGTCGATCGCCTCTTGCGACCACCGGTGGGCGAGGTCCAGCGTCTCGCGCGTGGTCTCGTGCTCGCGCAGCTCCGTGAGCGGATCGTCGAGGATCGCGGGATCCGCGCCGGCGGCGATCCGGTCCTGCCCCTCGTCGATGCGCGCGCGCAGATCGGCCGAGGCCTGGTCCGACCGGTGGCCGAGCAGCAGGTACGGCATGGTCGGCACACCCGCGCGCAGGTCGGTGCCGGGCACCTTGCCCGTCTCGGACGGGTCGGGCGACAGATCGATCACGTCGTCGAGCAGCTGGAAGGCGACACCGGCCTTCTCTCCGAAGACGACCATCGGGGCCTCGAACTCCTCCGGCGCGCCCGAGTAGATCACGCCCGACTGAGCGGCGGCGGCGATGAGCGACCCGGTCTTGTCGGCGAGGACGCGCAGGTAGAACTCGACGGGCTCGTCGCCCTCCTGCGGGCCGACGGTCTCGTGCATCTGACCGAGGACGAGCCGCTCGAACGTGTCGGCCTGCAGCTGGATCGCGCGCTCGCCGCGCCGGGCCATCAGCTGACTGGCGCGGGAGAAGAGGAGGTCGCCGGTGAGGATGGCGATGTTGTTGCCCCACACCGTCTGGGCGCTGGGCACGCCGCGGCGCTTGTCGGCGCCGTCCATGACGTCGTCGTGGTAGAGCGACCCGAGGTGCGTCAGCTCGAGGGCCGTGGCCACCTCGACGACCTCGGGCGTCGTGCCCCGACCGAGCTGCGCGGTGAGGATCGCGAGCATCGGGCGCACGCGCTTCCCGCCCGCTTCGTACAGGTATCGGGCGGTGACGTCGGCGAGCTTGTCGGCGCTGCGCACCTCACGCTCGAGGGTGCTCTCGACGAGGTCGAGGCCGGCCTCGACGGTGGACAGCAGGGTGCGCGCGCGCAGCCCGCCGAAGATGCGGTCACTCAGGCCCAGCTTGCCCGACAGGCGGGTGCCGGCCGCGGGCGGTCTCGGGGTCACGGTTTCAGCCTATCCTGGCGCGGTCCGGGCCAGCCGCCGGTATCTCGACGGTTGACAGCGCGCGCCCCCGCGGCGTCACGCCCCCGGGTTGCTACCGCGGTGGAGAGCCACGATGCCGAAGGTGAGGTTGCGGTAGGCGACGTCGACCCACCCGGCATCCCGCATCCACGCTGCCAGCGTCGGCTGGTCCGGCCAGTCGCGGATGGATTCGTTGAGGTAGTCGTACGCCTCGGCGTTGGAGCTCACCGCCTTCGCCACGGTCGGGAGCACCCGGTCGTTGTAGAAGCGGTAGAGGCCGTTGAACGCCCGGGACGGCGGGTGGGAGAACTCGCACACGACGATGCGCCCCCCGGGCTTCGTGACCCGGCGCAGTTCCCGCAGCGCGCGACGCGGGTCGTTGACGTTGCGGAGTCCGAACGACATCGTCACCGCGTCGAACTCCCCGTCCTGGAACGGCAGGTCGGTGGCATCCGCCTGCACGAACTCGAGGTTCGGGACGTTCCCGTGGCGACGTCGCCCCTCGGCGATCATCCCGCGGGAGAAGTCGGCCGCGACGACGTGGGCGCCGCTGGGGACGAACGCCATCGACGACGTGCCGGTGCCGGCGGCGAGGTCGAGGATCCGCTCGCCGCGCTGCGGCGCGACGGCCTTCAGGGTCGCGACGCGCCAGAACCTGTCGTTGCCGAGACTCAGCACCGAGTTGGTGCGGTCGTAGGCCGCGGCCACCTGGTCGAACATTCCGCTGACGCGCTGGGGGTCCTTGCCGAGATCGGCGCGGTTCGGGTCGCTGCTCACCCGTCGAGTCTAGGCGCGGCCGGACTCGCCGTCCCCGGCTTGCGCGAGGTCGGCCAGACGCTTCAGCCACGGCCCCGTGACGTCGTCCGAGAAGGGCGCCTCACGGTCGCGCACACGGCGCTCCAGGTCGACGGCCACGGACTCGAGGTGCGTCACGACGTCGGCCGGGTAGCCGTACTTCACCCGGTGCTCGTCCCACTCGTCGCGGTCGTCGATCCACGTGCCGCGCTCGTCGGTGCGCCGCACGACGTCGAGGTCCATGTCGATCCCCACGGGGGCGCCGTCATCGTCCCATCCGGCATCCCACGCGAGATCGATGTAGACGGCGACCGGGTGCGGGGCGGCGTTGTGCGTGAAGGCCCAGTCGCCGCTGGCCGGGACGAGGGTGACGTTGGGCTCGCGGCAGACGAACTCGCGGCCGGGGCGGACGCTGCGCCACCCGATCTGCTGCCCGAACCAGTCGCCCCAGTCGTCGCTGCCGAGGTAGACGCAGTCCTGCTCCCAGTGCGGGGACCCGTCCCACTTGCGCCAGCGGAACACGAGCCGGGTGCCGGGTGCGGGTCGGGACGTCATGCCGCGAGTCTAAGTCGCGGCGCATGCACGACAGGTGACGGTGCTGGCGTCCTGGCGCTTCCATGCCCCGAGTCTCAGTCGCGGTCTACTGTGGAAAGGTGCAGCAGCCGGCGGATGACCTCGTCCCGCGTCTGCGCGTCGTCACGCGCGAACTCTCCCCCATGGACGACGTCCTCGACTACACGACGGGCTACGACCCGCTGTTCTGGAGCCGCCGAGGAGAGTCGCTCGCGGGCTTCGGCGACCTGCTGACGCTGCGGTACACCGGCGCGCAGCCGGGCGACGCGACGATCGCGGATCGCTGGCGCCGGATCGCCGCCGCCGCCGACATCGACGACCCCCTGGGCCTGCCCGGTACGGGGCTCGTGGCCTTCGGCTCGTTCGTGTTCGACCCCCGGTCGGAGCGCGAGAGCATCCTGCGGGTTCCCGGCACGATCGTGGGACGCCATGGCGGTCGCGCGTGGGTCACGCGGCTAGCCTTCGCCGACACCCCCGACGAGCCCGAACCCGAGCTGCCGCCCCGCTCCCCGTTCGGTCCGCACTGGTCGGCCACGCTCGGTCCCGGGAGGCAGACCGCCGAGGGATACCAGGAGGCCGTGCACCACGCCGTCGAGGCGATCGGAGTGGGTGAGGTCCGGAAGGTCGTGCTCGCGCGCGACATCGTCGGCACGATCCCCGCCGGCTCCGACCGTCGCCGCCTCGTGCGGTCGCTGCTGGAGGGCTACCCCGACTGCTGGGTGTTCGCCGTCGACGGTCTGATCGGCGCGAGCCCCGAGACGCTCGTCACCGTGTCGCGCGGCACCGTCACCGCCCGGGTGCTGGCCGGGACCACGGCGCGCGGAGGCGACGCCGACAGCGATGTCGCCGCGGCCCTCGCCCTCACCGAGAGCGCGAAGGACCAGGAGGAGCACCGGTTCGCCGTGCAGAGCGTCCTCGCCGCCCTCCGCCCGCACACCTCGGCCCTCGCGGCCGCCGAGCAGCCCTTCACGCTGAAGCTCCCGAACGTCTGGCACCTGGCGACCGACGTCGAGGGCGAGCTGTCGGAAGCGGCATCCTCCCTCGACCTCGTCGCCGTGCTCCACCCCACCGCCGCGGTCGCCGGAACCCCCACCGCGGTGGCCATGGACGTCATCCGCCGCCTCGAGCCCTTCGACCGCGGGCGCTACGCCGGCGCCGTCGGGTGGATCGGCGCGTCGGGCGACGGCGAGTGGGCCATCGCCCTGCGCTGCGCGCAGATCGACCCCGCCGCCCCCGCATCCCCCACCGCGACGATCACCGCGTACGCGGGCGCCGGGATCGTCGCCGAGAGCGTGCCGGAGTCGGAGCTGCTGGAGACCCGCGTGAAGTTCCGGCCGATCGTCGAGGCCCTGGCCTAGGACTCCGCGAGCCGCTGCTTCTCGATCGCGACGTCGTAGTCGGCCGTGGGCCACTGCGGGTCGATGTCCGTGAGGGCGTCGATGAGCAGCCGCTGCACCGCGAGCCGCGCGTACCACTTGCGGTCGGCGGGCACGACGTGCCACGGGGCGAGCGGCGTGGAGGTGCGTTCGAGCGCCACCTGGTAGGCATCCATGTAGTCGTCCCACAGGGCACGCTCGTCGACGTCGGACGGGTTGTACTTCCAGTGCTTGTCGGGCCGGTCGAGACGGGATGCCAGGCGCTCGCGCTGCTCGTCCTTCGAGATGTGCAGCATGACCTTGACGACCCGGATGCCGAGCTCCGCCGCCTCGGCCTCGAACGCGACGATCGCTCCGTAGCGCCGCTCGATCTCGTCGGCCGGGGCGAGGGAGCGGACGCGTCCGATGAGCACGTCCTCGTAGTGCGAGCGATCGAAGACGCCGAGGCGACCCGCGTCCGGCAGACGTTTGCGGATGCGCCACAGGAAGTCGTGCGCCAGCTCCTCGGCGGTCGGCTTCTTGAACGAGGCCAGCTCGACGCCCTGCGGGTCGACGGCGCCGACGACGTGCTTGACGATGCCGCCCTTCCCGGCGGTGTCCATCGCCTGCAGCACCAGCAGCACCGAACCGGTCGCCGTGCCGGCGACGCTCTGTGCGAAAAGACGCTCCTGCAGGTCGGCCAGCGGTGCGACGCCCGCGTCCAGGTCGGCCTTGCCCTGGTCCTTGTCGCCGTCGTAGCCCGGCGTGGACCGGGGGTCGACATCGGCGAGACGGAACCCCGGTGCGACGTTCAGGGCGACGGCGGCGGGCGTGGTCCAACGGCTGTGCGAACTCATCGACACATCGTGCCGTGCCAGACGAACTCTCGCCAAGAGGTTGACGCCGCGCGGGTCAGCGCTCGAGCGGAACCTCGATCAGCTGGCGACCGCCCGCAGGGGACGTGAGCGCCTGGTCGAGGGCGACGCGCGTCGTCACCCGGCGGTACTCCCAGCCGTACGCGAGCGCGAGCTGCTCGAGCCGGACGTTCTGCGGCGTGTACTGCACGCGCTCCATCGCGTCCGCCCCCGCGACGCCGGCGACCTCGAGGCCGTCGAAGATCGTGCCGCCACCGTCGTTGCCGACGATCACCTGAAGCCGCGGCTCGTGCTCCCCGGGGGGAAGGAGGAGTGCCCCCACGTCGTGCAGGAACGCGAGGTCGCCGAGCAGGACGCGCGTGACGCCCGGGCGTTCGTCGTCCTGGCTGGCCAGGGCGACACCGGTCGCGGTCGCGATCGTCCCGTCGATGCCGGCGAGCCCGCGGTTGGCGTGCACGGCCACCTTCTTGCCCCCGAGCAGTTCGTCGGCGACCCGGACGAGACGCGACGACCCGAACACGAGCCGGTCGTGGGGCCAGGTCGCGCGCCACACGGCGTCGACCAGGGCGGCACGGTCGACGGGAGCGCGGATCACCGCGACCTCAGCGTTGATCGCGCCGAGTCGCTCGTGCGGAACAGCGGACGACAGACCGTCCGCGTCGGGAGCGGGAGGGCTGAGATCGACGGCCGCCGCGCGCGACGCGCGCATCCACTCCCCCAGCCACGCGCGGTCCCCGGCGCCGTCGGCATCCACGGCGTCCGCCGCCCGGGTCGCCCCGTTGAGGTTGATGGGCTCGCCCGGACCGCGCACCGCGATCACCTCGACGTCCTCGCGTCCGAGTAGGCGCGCGATCTCGCGGCTGAGGGTGGGGTGCCCGAACACCACGACCCGCTCGATGCGGCCCCCGAGCGCCGGGTCGCGCAGGAGCGTGCGGTAGGCGTGCACGACGTGTCGGCCGTAGCGCGCGCCGCTGACGATCTCGGCGACGAGCGGGAAGCCGCCGCGGTGGGCGAGCTCCTCGGCCGCGGGGCCCGCATCCGCGCCGGCGACCACGATCGTCCGCCGCCCTGGTTCGAGGATCACCGGCGCCTCGGGCTCGGGTGCCACGTCGGCGATCCCGATCCCGCCCCCACCCTGGTACAGAGCTCCGGATGCCTCGTCGGCGGCCGGATCACCGGGCGCAGCCGGTCGCGTCGCACGGTCCACGAGCCACGCCGGGGCGGCACCCGCGAGCGGTTCGCGCAGGGGGACGTTCAGATGAACGGGACCGGCCGGGCGCGTGCCTTCGCCCAGCGCCGCGGCGAGCGCCGTCGCGGCGACCGCGTCGAACGCGGCGGTCTGGGGGGCGGTGGCATCCGGATCCACGGTGTCGGGGACGGAGAGATCGGCCTCGAACCGGGTCGTCGAGTGGAAGAGCCCGGGCTGCCGGGTGGTCTGGTTCGCACCGACGCCGCGCAGCTCCGGGGGGCGGTCTGCGGTGAGGAGCAGCAGCGGAACGCCGGAGTGGTGGGCCTCCAGGGCGGCGGGCAGCAGGTTCGCGACCGCCGTGCCGGACGTGCAGATCACGGCGGCCGGCATCCCGGTCTCGCGCCCGATACCCAGGGCCGTGAACCCCGCGACGCGTTCGTCGATGCGCACGTGCAGGCGCACGAGTCCCGCGCGCTCCAGGTCGGCCGCCACGAGGGCCAGGGCCTGCGACCTCGACCCGGGGCTCACGACCAGGTGCCGCACGCCGCGGGCGACGAGCCCGGCCAGCAGCGCCGCAGCCGCGTCCGTCGAGGGCGCCGCGGCGCCCGTTTCCCCCTGTGCCACGGTCAGCTGACGGCGCCGCGCTGACCGCGGGTGTCGTCGTCGCCCGGCTTCCCGCCGGGGTCGTCGCCGTCCGGCTTCGGCGCGGGTCGGCTGTCGCGCGGATCCTCGCCCTCGGAGTCGAGCTGAGCGAGCTCCTCCTCGAGGCGGCGGATGCGCTCGTCCTGGTCGGCGCGCGCACGGGCCGAGAGTCCGCCGAGGAACTCGGGGTCGTCGTCCGGAGCACGTCGGAGCACCGGGCCACCGGCGCGACCGCGGCCGATCACGAACCACAGGATGCCACCGAGCACCGGCAGCAGGATCACGATCACCATCCACGCGGGCTTGCTGACGCCGCGGTGGCGGGTCGCCGGTTGAACGGCGCAATCGACGATCGTGTAGACCCAGAACGCGGTCGCCACGAGCGCCAGGATCAGCAGCAGGCGTGCCATGCAGTGATTCTACCGGCGCTGCCTGGGCGGCGGCCGGGCGCCGGGTGAGGGCGGAGCGGTCGTAGAGTGGTCGTATGCGTGCCCGTTCCGCCCTGGTCTACACGGTGCTGCGTCTCCTCGCTTTCGTGGTGCCGCTCGGCATCCTGCTGCTGTTCCCCGTCTTCCAGGAACTGCCGTGGCTGGCCGCGGTGTTCGCCGCCCTCATCGGTCTGAGCCTGTCGCTGCTGTTCCTGCGACGCCCGCTCGACCAGGTCACCGGCGACCTCGCCGAGCGCCGTGCCGCGCGCCAGGCGAACGACCGCCGCACCGCCGCGGAGCGCGACGCCGACGTCGAGGACGCGGTGGTCGACGCGGCCGGCGATGACCGGCCCGACGCGACGCGCTGAGCCTCAGGCCACGAAGGCCCAGAACAGCACGGCTCCGTACGCGACGGACGTGAAGCTCGTCACCTGCAGCGCCACGATGAGTTCGCGCGGTGACCGGTAGGTCCACACGATGAGGATCGCCGACAGGGCTCCCAGCAGCGCGATGAGCGTCAACCACGCGATGGGGTAGACCAGGGCGAGGAACACCGCGATCCCGAACGGCACCAGGACGAACAGCGTGAACAGCACCTGCGTGGCCCGACGGCCGATGAGCACCGAGAGCGTGCGCTTGCCCGCGAGACGGTCCTGATCGATGTCGCGCAGGTTGTTCGCCAGCAGCACCGCGCACGCGAGGAGACCCGCGGCCACGGCTCCGAACCACGCCTCCTGCGGGAGGGCCTGCACCTGCAGCCACGTCGTCCCGAGCGTGGCGACGAGGCCGAAGAAGACGAAGACGAACACCTCGCCGAGGGCGTTGTAGCCGTAGGGCCGCTTCCCGCCGGTGTAGAACCAGGCGGCGACGATGGAGGCCGCACCCACGGCGAGGAGCCACCACTGTTCGGTGCGGATCACGAGGGCGAGCCCCACGACCGCGGCGAGCGCGAAGAACGCCAGCGCCACGATGAGCACCGTGCGCGGCTTCGCCTTCCGGCCGCCCGTCAGTCGGCCGGGGCCGACGCGGACGTCATCGGTCCCCCGGATGCCGTCGCTGTAGTCGTTGGCGTAGTTCACGCCGATCTGCAGCGCGAACGCGACCGCGAGGCACGCGAGGGCGATCACCCAATGCAACTGGTCGTCGACGAGCGTCGCGGCGCCGGTGCCGATGAGCACCGGGGTGATCGCGAGCGGCAGCGTCCGCAGGCGCGCGGCCCCGATCCAATCGCGCGCGGTCGCGCGTGTCGCCGCGCGCGGCGCGGGACGGTGGGCCTTCTGGGGGTTGCCGCCGGGACGCCGCTTCGGGGCCGGACGCGAGCGCTTGCGAGACTGTGCTGCCACGGAGGGAAAGCCTAATTCTTCGCGGAGCCGAACCGTTGCCGCAGGGCGGCGCGGTCGGGCTTCCCGGATGCCAGGACCGGCAGGGCGTCGACCAGGACCACCCTCGCGGGCCGGGCGACGGGTCCGACCGCTGCGGCAACGGCGGTGCGCACACGCTCGAGCGTCTCCCGTTCGTCTCCGGACGCCGCCACCACGACGGCGGACCCCTGCCCCCACTGCGCGTCCTCGACCGGGATCACGACGGCGGACTCCAGACCCGGGATGCCACGAACCGCCGCCTCGACCCGGTCGAGCGAGACGTTCACGCCGCCCGACACGATGACGTTGTCGAGGCGCCCGATGACCCGCAGCACTCCGTCGGCGAACTCGCCGCCGTCACCGGTGCGGTACCACCGGGTACCGGCGGCATCCGCGGGGAAGACCTCGGCCGTGCGGTCGGGATCGCCGAGGTAGCCGTCGGCGAGGGTCGGGCCCGAGATGCGCACCTCGCCGTCGACGATCGCGAGCTCCACCCCGTCCAGCGGGACCCCGTCGTACACGCACCCGCCGCTGGTTTCGGTCGACCCGTACGTCCGCACGATCCGTACGCCGGCCGCGGCCGCCCGCTCGCGCAGGGCGACGGGCAGCGCCTGTCCGCCGATGAGGATGCGCTCGAACGAGCGGAGCGCCCGCAGAACCTCGGGGTCGCCCTCGGAGGCGTCCAGCAGCCGCTGCAGTTGCGCCGGGACGAGAGAGGTGTAGGTGGGGACGCGCTCGCCGTTCTCGTGCGACGCCATGCCGAGAGCAGCCGCGGCGAAGGGCTCGGGACGGAAGGGCCCGGCCAGGACCGCCGGCTCCCGCCCGCTCACGAGCGCGCGCACGAGGACCTGCACGCCCGCGACGTAGGTCGCCGGCACCGCCAGCAGCCACGCGCCCTCGCCGATGCGCGCCGCCGTCGCGAAAGCGCTCGCGATCAACGCGTTGCGGCCGATCGCGACCGACTTCGGCACGCCCGTCGACCCCGACGTCGTGATGACCGCCGCCGTCCCGGCCGGCACCTCGTCCGGCAGCCCGCCGCCACCCAGGGCGACCGCGGGCCCCGCCCCCAGGACGGCGTGGCGCAGCGCGCGCAGCACGTCGCGGGGATCGTCGGATGCCGCCGCCTCCAGCTTCACGACCGCACCGGGGCGCGGCATCCCGGGTTCAGTAGTGCCACGGGACGCCCGACCAGTCGGGGTCGCGCTTCTCGAGGAACGAATCGCGCCCCTCGGCCGCCTCGTCGGTGCCGTACGCGAGCCGCGTCGCCTCGCCCGCGAACAGCTGCTGCCCGACGAGCCCGTCGTCGACCGCGTTGAACGCGAACTTCAGCATGCGGATCGCCGTCGGCGACTTCGTGAGGATGGTCCGGGCCATCGCCAGCGCCTCACGTTCGAGGTCGGCGTGCGGGACGACGCGGTTGACCGCGCCCATCTCATACGCGCGCTGGGCCGAGTACTCCTCGGCGAGGAAGAAGACCTCGCGCGCGAACTTCTGCCCGATCTGACGAGCGAAGTAGGCCGAGCCGTAACCGGCGTCGAAGGACCCGACATCGGCATCCGTCTGCTTGAAGCGACCGTGCTCCGCACTCGCGATCGACAGGTCGCACACGACGTTGAGCGAGTGACCGCCGCCCGCCGCCCATCCCGGGACCACCGCGATGACGACCTTCGGCATGAACCGGATGAGGCGCTGCACCTCGAGGATGTGCAGGCGCCCCGCCCGGCCGTGGTCGGCGACGGACGTCTCGTCGTCGGAGTACTTGTACCCGTCGCGCCCGCGGATCCGCTGGTCGCCGCCCGAGCAGAACGCCCACCCCCCGTCCTTCGGGCTGGGACCGTTGCCGGTGAGCAGCACGACGCCGATGCGGTGGTCCTGCCGGGCGATGTCGAGGGCCCAGTAGAGCTCGTCGACGGTGTGCGGGCGGAAGGCGTTGCGCACCTCCGGTCGGTCGAACGCGATGCGGGCCACCCGGCCGTCGTGCGTGACGTGGGCGGTGATGTCGGTGTAGTCCTCGGCGCCGGGTGCGAGCGTCCACTCGGCCGGGTCGAAGATGTCGGAGACGTTCACGTCACTCAGGCGTTCTTGCTGTCCCGCCAGGCGAGCCACCGCTCGATGATCGAGTAGTCCCAGTCGGGACCGGAAAATCCGAGCGTGAACAGGCGCGTCCCGGCGTCGTACAGCGCGTCGGCGACGCTCTCGTCGCGGTCTTTGAGTTCGTTCGACACGATGAGGCCGGACAGGTCGCGCCCCTCGGTCTCGGCCCAGCGCTCGATGACCTCGAACTTGTGGGGCAGCTCGTCGGGCGTGACGAAGCTGTGCCAGATGTCGGCGTGGCGGGCGACGATGCGCAGCGTCTTCTGCTCGCCCTTGCCGCCGATCATGACGGGGATCTTGCGGGTGGGGGCGGGGTTGAGCTTGCCCCAGCGGTCGACGATCCGGTCGAGATCGCTCGCGAGGGCGTTCAGGCGGGACCCTGCCGTCCCGAACTCGTAGCCGTACTCGTCGTAGTCGCGCTGGAACCAGCCCGATCCGGTGCCGAAGATGAAGCGACCGGTGTCGCCGCCCTTCTTGCTGATGTGGTCGACCGTGCGGGCCATGTCGGCCTGCAGGTCGGCCCCGCGGTAGCTGTTGCAGTTGACGAGCGCGCCGAACTCCACGCGCTCGGTCTGCTCGGCCCAGGCGGCGAGCATCGTCCACGACTCGAAGTGCTCGCCGTCGGGGTCGCCGTAGAGGGGGAAGAAGTGGTCCCAGTTGAACAGGATGTCGACCCCCATCTCCTCCAGACGGAAGACGGCGTCGCGGATGTCGGAGTACTGCACGTGCTGCGGCTGGATCTGGACGCCGAGCCGGACCGGGGTGTCGAAGAGCATGCCGCCAGCCTATTCCCGGCGTCCGACACCGAGGCCAGGATGGGGGGATGAGTCCCCTCCCGCCGCTCACCGACGTCCTCGCCACGGCCCGCGTCGTGGCCCTCCCCCTCGCCACCCGGTTCCGCGGCATCCGGACGCGCGAGGCCGTCGTGTTCGAGGGACCGGAGGGATGGACGGAGTTCTCGCCGTTCGTCGAGTACGACGACGCCGAGGCCGCGACGTGGCTCGCCGCCGCGCTCGAATTCGGCTGGCATCCCGCCCCTCCCCCGGTGCGCACCAGCGTCCTCGTCAACGCGACCGTCCCCGCGGTGACCGCGTCCGAGGTCGAGGGCGTGCTCGCCCGCTTCGACGGATGCCGGACGGCCAAGGTGAAGGTCGCCGAAGCGGGGCAGGTGCTCGCCGACGACGTGGCGCGAGTCCGCGCGGTGCGCGCGGCGATGGGGCCCGAGGGACGCGTCCGCATCGACGCCAACGGCGGATGGAACGTCGACGAGGCCGAGCGCGCCGTCCACGCCCTCGCCGAGTTCGATCTCGAGTACATCGAGCAGCCGTGCGCCGAGGTCGAGGAACTCGCCGAGCTCCGGGAGCGCATCGGCTACCTCGACATCCCCATCGCCGCGGACGAGAGCGTCCGGAAGGCAAGCGACCCGCTCCGGGTCGCCCGCGCGGGAGCGGCCGACCTGTTGGTGATCAAGGCGCAGCCGCTCGGCGGGGTGCGCGCCGCTCTCGCGATCGTCGCGGAGGCGGGTCTTCCCGCGGTGGTGTCGAGCGCCCTCGACACGTCAGTGGGGCTGTCGATGGGACTGGCCCTCGCCTCCGCCCTGCCCGACCTGGAGTTCGACTGCGGCCTGGGCACCGCGGCGCTGTTCACCGAGGACGTCGTCGCCTCACCCCTGCGTCCGCAGGGCGGGGCGCTCTCGATGACCCGCGCGAGCCCGACCACGGCCTCGCTCGACCGCGTCGAAGCCTCCGCCGACCGGCGCGACTGGTGGCTGCAGCGCCTGACGCGTTGCTACCGCCTCCGGGAGGCCGACCTCACTCGAGGATGAGCGTCAGGATGTGCGAGAGCCGCGCCGCCAGCTCGGGCTGCGCCGCGCGCGGGTCGCGACCGGCGATGAGCGCGTGCTCGGTCGCCGACACCCACATCGACAGCAGCAACTCGGTCGCCGCCTCCGGGGGGACCCGCAGCCGGAGGCCCCTCGCCTCGGCGATATCGCGGACGAGGTGCGAGACGTTCTCGGACAGCCCCCGATCGAGCGCGAGGTAGGCCACCGCGAAGTCCGGATTGCGCAGCGCCTGCGTGCGGATCTCGGCGTTCAGGAGCACGTCGAGTCGATCCTGGGCGGCGATCTCGAGCACCTGCTGGACGAGGTTGTGCAGCTCGGTGTGGGCATCGAGATCGTCCGCCTCGAGCGAGGCGATGCGTTCGCGCAGCGTCGCGAGCGTCGCCTCCGCCGACCTCTCGCACAGCGCGAGGAACAGCTCCTCCTTCGAGGCGAAGTTCGAGTAGAAGGCCCCCCGGGTGAATCCCGCGCGCTCGCAGACGGCCTCCACCGACGTCGCGTCGATGCCCTCTTCGGCGAACAGCTGAGCCGCGGCATCCATGAGTCTGGTGCGGGTGTTCTCGCGTCGTCGCGACGGCGCCGGTGCCGTGTCGGTCATGCGGCGCTCCTCTGGCTTCACGGGCGAGACTCAGGTTGGCCCCACGCCCTGGAGACTACGATACATTGTTGTATCCGATACGGTGCTGTATCGACCCACCGCCGACCTCGGGAGCAGCCACCGTGTCCACATTCCTGTACACCCTGGGCCGTTGGTCGTTCCGTCACCCGTGGCGGGTCCTGTCGGCCTGGCTCCTCATCCTCGTGCTCGCGGGCGGCGGAGTCGCGCTCTTCGCCAAGGGCACCGACAACACGTTCGCGATCCCCGGAACCGAGTCGCAGGCCGGTCTCGAGATGCTCTCGCGCACCTTCCCGCAGGTGAGCGGCGCCAGTGCCGACATCGTGGTCGTCTCCGCCGACGGAGCCGGCGTCCGCGACCAGGGATATCAGGATGCCATCGGCACGACGATCTCCGACATCGAGAAGCTCGACTTCGTCGAGGCCGTCACCGACCCGTTCGACGAGCGCATCTCCGGCGGGGTGTCCGACGACGACCGTGCCGCCATCATCCGCATCCAGTTCTCGGGTGAGGCCACCGAGGTGCCCACCGCCACCGAGGACGGCCTGCGCGAGGCCACCACGGCGCTCGGCACCGCCCTCCCCGCGGGGTCGCAGGCGGTGCTGGGCGGTCAGCTCTTCGCCACCGAGATCCCCGGGGCGAGCATCACCGAAGCCCTCGGCGTGGTGATCGCCGCGATCGTCCTCATGCTGACGTTCCGATCGTTCCTCGTGGCCGGGATGCCGCTGGCCACCGCCATCCTCGGCGTCGCGCTCTCGGTCGCCCTCATCTTCATCGCGACCGGCTTCGCCACGGTGTCCTCCACGACCCCGCTGCTGGCGGTCATGCTCGGACTCGCCGTCGGCATCGACTACGCCCTCTTCATCGTGTCGCGACATCAGGATCAAGTACGCGGCGGCATGGACCCCGAGGAATCCGCCGCCCGAGCCACGGGCACGGCGGGCTCGGCGGTCGTGTTCGCCGGCATCACGGTGCTCATCGCCCTGATCGGCCTCGGCTTCGCCGGCATCCCGTTCCTGACCACGATGGGCGTCGCCGCATCCGTCGCCGTCGCCATCGCGGTGTGCATCGGGCTGACGCTGACGCCCGCCTTCCTCGGATTCGCGAAGGGCCGCGTGGTCGGCTGGGGCTTCGCCAGGAAGCGGACGTCCGCACGCCGTCGCCGCACGATGACGGCGGAGCAGGGCGCCGAGGCCGACGCCGTGGCCGAGGCCGCCCGCGCCGGGAAGGCGGCCGCCCGCAAGGCCCGCACCGAGCGCACCGGCCCCGCCAAGCGGTGGGTCGGCCTGGTGACGCGGCATCCCGTCGTCACTTCCGTCGCCGTCATCGGTCTGCTCGGCGTCACCGCGATCCCCGCCGGGAGCCTCGCCCTCACGCTCCCCACCGCGGGACAGCTGCCCCCGGGCAACGAGGCGCGCACAGCCTACGAACTGACCGACGAGTACTTCGGGCCCGGTGCCAACGGTCCGCTCATCATGACCGGCACGATCGTCACCTCGAACGACCCGCTCACCCTCATGACCGACATCGGCGACGAGGTCGCGAAGATCCCCGGCGTCGCTCAGGTCGCCCTGGCGACCCCGAACCAGACGGCCGACACCGGCATCGTGCAGATCGTGCCGGAGACGGGCCCCGAGGATCCCCGCACGGCCGACCTCGTGCGGGAGCTCCGCGCCGCCGAAGACCGCCTCTACGACCAGTTCGGCGTCCGGCTCCTCGTCACCGGGTACACCGCCGTCACCATCGACATCTCCGACCAGCTCGGCGCCGCGCTGCTGCCGTTCGGCCTGTTCGTCGTCGGCCTGTCGCTGATCCTGCTCATGATCGTGTTCCGCTCGATCTGGGTGCCGCTGACCGCCGCGGGCGGGTACCTGCTGTCGGTGGCCGCCTCGTTCGGTGTCGTCGCGGCCGTGTTCGAGTGGGGCTGGTTCGCCGACGCGCTCCACGTGGCGAAGGTCGGACCGATCATCAGCTTCATGCCGATCGTGCTCATGGGCGTGCTGTTCGGCCTCGCGATGGATTACCAGGTGTTCCTGGTCTCGCGCATGCGCGAGGACTACGTGCACGCCGACCGCGAGGGCCGCACGCCCCGCGAGGTCGCGCTGGGGGCGGTGCGCAGCGGCTTCATGGGCTCGGCCCGCGTCGTCGTGGCCGCCGCGGTCATCATGTTCTCGGTGTTCGTCGCGTTCGTGCCGGAAGGCGATTCGAGCCTCAAGCCGATCGCGCTGGGCCTCGCCGTCGGCGTCGCCGTCGATGCGTTCCTCGTGCGCATGACCCTGGTCCCCGCGGTGCTCGCGCTCCTGGGGGCGAAGGCGTGGTGGATGCCGCGCTGGCTCGACCGACTGCTTCCCAAGCTCGACGTCGAGGGCGAGGCCGTCGAACGCGAGATCGGCCTGCGGGATTGGCCGACGGAGCCCGCCATCGCCCTCGCCGCCGACGACCTGCGCGCCGCCACTTCCTCCGACGACGAAGAGCCGGCGTTCGCCGACGTCCACCTGCGCGTCGGATACGGCGGCACGCTGCTGGTGACCGGCGAGACGCGCGTCACGCGCCCCCTCCTGCTCGCACTCGCCGGCCGACTCTCCGCGGTCGAGGGTCGCCTGCGCGTCGACGGCCTCCTGCTCCCCGAGCGAGCCGGCGCCGTCCGCTCCCGCGTCGGGCTGGCGCTCCTCGACGATCCCGGATCCGCCGTCGACGAGGTCACCCGGGCGCTGGCCGGCCGCACACGCCTCGCGGTGCTGTGCGACGTCGACCGGCTCGACGCCGACACCCGTTCCGACGTCGCCGAAGAACTCCGACGCGCCGCCGTCGCCGCGCGCGAGCGCGCCGACGATGCCGGGTCGGCGTTCACGCTGGTCGTGTCGGCCCGCGACGAGCGTCGCGCGCTCGCCCTCCTCGCCGACGCCCACCGCCCGGACGTGACCTCGCTCGCGCTCCCCGCGCCGCAGAGGCACCGCCCGGCCCCCGAGTCCTCCACCGATCTCTCCGAGGTGTTCGCATGACCGTCCCCGTCGAGCGCTCCCGCTCGCGTCGCCCCGTGACCTGGCTGACCCTCATCGGCGTCCTCCTGCTGCCGGCCGTGATCGGCGGCATCCTCGTCGGCGCGCTTTACAACCCGACCGATCGCCTCGACAACATCACCGCCGCGATCGTCAACGACGACAAGCCCGTACAGCTCAACGGCCAGACGGTGCCGTTGGGTCGGCAGCTCACCGGCGGGCTCGTCCAGGGCGCGGACGACCAGCCGAGCAACATCGACTGGGTCATCTCCAACGACGAGGATGCCGCGGCAGGCCTCAAGGACGGCACCTACACCGCGGTCGTCACCATCCCCGAGAACTTCACCTCGGCGGCGCTGTCCACCCGGCCCGGCGAGACGCCCGAACGCGCGACGATCGGGCTCGAAACGGCCCCCGACGCGCGCGTGGTCGACGGCGCGATCACCGCGCAGCTGGCATCCACCGCCTCCTCCGTGTTCGGCACCGAGCTGTCGTCGCAGTACCTCACGAACGTGTTCCTCGGCTTCACCACCCTCGGCGAGAAGCTGGGGGAAGCGGCCAGCGGCGCGCACCAGCTCGCCGACGGCGCCGGGCAGGCCGCGACCGGCGCGACCACGCTGACCGACGGCCTGGGGCAGCTCTCGGACGGCGCCGGCCAGGTCGCGTCCGGGGCGCAGCAGCTGGCCGCGGGCACGACGCCGCTCGCCGACGGCGCCTCGCAGATCGCCGGCGGCGCGACCGCGCTGGCCGGGGGGACGCGCGAGGCCGCGTCCGGCGTCCGCGACCTCGCGGACGGCAACAAGGCGCTGGCGGCCGAGATCAACGACCTGGCCGACCAGATTCCGCCGGGCTTCGCGCAGGCAGCGACCGACCTCTCAGACGCCGCTCCGAAGGTGAACGACGCGCTCGTGGAGGCGGCCGCGGCGCTGCAAAAGGCCGCGGACGAGTGCACCGGCACGCCCGAGCAGTGCGACGCGCTGGAGAAGGCCGCCGCCGACGCGAACGCGGCGCTCCCGCAGGCCACCGAGACCGTGACCCAGATCGGCACGCTCGCCGGTCAGGCGGCGAAGCTCCCCGCCGGAGTCCGCGCGATCGCCGACGCGAACCAGAAGCTCGCCGACGGCGGGTTCAAGGCCGCGAACGGCATCGACACGATCGCCGGCGGCATCGACGGCCTGAGCACCGGCGCGAGCCAGGTGGCCGACGGCACGCGTCAGCTGGGAGCCGGCGCCGCCACGCTCAGCTCCGGCGCGGCGCAGGTGGCATCCGGTGTCTCCGCATCCCGCGACGGCTCCGCGCAACTCGCGGACGGCGTCCAGAAGGTGGCATCCGGAACCTCCTCGCTCGCCGACGGACTCGACACCGCCGTCGCCCAGCTGCCCACCTACACCGACGCGCAGGCCACGAACCTCGCGAAGGTCGTCGCCGACCCGGTGTCGGCCACGGGCGTGAGCACGTCGCTCTTCGGCATCTCGGCGGTCCCGCTGCTGGCCATGGCCGTGCTGTGGTTCGGCGGGGTCGCGTCGTTCGTCGCGTTCCAGGCCGTGTCGGCGCGGGCGCTCACGAGCCGGCGCGCGTCCGGACTCGTCGCCCTCCGCGGCTTCGCCCCCGCGGCGATCGTCGGCGCCGTGCAGGGGCTCCTCGTCGCCGCCGTGGTGCAGGTGGCATCCAACTACGACTGGGGCGACTGGGCGCTGTTCGCACTCGTCTGCATCGCCGCCGGAGTGGCCTTCGCTGCCGTGAACCAGGCACTCGTCGCGGTGTTCGGCGGCGCCGGCCGATGGATCGCCGCGATCGTCGGAGCGCTGGCCATCGCGGCCAACATCGTCTCGACGGTGCCGCCGGTGCTCGCCGGCTTCGCCGCGTTGCTGCCGACCTCGCCGGCCTACTCCGCGATGCTGGGCGCACTGGCGTCGTCGGGGGGCGTCGGCACCGGGATCGTGGCGCTGGCCGTCTGGGCCGTGCTGGCTCTGATCGTGACGACGCTCGTCGTCGTCCGCCGCCGTACGGCGTCCGTCCGCACCGCCACCCAGCCCGCGTAGGCGGGGGGCGCGGGGGCGCGCGCGCGTGTGCGTGCGTGCGTACCCGGTTCGGTGTCCAAGACACGCGGACGAGCGGTGACCCCATCCGCGTGTCTTGGACATTGAACGCGGGGATGCGGAGACATGGCGGCACCGAGCACCCGTCCTCCCCACGGGCGATATCGGCGCCGTTGTCCGCAGAACGGCGAGCAAGGCGCGCGGAAGGACGCGCGCCCACGGTTTCTTGGGGCGGTGCGCCGCTCACCGCTTCCCTCCGCCCTCGGTGTCGCCTTCGACGTCGCGAGCGCTGGAGGAATGGGGCTGACCTCGGGACGCCTGTTCGCGAGTGACCTCGCGGCGCCGTTTCACGGCATCCGGATGCGCTCCGATCAGGAGTTCGGCACCCTTCTCCAGAGATGCCGCGCGTATGCTCCTCGGCTGCGTGGGCCACAGTTCTTCAGCCACACCACCGCCGCCGCCGTGTGGGATCTCCCGTTACCCCTGTACGCGATGCGCGACCTCCACGTCTCGGCCAGCCCGCCCGCGAGAGAACCGCGCACGACCGGCGTCATCGGGCACCGGATCCGGATGGATGCCGCGGAACTCACCCTCCGCTCGGGACTCCCGGTGCCCACCGCGGCCGAGACCTGGGCGCAGCTCGGCGGGATGGTTCCCCTCGACGCGCTCGTGGCCGCAGCCGACGCGATCCTGACGCGCGGCAACGTCGACACGGGAGACCTTCGGGCAGCCGCCGAGCGGTTGCGTCGGAGAGGCGCTGCCGATCTCGACGCGGCCCTCGAACTCGCTCGTCGCGGAGCGGAGTCTCCGCGCGAGACCGACCTCCGTCTCATCCTGCAGCGGGCGGGATTGCCCGAACCGGAGCTAAACGGCGACCTCGTCGCCGGCGGGCGCTTCATCGCACGCCTCGACCTCGCCTACCGCGAGTACCGGGTCGCGGTCGAGTACGACGGGCGTCAGCACGCCTCGATGGAGCAGTTCCGACGAGATGCCGACCGGTGGCCGGCCATCGCGAGCGCCGGCTGGATCCTCGTCCGCGTACTGGGCCACCACCTGCAGAACCCTGAGCGGGATGTCGTCGCGCCCGTTCGCGACGCGCTGCTCTCCCGGGGGTGGCGCCCCCGCGCGTGAGCTCCCGCGCGCACTCCTCGGTGTCCGAGGGCCCGTTCAGTGTCCAAGACACGCGGACACCGGCGCGGCACATCCGCGTGTCTTGGACACTCAACGCCTTCGGCTGCGACGCCGCCGCGGCCGCGCAGGGGCGGGCGCATGCGAAGGATCCTGTGGCGCTCGACCCGGTACCCCGGCGTTCAGTGTCCAAGACACGCGGACACCGGCATGACACACCCGCGTGTCTTGGACACTGAACCGGGTGCGCGAGCCGCCGCCGCCACGCGCCCGCGGCTCGCGCCGAACCGCGGACCCCCGCGACCTCAGCTGGTCAGGCCGGAGTAGGCGTGGAGGCCCTTGAAGAAGACGTTGACGATCGTGAAGTTGAACAGCACGGCGGCGAAGCCGATGATCGAGAGCCAGGCCGAGCGGGTGCCGCGCCAGCCGCGGGTCGCGCGGGCGTGGATGTATCCGGCGTAGAGCACCCAGATGACGAAGGTCCAGACTTCCTTGGTGTCGAAGCCCCAGAAGCGACCCCAGGCGTCGTTGGCCCAGATGGACCCGGCGATGAGCGTGAAGGTCCAGAAGATGAACCCGACGATCGCGAAACGGTAGGCGAGCGACTCGAGAGCGTCGGCGTTCGGCAGGGTCTGCAGGAAGCTGCGACGGGGGGCCGGGGCGTCCGACGACGCCGCGAGGGCGAGCTTGCGCTCCCGACGCGTCTGCAGCAGCTGCATCACCGACAGCCCGAAGGCGAGGGCGAACAGCGCCGTCGCCAACGACGCGACGAAGACGTGGATGACGAGCCACACCGACTTCAGCGGATCGGCCAGCGGCACGACCTCGACGTGGAACGCCAGCGTCGCTCCGCCCAGCAGCACGATGGCGAGCCCGGTGATGAGCGCGCCGAGGAAGCGGAGGTCGAAGCGGGTCAGCACAACGAGGTACACCGCGACGACGAGCAGCACGCCGGTCAGCGCGAACTCGTACATGTTCGACCACGGGACGCGTCCCGCGGCGACACCGCGCAGCACGGTTCCCGCGAGGTGGAAAAGGAAGCCGAGCGCGACGAGCGCCGTGCCCATGCGCGCCCACAGGTACCGCGGTTTCGCGGAGGAGGTTCCGGATGCCGCCGACCGCGGCGACGCGTCGATGACGCCGCCGCCCCCCGCGGTGACCAGTTCGCGCGCGACGACCTCGTCCTTGGCCTTGATCGCGAGGTCGGAGCGGCGGGCCAGGTCGATCGCGTACGCGATGAAGGCCAGCACGTAGATCGCAACGGCCGTCCACACGAGCAGGAGAGAGATCTCGTCGAGGAGCAGCGGGTCGGTTCCGGGCATGGTGTCAGTCTACTTTTCCGGTGTCGGGGCGGCTCTGGTCGTCCGAAGCCGGACGGGAGGGGCGGCTCCGCGGCTTCGGAGCCGGGAGTGAGGGACGGTGCCGTTCGACGACCTGGTCGACCGCGGCGGCGAGCGTGGGGTCCTCCCCGCGGGCGAGGCCCGCGTACTCCACACGGACGGTGTCGCCGTGGGACGTGGCCTTCACCCACATGCGACGGCGCGGCACGAACAGCGCGGCGAGCAGGCCGAGGGTCGCGAGCGCGGCGAAGCCGAGCACCCAGGGACCCGCGAGATCACGGTGGATCGACAGCGACGCGAAGCGCTTCACCGACCCGGCGTATCCCGTGGAGCCGGCGGGCGCCTCGTTCTCGAACGTGATGGTGCCGAGGCCGTTCGGCAGGTCCTGGGTCTCGCCGGGCATGAGGCGCAGGGCCGGCGTGCCGCTGTCGCCCCCGGCGATCTGGGTCATGCCCGTGGGGTCGAGGGTATAGACCGACCGCGGGGTGCCGTCGTCGATACCGAGGTCGCCCGCGTACACGCGCAGGGTGAGGACCGGGTACTCCAGGTCGCCGTAGGTCGAGGTGAGCGCCCCCGACGTGAGGGTGTCCATCGTGGGGTAGAAGAATCCGATGAGACCGAGCTGCTCGGGCATGCCGTCGGCGACCTTGATGACGCCGAGCGAGGTCATGTTGGCATCCTGGGGAAGGAAGGCCACGGAGTCGTGGAACACCTCCACGCCGTCGGCGTTGCGGATGGTCACCGTCGGCGCGTAGCCGTTGCCGAGCAGGTAGACGCGGTCGCCCTGCACGTCGAGCGGGTGGTTGACCCGCACCTGTCCGTCCTGGCGCTGACCGTCCGGGGTGAGGGTGGTCACGTTGGCGGCGAAGTTGCCGGCCTGCCCCGAACCGGGCTGCCCGGGCGGCACGTAGGTGACGTCGAAACGGTCGAGCGTCATCGAGTAGGGGGCGAGGGCGTTGCTGTCGACGAAGCGGCCGGGGTTGAACGACGAGTAGTCGAGGAGGCTGTTGGTGAACGCCTGTCCCTCGACGAGGACGCGCTGCCCGGTGTAGGTGAATCCACCGCCGACGCCGACGGCGACGAGCACGCCCACGAGCGCGGCGTGGAAGACGAGGTTGCCGGTCTCGCGCAGGTACCCCCGCTCGGCCGAGACCGAGAAGGCGCCGCGCCCGTCGTACCGGGCGACGCGGTAGCCGCTCTTGCGCAGCTGCGCCGCGGCGGAGTCGACGGCCGCGGCCGCGACGGTCGCGGCATCCTGCCCCGGCGGCACGGGCACGTCGACGGTGCGATGGTCGTCCAGACGCGACAGCCGCGCGGGCGTCCGCGGCGGCTGCGCCCGCAGGGCCTTCCAGTGGTGCTTGGTGCGCGGCAGCACGCAGCCGATCAGCGAGATGAACAGCAGGATGTAGATCGCCGAGAACCACGGCGACGTGTAGACGTCGAACAGGCTGAGCTTGTCGAACACCGGCGCGAGGTCGGGGTTGTCGGTGAAGTACTGCGTGACGCCGTTCGGGTCGGCGCTGCGCTGCGGGACGAGCGATCCCGGGACCGCGGCGATCGCGAGCAGCAGCAGCAGCACGAGCGCGGTGCGCATGCTCGTGAGCTGGCGCCATGCCCAGCGCAGCCACCCGACGACGCCGAGGCGCGGCGAGACGACGTCGTCACCGGACGGGGGCGCGGAGTCGGCGTGGTCGGACGGGCGCAGCACGCCGTCGGTGGGTTCGGTCACGGTCTTCTTCCGGTCGGGCGAGAGGTCAGAGCGGGAGTTGGACACCCTGCATCACCCCCTGCAGCGTCGACATCCACGTGCCCCAGAGGCCGGTCACCATCAGCAGGCCGAGCACAATCAGCAGGCCGCCGCCGATGAGGTTCACGAGCCGGATGTGGCGACGCACGAACGCCACCGAACGGGTCGCCCACCCGAAGCCGAGAGCCAGGAGCAGGAACGGGATGCCGAGGCCCAGCGAGTACGCGAGGCCCAGGAGGGCGGCGCGGCCGGGGTCGCCCAGGTTGTACGACACCGAGAGGATCGCCGCCAGGGTCGGGCCGATGCACGGGGTCCAGCCGACCCCGAGCGCGATGCCCAGGAGCGGGGCGCCGATGAGGCCGAGGTTGCTGCGGGCCTGCAGGCGCACCGAGCGCTGGGCGAGGCCGAACAGCCCGACGAACACCAGGCCCAGGAGGATGATGACGACGCCCATCACGCGGGTGATCACGTCGGCGTACCGCAGGAAGAACATGCCCACGGTGCCGCTGAAGACGTTGACGGCCATGAACACCAGCGTGAATCCGGCGATGAACAGCAGCGTGCCGAACACCAGCCGAGACCGGGCCGGCGCGGATGCCGATCCCCCTCGCGGCGAGACGGCACCGCCGATGTATCCGAGGTAGCCCGGAACGAGCGGCAGCACGCACGGGGAGAGGAACGAGATCAGACCCGCGGCCAGGGCGATGGGGATCGCGAGCCAGAGCGCGCCGTCGAAGACGAGAGCGCCCGGGTTCACGTGGTCTCCGCGAGGACCGTGCGCACCATCGCCTCGAGGATGGATGCCTCGGGCAGCTCGCCGATGATGCGCGCGGCGACGCGGCCCTGCCGGTCGAGGACCAGGGTCGTGGGGGTGGCGTTGATGGGCGTCTTGTCGGCGAACGCCAACTTCAGTTCGGCGTCGCTCACCGCCATCAGGCTCGAGTACGACACCCCGTTGTCACGCGCGAAGGACAGAGCGGTCGCGGGCTGGTCGTACGTGTTGACGCCGAGGAACGAGACGTCCTGACCCTCGAACGTCTGGTAGGCCTGCTCGAGGCGCGGCGCTTCGATGATGCACGGGCCGCAGGTGGCGTACCAGAAGTTCACGACGAGCACCGTGCCGGCGTAGTCGGCGCTGGAGGCGGTGGAGCCGTTGTCGAGCGTGCCGGAGAAATCCACGGGCTCGCCGCGGTTCTCGGGGGCGAGCTCCTGCGTCTGGAACCCGTTGGCGGCGATGTAGCCCTTGTTGTCGCCGGCGCGGTACTGCTCGGCGAGCGGGTCGGCGCTGCACGAGGCGAGGCCCGCGACCAGCGCGAGGGCGGCGGCGGCGGAGAGGATTCGGCGCATCACACGGCTCCTACGTCGACGGCTCCGGCCGTCGCGGCCGGCTCGGCGTACGCCACCTCGACCCAGCGCGAGGAGCCGGCGGCGCCGTCTCGCCGCTCGAAGCTCGTGACGCTCGACAGCGCGCAGCGGCGCTTGCGGGGGTCGTGGCGGGTGGGCTGCTGGGAGAGCGCGAGGTGCGTCACCCAGATGGGGAGCTGATGGGAGACGACGACGACGTCGCCCGAGGGCACGCGGTCCCAGGCGTCGGCCATCGCCTCGGTCATGCGCGCGACGATGCGCTCGTACGGCTCGCCCCAGCTGGGCACCGCCGGGCGGGAGAGGTGCCGCCAGTTCAGCGGGTTGGCCAGGGCCTTCTTCATCCGTCGGCCCTCGAACACGTTGGTCGGCTCGATGACGCGATCGTCGATGAACGGCTCGATGCCGAAGAGTCCGACGAAGGGTTCGGCCGACTCGCGCGTGCGCTGCAGCGGCGAGACGACGAGGGCGCCGATCGGGCGCTCGAGCGCGTGCACGTACTCGGCGGCCTGCCGTGCCATGCGGCGACCGTCGACGCTCAACCCGAATCCGGGGAGCCGACCGTACAGCACGCGGCGGGGGTTGTGGACTTCCCCGTGGCGCACGAGATGGAGGCGGTCTGCGGGCACGGACTCCAGTCTACGGTCGGGTCTTGTGGGCACGCTGAGCGAGGAGCGCCGTTGGTTCGACGGCGACCTATCCGCCCGCCCCGGTCACGCGTCGCGGCGCGAGGCGAGCAACGAGCGCACGCGCACATAGAAGAACCACGCGACGCCCACCGTGACTCCGACGATGACGACGTACTTCAGGACGTCGGCGTACTGCTCGATGACGTGCCAGTTCTCGCCGAGCAGGTACCCGGCCAGCACGAAGATCGTGTTCCAGATGAGGCTGCCGGCGGCGGTGAGCAGGCCGAAGCGCCACAGCGGCATCTTCGCGACGCCGGCGGGGATGGAGATGAGGCTGCGGAAGATCGGCACCATCCGCCCGAAGAACACGGCCTTGCCCCCGTGCCGCTCGAACCACGCGACGGTGCGGTCGACGTCCTCGGGGTGCAGCAGCGGGACCTTCGCCGCGATCGCGCGGAGCCGGGCGGCTCCGAGCCAGCGGCCGAGTCCGTACAGCGCGAACGCGCCCACGACCGAGCCGAGGGTGGTCCACAGCAGTGCTTCGAAGAGCGTGAACGAGCCGCGGCTGGCGGTGAGTCCGGCCATCGGGAGCACGACCTCGCTCGGGAGCGGCGGGAAAAGGTTCTCCAGCGCGATCGCGAGGCCGGCGCCGATGGGGCCGATGATCTCCATCAGCGAGACGGTCCAGTCGGCGAGCGACGTCAGCCAGGACTGGTCGCCCGAGGAGGAGTCCGCGGACGCGCCGCGCAGGGTCAGGGTGCTGTCGGTCATCGGGTGCCTTCGCGCTCGGTGATCGGCCGCCCGTCCGGACGCCCGCACGAAGCCTAGGGCCGCAGGCTCGGCAGCACCTGTGAGGAGGAGGTCAGGATGCCGAGACCCCGGCGCCGACGATCGCGGCGGCGACGAACCACGTCACGGCCATGAGCGCGATCCCCGTCAGCGGCACCCAGAAGGCGATGCGGTGCCGCACCAGCCGGATGATCGCGACGACCACGGTCAGCAGCAGCACAACCCACGGGGCGAGGACGGCGAACCAGAGGCCGAAGTTCATCACGCCGTAGTCGCACGTCACGGAGCCGCAGGCGTCGGACGCGAACGCGAGGAAGAACCCCGCGTAGGAGCAGGCGAGGGCGGCGAGCGGCAGGAGGACGAGCAGCACGACGGTGATCACGAGGTCCCAGCCCCGGCGCGCGGGACGCGGCGGCCGCTCGGGCCGCAGCGTCCGGTACGACTCCGGGGAGAGGGAATACGTCACGGCCACATCCTAGAGATGCGGCGTCATCGATTCGCGTCGGACGGGCGTCGCGCCCTACGTTCGAGCCGTGTCGTCCTCCACGTCCGCCGCCCCCGCCGGGCCCGACGCCGTGTTCCCGATCGCGCGGGGGTTCCTCGACGCGCGTCCGGTCGGGCCCGTCGCGCTCTCCTACGGCGGCCCTCTTCCCGCCGTGCCCGCCGACCTCCGCGCCGATCTCCGCTCGGCCTGGGACCTCGACGTCATCCACGATCCCGCGGCGCCCGACCCGCTCGCCTCGCGGGCGTTCGGCATCCTGTACGGCCACCTGCGGGCCGAGCAGGTCGTTTTGGCACTGTCGGCTCGCACGAACCTGACGCTCGCCGGAGGCACGGTGCGCATCGTCGGTGACGGCGCGCCGGCCACCGCGCTGACGACGGTGCTGCGACGTCTGGGGGCCGCCGTCGTGCGCGCGACCGACGATCCGGTCGAACGACTCGCCGCCCGGCTCGACGGCATCCGCGTCGAGGCCGTCGCCGCGCCCGGCTCGACGCCCGTGACGATCCTGACGGGTGTCGGCCACGACGGCTTCACGGCGACCGACGTGCGGGGTCTGGTCGCCGATGCCTCCCCCCGGCCGGTGGATGCCGCCGACCTGCCGTCCCCGCGCCCGCACGTGCGCACGACCCCGAACGGATCCCTGGTGGAGATGCCCTCGCCCCTCCCCGTCGAGGGCGAGCGACCCACCTCGGCGCAGCTCCACCTCGTCGACGCTCTGATCGCGGCCCTGATCACCGGCGCCGACGACGCCTTCGCCTCGGCGGTGACTCCGTGAGCGGCCGGATCGCCGACCCGGGGCTGTGGCGGGCCGGGCACGACCGGATCGAGTGGGCCCGCGCCCACATGCCCGTGACGACGGCGCTCGCCGCGCGGCTCGCCCGCGACGGCACCGTCGCAGGGGTCCGCATCGGCGTCTCGGACGTGCTGGAGCCCAAGACCGCGACGATCGCCCTCGCGCTGGCCGAGGCCGGGGCCGACGTGACCGTCACCTCCGCCGGTCGCAACACCGACGACGCGGTGGCCGCGGCGCTGGCCCACGCCGGCATCCCGACCTACGCCCGCGCCGACGCCGACCGCACCGAGGACCGGGCCAACGCCCTGGCGCTCCTCGAGCACCGTCCCCACGTGATCGTGGACGACGGCGCCTCGACGATCCGCCTCGCCCACCTCGAGCGCCCCGACGTCGTCGCGGAGATGCGCGGGGCGACCGAGCAGACGACCTCGGGGGTACGGCCGCTGCGTCGCATGGAGGCCGAGGGCGCGCTGCGCATCCCCGTCGTGGCCGCCAACGACGCCCGGTCGAAGTCGCTGTTCGACAACATGCACGGCACCGGGCAGTCGGTCGTGTTCGCCGTCGCCGACGTGGCGGACCGCTCCTTCCGCGGCGCGACCGTCGCCGTCGTCGGGTTCGGACGCGTCGGAACGGGTATCGCGCAGCACGCCGCCGCGCTCGGCGCGCGGGTGGTCGTGACCGAGACCGATCCGGTCGCCGCGCTCCAGGCGGCCTTCGCCGGGTTCGAGGTGCGCACCCTGGCGGAGGCCGTGCGGTTCGCCGACATCGTCATCTCGGCCACCGGCATCCGTCACACGATCGACGTCCCGCATCTCGACGCGCTCCGCGACGGAGCGGTCGTCGCGGTCGGCGGCGGCGTGGGCCAGGAGATCGCCCTGGATGCCGCTCGCGCGGCGGGGGCCGTCGAGATCGCGCGCACGGGAGCCGTCTCGATCCTCCGGATGCCGAGCGGTGCCGAGGTCCAAGTCCTCGACGACGGGAACTGCCTCAACGTCAGCGCCGCCGAAGGCAACCCGGTGGAGATCATGGACCTCTCCTTCGGTGTCCAGCTCGCCTCCGTCGCCCACGTGCTCTCGACCCCCGACCTCGCCCCGGGGGTGCACGACCTGCCCCGGGCCGCCGACGACGAGGTCGCCGCCATCGCCCTCTCCTCGTTCGGCGGCACGTTGGACGCGCCGTCCGCGGCGCAGCAGGCGTTCCTCGCGACGTGGAATCCCGAGGAGGGCGAGGAGTGACCGTCGTCGTCCACCGCGCCCCGGTCGTCCTCTCTCCCGGCTCGCCGCCGCTGACGGACGGAGCCGTCACGATCGCGGACGGTCGCATCCGCGACGTCGGTCCCGCCGACGAGGTGCTCGCCGCCGCCGGCCCCGACGCCGAGCTGCACGAGTGGGACGGCGCGCTGACCCCCGGTCTCGTCAACGCCCACACGCACCTGCAGTACAGCGACATGGCGGCCGTCGGCCTCGCCGAGCACACCGGCTTCGAGGCGTGGATGAGCGCCTTCATGGAGCTCTACCCTGTCCCCCGCGACTGGGGCGCGTCGGCCGCGGCCGGCGCCGCCCTGGCCCTGCGCTCCGGCACGACGGCCGTCGCCGAGATCGTCACCGATGCCGCCGCCGGTTCCGCCGTGCACGACGCGGGGCTCCACGGCATCGCGTTCTGGGAGGTGCTCGGCTGGACCGAGCGCGCGTGGGCCGAGAACGGCGAGCGCACGGTGCGCGCCGAGCTTGCGGCCCTCCCCACCCCGCCGGCGACGGGTCTGTCGCCCCACGCGATCTACTCGCTCGACACGGCCGTGCTGCGCGATCTCTCGCGCCTCGCGCGGACGCTCGGTGTGCGCCAGCACATCCATGCGGCGGAGTCGGCGTGGGAGGACGCGTACGTGCGCTCCGGAACGGGCGATCTCGCCGAGCGGTGGCGGGCCAACGGACGCGGCGAGTTCACCCTGCTCCGCGACGGCGGCGTCGGCACGGGTGTCATCCGGTACCTCGACGACCTCGGCGCCCTGACCCCGACGACGCATCTCGCGCACGGGATCTACGTGGATGCCGACGACCGGGCGCTCCTGCGCGCCCGCGGCGTCAGCGTGGCGCTGTGCCCCCGCTCGAACGCCGTGATCGGCCTGGACCCGCCCCCGGTCGCCGCGTACCTGCGCGAGGGCAACGCGATCGCCGTCGGCACGGACTCGCTGTCGTCGTCGCCGAGCCTCTCCCCGTGGCAGGACGTCGCCGCGCTCGCGGACATCGCCCGCGCCCAGGGGTACGCCGACGACGACCTCCACGCGCGCCTGTTCGCGGCCGCGACGACGGGAGGCGCACGCGCCCTCGGACTGGACGCCGACACCGGCGTCCTCCGTGCGGGGGCCCGCGCCGACCTCGCCGTCTTCCCCGTCGCCTCGGCCACGCCGCGCGACGCCCTCGCTGAGCTCGTCGAGGACGGCCCCGCCGAGGCATCCCTCACCGTCGTCGGCGGCCGCGTCCGCTGGGCGACCACCGCCGATCACGAACGGACCACCGCCCATGTCTGACCCCCGCCCGCTGCTGTTCGGCCTCTACGAACAGGCCTGCGTCGGCAACGGCTCCTCGGCCGCGAGCCTGTGGACCCACCCCGCCGACGACCGGTTGTCGGCGACGTCGCTTGGGTATTGGACCGACCAGGCGCGGCGCGTCGAGGACGCCGGCATGGACCTGTTCTTCTTCGGCGACGTGCTCGGGCTGTACGACACGTACCGGGGCGGGGCCGAGACCGCGATCCGTCACGGCGTGGAGATCCCGGCGCTCGACCCGATGCTGCACATCCCGGCGCTCGCCGCGGTCACCGACCGCATCGCGTTCGGGACGACGGTGTCGACGACGTACGAGCACCCGTTCGCACACGCGCGCCGCTTCTCCACTCTCGACCACCTCACCGGCGGGCGCATCGGCTGGAACGTCGTGACGTCGTACCTGCCGGGGGCGGCGGCGAACTTCGGTCTGGACGTCATGGCGCACGACAGCCGCTACGACCGCGCCGACGAGTTCCTCGAGGTCGCCTACGCGCTGTGGGAGCGCAGCTGGGACGACGACGCGTTCGTCGGCGACAAGGCATCCGGGGTCTTCGCCGACCCCGCCAAGGTGCACCGCATCGATCACGTCGGCGAGCACTTCCGCGTCGCCGGCCCCCACCTCGTGACCCCGTCGCCCCAGCGCACCCCCGTGGTCATCCAGGCCGGATGGTCGCCGCGCGGCCGCGAGTTCGCCGCCCGGCACGCCGAACTGATCTTCGTGGGCGACTCCGATCCGGTCGCGGTGCGCGAGGGGCTCGCAGGCATCCGCCGTCGGGCGGAGGAGCTGGGGCGGGATGCCTCCCAGATCCGCGCCGTGGTGGGCATGAACCTCGTGGTCGCCCCGACCGCGATCGCGGTGCAGGAGAAGATCGATTCCCTCCAGGAGCACTACGCCGCGGAGGCGCAGCTGGCGGCCTACGCCGGGTGGGGCGGGATCGATTTCTCGCAGTACGCCGACGACGAGCCGCTCGTCAAGCGCAGCACGAACGCGACGCAGACGAAGGAGACGCGCAGCGACGCGCCCGTGCTCACCGCCGGAGACGTGCGCCGCCAGTTCTCGAAAGTGACCGCGTTCGCGGACGACCGCTTCCTCGGCACCCCCGACACCGTCGCCGACTCCATCGGGGCCTTCGTCGAGGAGTCGGGGGTCGACGGCTTCCTGCTGCACCCGTTCCTGTCACCCGGATCCGTCGAGGACTTCGCCGAGCTCCTCGTCCCGGCGTTGCGCGAGCGGGGGCTGTACGGCGGCTTCCCGCAGGACGGCACGTTCCGCTCGCGGCTGCGCACCGACCGCCGCGACCGCCTCGGCGACGACCACCCCGCGCGCTCCGGCGCGCGGTGAGCCGCCGGCGCCGCGGTCAGTCGCGCGGCGCCGGACCCGTCGAGAGAGCGTGGACGAACCGGCGGAGGAACTCCGTCTTGTCGAACGCCGTCACCGCGCGGACGATCGGCCCCTCCGGTGTCCCCCACACCAGCGGCAGGCCGTCGTGCGTGAGCGCGATGCGGGTCGCGAGGGAGTCGGCGTACGGCGTGTAGTCCACCGGTCCCTCGATCCAGCTCGTGACGATCTCCGGGCGGTGCAGGATGACGGTCGTCAGGCCGTCGTGGGCGGACGAGATCCGACGCCCCCACTTGTACTGGTAGAAGTCGTTGTACGCGTCGAGCACCTCGCCGGCGAACGTCGCCCACGGGGTCCCGACCCCGCGCAGCACGGCGAGCACGTGCTCGTCGAGGATCGCCGTCGCCGTGACGTTCACTCCCACCATGACGACGTTGCCGGAGTTGCGCGCACCGAACACGATCTCGGCGGCGCGACGGTCGTTGGCGGTGTTGGCATCCGTCAGGGTCGCACCACCCGGGGCCGGGTACGGACCCGCCCCGCCCATGATGACCACCGATCGGAACTTCAGGAACAGGTCGGGGTCGCGCTCGAGCGCGCGGGCGATGTTGGTGAGGGGCCCCAGGGGGTGCAGGTCCACCTCACCGGGGTGCTCCGCGGCGATGCGCACGATGGCATCCACCGCGCTCTCGTCCTCGACGCGCAGCTCGGCGCGGTCGAAGCGGTCGCCGAGGCCGTCGGTGCCGTGGACGAAGTCGGCGATGGACGCCTCGCCCTCGATCGGCGCGGCCTCCCCCAGGTGCACCGGGATGTCCTCGCGCCCCGCGAGCCGCAGCACGGTGCGGACGTTGCGCGCGGAGTCCTCCACCGGCGTGTTGCCGTAGATCGTCGTGATGGCCTCGATCGCGACGTCGGGCTGGGCCAGCAGGTACATGAGGGAGTGCGCGTCGTCGAGGCCGGTGTCGGTGTCCACGAGGACGCGGCGGACGACGGAAGGAGAAGCGGATGCCATGCACTCACCCTGCCCGGTCGCTCCCGCCGACACGGCGCGGTGTTACACCGCGTGACGCGTTCGTTCCCTGTTCGTCACGAGAACACCCCAGAGTGAGGGATGACGCGGGCGGCCCCGACCCGCGTCCCTCACAGCACATGTCGATCGGCGCCGTCGGCGTCGTCGGGAACGGACACACCCCATGGCATCCACGTCTCAGCGACTGCGTCGCGTCGCACTCCCCGCGGCCGGTCTCACCGCCGCTCTCGCCCTCACGGCCTGCGCCGGCGGTCAGGCCGCCCCCGCCCCGACCGACGGGTTCGACGGCGTCAGCCTGACCGTCTGGAACAACATCGACTTCGAGCCCTACCAGGGCCTGCAGAAGCAGTACTTCGAAGCGTGCGCCGCCGACCTCGGCATCACGGTCGACGTGCAGACCCAGTCCGGCGACTACACCACGAAGCTGCTGCAGGCCGCCGGCGCCAAGGCCCTGCCCGACGTGGCCCTCCTCTCCACCGACACGCAGCTGCCGCAGCTGGCCGCCCAGGGCGTGCTCGCAGACCTCAGCTCGTACGACGTGAGCACGGACGGTCTCGCCGACAGCGCCGCCGACCTCGGCCGCTACGACGGCACGCTCTACGGTCTGCCCGTGCAGGTCGAGGACTACGCCATCTTCTACAACAAGGCCGCCTTCGCCGCCGCCGGAGTGTCCGAGACCGCGCCGAAGACCTTCGACGACCTCGTGAAGCTCGCAGCGTCGTTGACCACGGCCGACCAGAAGGGCATCGTCCTCCCGGGCATCGGCGGCGACGGCTCGACCCCGGTGTACTTCCTGCCGTTCCTCCTCTCCGCCGGCGGCGACCCCGCCGACCCGACCGGCACCGGTGCCGTCGAGGCCGTCGACCTGTACAAGAAGCTCGTCGACAACGGCTCGCTCTCGTCCGAGTTCGTCAACTGGGGCTGGGACTCGATCGACCAGTGGACCTCCGGCAAGACGGCTCTGACGGTGTCGGGCCCCTGGAACCTCGTCGACACCTCGATCCCGTTCGAGTGGGGCACGTTCCCCTTCCCGACCGCCACCTCCGGTGAGTCGCCGAAGGTGAACCTCCTCGGCTACGCCTACGGCGTCGCCGCCAACGCCGACGCGACGAAGGAAGCCGCGGCCGCAGCGCTGGTCAAGTGCCGCGCGTCAGAGGAGAACCAGGTCGACACCGCGGTCCAGGGCGGATACATCCCCGCGCTGAAGAGCGCGCAGGCCACCTTCGTCGAGAAGGTCCCCGCCGCCGCCCCGTTCGTCGACGCCGTCGACGGCGCGTACAACTCCGCGCAGCTCGGCACCGAGTGGAACACGCTGCAGCAGCAGTACGTCGACGCCATCCAGGCGGCGACGGTCGGCGGACAGACGGCACAGGCCGCCCTGGAGCAGGCCAGCGGCAAGTGACGGCGGACACGCTGACGACGACCGGCCGGCCGGGGGCACGCACCCCCGGTCGGTTCCGGCGTTCCCTGGCCGCGCGCCAGCGCGGTGAGCTGTGGGGGTTCCTCACCCCGGCCATCGTGTTCTTCATCGTCTTCTTCCTGTTCCCCCTCGGGTACGGCGTGTACATGAGCACGACGAACTTCACGACGGGGACGTTCATCACCGGCCGGGCGCCGTTCGTCGGGACGGCGAACTTCGAGGCGATCCTCTCCGAGCCGATCACCTTCCGCGCGCTGGCGAACACCGTCACGATCACCGTGGTCTCGGTCGTCGTCGAGCTCGTCCTGGGGCTTCTCCTCGCGCTCCTCTTCGCCCGGAGATTCCCCGGCAGCCGCTGGCTGCCGACCCTGATCCTCCTGCCGTGGCTGCTCCCGGCGGTCGTCGTGGCGACCGTCTGGAAGTCGCTCCTCGCCGGGGACGGACCGATCAACGACGTGCTGGGGTCTCTCGGACTTCCCGCCGAGGCGTGGCTGGCGAACCCGGCCACCGCCCTCCCGGCCGTCATCGTGGTCGCCGTGTGGGCGAGCCTGCCCTACTGGGCCACGATCCTGGGCGCGGCCCTCAAGCAGGTGCCGGCCGAACAGCTCGAGGCGGCTCAGCTCGACGGGGCGGGCGCCTGGCGTCGCCTCGTCTCGATCGTGCTGCCGACGATCTGGCCCGTGATCTCGGTGCTCGTCGTCATGAGCGTCGTCTACACGCTCCTCATCGTCGACCTCGTGCTCGTCCTCACGGCCGGCGGTCCCGCCAACAGCACGGTGACCCTCGGCCTGCTGTCCTACCGGCAGGCGTTCCAGCAGTTCCAGTTCGGACTCGGCGGCGCCTACGGGATGCTGCTGCTGGGCATCAGCATCCTGTTCGCGATCGTGTACACCGTGATGTCCATGCGCCAGGAGCGTGACGAATGACCGCGACCCTGCCCGCCGCCCCGGCCCCCGCGACGACCGCCTCGGTCGCCGCTCCCGTCGCCGAGCGTCGCCGCCGCCGCGGCTGGACGTGGACGATCGTCACGATCGTCGTGCTCGCCGTCTACCTCTTCCCCGTCTACTGGATGATCTCTGCGTCGCTGCAGCCCTCCGCCAACTCGGCGGACACCGCCTGGTTCCCGGTCTCCCCCGGGCTCGGCGGCTACGAGAAGGCGCTCGACGACGCCGGCATCGGCGGGTTGCGCGTGTCGGTCCTGGTCTCGCTCGGCTCGGTGCTCGTGACGCTGCTCGTGGCCATCCCCGCCGCGTACGCGCTCAGCCGCCTGCGGTCGCGGGCGGTCAGCATCGCCCTCATCCTGCTGCTGCTCGCGCAGATGATCCCGAGCGTCGTCCTGGCCACCTCGTTCTACGCGATGTTCAACTCGTGGGGCCTGCTCAACACGTTCATCGGGCTCATCCTGGCCAACGCCACCGCGGGCGTCCCGTTCGCGGTCATCGTGATGAGGGCCTTCATGCTGCGCCTGGACACCGAGGTGATCGAGGCGGCGACGGTCGACGGACTCGGGCCGATCGGCACGCTGTGGCGGATCGTCGTCCCGCTCTCGCGCAACGCCATCGTCACCGCCGGCGTCTTCGCGTTCCTCTTCAGCTGGGGCGATCTGCTGTTCGGCCTGACCCTGGTCAACCGCAACGAGATGTACCCCATGTCGGTGCTGATCCTGGCGCTGGCGAACTCGAACCTCAACACGTGGGCGGCGACGATGGCCGCTTCCCTGATCGCGAGCGTGCCCGCCCTGGTGGTGATCCTCGCGGCTCAGCGACACGTCAAGGCGGGTCTGAGCGCCGGCGCCGGACGCTGAGCACGGGCGGGCCCGCCCCCGCACGTAGACTGGTCCCTCGTGAGCGAACGCGTCCTGATCCAGCAGTTGAAGTCCCTTCCCGCCGGCCCCGTCTCGGTGTCGGGGTGGGTCGAGACCGTCCGCGATCAGAAGAAGGTGCAGTTCATCGTCCTCCGCGACGAGACCGGCGCCGTCCAGCTGGTCAACCCGGCCACGCGTCCCTCCGAGGAGGCCGGCGAACAGGATGCCGCGGCCCTGGCCCTCACCGAGACGATCGGCGCCCTCGCCAACGGCACGTTCCTGACGGTCCGCGGCGAGCTCAAGCACGACGAGCGCGTCAAGCTCGGCGGCGTCGAGATCAAGATCGGCGACCTCGAGATCGCCGCTGCCGCCAACCCCGAGACCCCGATCGCCGCCGACAGCGGTCTGGACAAGCGCATGGACTGGCGCTTCCTCGACCTCCGCCAGCGTCGCAACAACCTCATCTTCCGCGTGCAGACCACCCTCGAGCACGCCATGCGCACGTACTGGGTCGAGCGCGACTACATCGAGATCCACTCCCCCAAGCTCATGGCATCCCCCTCGGAGTCCAACGCCGAGCTGTTCGAGGTGCCCTACTTCGAGGACAAGACCGCGTACCTCGCGCAGAGCCCGCAGTTCTTCAAGCAGATGGCGCAGGTCGCCGGCTTCGGCAAGATCTTCGAGATCGCGCCCGCGTTCCGCGCCGACCCGTCCTTCACGAGCCGCCACGCGACCGAGTTCACCTCGGTGGATGCAGAGATCAGCTGGATCGACTCGCACGAGGACGTCGCCCGTATGCAGGAGGAGCTCCTGCAGACCGCGTTCCAGGCCGTCAAGGACAAGCACGGCGACGAGATCCAGGAGCTGTTCGGCGTCGAGGTGCAGGTGCCGACGCTGCCGTTCCCGCGCATCCCGCTCGCGGAGGCCCGCGAGATCGTCGCGGCCCGCGGCTACGACATCCCGCGTACCGACGGCGACCTCGACCCCGAGGGCGAGCGCCAGATCGCCGCGCACGTCCGCGAAGCGTTCGGCCACCAGTTCGTCTTCGTGACCGACTACCACCCCGAGATCCGCGCGTTCTACCACATGCGCGACCCCGAGACCGGGCTCACGAAGTCGTACGACCTGCTGTTCAACGGCGTCGAGATCACCACCGGCGCGCAGCGCGAGCACCGCGTCGACGTCCTGGTGGAGCAGGCGAAGGAGAAGGGGCTCGACCCCGAGCACCTCGATTTCTACCTCGACTTCTTCCGCTTCGGCGCCCCGCCGCACGGCGGCTTCGGCATGGGCCTCGCGCGCGTCCTGATGCTCCTGCTCGGCGAGTCGTCGATCCGCGAGGTCACCTTCCTCTTCCGCGGCCCCACGCGCCTGGCTCCCTGAGTTCCCCCGCCCGACGCCCGAGGTTCACTCACCGGGCCGGGCGAGGTCATCCGTGACGCCTAGCGTGTCGTCATGGTCGAAGGCAGCGCCGCGGTGGCCGTCCCCTCGGACGGTTCCTCGGGCGCGGGGTGGAGCGTACGGCTCTCGGGCGTGACCCGCTCCCGCGCGGGCGCGCGGGTCCTCGACGGAGTCGACCTGGACCTGCCCGCGGGGGGCATCGTCGCGATCGTCGGCGAGTCCGGCTGCGGCGCGACCACCCTCGCGGGGATCATCGCCGGCCGCGAGCGGGCCGACCACGGCGAGGTGCTCATCGACGGGCGGGCGCGACCCGATGCGCCGCGACTCGGTGGGGTCTTCGATGACGGCGCTCCGCGCTTCGGGCGGGTACGCGACGCCGTGCTGCCCCGCGGGCGTCATCCCCACGGGGCCGACGACGAGGTGAGACGCCTCCTCGCCCTCGTCGGGCTGACCTCCCCGGATGCCGGGATACGGCGCCTGTCGCGGGGCGACCGGCAACGGCTCGCGATCGCGCGGGCGCTGGCCGCCGAGCCCCGAGCCCTGGTGCTCGACGATGCGCTCAGCGCTCTGCACACCGTCGGTCGGGAGCGGCTGCGGGACGCTCTGGTCAGCGAGCTCCGCCGCCGCGGAACGACGACCGTCTGGGTCACCCGCGACACCGCCGAAGCCATCGCCGTCGCCGACCGCGTGATCGTCCTCGACCGCGGACGCATCGCCGCCGACGGCACACCCGAGCAGGTCTACGCCCGCGCGGCCGAGCCCGCCGTCGCGGCGGTGCTCGGACCGGTGAGCAGCGTGCCCGGCATCGTCGAGGGATCCGAAGTCGACGTGTGGGGGCAGCATCTCCCCCTGGCCGGGTCCGCGCACGACGGGCACTGCGAAGTGCTGGTCCGCCCCGAGAACGTCGTCCTCGTGGCGCCGGACGCGCCCGGGATGGATGCCGTCGTCGAGGAGAGCAGGTTCCTCGGTCGCGTGCGGCGGTCGCTCGTGCGCACGCTCGACGGGAGCCTCGTCCACGTGGATCACGCCGCCGATGCACGCCTGGACCTTCACGCCCGGGTGCGAATCGCCCTCGCGGCCGTTCCCGTGACGACGCGGCCGCTCAGCTGAGGGCTGGGCTCAGGCGGGGAAATCGATCCCCGCGCGCTCGGTCACCACGGTGCGGACGAACGCCGCCACCTCCTGGTGCGCCGGGTGCACCTGATAGCGCTCGAGGGCCTCGACGTCCGCGAACTCGCTGACGAGCGCCACGTCCCAGTTCGTCTGCGGGTAGGCGACGTTCCGCCCCACCTCGAGGTGTTCGATCTCGGCGATCTCGCCGCGGAGCGACAGCAGCCGCTCGGCGATCTGCTCCGCGTGCAGCGCGCGGGTGTCGGCGTCGTCCGCCGCGAGCTTCCACAGGACGATGTGACGAATGCTCACGCGGAGGCTCCTTCGGGGTCGGCCGCGAGAAGGGCGGCACGGAGACGGTCGGCGGATACGCGCCAGTGCGCGTGCAGTTTGCCGTCGATCAGGACGACGGGGATCTTCTCCCACCACCGCTCGTAGAGGGCGGTGTCCTCGGCGATCGACGCCTGCTCGATGACGAGCCGGTCGGCCACCTCGGCCGGAAGCTCGCCCACGACCGTCTCGACGATCTGCTCGGCGACGTCGCAGAGATGACAGTCGGGCTTGCCGATGAGCGTGAGGGTCGTCACCCCACCTATCCTAGGAGGGCGCGACGGGGTGTCAGGACTCGACGTCGTAGCCCGAGGCGATCCACTCGCCCGTGCCGCCCTCGACGTTGGTGGCGTCGTGGCCGCGCGCCGACAGGGCCTCGACGACCCGCGCCGAGCGACCGCCGGCCTGGCAGATGACGTCGAAGGCCCCCTCCGGGAGCTGGTCCAGGTTCTCGCCGAGCGTCGACATCGGCAGGTTGACGGCGCCGGGGACGTGTCCTCCGGCGAACTCGTCGACCTCGCGCACATCGATCAGCGGACGATTGCGTCCGGCGTGCAGGTCGTGGACCGAGATGGACTGCATGTGTGCTCCTCGAAAGGACGTCGGTGATCGGATGCCGCATACACGAAGCGCCCGTCGGATGACAGGCGCTCGGTGTGGTGGTCGCGTTACTTCTTGTTGCGACGCTGGTGACGAGTCTTGCGAAGCAGCTTGCGGTGCTTCTTCTTCGCCATGCGCTTACGGCGCTTCTTGATGACAGAACCCACGGAAAACCTCACTAAGTCGGGGTCTGGGTGCCGATGTCGGCTCCCGGGAACGGGCAGGCGTTGGAAAAAGGCCTCGGACCAGTCTAGCCGACGTCGGACACCGGCCGCTGCACAGCCTCGGCGACCGCCGATTCGGGCACCCGGTAGCTGCGTCCGAACCGCACGGCGGGCAGTTCTCCGGCGTGTACGAGGCGGTAGACGGTCATCTTCGAGACCCGCATCAGATCTGCGACCTCGGCGACCGTCAGGAAACGCACGTCGGGCAGCTCTGCCATCGATCACCCTTCGCCGCGGGTGTCCGCCACCCCTGTTCGCTGTGGACACACTCTAGGGTCTGCCCGAGACGCGTGTAAACCTATGGGGCTTCTGTGACGGAAGTGTGATGCGGATGCCGTGTTCCCGGGGCCCGGCGGCCGTTCAGCGGCCGGGGAGCTTGCGGAACGCGGAGGTGACCGAGTGCTTCACCGAGGCGGCCGCGCGGCCCATCACCTCGGCCGCGTGGACGGCGGGTTCCGGCAGGGCGGGCTCGTTCTCGACGTCGACCGAGAAGAACGGCACGAGCCAGTCATCGACCTCGTCGAGCGGAGCCACCGCCAGGCTGTAGTAGCGGTGCTGGCCCTCCTCGCGCACCGAGACCAGTTCCGCCTCGCGCAGCACCTTCAGGTGCTTCGAGACGGTGGGCTGGCTGACGCCGAGCGCGTGCACGATCTGCGAGACGCTCGTGCCCCGCTCACCGCCGGTCGCCCGGTCCAGGAGCAGCTGAAGGATGTCGCGACGCGTGCCGTCAGCGATCACGTCGAAGATGTCCGCCATGGCATTAGGTTAGCCGCGAGCCCGCCCGAGTACCATGATTCGGGTTCCATCCCCGAAGGGAGCGACGCATGGCGGCGACGCCCGACGAGGTGCGTATGTCGATGCGCGTACGCCGCATCGCTTTCCGAGCATGGGACGGGCTGCGCGATCTGACCACGGCGTCCCCCGCTCGATTCGCGGTGCTGGTGTTCGTCATCCTGATCCTCCTGTTCACCGCGCTCTTCTCGCTCCCGGCCGCGGCCGCGGACGGCCAACGCACGCCGCTCGCCGACGCGCTGTTCACCGCCGTGTCCACCATCTGCGTGACCGGTCTGTCGACGGTGAACATGTACAGCCACTGGTCGCCGCTCGGGCACGTCATCACCTACCTGGGGGTGAACGTCGGCGCACTCGGCGTGCTCACCCTCGCCTCGATCCTGGGCCTCGTCATCTCCAAGCGCCTGGGCCTTCGGGCCAAGCTCATCGCCGCGGGCGACAGCAACCCGCTCCGCGCCCACGGCGGGCCGGTCAACGAGGGGCAGACGATCCGCCTGGGCGAGGTCGGCCAGCTGCTGCGCACCGTCGCGCTGTCCACCCTCGTCATCGAGGCCGGTCTCACGGTGCTGATCTATCCCTCGCTGGTCATCGGCGGGATCGACCCGCTCGTCGCCCTGTGGGAGGCGCCGTACTACGCCGCGATGGCGTTCACGAACACAGGCTTCATCCCCAACGCCGACGGCCTGACGCCGTTCGCGCAGGACTACTTCCTGCTGACCGTGCTCATGATCGGCGTGTTCCTCGGCTCGATCGGGTTCCCGGTGATCTTCACGCTGTGGCGCCACTGGTGGCGGTTCCGGCTGTGGTCGCTGCACGCGAAGCTGACGATTATCACGACCGTGGTCCTCTTCTTCGCCGGCGCCGGCGTCATTCTGCTGCTGGAATACGACAACCCCCTCACCTTCGGAAGCATGGACGCGTGGGACACCACGTTCCAGGCGTTCTTCCTGTCGGCCATGACCCGGTCCGGAGGCTTCTCCGTCGTCGACATCGGCGATCTCAACGGTGCCACGCTCATCGTCGGATCCATGCTCATGTTCGTCGGCGGGGGCTCGGCATCCACCGCCGGCGGCATCAAGGTCACGACGCTGGCCGTCCTCGCCCTCGCCGTGTTCTCGGAGGCGAAGGGGCGCCCGTCGGTGCAGGCGTTCGGGCGGCGCATCCCCAGCGACGTGCAGCGCGTGGCGCTCTCGGTCGTGGCGTGGGGGGCGACGATCGTGGCTATCTCCACGGTCACGATCAGCCGCATCACCGACGCCCCGATCGAATACGTGCTCTTCGACGTCATCTCCGGTTTCGCCACCGTGGGCCTGTCGACCGGACTCACCGCCGAACTCCCCGACCCGGCCGTGTACGTGCTGGCGCTCACGATGTTCATGGGGCGCATTGGTACTGTGACTCTCGCCGCGGCCGTCGCGGCGTCCTCCCGTTCGCAGCTCTACGCGCTGCCCGTCGAAAGGCCGATCGTTGGTTGAACGGATCCGCAGCGACGCGCCCGTCCTCGTCATCGGCCTCGGGCGTTTCGGCGCGGCGTGCGCCGGCGAGCTGGACCGGCTGGACCGCGAGGTGCTCGCCGTCGACGGCAACCTCGACCTCGTCCAGAAGTGGTCCGAGCGCGTCACGCACGCCGTCCAGGCCGACGCGCGCAACATCGACGCACTGCGCCAGATCGGTGCGCAGGACTTCCAGGTCGCGGTCGTCGCGGTCGGGTCCCTGATCGAAGCGTCCGTGCTCATCACGGCGAATCTGGTCGACCTGAAGGTGCCCCAGATCTGGGCGAAGGCGGTGTCGCAGTCGCACGGCAAGATCCTCGCCCGTGTCGGCGCGAACCACGTCATCTACCCCGAGGCCGAAGCCGGCGAGCGCGTCGCGCACCTCGTCAGCGGCCGCATGCTCGACTTCATCCGCTTCGACGACGACTTCGTGCTCGCGAAGATGTACCCGCCGAAGCTCGTCCGCGGCGTCGGCCTGAACGAGTCGGGCGTGCGGACGAAGTACAACGTGACGGTCGTCGGCGTGAAGAGCCCGGGCCGCCCCTTCCGCTACGCGGAGGCGAACACCATCGTCACCAACCACGACCTCATCATCGTCTCGGGCACCAACAGCGACATCGAGCGGTTCGCGGCGCTGGATCGCTGACCGCTGCGCGCCCGCGGCTCTGACCGCCCGACGTCCCGTTCTTCGATAAACGCGATCGGCGACGAGAAACGCGTGCGCAGCACGTTTCTGGCCGCGAGAAGCGTTTATCGCGGGAGAGGGGATGCCGTCAGGCGTCGATCTCCAGCGCGACGGTGACGACGTCGTCGACGCCGAGGTGCTCGGCATCCTGCAGCGCTTTCTTGATCGGCACGATGTAAGCGCCGTCCTTCGGCCAGAGCGCCGTGGTCACCCGCGTCTCCCCGATCGTGACGGCGGCGGGGATCATGCCCCAGCCGTAGGTGACCACGGGGGCGACCTCGGCGATCGCCGCGGCCTCGACGGGCGGCACGGTGACGAAGTGGTACGGCGCGGGTCCGCGCCAGTACCAGATCGGTCCCTCGAACCTCAGGCGCATGTCACGCCCCGGCGGCGAGTTCCTTCGCCCGCGCGAGCGCGGCCTCGGCCGCCGCGGTGAACGTGTCGTCGAGGTGCGCGTCCTGCAGCACCGCGACCGCGCGCTCGGTCGTGCCCTTCGGGCTGGTGACGCGGCGGCGGAGTTCGGCCGGATCCACGTCGGCGGATGCCAGCAGCGCCGTCGCGCCGATGAAGGTCTGCTCGGCCAGCAGACGTGCGGCGTCGTCGTCGAAGCCCATGCGGACCGCCGCCTTCGTGAACTCCTCGATGAGGAGGAACACGTACGCGGGCCCCGAACCCGAGATGGTGGAGAGCGCGTCGATCTGCGACTCCGGAACCTCGACGACGTGGCCGACCGTCTCGAAGAGCGCTCGGACGAGCGCGACATCGTCCGCCGTCGCGTCGGCACCGGCGGCGAGACCGGTGACGCCCTTGCCGACGAGCGAGGGCGTGTTCGGCATCGAGCGCAGCGTCGCGACGCCCGCGCCGAGGTGCCGCGCGAAGGTCTCGAGGGTCACCCCGGCCGCGAGGCTGACCACGACCGCGCCGGGTCGGAGGTGCGGCGCGATCTCGTCGAGGAGATCGGGCACCATGGCGGGCTTCACGCCGATGAGGATCACGTCGGCGGATGCCGCGGCGGCGGTGTTGCCGTCGGGGACGGTCTCCAGCGCGACGCTGGTGACGCCCTCCAGCCCGGCGAGTTCGGCCGCTTTGGCCGCCGAACGGTTGGTGGCGGTCACTCCCCCGCCGGTGAGACCCGCGGCGACGAGTCCGCGCAGGATCGCGCCCCCCATGGAACCGGCGCCGAGGAACGCGAGCGGGGGCAGGGTGGGAGTGGCATCCGTCATGCACGCAAGTCTACGAACCCTGAGTGCGGCCGATAGGGGCGCGCGTTAGAGTCGGAACGCGCCCGTAGCGGAGCGGACGCGAGTGACACGGAGGACCCCCATGACTCTCTTCGACGGCATCACCTCACGCCTGGTCGAGACCGGTCGGCTGAGCGTCAACGTGCTCGAGCGCGCGACCGACGACCCCGCAACCTCACCCGAGCAGACCGTGGTGTTCGTCCACGGGAACGTCTCCTCGGCGCTGTTCTGGCAGGAGATCATGCAGGACCTGCCGAGCGACCTGCGCGTGCTCGCGGTCGACCTGCGCGGCTTCGGCGGAACAGAGCACACCCCGATCGACGCGACCCGCGGCGTCCGCGACTTCAGCGACGACCTCCACGCGACCCTGAGCGCCCTCGGCATCCCGACCGCGCACCTGGTGGGCTGGTCGATGGGCGGCGGCGTCGTCCTGCAGTACGCGCTGGACCACCCCGTCCTCTCCCTCACCCTGCAGGCGCCGGTGTCGCCCTACGGATTCGGCGGAACGCGCCGCGACGGGTCCCGACTCACCGACGACGACGCGGGAGTCGGCGCCGGCGGCGCGAACCCCGACTTCGTGCAACGCCTCATCGACCACGACACGACCGACGAGGCCCCCACCTCTCCGCGCTCGGTCTTCCGGTCGGGGTACGTCGCTCCCGGCTACACGAGCGAGCACGAGGACGCCTGGGTCGAGTCGATGCTCACGACCTCCACCGCGGGCGGGAACTACCCCGGGGATGCCGTGGCATCGCCGAACTGGCCGGGTTTCGCCGCCGGGAAGATCGGCGTGCTCAACACCATGGCGCCGAAGCACTTCGATGTCTCGGGCATCGTCGACCTCGCCGAGAAGCCCCCGATCCTGTGGATCCACGGCACGGCCGACGCGATCGTCTCGGACGCCTCGTTCTACGACTTCAACCACCTCGGCGCCCTCGGCATCATTCCGGACTGGCCGGGCGAGGACGCGGCCCCGGCGCAGCCGATGGTGTCGCAGACCCGCGACGTGCTGGACGCGTACGCCGCCGCCGGCGGGGACGTCACCGAGATCGCCGTGGAGGGCGCCGGCCACGCGCCCCATCTCGAGCGCCCGGCGCAGTTCCGCCAGGCTCTGCTGACGGTGATCGGGTACGTGGGTCGCCCCGCCGACCCTGCCCCGCCCACCGAGGCGATCATCCTGCGTTCGGCCGACTGAGAGGTCCCCGTGGAGTACTGCCTCTTCACCGAGCCCCAGCAGGGGTTCTCCTACGACGATCAGCTCGCGTTCGCGCGATCGGCCGAAACCCACGGCCTCGACGGATTCTTCCGCTCCGACCACTACCTGCGGATGGGCGAGGGCGACCCGCTGCCCGGCCCCACCGACGCGTGGACCACGCTCGCGGGCCTCGCCCGCGAGACGTCCCGCATCCGGCTCGGCACCCTGGTGTCGTCGGTGACGTACCGCGTGCCCGGCATCCTGGCGATCCAGGTCGCGCAGGTCGACGCCATGTCGGGCGGTCGGGTCGAACTCGGCCTCGGCACGGGCTGGTTCGAAGCGGAGCATGCCGCCTACGGCATCCCCTTCCCGCCGAAGCGGTTCGATCTGCTCGAGGAGCAGCTCGCCATCGTCACGGGGCTGTGGTCGACGCCGGCTGGTGAGACCTTCTCGTTCGAGGGCGCGAATTACCGCCTGGATGCCGCCCCCGCGCTGCCCAAGCCCGTCCAGTCACCCGTGCCGGTGATCGTCGGCGGCGGCGGCCCCAAGCGGACGCCCGCCCTCGCGGCGCGGTTCGCGACCGAGTTCAACATCGGGTTCGTCCCGGAGGACGTCGTGGCCGAGAAGTTCGCCGTCGTCCGCGCCGCGTGCGAGGACATCGGACGCGACCCCGCGTCGCTGAAGTTCTCGGTCGCACTGCCCACCATCGTCGGCGCGGACGACGCCGCGATCGAACGCCGCGCGGCCGCGATCGGCCAGACGCGCGCGCAGTTCGACAACGGCGCCAACCTGATCGGTCGACCGGAGCAGATCGCCGAGAAGGTCGAGCGTCTGCGGGATCTCGGTGCGGAACGCGTGTACTTCCAGCTCCTCGACCTGCGCGACATCGATCACGCCGACGAGGTCGGCACCGAGCTGCTGCCGCTGCTACCGCGCTGAGTCGCGCCGGCGCGGTCAGTCGCGACGGGTCTCGAAGAAGTCCCGCAGCAGAGCGGATGCCGCGGTCTCGGCGACCCCGCCGACCACCTCGACGCGGTGCGGCAGACGCCGGTCGCGCAGGACGTCGTAGAGCGACCCGGCGGCACCGGCCTTGGCATCCCATGATCCGAAGACCACGCGCGGCACGCGCGCCTGCAGGATCGCCCCCGCGCACATGACGCACGGTTCGAGCGTGACCACGAGCGTGCACCCGGCGAGGTGCCACGTGCCCGCGTGCGCGGCGGCCGCGCGCAGGGCGACGACCTCGGCGTGGGCGGTGGGGTCGTTCGTCGCCTCGCGGAGGTTGCGTCCCTCGCCGATCACGCGTCCGTCGGCGTCGATGACGACGGCGCCGACGGGCACATCCTCGTGCGCGGAGGCCTCGGCGGCGAGCGCGAGGGCCCGCTGCATCGCGGCGAGGTCGGCGGCGGTGGGGGTCACGGTGCTCCGGAAAGACGGGGGCGGACTCTCGGGGTCGAGCGGCTAGCCTTGAGCCTATGCGTGTCCACGTCGCCGACCACCCCCTCATCACCCACAAGCTCACGGTGCTGCGTGACCGGCAGACCTCGTCGCCGGTCTTCCGTCAGCTCACCGAGGAGCTGGTGACGCTGCTGGCGTACGAAGCCACCCGCAACGTGCGCGTGGACCCGATCGAGATCCAGACCCCGGTGACGACCACCCAGGGTGTGAAGATCAGCGAGCCGCGACCCATCGTCGTGCCGATCCTGCGCGCGGGCCTGGGCATGCTCGAGGGGATGGTGAAGCTCCTCCCCACCGCCGAGGTCGGTTTCCTGGGCATGGTCCGCGACGAGGAGACCTTCCAGCCCACCACCTACGCCGAGCGCCTGCCCGACGATCTCAGCGACCGCCAGTGCTTCGTGCTCGACCCGATGCTCGCGACCGGCGGCTCGCTCGGCGCGGCCATCACATTCCTCTTCAACCGCGGCGCACAGGACGTGACGGCGATCTGCCTGCTCGGCGCCCCCGAGGGCGTCGCCGCGATCGAGAAGCAGGTCGAAGGACACGACGTCACCCTCGTGCTCGGCGCCCTCGACGAGCGCCTGAACGAGAAGGGCTACATCGTGCCCGGGCTCGGCGACGCCGGCGACCGCCTCTACGGCACGGCCTGACGCCTGTCGGCCCGGTCCGACGCTGCGTGGCCTGACGCCGCGCGGCCGGTCCGACGCTGCGTGGCCGGAGCCTCCGGTTTGGGGCGCGATTTGCGCTTTGGGGCGGGTATTTTCGCGCCCCAAAGCGCTAAATACGCCCCAAACCCGGAACACGCGTACGCGGGGCGGTCGAGCGCGCGCGGGAGCAACCGGCGCGGAAGCGACCGGCGCGGAAGCGACCGGCGCGGGACTCGCCGTGCGCGGGTCGCGCTGTCGGCGAGGAGCGTCTCGCGGCGTCAGCCGTCGGCACCGACCAAGCGAGCGAAGGCGCTCAGACGCGCGACGCCCTCGGGCGTGCGGGGCAGGTCGTCGAGCAGGGCGGGCGAGAACAGGACGAACGCCGCCTGCATCGCCCGCGAGATCGCGACGTTGATGCGGTTGCGCAGAAGCAGGAACTCCAGTCCTCGCGGAGCCTCGCGTCCGGAGGACGCCGCGAGAGTGAGGATCGCGACCACAGCTTCCTTGCCCTGGAACCGGTCGACCGTGCCCACCGGCACGTCGGCGAAACCTGCCGCCGCGAGAGCCTCTTCCACCTCGACCTGCTGCGCGTTGTACGGCGTGATCACGATGATGTCGTCGGCGCGCAGCGGCCGCGGCGGATGGACCACGGCGGCATCGCCGACACCGCCGTCGGCACCCGTCCACTCGCGACCGACGAGGTCGGTGACGAGGGCGACGACGGCCGCCGCCTCCTCGGGCGAGGATGTCGCATTGCCGTGGTGCCGGACCGGAACCGCACGGAGCCCGGGCTCGACACCGGCGAGGGACCGCAGCGCCGTGGACGGGTGTGCGGCGAGACGCCCCTCGTAGGAGAGACGCGACACCGGTGCCGCGACCGCCGGGTGCATGCGGCGCGTCCGCGCGAGGAAGTACCCGAACTCGGGCGGCACCACCTCGGCGCCGTCGACGACCCACCCGAGAGCCGAAGTGTCCACCGGCTCGGGATGGGTGCCCTGGCTGACTTGCGGCAGCTGCTGAGGGTCGCCGAGAAGCAGCAGGCGCGGTGACGCGAGCGAAACGGCGATCGTGGATGCCAGCGAGAACTGCCCCGCCTCGTCGATCACGAGGAGGTCGAGACTGCCGCGCGGGATGCGCCCCTCGTGGCTGAAGTCCCACGCCGTCCCCCCGACGACGAAGCCGTGCGCGGCGTTCTCGGCGGCGAAGGCGGGGACGCCGTTCTTCGGCAGCACGGTGAACGAGTGCTCCGCGCCCGGGTCTTTCGGGGCCTTGCCGACCCTGCCCGCGGGGACGCCCGCGGAGATGACCTGGTCGAGCATGTGCTCGACGGTCGCGTGGGACTGCGCCACGACCCCGACGCGGTAACCGCGTTCGGCCACCAACCGGGCGATGACGTGCGACCCGACGTAGGTCTTGCCGGTTCCGGGGGGTCCCTGCACGGCGAGGTAGCTGCGGTCGAGGTCGGCGACGCTCCGCGCGATCGCGGAGACCTCGTCGTCTCCGGCGCCCCCGTGGATCGAGGTCACCGGCGTCAGAGCACCGGAACGGGTCCGCGGCGGCCGGCGGCGGAGGATGTCGGCCGCAGGTCCCTCCGGGAGGGCGGGGGCCGCGGCCAGAACGGCATCCGCCCACGCGTCGATCGCCTTCTGCTGGTTTCCGGCGCGCGGCGGGGCGGGCGGCGTGAGAGCGAGCGGAAGGGTGTCCCAGGTCACCCCGTCGACGGCCACCTCCTCGATCATGGCGCCGTCGTCGAGGACCTCCCGTACCGTCACCCGCCGGGCCCCGTGGATCCACCGGGGCCGGACCTCGAGCGGGAACGGCGCCGGCAGGTCGTAGACGGCGAACGGTTCGGCATCCACCGACAGCCGACTGCCGGGGGCGACCTCGCCCCGCACCTCGACGAGGCGCCGCTCGGCGCCACGACCCGACTCCGAAATGTGCCAGTCGGCGACGACCCGCGAGCGAGCGGCATCGACGACGATCACGTCGCGGGTGTCCTCCCAGATCGAGACCGGCTCGCGCAGGCGGAGGAAGTGGGTCGCCCAGTACGTCTTCTCTTCGCGCGGGTAGTAGTCGATCGCGGCGGCGGCAAGGCGCAGGGCCGTCGCGTCGGGTTCGGCGGCGTCGGCCGCCCAGCGTTGCAGCTCCGTCGCGCGCAGCGACGGCTCGTACGCCTGCTCGTCCGGTTCGGCCCCGCGCGCGGGCATCGCCCCGCCCTCGCGCGCCCGCTCGACGAGCCAGTCGCGCAGGCGGCGGGTGGAGACGCAGTCGTAACGGTTGTAGTCGGCCAGGTCGTCGAGCACCCGCTGGGCGGCTTCGGCCTCGCCGTCGGCGGCGAGCGCGCGGGCTTCGACGTACTTCACGATGGAGTCGTCGCCGCGCTGCACGTCGCTGGTGCGCACCTCGTCGCCCATGTACAACGGCTCGAGCTTCTTGATCGAGTACGAGCGCGACCCCACCCGCAGCGCGCGGCGCACGACCGGGTACAGGTCGACGAAGACGCCGTCGCGCAGCAGCCGGTCGACGTCGGCCTCGCGCACGCCGTAGCGAGCCGCCATTGTCAGCAGGTGCGTGGGTTCGTACGGCGCGTAGTGGTAGATGTGCATGCCGGGGAACTGCTCGCGGCGCACGGCCACCATGTCGAGGAAGCGCTCGAGCGCCACCCGTTCCTCGGCGAACGTGTGCGCCCACAGCGCTCCGTAGCGTTCGCGGGTGTCGACCCAGCCGAACAGGTATTCGATGCCCCACTGCTCCCGGTCGCCCTCGGTGTACAGCGGGTCGCCCTCGAAGTCGAAGAACAGGTCGCCGTGGTCGGGGCGGGGCAGCACACCGAGGGCTTTGGGCGCCACGACCTCGAACGTCGGCACGACGTGGTCGCCCTCCGAACCGTCGCCGGCCGGGCTCTCGAGCTGCAGGCGCGCCTGCGTCCGGAGCGAGACGAAGGTGTCGACGCTCATGCCGGCGGGCGGGGCGGGTGCGGACGCCAGCGCGTCGATCGTGTCGACGCCCGCAGCCCGCAGGCGGTCGCGCTGGACGGGCCGCATGCCGGCGACGAGCAGCAGGTCGCGGTGGGCGACGACCTCGATCTCGCAGGTCGGGCAGCGTCCGCACGCGAGAACGGCGAGCTCGCCCCGCGGGTCGCCCCAGGGGATCACCGGCCCCGCCGTTCCGAGCGACACCCGCCGGTCGGCGATCAGGGCGCGCAGCCGCGCCCGACGGAGGGCGAAGACGGGCAGGAGGTCGTCGACCCGGTGCGTGCTCGTGCCGCCGTCGCCGAGGAGCAACTGCACCTCGTCGGACCGCACGACACCGAGGCGGTCGAGCTGGTCGACATAGGCCGCGAGCTGCATGAGCGCGGTCACGCGGGCGCGGCGGGCGAGCTTGGTGTCCTGCACGATCCACGGGCGCGGGCCACCGTCGCCCGCGTCGGGTTCGCGGATCAGGAAGTCGGCGAAGCCCACGAACTCGTCGGTCGAGAAAGCGGCCTGGTACACCACCTCGGCCGTCGGGTCGGCGAGGGCCTCACCGGTGAGCCGCACGGCGTCGGCGAGCGCCGCGGCGTCGGAGGAGCGCGCCGCGGGGATCTCGCGGACGGCGGCACCGAATCGTCGTCGGTAGTCGTCGAGGACGCGCAGCTCGTGCGCGGTACCGAGGGCCGCGGCGCGTTCGAGCGTGGCATCCTCGGGGTCGGGCACGGCCTCGATGCGGCCGATCTTCGCGTCGATCGCCCGCAGCCAGGCGAACTCGCACTCCGCCGCCGCTTTGAGGTCGCTGGCGCTCCAGACGATCCGGGCGTCCTGCTCGATGTACCGCATGATGGTCAACGCTAACCGGGGCCGCCGACATCGCCGGTCGCACTGTCCACACCTCGTTGATCCGGAGACCGCCGGACGTTCACCGTCGGCTCGTAGTGTCCGACGCATGGGGGCTGGGATGAGACTTCGGGCTGCGACGGCGATCGTCGGGGGGATCCTGATGCTGGGCGGGTGCAGCGGCGGCTCTGTGCAGCCGGACGCGGCGCCGACGGCGAACGACGCGGCGGTGAAGGCGACGACGCTGTCGATCCTCTGCGCCACGCGCGCCTATCAGCAGGAGTTCGTCCATTTCGCGCAGGAGGAGATCACGACAGAGACCCTTCCGAAGCTGCAGACCATGGCGAACGACGGAGCCGACCTGTTCCGCCGCAGCGCTTCGGCGTTCCGCGATTCCGGGACCCCGTGGCCCGAGGACGTGCGCCCCGATGTCGAGACGGTCGCGGCGTACTACGACCAGGGCGCCACCCTGTTCGAGCACCTCGGCGACGCGCACGACGCCTCCTCGCTCTCGGTCGTGTTCCAGGAGTTCCAGCAGCTGCCCGACGCCACCGACGCCATCGGACGCGTGGGTGCGGCGGCGGGGATCAGCACGGACCTCGCCGGGGAGTGCGACTCGCGCTGACGCTCCCCCGTCCGCCCGTGCCGTCCGCCACGGTGTCGGGGACACCTGACAGACTGGTCGCGTGATCACCGAGCTGCCGTTCGAAAACGTCTACCGGCACGGGTTCGCGCGTGTGGCCGCGTGCACGATCCCCGTCGCGATCGCCGACCCCGCCACCAACGCCGAGGCCGTGCTCTCGTCCGCGCGCGAGTGCGACGCCGACGGCGTCGCGGTGGCCGTCTTCCCCGAACTGTGCCTGTCGGGGTACGCCATCGACGATCTGGTGATGCAGGATCCCCTGCTGGATGCCGTCGAAGCGGCCGTCGCGCGGATCGTCGCGGCATCCGCCGACCTCCTGCCGGTCCTCCTGGTCGGGGCCCCTCTCCGCCACGGCAATCGGCTCTACAACTGCGCCGTGGTGGTGCACCGCGGTCGCATCCTCGGCGTGGCCCCCAAGTCCTATCTGCCCACCTACCGCGAGTTCTACGAGCAGCGCTGGTACGCCCGGGGCGACGACCAGGTCGGTCAGCACATCGTCGTGGCGGGCGACACGGTGCCCTTCGGCCCGGATCTGCTGTTCGACGCCGCCGACGTGCCGGGTCTCACCGTGCACGCCGAGGTGTGCGAGGACGTGTGGGTACCGATCCCCCCGTCGTCCCCCGCGGCGCTGGCCGGAGCGACGGTGCTCGCCAACCTCTCGGGCAGCCCCATCACGATCGGACGCGCCGACGACCGTAATCTGCTGTCGCAGTCCCAGTCGATGCGCTGCCTCGCGGCGTACGCCTACGCCGCCGCCGGTCCGGGCGAGTCGACCAACGACGTGTCGTGGGACGGCCAGACGATGATCTACGAGGGCGGCCAGCTGCTGGCCACGACCGAGCGTTTTCCCGACGGCCCGCGCCGGAGCGTCGCCGACGTCGACCTCGACCGTCTGCGGCAGGACCGGCTGCGCCAGGGCACGTTCGACGACAACCGCCGCACGTCCGGGACACCTTTCCGCACGGTGTCGTTCGAGCTGGCGCCGCCGACCGGCGACCTGGGCCTCCGGCGCTCGCTGGATCGATTCCCGTTCGTCCCCGACGATCCCGCGCGCCTCGCGCAGGACTGCTACGAAGCGTTCAACATCCAGGTCTCGGGCCTCGTCCAGCGCCTGGAGGCGATCGGTGCTCCGCGGCCCGTGCTCGGTGTGAGCGGGGGGCTCGACTCCACCCACGCGCTCCTGGTCATCGCGCAGGCGATGGACCGGATGGGCCGCCCGCGCAGCGACATCCTGACGTACACGCTGCCCGGGTTCGCGACGAGCGAGAAGACCAAGCGCAACGCGATCGCGTTGGCCGAGGCGGTCGGCGCGACGATCGAGGAGATCGACATCCGGCCCGCGGCATCCGAGATGCTCTCCCGGATGGGGCACCCGTTCGCGGCGGGTGAACCCGTGCACGACGTCACCTTCGAGAACGTCCAGGCGGGGCTGCGCACCGACTACCTGTTCCGGCTGGCGAACCAGAAGAACGGGATCGTGATCGGCACGGGCGACCTGTCCGAGATCGCGCTCGGCTGGTCGACGTACGGCGTGGGCGATCAGATGAGCCACTACTCGGTGAACCCGGGCGTGCCCAAGACCCTCATCCAGCACCTGATCCGCTGGGTCATCTCGGCCGGGGAGCTCAGCGCCGCGACCGTCGAGGTGCTGCAGGCGGTGCTCGACACCGAGATCAGTCCCGAGCTCGTGCCCGCCGGCCAGGACGGCAGGATCCAGTCGACCGAGGACCGCATCGGCCCCTACAACCTGCACGATTTCACGCTGTACCACGTGCTGCGTTTCGGCTTCCGGCCCTCGAAGATCGCCTTCCTCGCCGCGAAGGCGTGGGAGGACCCGGATGCCGGCGCCTGGCCCCCGGGCTACCCGGAGGGGGCGCGGCCGTCCTACGACCTGCCCACGGTCGCCCGGTGGATGGAGGTGTTCCTCCAGCGCTTCTTCGGCTTCGCGCAGTTCAAGCGCAGCGCGATCCCGAACGGGCCGAAGGTCTCCCCCGCCGGGTCCCTGTCACCCCGTGGCGACTGGCGCGCGCCGTCGGACGGCAACGCGCGCGCGTGGCTCGCCGAGCTGCGAGCCGCCGTGCCGCAGGCGTTCGACGGCGCCTGACCTCACCAGCCCATCGAGCCGGGCACGCCCTTGAACGGCCCCGCGAGGTCGCTCGTCACCCAGCCCCCGTAGAAGCCGCCCGGCTGCGGCTCGACGGTCTCGCCGGCGACGACGCACCGATCCATCGACGCCGCGTACACGGCGACCCGGTCGGCGAGGACCTCGTATCCGGGCATCGGGCTCGGATAGTTCCACGCGGCCCGTTCGGCGACCGCCCCCTGCCCACCGTGGACGTCGAAGTACCGCGCACCGCCCTTGAACTCGCAGAACGAGGCTCCCTGACCCGGCGTGAGCGCCTCCCCGAACGCCGCGATGGGCAGGTAATAGACCGGCGGATGGCTCGTTTCGAGCACCCGCACCACGTCGTCGGTGTCGGCGATGCGGACGCCGCCGAAATCGATCTGCACCCGCGTGCGCACCCGTTCCACCCGCGGCGGACGCGGGTAGTCCCACACGGATTCCTGGCCGGGACGGACGGGGTCGGGTACGGGGCGCGCCATGGGTCCACGGTACGCCGCGGCGACCGGCCCGGGGTCGGATCGACCCCGCTCGGACCGGCGGGTGGCACGGGAGCGCGCGGCGGTTCGATACCCTGGAGCGAGGAGGGGCACGAGTGAGCGGCGAACACGGCACCGGAATCAGTCGGCGGTACCGCGTCTACCAAGTGGGCGGGATCGTTCTCGGCGTGCTGTTCCTCGGGCTCGGCATCGCCGCGCTCCTCGCGGGCGGCGGCCCCGTGATCGCCGCCATCGCCGGAATCGGGGGCCTCGCCGTGATCATCGTGTCGATCGTGATGATGGTGCGCTCATGACCGCCCCCGACGACGGCGGCCAGGGCGAGAAGCCCCGCAAGTACCCGCGCGGCCAGGTCGTGATCTGGATCGCCGTCTCGGCGGTGGGACTGTGGCTGCTGGGCAGCGGACTCATCGGCATCCTGTCCGGCGGCTCCGGAAACTGACGCCCGCCGGGAATTCCCGTCGATCGGGGTCGTTGTCCTGAAGGCATCGATCACCGAACGAAAGGGCATCATGACGCGCATCGGACAGAGCGACCTCGACATCCGACCCCTCTCCCTGGGCGGCAACGTCTTCGGCTGGACCGCCGACCGGGACACCTCGTTCGCCGTCCTGGATGCCTTCCACGCCGGCGGCGGCGACTTCATCGACACGGCCGACGGCTACAGCGCGTGGGCGCCCGGCAACTCCGGCGGCGAGAGCGAGACGATCATCGGCGAGTGGCTCGCGAGCCGCAAGCCGGAGAACGTCGTCGTCGCCACGAAGGTCAGCACGCACCCCGACTTCCGCGGCCTGTCCGCCGCGAACGTGCGCGCGGCGGCCGAGGCGTCGCTGGGCCGGCTCGGCGTGGACGCGATCGACCTGTACTACGCCCACTTCGACGACCCCGAGACGCCGCTCGAGGAGACCGTCGGCGCGTTCGCCGACCTCGTCTCCGACGGGCTCGTGCGCTACGTCGCCGTCTCGAACTACAGCGCGGACCGCATCCGCGAGTGGATCTCGCTCGCCGAGGCCGCCGGCGCCGACCTCCCCGTCGCCGTGCAGCCGCACTACAACCTCGTGCACCGCACCGCCGTCGAGACCGAGATCGTGCCCGTCGCCGAGCAGTACGGCTTCTCTCTCGTGCCCTACTACGCGCTGGCCAGCGGATTCCTCACCGGCAAGTACCGGACGACGGATGCCGCGGGCGATTCGCCCCGCGCGGGCGGTGCCGCGAAGCTCGCGACGCCTGCCGGACTCGCGGTCATCGACGCGCTCGAAGAGATCGGTCGTGCCCACGGCGCGTCGATCGCGAGCACCGCGTTGGCGTGGCTGAAGGCGCAGCCGACCGTGGTCGCTCCGCTGGCCAGCGCGTCGCGCCCCGAGCAGGTGCCCGACCTTCTGGCGAGCATCTCGCTCGACCTGTCGGCCGACGAGCTGGCGCGTCTGGACGACGTGTCCGCCGCCGCCCAGGGCTGAGCCCGCGCCGGGCCGCGCGGCGACGCGGCCCGGCGGTCGCACCGGGCTCCGCGGTCGCGCGCGCCGAGCGGTCCGCCGCGGCCGCGCGGTCGGCCAGAATGGTGGGGTGAAGCTCCTCGTCGCCGCCCACGCGTCCGAATTCGTCGCCTTCGAACCCGACATCCCCGGTTTCGACCGACTGCTGACCGGCGTCGGCAAGATCCCCGCCGCGTACGCCCTGACCCGCGCGCTGTGCGAGGGCACCTACGACGAGATCGTGGTCGTGGGCACCGCGGGCGCCATCGACCCCGACCTCGAAGGCGGCATCTACGACATCTCCGCCACGATCCAGCACGACGTGAAGGGCCTCGACGGCACCTTCGGTCAGCACGTCTGGCTGCCCGCGCGGGTCGACATCGCCCCCGAGGGCGTCGTGATCGCGACCGGCGATCACTTCGTCGACGACGCCGACGCCGTCGCCCTCATCCGCGGACTCGACGCGCGCATGGTCGACATGGAGTCCTACGCGCTCGCGTGGGTCGCGCAGCAGTTCGACGTCCCGATCCGCATCCTGCGCGCCGTCTCGGACCGCGCCCAGGACGGCGCGACCGAGTTGTGGGACGACGTCGTCGAGCGGTGCAGCCACGAGCTCCGCGCGAAGATCCGCGAGCTCTACGGCGTGTGACCGGCGCTCCCGGGGCACGCCCGGCGGCCACCGCTACGGCGTCTGCGACCCGTGGCGGGCGCGACCGGCGAGGTCGGCGACACCGACGATGAGCGCGAGCCCGAGGAAGACGCCGACGGCGATCATCCCGCTGGCGTAGGCGTCGTGGAACACCGTGAGCTCTTCGCGGTCGCCCTGCTCGCGGTACACCGTGGCGTAGAAGAGGGCCAGCGCGATGGCCGTCCCCACCGCCGTTCCGACACGCTGCCCCAGTTGGCCGATCGACCCGGCGACCCCGCCGCGGGAGACGGGGATGTCCGCGAGGGTGAGCGTCTGATTCGGGGAGACGACCAGTCCCCCGGCGAGACCGCCCACGGCCATGACCGCGGCCATCGCCCACGGCGTCCATTCCGGCGGGGTGACGACGGCGACGAGCACGAGGGCCCCCGCGGCGACGACCATCCCGAGGATGCCGCCCACCACGAGCGGGCGTCCGAGCCGGGTCACCAGGGTGCCGCCGATCCAGGCGCTGCCGGCCGAGGCCACCGCGAACCCGATCGTCACCATGCCGGCGAACACCGGGGGAAGCCCGAGGCCGCCCTGCAGGTACAGCGTGCCGAGGAGGAACATGGCCGGCACCGCCGCGAAGTAGGCGGTCGAGATCAGCACACCGTTGCGGTACGAGCCGAGCCCGAAGATCGCGAACGGCATCAGCGGCATCCGCCCGCGGTCGGCGTAGCGGCGCTCCCAGAAGACGAACGCGGCGGCGAACACCGCGGAGGCCACCAGCAGCCACCAGCGACGAGGGTCGTCGTCGGGCGACCCGGTCGTGAAGAGGAACGGCCACATCAGGGCGACGATCGTCAGCCCGAAGAGCACGACGCCGATCGGATCGAGGTCGAGCGCGCGGTGCGACTTCGTCCGGGTGCTCGGGAGCAGCCACGCCGCCAGGACGATCACGATCGCGACGAGGGGGATGTTGATCCAGAAGATGAGCCGCCAGCCGTCGGTCTGACCGCCGAGGGCGATCAGGAGTCCCCCGAGAGTCGGACCGAACGCCGTCGCGATGCCGATCGTCGCCCCGAACAGGCCGAACGCGCGACCGCGCTCCTTGCCCTGGAAGAGCTGCTGCACGAGTCCGAGCACCTGGGGCATCTGGATGCCGGCGGCCACTCCCTGCAGGAGACGGGCGGTCAGGAGCACCGCGGTGTTGGGCGCGAGTGCGCACGCCAGACTGGTGAGGAGGAACAGCGACAGTCCGACCAGGAACAGCACCCGTCGCGACCGCAGGTCGCCCAACCGACCCGCCGGCACCAGCACCAGACCGAAGGTCAGGATGTAGCCCGACACCACGAGCTGCAGCTCCGTGGGTCCCGCGTTCAACGCCGATTCGATCGACGGCAGCGCGACGTTGACCTTCGTGAGATCGAGGATGGTGAGGGCCGCGACCGAGACGGCGATCCAGTACGCACGCCAGCGGTGGCGCGGGGAGAGCTGGATGTCGCGCGTAGGCGGGTGGGGGGACGTGCGTTCTTCAGGCATCGCGCTCACGCTACTCGCGGGCGACGACGCCGCGGGCGGGCTTGCGCCATCGCGCGGTCGGGGTCGCGGGCGGACGTCGCCGTGCGTCGGGCCGGTCCCGCCCGGACTTCTGCGGAGCGTCAGTCCGCGTCGCGCCGGGCGAACACCGCGCGCAGCACCAGGAACACGACGACCGCCACCACCGCGATGAGCACCAGCCGGAAGACGAACCCGATGAACCACAGGAGCACGTTGACGATCAGCCCCGCGATGATCACCGCCGCGATCACGCCGAGAACGGTCCAGAGGGTGCTCGTACGCATGATCCCAGCCTAGGCGGGCGCTGCGACCGTCGCGGAGTCCTGACGGATCACGCTCGGACCGCGAGGGGTCGCCGTCACCCGCACCTGGGCCGGCAGCTGATCCTTCATCGACGCGACGTGGCTGATGACGCCGACCGTACGGCCGCCCTGGCGCAGCTCGTCGAGCGTTCGCATCGCGAGGTCGAGGGTCTCGTCGTCGAGGGAGCCGAAGCCCTCGTCGATGAACAGGGTGTCGAGCCGGATGCCACCCGCCCGCGCCGTCACGACCTCGGCCAGCCCGAGCGCGAGGGCGAGGGACGCGAGGAACGTTTCGCCGCCCGACAGCGACTGGGGCGGTCGGCATTGGCCGGTGAAGGCGTCCATGATCTCGAGTCCCAGACCGCTCGCGGCTCCCCGCGCGGCCAACGCGTCGGTGTGCTGCAGCCGGTAGCGACCGGCGGACATGTGGTCGAGACGGAGGTTCGCGGCATCCACGATCTCTTCCAGCTCGGCCGCGAGGACGAAGGTCTCGAGGGTCATCCGGCGGGTGTTCGGGGCACGGCCGGCCATCGTGTCGGCCAGGCGCGCGACGACCGCATGCGCCTCGGACAGTCGCGCGACCGAGGAACTGCCCGCATCGACCCGCTGGGCGAGATCGCGCACGCGCGTCGCCACCGCGGAGGCAGCGGCGTGAGCGGCGGCGGCGGACTCCACGGCGGAGCGGGCGTCGCGCACCCCCGCAGCCGCCGGGGCGAAGTCGATGGGCTCGTCGGGCGCCCCGACGAGGACGAGTTCGAGTTCGAGAAGTCGACGGCGGACGGCGGCGAGCGCGGCCTCGTGCTCGCCGACCGCGGATTCCAGGCGGCGGCGGGCGGCGGGGTCGCGAAGGGCGGTGCGCACGTCGTCCTCGTGGGCGAAGGCGCTCTCGCCCCGCAGCCCGTCGAAGGTCGCGCGCGCATCCGCGGCGGCACGGGTGCGCGTCTCGTGCTCGATCCGCGCGGCGATCACCGCTCGGACGGCGTCTCTGCGCGCCCGGAGGTCGCGGCGACGCGCCCGCACGCTGTCGAACGTGCCGCGTGCGTCCTCGACGGCCGCGCGCAGCGCCTCGGCGCGCTGAAGGTGCAGCGCGAGATCCTGGCGGGCCACGGCGAGCTCGTGCGCCCACCGCTCACTCTCGATCGAGTCCGCCTTCTCGCGGTCGAGGAGCTCGGCGCGCGCGGCGGCCAGGCGGTCGAACTCGGCCACGTCGGCCTCTGCCTGGGCGAGCGTCTCGCCGACGCGGTCGTGTCGCTCGCGAAGCGCGGTCACCGATTCTCCTCCGGCCCGGGCGGCGGCGAGCGCGTGGGCGTCACGGGCGACCCGCGAAGCGTCGGATGCCAGCCGGTCGAGCTCGGTCGCGGCGTTCTTGCGGTCTTCGGCGGCCGAGACCTCGGCGTCGGTGACGGGTTCGCCGGCGCCCACCGCGGGCGCCGGATGCTCGCGCGATCCGCAGACGGCGCACGGTTCGCCGTCCACGAGGGCGTGTGCGAGTTCGGCTGCGGCCCCGGCGAGCCGGCGCCGCAGGAGGGAGCTCCAGGCCTCGACGGCGAGACGCAGTTCGTCGGCGCGCACGAGGGCGGCGAGATCGGCGATGTCCCGCTCTTCGGCGAGCTTCTCGGCGTCCAGCGCCGCGTCGATCCGGCGGGCGACCTCGGTCCGTTCGGCCGCGGCGACGTCGCGACGGGAGGCGGCATCGGTCAGAGCGGCGATTCGCTGATCGAGGGCGGCGAGCGCGGCCGGCACCCCGTCGCGCCGCGTGCGGACCTCGTCGGCGGACCGCTCGGCACGCTCGACGTCCGCTCGACGCCTCGCGACGTCGGCCTCGATCGTCGCCCACTCGTCCTCGAGGGCGAGCGCCTCGTCGACGCGCGCGATCACCGTCGTGAGCTCGTCGTCGCGGATGGTGAGGTCGGCCGCCGCGTCGAGTCCGACCTCGCCGAGGTCGGCCGCAGCCCGGACCGCGGCGTCGACAGCGGCACGTGCGGGCTCGACCGCGCGCCGTGTGCGGTCGAGCGCGTCGACCGACGCCCGCAGGACCTCCGCGGCCGCCGCGGCCGCCGACTCCGCCCGCAGGACCGCGACGCGGTCGGCGTCCGACTCGAGGGCCGCGAGGTGCTGCCGCGCCGTCTGCCGCTCGACCTGACGCTCGTGCATCGACGCCGCCTCGCGCTCCGCGGCGAGCGCGGCATCGAGCGCACCCTTCGCCGCCTCCCGCTCGTGCGCGGCTGCCTCGACGCGATACTGCAACCGCTCGACGGCGCGGATGAGACGTGCGAGCCGTTCGTCGATCGTCAGCGTCGCGCGCCCTGGGCCCCCGGACTCCGCCACGTCTTCGCGCACGTCGGATCCGCCCACGGCATCGGCCTCCGGCCCGACCTCGCGGGCCGCATCGACCTCGGCCACCATGCGCTCCGCCTCGTCCAGCAGCGTCGACACCTCGGTGCCCTCCGCGGCCAGCCGCTCGGCCGCGCGCTTGCGCCGATCGTCGAGGGCCGTCGCGTACTGCTCGAACGAACGGGTGCCGAAGAGGGTGCGCAGCAGCGCCTGCCGTTCGTCGTTCTTGGCGAGAAGGAACCGGGCGAACCGGTTCTGAGCGAGCAGGATCACCTGCAGGAACTGCTGCTGGGTGAGCCCGAGGATTCCGTCCAGCTGCGCCGCCACGTCGACCGGTCTCGCTGCGACACCCGTCCAGCCCTCGGGCTCGAGCACCTCGAGAGCGGCCCGGTGGGGCTCCTTCGTGGTTCCCGCTCCGTTGCGCTTGGGACGCTCGTACTCGGGCGAGCGCGTGACGCGCCACCGGCGCCCCTCGGCGCTGAACTCGACCGTCACGCTCGTGGGGTCGTCGAGTCCGCAGTGATCGCTGCGCAGACGCCGCTCGGCTCCGTCGTAGCGGGGAACACCCCCGTAGAGGCCGTAGCAGACGCCGTCGAGGACGCTCGACTTCCCGGCGCCCGTGCGGCCCGTGATGAGGAAGATCCCGTCGTCGGCGAAGGCGTCGAAGTCGACGACCTGACGTTCGAGGAACGGCCCGAAGCCCTCGAGTTCGAGGCGATGCAGCTTCACGACCGCGCCTCCGTCACGGCGCGCGCGTCGAGCACCTCTCGAATGAGCTCGCGCTCGGCGTCGGAGGCCCCTTCGCCCTCGCGTACGTGCGTGAGGAACGCGTCGATGATCTCGGTCTCGTCGCGGGCGGCGCGCACACGTCGGGCGTAGCCGAGGCCGTCGTCCTTCCGCGCCTCGGCCGGGGTGTGGGCGACCGTCGCGCACCAGGGGAACCGGGCCTGCAACCGGCGCATCGGATCGATCTGCGGTGTGGAGTCGGTGTACTCGGCCCGCACCCACTGGTCGACGTGCGCGTCGAACGCGGGATCGCCGAGCAGGTCGTCGAACGATGCCCGGAGGGTGACCAGCGGCCGCGGCACGGGCAGATCGAGCCACTGGACGGATGCCAGGCCCGTGGCATCCAGATCGATGAGCCACGACCCTCTCGGTTTGCCGGCCTCACCGAAGCTGTAGTGCACGGGCGCCCCGGCGTAGCGCACGCGGTCGGAGAGCTGCTGGCGCCCGTGGATGTGCCCGAGCGCGACGTAGTCGGGGCCGTCGAAGACCGGGAGCGGCACGTTGTCGAGCCCGCCCTGGCGGATCTCGCGCTCCACGCCGGGCGTTGCCTCGACACCGGCGGCGAAGCAGTGCGCGATCGCGACCGACCTGCCGCCGCGCGCCGCCAGGTCGCGGCGCACGAGGTCCATGGCGTGGCCGATGGTCTGCGCCTGGCTGCGGAGTTCGACACCCTCCCACAGGTGGCGCACGATCGCGGGCTCGAGGTAGGGGATGCCGTAGAAGTGGACGGGACCGTGCGCATCGTCGATCGTCACCGGGGAACCGACGGCGAGCGGATCGGTGACGACCGTGATCTCTTCGCGCAGGAGGGCCGACTGGAAACCCAGCCGGGCTGCGGAATCGTGGTTGCCCGAGGTCACGATGACGCGTGCGCCCGCGTCGGCGAGCGCCGCGAGCGTGCCCGTCAGAAGCGGGTAGCAGGCCGCCGACGGAGCCGCGGAGTCGAATACGTCGCCCGCGACGATCACGACGTCGACGGCGTGCACGCGCACCTGCTCGACGAGCGCACCGAGCACGTCGGCCAGGGCGTCGAGCGTCGAGTGGCCGTGGAACGACCGCCCGATGTGCCAGTCGGAGGTGTGCAGGATCCGCATGTTCACACGGTACGTCGGGCCTCCGACATCGACGCTCAGCCGGGGCGCGGGTCGCGCACGCCGAGGCGTCCGGCGCCGTCAGCCGGCGGAGACCTCGGCCGCGAGAGCACGGATGCGGTCGTCACCCAGGTCGAGGCCCACGTCGGAGAAGCGCTGACGGAGCACGTCGGCGATGCGCTCTTCGGACGCGTCGCCGACATCGGCGCGCGTCTGCACGACGACGCCGGCGATGCGCGCCTCGTCGTCGGTGGGGTGCGTGTCCATCGCGGGTGCGGACTGCTCGCCCGGTCGCGTCGTCTTGCCCTCGGGGTGCACGGCGCCGCCGACGGAATCCGCCGGCGAGGCCCCGCCCTCGGGGCCGTCGGACGGCTGGGGGCTGCGGGAGTGGTCGGTCATGTCAGTCCTCCGTGCTCATGTCGGGGTCGATGCCCTGACTGGCGGCATCGCCTTCGATCGGGTCCGAGGGCTCGGCGTCGTTCAGACGCGGCGACCCCTTCGCCCGCTCGTTCTGCTCGGCGGTCTCGCCGTCGGCGACATCGCCGCTCACCCAGCCGCCGGGAGGGTTCGCATCGATGACGCCCTCGGGAAGGTCGCGGTCGTCGGTCATGGCATCCCCTTTCGACGCTCCCAGCTTCGTCGCCGAGGAGCCCCCGCGGCCGGGGGTTGACGCTTCAGGGAGGCCCGGGTACCGGGTCGCTCAGCTTCGGGCGCGGAGGAGGCCCGCACGCTCGGGGTGAGCGTCGAACCACTCGCCCACGTACCAGCACACGGGGAGGATCTCGCGGTCTCCCGCCTGCTCGATGGCGTCGACCGCCCGCTCCACGACCACGGCGGCGTACCCCCGTCCGCGGAACGTCGGAATGGTGAACGCGCGCGTGAGCGCGATCGTGCGGCCGTCGTCGCGATAGTCGAGGACGGACACCAGATCATCGCCGTCGTGCAGGGTGTAGCGCGAGGCGGCACGATCGTCGGCGAAACGCAGGTCGGTCATGCACCTCACGGTACGCCGCTTCTCGGGAACGGGCGCTGAGAACGCAATGTGCACGGTCCGCGGGCGCTCGCACGTCGAGAACAGAGCAGAATGCCACATCCTCGCCGGTCACGATTTGACGCGATCCGCCATGGTGGGTCATAATCAGCCGCATGACTCTCAACGCGCTTGCTCTGTCCGCCCGGGAGGCGAACGGAACTGCCGGCATCATGATGCCCGGCCGCGTTGTCATGTGTTGTCGAATGTGCCGCTAACAGCGACCCTCGCCCCGACGACCCCGCGCTTCTGAACGCCGGCGTCGTCGCCCGGTCGTCCGCCTTCCGCGTCGATCACGCGTACCCGGACACCGCGCTCCGGCCCCTCGGCCACACACCTCCCGCTGAACCCCGCTCCCTCGACGCCCGGGTTCACCACTGAAGGACACTTCCCTCATGTCGATCTCCGCCGTTCTCGACCGCCCCGCCACCACCGCCACTTCCGCCACCGCGGTCCGCCCGCAGCCCGCGCGTCGCGTCGTCGCCGCGCGGCCCGCCGCTCCGGCCGCCGCCCCCGCGACCCCCACCCCCGCGGCACGGGCCGCACTGCCCGCCGGGACCGCTCCCCGCGGCTTCGCCCTCTACGTCGGCATCGACGAGGCCAAGGCCGCCGAAGCCGGCGTCAGCCTCGGCACCCTCGTCGAGGCGCTGCGCCGCACCCTCGGCGAGCTCGCGCCCGCCGCCGAGACCTACGCGACGGTCGCACTCGCCCCGGCCGGTGCCGGCGGTCGCGACGTCGACGTGGTACGGCTCGCCCTCCACGAACCCTCCGCCGTCGCCCGCACCAAGGAGGAACCGGCCGAAGAGGACCGCGCTCCCCGCGGCGTCGTCGTCGACATCTCGCGCAAGCGCGTCCTCATCGACGGCGAGTCCGCCGCCTTCACCTTCAAGGAGTTCGAGCTGCTGCAGTACCTCGTGCTCCGCGAGGGCCGCACGATCGAGCGCACCGAGCTTGTCTCGTCGCTGTGGGAGGGCGCGACCGATGACGAAGCGCCCGGTGAGCGCACGATCGACGTGCACGTGCGGCGTCTGCGCGCGAAGCTCGGCGCGTACGAGGACATCGTCCGCACCGTGCGGGGGGTCGGCTACCGGTTCGATCGGCACGCCGACGTGTCCATCCGCTACGGCCACGGCACGCCCTCGCCCGACCGCTTCTGAGCAGCCGCCCCGCTGAGCGTCATGTCGGCGGGGCGACGTAGGGTGTCGGCATGAGATCGACGCGGGTGCACGTGCGACCGTCGTCGCGCGACCCGCGACCGCCGGTCGCCGAGCCCCTCCAGACGGAGTACCGCCCGCCTCAGCCCGTCGACGTCGAGGCCACGGTCGGCGCGCAACGCCACGGACGCAACGACCCGACGTTCCTGGCGTCGGGCGCGCTGCGCACCGGGGGTGTGATCTGGCGCGCGAGTCGCACCCCGACGGGCGTCGCGACGCTCGCGCTCCGCCGCACCGCCGACGGCACGGTCCGTGCCGCGGCGTGGGGTCCGGGCGCCGAGTGGGCGGTGGACCAGCTGCCCGCGCTGTGCGGCGCGCTCGACGAGCCCGACGGTTTCGACGCGTCGCGGCATCCGTCGGTCGCCGAGTGGCATCGACGGCACCCCGACCTCCGCATCGGTCGAACCGACCTCGTGTTCGATGCGCTGGTGAGCGCGGTCATGGAGCAGAAGGTCACGAGCCTCCAGGCGTTCTCCGCGTGGCGCACCATCGTCACCTGGTACGGCGAGCGCGCCCCCGGTCCGACGCCGCGCCCGATGTTCGCCCCGCCGGACGTGGAGGGCTGGCGGCACGTACCGTCCTGGGCCTGGCATCGCGCGGGACTCGAACCGCCGCAGTCGCGCACGATCGTCGAGGCCGCGCGCCGGGGCGCCTCGGTCGAACGGGCAGCGCTCGACGCCGCAGACGGCGAAGCCCGCGACCGGGTGTTCATCAGCCTGCGCGGGGTCGGCGTCTGGACAAGCGCCGAGACGCGCATCCGGGCGTTCGGGGATCCGGATGCCGTGAGCATCGGCGACTACCACCTGGCTCACCAGGTCGGCTACGCCCTGACGGGGCACCGCACCGACGACGACGGCATGCTCGAACTCCTCGAGCCCTTCGCCGGGCACCGCCAGCGCGTCATCCGTCTCATCTACGCGGGAGCCGGACTGGAACCGCGGCGCGGCCCACGGCTCGCCCCCGAAGACCACCGCGACCGGTGACGACCACGACCGGTCGCGCGGGGCATCGGAGGCGGCACGCGCCTAGGCTGGGCGCATGACGCACTCCGGGACGGGCTGGCCCCGCGGACGCACGTACTGGCTTCTCGGTTCCGTGGTGCTGCTGGGCGCCGGCATCCTGTTCGGTCTGGTGTGGCAGAACGTGTGGCTCGGCCTGCTGCTGGCGGCCGTGATCTCGCTGGGGTGGCTCATCGCGTTCGAGTCGAACCGCGGACGCAACGTCGGCGTCAACGACCCCGACAACGGCGTCGAGCTCTGACGCGCGGACTCAGGAACGTTCGACGCCGGCGGCGAAGGCGAGCACCCGGGCGGTCACGAACGGAGTGACGTAACCCGCGGCCCCCGCGGCGGGCGTCGTCTCGGCGTCGATCGTCGCCTCCGCGAGCGCGCCCCGGACGAACGGTGTCGTCGCCCCCGTTTCCGTGAGCGCGTCGACCGCCGACACCGTGTACTCGTCGGCCACGGCGATCCGTCGCGCCGCCGCGTCCGCGGCATCCACGTCCGAGGGCGGACGCACGGTCTGCGTCGCCGCGAGCACGGGCGACACGCGCGTGTATCCGACGAGAGCGATGCCGAGCGCGGCCCACCCGCGGTCGTCGGGGGCTCGTTCGGCCAACTCGTCGCGCGCGCGGGCGAGGGCGAGCGCGCGCAGCGCCGCGGGGTCGGCCGCCGCCACGCGCGCCTCAGCGGCGTCGACGTCGATGCCGTCGGCGTCGGCGCGCGCCGCGATCACCCGCGACCGATACGCGTCGCTCGCGGCGATGCCCGCTCGCCGCAGCAGCGAGGCCACCCCGTCGAGGTCGGCGTCGCCGACGAGTCGGCCACCGCCGCCCGCGGGCAGGCCGGCGACAGTCTGAGCCGTGCGGAGGGAAGACCGCGCGAGCGCGGCGGCGTTCGTGGCGGCGACGACGGAGGAGTCGTCCACCGCTTCGGCGGACATGTCCTCGGCGTACCGGGCGAGGGCGTAGGCCTCGGTCGCGGCGGTCGCCGCCCGGAGGATCGCGTCGAGATCGTCGAGGGTCTCGGGCGACCGCTCAGCGAGGCCGTCGAGAAGCCCTCCGGCGGCCTCGCGCACCCGCGCCGAATCCGCCGTCGCCTCCCCGACGGGCGCCTGCGCTGCTGCGGCGAGGGCCGCCGCGTCGGCGGCCGTCGTGGCAGCCGCGAACGCCGCCTCGGTCTCTCCCTCCGCGCGCAGGGCCGAGGCGTTCGCGAACGCGGTGCGCGCCGGGTCGGCGAGCGCCGGGCCGGTCGCGGTCTCGAGGGATGCGGAGGCGGCCTCCAGGATCGCGTCGACGGCCGCGCCGAGCGGCCCGTCGTCCTCGGCGACCTCCGCGGCCGTCGCGAGGGGCGACGGAGAAGGCTGCGGCGTGGGGAACGCCGCCTCCGGAAGGTCCTCCCCCGTCATCACGGCGTAGGCGCCGGCGATGTCGGCGACCTCGGTCACCGTCATCCCGCCGGTCGCGGCGAGCTGGTCGAGGTCGACCGTCTCGCCCTGCGCGTTCCGCACCATCCGCTGACCGGCCGGAACGAGGATCGTGTCGATCCCTCCGGCCTCGACGGCCGCGGCGACCTGCTCCGCGAGCCCCGCGACGGGTCGGATCGCGCCGAACGGGGTCACCGCTCCGGACAGGGCGACCCCCGACTGGATCTCGGTGCCGTAGTACAGCGCGAGGACGCCCACGGCGGTGACGGCGCCCGCCGCCGGGGTCGCGAGGCGCGTGTCGAAGCCGAACGTGTACGCGGTGTCCGGCCGAGCGCCGGTGAGGAGCGTCGCGGCGGTGACCGCCGTCCAGGTCGCGGACTGCGTGACCGGATCGACGCCGCTGACGTCGTTCTCGGTGATGTCGACGCTGAGGCCGTCGCCGTCGGCGGAGGACGCGGTGATGCGCTGGGCGGCCAGCACCCCTTTCTTGCCGCTCGCGTACAGCACGGGCACGGTGATCTCGCTGCCCTCGAACCGGCCGTCCGACCCGGTGCCGAAACCGAGGGAGAACTGGAGCCCGCACCCCGAGAGGACGAGGACGGACACGAGAGCGACGGCCGCGGCGGCGGTGCGTCTCACGATGGCCGCTCCGAGACGAACAGCGCGCACGTCGTGTCGTAGTAGTCGTCGGTCTCTCCGGCCGGCCGCATGCCGATGCGCTCGGCGACCGCCTGCGAGGCGCGGTTGTCGGGGTGGGTCACGGCGACCACGCGAGGGATGCCGGTCGCGTGCGCGAGCGCGAGCACCGCCGCGGCGGCCTCCGTCGCGTATCCGTCGCCCTGGGCGTCGGGGTGGAAGTGCCAGCCGATCTCGACGTCGTCGGCTCGCCCGTCGCCCACCCCGGCGGACCACGGGATGGGCTTCAGCAGGATCGCGCCCAGCCTCCGCCCATCGGTTCGCGTGACGGCGCGGACGCCGAGGACCCCGTCGCCGCGGTCGCTCCACCGATCGAGCAGGGCGTCGACCTCGGTGGCATCCGTCATCGTCCGACCGTCGCCGATGTACCGACGCACCTCGGGCCGGCGGTACATGTCGAACAGGAACGTCCGGTCGTCTTGCGCGCGGGTCCACTCCCGGAGCACGAGTCGCTCGGTGGCGAGGTGGGTGCGCCGCATCGGCAGGTGCGGGATGCCGTCCTCGGCGAAGGGCTCGCCCGAGACGACGAATCCGAAGCGGCCGTACCACTCGGCGAGCTGAGCCTGGGCATCGAGGAGGATCGGGATGCCGGGGGCCTCGGCATCCAGGATCCCCACGGCGGCGCGCATCAGTTCGGCGGCGAGCCCCCGGCCCCGCGCGGACGCGGCGGTCGCGACCCGCCCGATGCGGGTGTTGCGGCCTTCGCGCAGCACGCGCAGGGTCGCGAGCACGGCTCCGGATTCGTCCTCGGCCCAGAGCAGCTCGGCGCCGGGCTCGATGTCGCGGCCGTCGATCTCGGGGTACGCCGCCTCCTGCTCGACGACGAAGACCGACACCCGGAGCCACAGCAGACGGTAGAGGGTGAGCGGGGCGATCTCGGCGACGGGTGCGCGGTGGAACGTGACGGCCATCCCTCGACGCTATCGCGCCGTGTCGCTAGCCTGACCCTCGAGCGCCGGGCGCCCACCGCCCCGCCGCCCGCCACCGAGACAGGAGTGCCGATGTCCTTCCAGGCGTACCTCGACGCGGTCGAGAAGAAGACCGGGCTGACGCCGCGCCAGCTCGTCGATCTCGCGGCGGAACGCGGATTCGGCCCCGACACCAAGGCGACCCCGATCCTGGAGTGGCTGAAGACCGACTACGACCTCGGACGCGGTCACGGCATGGCTCTCGTGCACGTCATCACGAAGGGCCCGCGGATCAGCGCCACCCACGTCGGCTCCGGCGGCACGCACAGCGACCCGACCGACACGCTGTGGCTCGACGGCGCCGCGTCGAATCCGCACCGCTGACCGGACGGCTCAGCCGCCTCCGAACCGGCGCGAAGCGGCCATCTGCTCGGCGACCCGACGGAGGGCGAGGATGAGCGGTTCGACCAGCACGGTGCCGAGGACGACGTAGCGGACGGCCTCTTCGGCGGAGTCCGCGGGCGTCGCCTCGAGCTCCGCCTCGCCGATGGCGGCGAGATGCTCGACGTACGCGGCGAGCACGGGTTCCGGAACCGCGAATCCCGCACGGTCGAGGGAGTTCAGGGCGCGGGCGACGGCGGCGACCTGACCCGGCGCGCATTCGTCCGGCTCGCCGCCGAAGCGGGCCACGAGCGCGCGCGCCGGCTCCAGGTCGAGGTGGGCGTCGTCGTCGGCCGGGTTCACCGCCGAGCTCGCTGCTCCGAGGAGCGCGCCGGGCGCCTCCGGGGGGTTCTCGAGCACGGCGATGACGTTGCGCACCCCGGCGATCCCGACCCCGGCGGCGACGAGGGCCCGGATGACGCCGAGTCGGCGCAGGTGCGTTTCGCCGTACGTCGCCTGGGTCGGTGACGTCCGCTCCCCCTCGGGCAGCACGCGCTCGCGGAGGTAGTACTTGATCGTCGCCACGGAGACGCCGCTGCGAGCGGACAGTTCCGAGATGCGCATCGATTCCCCCTTGACTGGATAGTTCTACTATCCAACACTAGATAGTGACACTATCCAGTGAGGACGGGCCCATGGCATCCATCAATCCGGGTCGCATGACCCACCAGCACGACGGCGAACTCGTCGTCTTCCACATCGGCATGACCATCAACCGGTGGTGGCGGCCCGACCTGTGGCTGCCCATCTCCGCAGAGATGGGGCCGATGCTGCGCGAACTCAGCACGGACCCCGAGTCGGGACTCCTCGGGTTCACGATGCTCATCGGAGCGCGCGGCCCGTACCTCGTGCAGTACTGGTCGTCGCTGGAGAAGCTGTACGCCTACGCGTCGGCGCCCGCGCAGACGCACCGCCCGGCCTGGACCCGTTTCAACAAGCGCGCGCGGAAAGCGGCCGGCGCCGTGGGCATCTGGCACGAGACGTACCTCGTCGACCGCGCCGAGTCGATCTTCGTCGCGACGCCCGCGATGGGGCTGCCGAAGGCGACGGCGATCGTGCCCGTCGGCTCACGGCACGACCGGGCGGCGGCCCGCGCGGCCGACGGGCGCACGTCGGCGCGCCCGTCGGTCGAACCCGCGCAGTGACCGGACCGGCTCAGTACCCGCTGCCCGGGTTCAGGATGCCGAGCGGATCGAACACCCGCTTGATCTCGTCGTGCAGCCGCACGGCGTCCTCGCCCAGTTCGCGCCGGGCCCATTCGCGCTTGAGTCGGCCGACACCGTGCTCGGCGGTCACCGTCCCGCCGAGCGACAGCGCCAGAGCGAAGATGTCGTCGGCGGCGCGGACGGCGGTCTCGGGCAGGTCGCCCTCGCCCGGCTCGACCACGATGATCGGATGCAGGTTGCCGTCACCGGCGTGACCGAACACGAAGATCGGCACCCCGTGGCGATCCGCGATCAGACGGATGCCGCTGATCGCCTCGGCCAGCCGGCTCCGCGGGACCGCGATGTCCTCGATCAAGGGGCGCCCGATGCGTTCCAGTGCCGGGAGCGCCTGACGCCGCGCGGACAGGAGGTCGGCGGCGCGCTCGGCATCCTCGGTCCACTCGTGATGGGTCGCGGTCGGAGCGACCGCCGCGAGGACGACGGCCATCTCCTCCGCGGCGCCGAAGCCGTCGGTCTGCGCCAGCAGCAGGGCCTCCCCCTGAGCGCGCAGCGCCGTCCCGGACGCGGCGTCGATCGCCCCGAGCGTCGCGCCGTCGAGGATCTCGAGCACCGCGGGGCGCGCACCGCTCACCGCGATCGCGGCGACCGCGCGCGCGGCGTCCTCCAGCGTCGCGAAGAACGCGGAGGCCGTGGCCACCCGCTGCGGCGCCGGCAGCAGGCGCACGCGGGCCGCGACGACGATCCCGAGCGTCCCCTCGGACCCCACCACGAGGCCCGCCAGGTCGTACCCGGTGACGCCCTTGATCGTCGGCCGACCGAGGCGGACGAGCGAACCGTCGGCCAGGACCACGTCGACCGACAGCACCGCATCGCGCGTCACACCGTACTTCGCGCCGCGCAGGCCCCCCGCGTTCGTGGCGATGTTGCCGCCGACCGTGGAGATGCCGACACTGCCCGGATCCGGGGCGTACATCAGGCCGTGGGCGCGAGCCGCGGCATCCAGGTCGGCCGTGATGACGCCGGCCTCGACCTCCGCGGTGCCGTCCACCGGGTCGATCGCGCGGATGCGGGTGAGACGGGAGAGGTCGAGGACGATCGCGCCCTCCCCCGCGACGGCCCCGCCGGCCAGACCCGAGCCGGCCCCCCGGGTGATGAGGGGGGTGCCGGCGGCCGCCGCGCGCCGGACCGTCTCCTGCACCTCGGCGACGTCGCGGGCCACGACGACCTCGGTGGGCGCGCCCACCGGTCGGAGTCCCGAGCGGTCGATCGCCCGGTCGATCTCGGTCGCGGGAGCGGTCATGCACGGACCTTTCGTTCGGCTCGGAGAGCGGGGAGGACGTGCTCGGCGATGTCCTCGAGCAGGCGCGTGCTCTCGGTGAGACCGAACTCCGGCGGGAGGAACGCGATGAGGTCGTCCGCCTCGGCGACGGCGGGGTCGGCGAGCAGTGTGTCGACGACCGCGGACGGCTCGCCGTGGATCGCCGGGCTCATCGTGTAGGCGCCCGGCGGCGGTGCGGCCGGTGCCACGGCCCCCTGCGGGCGGGATGCCGCGGGACCGTGCGCACGCCGGTCGGCGTCGTAGGCGGCGTACCGCCGCGCCCGTTCCGGCGACGTGGCGGGCAGGATCGAGCGGCTCACCGACACGCGAGCACGCTCGGTGGTCGGGTGAAGGCCCCGGAAGACCTCGATCGCCGCCCGCTGCTCGGCCTCGTACTCGGCGATGTCGCCGGTGAGGATCGTGCTGAGCATGAGGTTGATCCCGCGCTGCCCGACGCGCTCCGCCGAGGCGATCGAGCCCGCTCCGTACCAGATGCGTGCGAGCAGATCGGGGCTGGCACCCCGCACGGTGAGGGGATCGCCGTTCGGCGCGGTACCCACCGCGTCACCCCGGAGCGCCCCGAGGAAGGCATCCAGTCGGGTGAGGGATTGCTGCCGTCCGTCGTTCGGTTCCTGCCCGAAGGCTCGGTCGAAGCCTCCGAGCCCGGTCCCGAATCCGAGCTCCAGCCGGCCACCGCTCAGATGGTCGGCGGTGGAGGCGGCCTCGGCCAGCAGGACCGGATCCTCGTAGCGGATGCCGATGATGGCGGTGCCGAGTCCGATGCGGGAGGTGTGCTGGGCGACGACGGGCAGGAACACCAGCGGGGCGGCGAGGTAGTTGTCGAAGTGCCGCTGATACACCCACCCGCGGTCGAACCCGAGGTCTTCGGCCTCACGGAACAGCGCGATCCCGTCGCGGAGCCCCTCGGCCGCCTTTCCGGTCTCGAACGGCACGCGGGTGTGGAAGCCGATGTGCAGCTCCCGGGCCGACGTACCGGCGGAGGGCGCCGAGACCGCGGGGGCGCTCACGATGCCACCCCCGCCCGCGCGGCGTGGGCGATCTCGGCTGGCAACGGCACGCTGCCCGGACGGTCGCCCCGGGCGGCCAGGATGCCGAGGGCGTGCTGGATCGCCTCGGCGAGCGGGACCGTCCGGCCTGAACCCCGAGCCAGCAGCACGATGTCGCCGACGAGGTAGTCGCTCTCGACGCTCGTGCCGCGTTCGAGGCTCTGCCACGTCGACAGCCGCCCGGGCACGTGGCCCGGGACGTCCTCGACCGGGAGGAATCCCTGCTCGGCGGGCGCCACGGCCAGGTCGAGCCGCGCGAAGAGCGCCTCCGCCTCCCGTCGCAGCGCGTCGGTGGCGGCATCCCGCTCCGCCGCGTCGACGTCGAAGACCTCCACCACGTTGCGGAGATTGGCGAGGAGCTTTCGGCGCTTCGTTGCCGCGATGTCGTCCACCACCGATGCCGCGAAGCCCGCGCGGGCGAGATCCTCCCGCGCGGCCTCGATGAAGGGCTCACCCGCGTCCGTCCCCGCGCCCACGCGCGCGACACCGATCGTCGGCCACGAGGGCGAGACGACCTCGCCCGGGCGCAGGTGACTGGCGGCGATGCCGACGGAGACGCCCACCACGGCCGCGGAACGCCGCGACGCGACGGCTTCGGCGGAGAGCCCGTTCTGCAGCGTCACCACCGGCAGATCCGCGACCGCTCCTCCCCCGGCGAGGGGGCGCCACGCGAGGGAGGCCAGCGCCTGCTCGGCATCCTGCGCCTTCACCGCGAGGACGACGGAATCGCCCTCCGCCGGCTCGGCGGCGTCGACCGAGCCGACCACGTCCACGACGACGGTCTCGTCGCCGTGCGGGCGGCGGACGGTCACGCCGCGCTCGCGGATGACCTCGAGCGCGGCCCCGCGCGCGACGAGCACGGCGGGCACGCCCGCGGCCCGCCACTGCGCGGCCAGGAGGGCGCCGAGGGCTCCCGCCCCGACGATGAGCCGGCGTCCGCTCACGCGACGTTCCGCCGACCGAACACGACCTCGGGGTCGACCCCGCGCCGGGCGACCTCTTCGCGCACGAGCGGGATGACCAGGCGCCCGGCATCCACCGCGTCGTTCAGGTCGCCGAGCGTCGGGAGCGACACGATGTCGGCGCCGAGCTCGACGTACCGGACGATGGCCTCGGCGACCGTCTCGGGCGAGCCGACGAGCAGCGACGATGCGCCACCGGAACCGGCGACGCCGCGCGGGGTCCACAGGACGCCGCCGTCGTGCTCCTCCGCCTGCTCCGCGATCTCGCGCAGACGCACCGAGCCGACGTTCGTGCTGTTGATGTCCTTCACCTTCTCGTAGAAGGGGCGGGCCGCCTCGAGGATGCCACGGGCCTTCTCGCGAGCGAGCGCGTCGGTCGCGGCGACCACCGGGCGGAACGTGACCCAGAACCGGAGGCGGTCGGTGCGCCCCGCGGCGCGGGCGTGAGCGTAAACCCGGTCGATCTGCTCGGCCGTCTGCGCGAGGGGCTCGCCCCACAGCGCGAAGATGTCGGCGTGCGCGCCACCGGACGCGTAGGCGAACTCGCTGGACCCGCCGAGGGACACGGGGAGCGCGTCCCCGGAGTGGGTCGCGTATCCGGGTCCGAAGCCGTCGAAGCGGTAGAACTCACCCTCGTGCGAGAACGGCTGCTTCTCCGTCCACACGCGGCGGAGGACCTGGATGAACTCGGACGAGCGGCGGTAGCGCTGCTCCTTGTCGAGGTAGTCGCCCTGGCGGGCCTGCTCCTGGTCGCTGCCGCCGGAGATGATGTGAACGAGCGCCCGCCCGCCCGAGAGCTGGTCGAGCGTGGACAGCCCCTGGGCGGCGACGGTGGGGAACGCCGAGTTCGGACGCACGGCGACCACGGTCTTGAGCTTCTGCGTCGCCGCGAGGACGGTCGCGGCGAGCGCGTACTGGTCGGCGCTGGCCGAGGCGTACGGGATCAGCGTGTAGTCGAATCCGTAGGACTCGATGGTCCGCGCGTAGTGGCGGAGCCAGTCCACGTCGATGGGCGTGGTGAAGGTGTTCCCCCCGGGAGCCGGGGATCCGGGGGGACGGCTGCCGACCATGTTGACGAATTCGACGGGCATGGGGGTTCCTTTCGCGGAGGACGGAGGTTCAGACCGTGGCGGGCACGGAGGATCGGATGCCGCGGGGATCGGGGACGGCGGCGACGAGGGAGCGGGTGTAGGGGTGCCGGGGCGTGTCGAGCACCTCTGCCGCTGTGCCGTGCTCGACGACGCGGCCGTGACGGAGAACGGTGACGGTGTCCGCGATCTGGCGGACGAGCGCGAGATCGTGCGAGACGAACAGGTAGGTCAGGCCCCGCTCGACCTGCAGTCGCGTGAGCACGTCGAGGATCTCGGCCTGGACGGTGACGTCGAGCGCGCTCGTGGGTTCGTCGAGCACCAGCACATCGGGCTCGAGGACGAGGGCGCGGGCGATCGCGACGCGCTGACGCTGGCCGCCCGACAGGGCCGCGGCGCGGCGCCGCCACAGGTGTTCGCGCAGCCCGACCGCGGTCAGGGCGGCACGGGCCGCCTCGCGCCGCGCACGCCGGTCGCCCACCCGATAGCGGTCGAGGGGCTCGCGGACCAGGCTCTCGACGTGCCACGACGGGTCGAGCGACGTGAAGGGGTTCTGGTACACCAGCTGCAGGTGGCGCCGCACGGTGCGCAGGTCCTTGCGCGAACGCCCGTGGACACTGTCGCCCGCGACGCGGAGGTCGCCGGCATCCGGGGTCTCCAAACCCAGGAGGAGGCGGACGGTCGTCGTCTTCCCGGAACCCGATTCGCCGACGAGTGCGTGGGTGCTGCCGGCGGCCACCTCGAACGAGACGTCGTCGACCGCGCGCAGTTCCTCCCCGCCGACACGGAACGTCTTGACGACGTCGGACACCTGCACGGCGGGGCGGGCGACGTCGATACGCCGTTCCGCCAGCACCGCCCGGTACCGGTCGGGCGAGAGCGCGGGGACGTCGGCGCGGAGCGCCGCGGCGTACTCGGAGCGCGGCGAGGCGAACACCTCCGCCACCGGCCCCGCCTCCTGGATCACGCCGTCGCGCAGCACGACGAGGTCGTCGGCGCGTTCGGCCGCGAGCGCGAGGTCGTGCGTGATGAGGAGCAGGCCGATCCCGAGGGATGTCCGGAGGTCCGTGAGCAGGTCGAGGATGCGCTTCTGGATCGTCACGTCCAGGGCGCTCGTGGGCTCGTCGGCGACGAGGAGCGCCGGCTCGGGGAGCACCGCGAGCCCGATCAGCACGCGCTGGAGCATCCCCCCGGAGAGCTGGTGCGGGTACGAGCGGTACACGCGCTCCGGATCGGCCAGCCCCACGCGGTCGAAGACCTCGAGGATGGCGGCGCGGCGGCGCGCGGCATCCCGCTCCCCGGTGAGGGCGGCCGCCTCGTGCGCCTGGCTGCCGATGGTCCGGACGGGGTTGAGGGCCGACGCGGGGTCCTGCGGCACGAACCCGAGACGGCGTCCGCGCAGGGGGCGGAAGCGGGCCAGGGGCAGGCCCAGCACGTCGTCGCCCTCGAGCAGCACGCGGCCTTCGGCCTGACCGGAGTCGCGCGGGAGGAGCCGTAGCACGGCCTTCGCGATGGTCGACTTGCCCGAGCCGGACTCGCCGATGAGGGCGAGGCTCCGGCCGCGCTGCAGATCGAACGAGACGTCGGAGACGACCCGGCGGCCGCCGTACGACACCGACAGGTCGCGCACGGAGAGGAGGGTGTCCGTCATGGTTCAGTCCTTCGCTCGCAGCCAGCGGCTGACGCGGTTGATCGACAGCACCACGACGACGATGACCGCCGAGGGGGCGTAGACGAGCCAGGGGCTCGACACGAGGTAGTCCTTGCCCGCCGAGACCAGCAGGCCCCAGTCGGATGCCGGGGGCGGGTCGCCGTAGCCGAGGAACGCGAGTCCCGCGATGACCAGGATCGACACCCCGAACTGCAGGACGGCCAGCGACAGGACGGACCGCGAGGCGTTGGGCAGGACGTGCGTCAGCAGCACGTGCAGGCGCGACCCGCCCTGCAGCTGCGCGGCCTCGACGTAGACCGTGCCGCGCACCTTCAGCGCCTCGGAGCGCATCACCCGTGCGAAGACGGCGACGGCCGAGACACCGGTCGCGATGGCGGCGTTAATGGTCTGAAACCCCAGCGAGCTCACGACGACCACGGCGAGCAGGAAGCTCGGGATCGCCAGCAGCACGTCGACGACGCGCGCCGTGAGAACGTCCACGAGACCGCCGAAGAAGCCCGCGACGAGCCCGAGCAACCCGCCGACGACCACGGCGATGCCCACCGCGATCAGGGCGCTCAGCACCGACGAGCGGGTGCCGTAGACCACGCGGGTGAAGACGTCGCGACCGAGGTTGTCGGTGCCGAACCAGTGCGCGAAGCTCGGGGCGAGGAGCTTCTCGCTCGTGTCGCCGACGACGGGATCGGACGCGGTGAACACCGAGGGCGCGATCGCCCAGGCGGTGACGATGACGATCACGAGGATCGCCAGGACGACGGCGACCGGGATGCCGCGACGTCGAGCGCCGAGCGCGTCCGAACCGGACAGCGCGGGGGTCAGGACAGCGGTCATCGGACGCTCGCTTTCTCGGGAAGCGCCGTGTCCGCGGTCGGGGCCGGCACGGCGGTCCGGCGCGGCTGCAGCAGCGATACGCGCGGATCCAGGACGGGGTAGAGCAGGTCGGCGACGAGGTTCACGGCGACGAACACGACCGCGGCCAGCGCGACGATCGCCTGCAGGACGGGGAGGTCCTGGGTCGCCACCGCCGTCTGGACGACGCTGCCGATCCCCGCCCGGCCGAAGACCGTCTCGGTGATGAGGGCGCCGCCGAGCAGCTCGCCGACCGTGAGCGCGATGATCGTGACGACCGGGAGCGCCGAGGGCTTGAGCAGGTGCGCGAAGAACAGGCGCGCCCGTCCGAGCCCCCGGGCGTAGGCGACGACGGCGTAGTCCTCGCCGAACTCGTGATCGAGCCCGGTGATGAGCACCTGCGCGATCAGCGCCGATACCGGGATGCCGAGCGCCACCGCCGCGAAGAACGTGGCCACCGGGCTGTCCGGCTCGATGACCGAGAACAGGCTCAGCTGGAAGGCGAAGACGTTCAGCAGCAGCAGGCCGATCACGAAGTTCGGCACCGAGAGGAACAGGGCCGGAACCGAGCGCAGCACCTGCGCCGCCCGGCGCGGGAGCACCTGGGTGCCGTACGCGAGGGCGAAGGCGAGGACCAGGGCGACGCCCAGCGCCGACGCCGCGAGAGCGAACGTCGACGGCAGGGCGTCCCCCACGATCGTGGCCACCGGCTGGCTCGACCTCAGGGAGACCCCGAGGTCGCCCCGGACGAAGCGCCCCAGCGCCTCGACCAGCTGCACCCAGACCGGGCGGTCCAGTCCGTAGAACTCCACCATCTTCTGGATCTGGTCTTCGGTGAAGCCGTTCTCGGGGTTGCGCAGGGTGCTCGTGAGCGGATCGCCGGGGAGCACGCTGATCACCACGAAGGTCAGCACGTAGGCCAGCAGCACCACGACGACCGCTTGGCCGAGGCGCTTGGCCGCGAAGATCAGATAGGCGGAGTTCATATCGGGAGTCCTACTTCTGCAGGTACGCGGTGGCGTAGTCGGCGATCGCGGCGCCGTTGTAGGTGACGCCCTGCAGCTTCGGGCTCTGGACGTAGATGCGCTGCACGATCTGGGTGATCGGCACGAACAGCCCCTGCTGGAGCACGTACGTCTGCAGCTCGTCGACGGCCGCGGCGCGGTCGTCCTTGTCCGTTGCACGGGCGATGCGGTCGCGGAGACCGTTGAGCGTGGTGTCCGTCTCGCCGAGGCCGAACCAGTCTTCGCCCTTGTTGGCGTTGGTGAGGATGCCGGCGACGGTCCCCACGTCGATGAACGACCGGGTGACCTCGTACAGCGGGGTGTTGGCACCGATCTTGACCTTCTCGCCGAAGGTCGCCACGTCGTAGGTCTGGACCGTGACGTCGAAACCGAGGTCGCCGAGCTGCTGCGAGACCAGTTCGTCGATCGACGCGGACGTGGCGAGGTACGGGTTGGCGTAGAGGGTAACCGCCAGGGTCTGCCCGTCCTTGCTGCGCTTGCCATCGGTTCCCTTGACCCAGCCGGCCTCGTCGAGGAGCGCGGCGGATGCCTCCGGGTCGTACGCGAAGTCGGCGGAGTGGTCGGTCGACTCGGGGACACCGCTCTGGATGAAGCCTTCGGCGGCCTCCCACCCGTCGGTGTAGACGGTGTCGAGGATCTGCTGGCGGTCGATGCCGTGCTGAAGCGCCTGGCGCACCTTCACGTCGCCGAACGGAGCGGCCTGCACGTTGACGGCGTACCCGTTGGTGAAGCCCAGGTACCGCGGGAGGCCCGCGACGAAGCCCTTGTCGGTGAGACCGGCGATCTCGCTCGGCTGGACGTTGTAGATGACCTGGGCCTGGTTCGAGCTCAGCGCGCCGATGCGGGTGCTGGACTCGGCGACCTGCTTGTAGGTGAGCGTGTCGAGGTAGGCGGGGCCGGTGTGTCCGAGGGCCGCGGGGCCCCAGTTGTAGTCGGCGCGCTTCTCGAGCACGACGTCGTCGCCGTCGGCCCAGCTCTTGATGGTAAAGGGACCCGAGCCCGAGAAGTTGTCGAGGTTGCCCTGGTCCTGCTTGCTGAGGGCCAGCGTCTTCGGCGAGACGAGGATCGAGCCGTGGTAGCCGAGGGTCGGGATGAACCCGAGCGTCGAGGCGGAGAACGTCACCGTGACGGTCGCGGCGTCGACGGCCGTGGCCTTCTGGTACGTCTTCGGGAACAGGCCGATGGGGGCGATGCCCTTGTCCGCGCTGCCGAACGCCCAGTAGTCGAGGTTCGCCACGACCGCGGCGGCGTCGAGCGGCGTGCCGTCGGAGAACGTGACGCCCTCCTTCAGGTGCAGCGTGAACTCGGTGGCATCCGTGTTCTGATCCCAGCTCTCGGCGATCCAGGGCGACACCTCGCCCTTGTCGTCGACGTAGACGAGCTTGTCGGTGACCTGACCCCAGATGTTGCCCTGGTAGCTGGAGATCGAGCTCTCGTTGGGCACCCAGCTGGTGCCGAGGGAGTTGATCAGGAAGACGACGTCGCCGCCCTCGGTGGGAGCGGCGTCGGTGGGGGCGGCCGCGGTCGTGGAGCCGGCGCAGCCGGCGAGGAGGGTCAGGGACAGGGCGAGGGCGGCGCCGAGGGCGGCGCGCCGTCGACGCTTCGGGGATGAGGACATGGCTGTGATCCTTGGTCGGGGACCGACCGCCGGGCGCGGTCGGGAACTCTCCAGCGAGTCTCAGCGGGCCGTGGGCGAGCGTCCAACGACGACGGCGGATCGGAAACGATCGGTCCTGGTGATGGATGCCGAAACCCCCGGGATCCGCAGGATTCCGGGGGTTTCGAGGTGTCGAGCGTGGATCCTGCGCCGGCGGCGGGGCCGGCGCGCATGACGCCGTGTTGCGTCAGACTCCGAGGACCCGTCGTCCGGCGGTGAGGAGCGCCTGGTCCTCCTGGGGCGGGTGGACGCGCGCGGAGAAGACGTCGCGCAGGTGGCGCTCGAGGGGGTTGGTGCGGCTGAGGGCCGGGTTCCCGAGCGCGGCCACGGCCGCCTCGACGGCGGCGATCGCCGAGCGGACGATCAGGACCTTCGCCAGCGGAACGCGCGCGACGGCTTCGGGGTCGCCCGCCACGGCCTTCTCGGTCACTCCGTACAGCAGCGTCTCGGCCTGGACGAGCTGCGCCTCGATCTCGCCCGCGACGGTCTGGATGCGGTCCGTGGTCGCGATCGGACGCCCGAGCCCCGCGGGTACGCGATCGTGGGCGAAACGGGTGAAGAAGTCCTGCGCCGCGCGGGCGACGCCGACGTACAGCGCCGCGTGCGTCAGGCCGAGGGCGCTCGCCTGCGCCGCGGGGTCGCGGTACACCCCCGTGAACGGGATCTCGAGGAAGTGGTCCTCCGGAGCCTCGACCCCGTCGTAGACGACGTCGTGGGTGGAGCTGGCCCGCAGGCCCAGGTGGTCCCACGTGGGGATGATGGTGATGCCGGGCGCGTCGCCGCGGACGATGAGATGCCCGACCCGCGGCTCGGGGTCGTCGGTCTTGGCCCACACCAGGTGGTAGTCGAGGCCGGTGCTGGCGGTGACGTAGGCCTTGCGTCCGGTCACGGCCCAACCGTCCGCGGTGCGCCGGACCGTGGTGGCGGGGAGTCCGCCCCGTGCGGGCGCGCCCAACTCGGGCTCGGCGCGGGCGGTGTTGATGGAGACCGGACGCTCCGCGGTCTCGGCGACGACCTTCTCGTACAGGTGCGCCGGCCACACGTCGCGGTCGATCTGGGCGACGTGGGTGGCCACGGTGTTCGCGACGATGAGGGCCACGGAGGGGTCGCCGCGACCGATCGCCTGAAGGATCCGGAGCCGCTCGAGGGCGTCGACCTGATCTCCGCCGAAGCGTTCCCCGAGCACCGCCTGGAAGACTCCCGCGCGGTGGACGGCGGCGAGGCCGTCGGTGGGGAAGGCGCCGGAACGGTCGTAGCGTTCCGCGGTTTCGGCGACGGCGGCGGTGAGGGCGCCGAGGTCGACGCGCGAGAGGGTCGGAGAGGCAGTCATGCTCCCCATGCTCCGCGCGCGGGACCGCGCGCGTCCAACAGCGATCCCCGAACCGCACTCATCGGGCATTCCGATGGTCGGGGGATCACGCCGATACGGCGTGGATGTGACGTCGGACGGCGAAGAACCCGTCGAGGGATGCCATCGCCGCCTGCTCCACGTCGGGTTCGAGCCCGCGCCGCGTGATGAGCCGCACGAAGATCCGGCCGAGGTCGGGGAAATCGCGCCGCACGACCAGTCCCGCGGGCGCGCGGCCGGCGGTGGGCAGGACCGCGATGCCGAGACCGGCACGGGCCGCGGCGATCACGCCCTCGAGGCTTCCGGACTCGGCCGCGATGTCGACGCGGGCGCCGATGTCGCCGAGCTCCTGGAGCGCGCGCTGCCGCATGCCGCACGGCTCGATGTAGGCCACCAGCGGCACGGCCTCGCCGTGTCCGGGCGGCTGCCAGGAGGGCGACGCGTACCAGTTCAGGGGCAGCTCGCCCACCTCGACGCCGGCGACGGTCGAGCCGGTGTCGAGCACGACGGCGAGGTCGATCGTGCCCTTGGTCACGGCATCCGTCATCTTCGTGGAGCGATCGATGTGGAACTGTACCTGCCGGTCGGGGAACGCACGTCGGAGGGTCCCCAGGAGCTCGGGCAGGATCTGCTCGGCCGCCGTCTCGGTGGAACCGACCACGATCGTGCGGGCGCGCGTGACGTCCAGGCGCGCGAGGGCTTCATCGTGGACCGCGAGGATGCGCCGGGCCTCGGCGAGCAGCTTCTCGCCCGCCAGGGTGAACCGGGCGCGCCGACCGTCCCGCTCCACCAGCGGCTGCTGCAGCCGCTTCTCGAGGGAGCGCACGTGCTGACTCACCGTCGGCTGCGACATGTGCAGGGCCACGGCGGCACGACCGAATCCTCCGCACTCGTCGATGGCGACGAACGTGCGGAGTTGGATGATGTCCAGAGTCTCGGCCATTCCTGGACGATAGACGGCCGGGTGCCCCGCCCGCTCGGCGACGGTCACGCGCGTTCACATGGCATCCATCGGGCGCGACGATGAGTGCTCATCACAGACCCGGCATTGCTGACCGCCGGGCCGCCTTCCTAGGCTCGGACGGTGCGCCATCCGACCGGCGCCGCCACGAGGAGTGAGAGATGAGCGACTTCTTCGACCGCGAGGGAGACCGCGCCTACACGCGCGACTACAAGGAGACGACGCCGGATGTGCTGGCCGCGTTCACGGCGTTCAACGACAGCGTGTTCGCTCCGGAGGGGCGCGAGATCCCGCTGAAGTTCCGCGAGCTCATCGCGCTCGCGGTCGGGATCACGACGCAGTGCACCTACTGCATCGACGCCCACTCGCAGGCCGCGGTCCGCGCCGGGGCGTCCAAGACGGAGCTCGCCGAGGCCGCCTGGGTCGCCACGGCGATCCGCGCCGGCGGGGGGTTCGCGCACGGCCGGCTCGGGTTCAAGCTGTCCGGCATCCACGAGGCCGAATCGGTGCACGCGCATGTCTGACGTCCTGGTCACCGCGACCGAGCTGCACGACGCTCTCGCCGCTGGTCGATTCGCCGACGGCGGTCCGGTCCGAGTGCTCGACGTGCGCTGGCGCCTCGACCGTCCCGACGGGCGGCCCGAGTACCTCGCCGGACACATCCCCGGCGCGCAGTACGTCGACCTCGACCACGACCTCGCCGCGCACGGCGAGCCCACCGAGGGGCGGCATCCGATTCCGCCCGTCGAAGCGCTGCAGGAGGTCGCTCGGCGCTGGGGCATCGACGACGGCGACACCGTCGTCGTCTACGACGACCTGAAGAACCTCTCGAGCGCGCGCGCCTGGTGGCTGCTGCGGTACGCCGGCGTCGCCGACGTGCGCCTGCTCGACGGATCGCTGCGGGCGTGGACCGACGCCGGCTTCGAGGTGGAATCCGGGGATGCCGTCGCCCCCGCGCCGGGATCGGTGACCCTGGCCTACGGCGCTCTGCCGGTGCTGCCGCTCGAGGACGTGGCCGGTTTCGCGGACGGGTCGCTCCTGCTCGACGCGCGCGCCGGGGAACGGTACCGCGGTGAGGTCGAGCCGATCGACCCGCGCGCGGGGCACGTTCCGGGAGCTGTCAGCGCGCCGACGACCGAGAACGTGGGGGCCGACGGGCGGTTCCACGATCCGGAGGCGCTGCGCGAGCGGTTCGCCGCGCTCGGTGCGACTCCGGGGGCCGAGGTCGGCGTGTACTGCGGGTCCGGCGTCACGGCCGCGCACCAGGCGGTGGCGCTGACCCTCGCCGGGTTCACGCCGCGCGTGTTCCCCGGCTCATGGAGCCAGTGGTCGAACCACCCCGAGCTCCCCGTGGCGACCGGCCCCGAGCCGCGCTGACTCAGGTCCAGAGCTCCTCGATCGGCACCGCGCGGCCGAGCACGTTCTCGGCGGCGCGGTGCCCCGACAGCAGAGCGCCGGGGACGGTGGCGGGATCGTCGCCCCACGTCGCTTCGCCGGCGAGGTGCAGGACACCCCCGACGGGTACGGCGAGGTCGTCGTGGTCGGGGCCGACCGAGCCGGGCTTCATGTAGCTGTACGACCCGCGCGAGAACGGGTCGTCCTGCCATCGGGTGACGACGACGCTCTCGGGCTCGGGAATCGCGTCGCCGTACAGACGGCGCAGCTGCGTCATCGTCGAGGCCGTGATCTCCTCGTCGCTCCAGTGCCGGGTGGCGACCGCTGCGGGACCGGCGGCGAAGGTCAGGAGAGCCGCTTCGTCGTGGATCCGCCCGAGGTCGTACCAGGAGTGCCACCACTCCCCCTCGTCGCCGAACTGACGGATGCCGTAGACCCCGGCATCCCAGAACTTCTCGGGGAAGCGCAGCACGACCTTCTCGAAGGCATTGGATGCCAGGACCCCGAGCACCCGCTGGTGCGTGTCCGGCAGCGGCGGCGTGATCGTGACGTCACCGGACTGCAGGACGCCGATGGGGAGCGTGACGACGGCGCCGGCACCGTGGAAGGTTCCGTGGTCCGTGGTGACGGTGACGCCGTCACCGGACCAGTCGACGGCCGTGACGACGTGCTCGAGGCGGACGTCGAGACCCTCGGCGAGGTGGGTCGCGAGTTCGTCGTAGCCGCGCGGGAAGACGACTTCGTCGCCGTTGACGGTGTCGTCGTCGAGTCCGTGCGCGCCGAGCACCGTCATGTGGACGCCGTACTGCTCCTCGGCGCGGCGGCCGTTGTACTCGCGCACGCGCTGCGCGCGCTCGGGCGCCCAGTCGCGCCCGGCGAGGGCCTCCTCGACGACGTCGGCGTACGTGGCGTCCGGGGCCGAGCGGGCGATGATCTCGACGAGGTCGGCGTTCAGGGCGCGGACGTCGGCGGCGAACGCCTGCACCTCCTCGGGTGCGAGGCGGGCGGCATCCGGACCGAAATAGGCCAGCGGGCGACTGTCGGGCTGGTACCCGCCGACCGTGAACTCGGCCATCGGCATGCCGAACGCGCGCGCGGCCGCCTCGACGGGGCTGTCGTCGATGCCGTGGATCCAGGACGCCCCGCGGTCGGTGACGTGGTGCCCGTCGCGCTGCGAGTGGACGCGACCGCCGACTCGGTCGCGGGCCTCCACGACGACGACGTGATTGCCCTCGCGAGCGAGGAGACGGGCGGCGGACAGACCCGCGATTCCCGCTCCGACGACGACGGTGTCGAACTGCTCCTGCATGACGGCTCCCTCGGGTAGACGACCGTGTCACGAGAGTAGTCCGAGCGGGGGGTCTGCCGACGTTAGTGTGAGCGCATGATCCCGTGGGAGAACCTGGTGGCGTTCGCGCTGGCCTCCGTCGTCATCATCGTGATCCCGGGGCCGAGCGTGCTGTTCGTCATCGGCCGGTCCATCGCGCTCGGTCGCCGCGCGGGCGTGCTCAGCGTGGTCGGGAACGCCCTCGGAACGATCCCGGCCGTGCTGGCGGTGGCGTTCGGGGTGGGGGCGATCGTGGCCTCGTCGATCGTGGCCTTCACGGTCATCAAGATCGCCGGCGCGGTGTATCTCGTCTGGCTCGGCATCCAGGCCATCCGGCACCGTGGAGACGCGGCGACAGGTGCCGTCGGCGGCCCCCGATCGTCGTGGACTCTCCTGCGCCAGGGCATCGTCGTCGGCATGACGAACCCGAAGACGATCGCCTTCTTCGTCGCCGTGCTCCCCCAGTTCGTCTCACCCGCGGCGGGACCCGTGTGGGCTCAACTGCTGTTGCTGGGGCTGCTGTTCGAGGTTCTCGCCCTCCTGTGCGACAGCACATGGGCGCTCGCGGCGGGCACCGCGCGCGAGTGGTTCGCCCGCTCACCGAAGCGCATCGCGGCGCTCTCGGGTGCAGGCGGTGTGATGATGATCGGGCTCGGTGGGACGCTGGCGCTGACGGGCGCGAAAGCGTAGAGGACGGAAGTGGCGACGCTGCTCATTCGCAGCCGATGCCGTCCCCGTCCCTGTCGAGGCGGGAGCTGTAGCCGGGGTCGCCGCGGCGAACGGGTGCGGCACCTGCGTTGCGCGCCTCGGTGCAGTTCGCGTAGGAGACATTCTCGGTGGTCGATGCCTCCTGCACCGGCGTGGACTGAACGGGTTCGGTGGACGCGGGGATCTTGGCTTTCAGGTCGGCGATCTCGGCCACCCGCGCGTCGAGATCCGCTTTCGCGGTGACGGCGGCCGCTTCGAGGGCGGTCACCTGCGCGGTCGCTGCCGTGAGCTTCTGCTCGGCAGCGGTCGCGCGCGCCTTCGCAGCCTCCAGATCTTCGCGAGCAGTGTCGACGGCGTCTTCAGCGGTGTCGACAGCGCTTTCCGCATCGGCGACCTCGCCCTCCAGCGCGCTCACCTGCGCCTTCAGCGTGTCTCGTTCGCCCAATGAGCCGATACCTCCGCTCGCGGTACCGAACAGCAGTCCGACGATCAGCCCCGCCCCGACGAACACGGCACCCGTGCGACGCCGCATGACCCCGGGCTGCCGGACCGGCTCAGCGCCATCGCGGGCAGCCGCTGCGTGTCCGGGCAAGGCCGCCGTCGCCGCGTCGACGACCGCCGTGGCGGCCTCGTCGCCGTCGAACCACCGCGTTCCGTCCCACCATCGTTCCTCGCCGTTCGCGTGCGCCGCCGGATACCAACCGGCCGCGGGCAGCCCGGAATCCCCCATGTGTTCTCCCCCGAGAATTGGACCGTACAGTCCTGTGCGGCGCGTCGGATGCGCGCCCTCGGGCACAGCATGCCAGTAGACGAGGACCCTCGGTCACCTGAAGGATCGAACGCGCACAGCAGGCCGGATCACGACGCGCTCTCCGTGCCGTCTTGCTCGTCCTGCATCTCCCAGGGGGGTGTGTCGTATTCGAACCGGACGCCGGGCGACGGAGTGGCGGGTGGGTAGGGATCGGGGGTGTGCGTGTACGTGCGGCCGGTCGGGGAGGTCCATTCCAGGACCCCCGCGTCGCCCTGTCGCACGGTCCATCGCGTGAACTGCTTCTGGGTGTGGTGCCGCTGGCACAGGTGCGCGAGGTTGGACACGCGGGTGGCGCCACCGAGGTGGTGGTCGAGGGTGTGGTCGACCTCGCTCCGGATCGCGGGAGTGATGCATCCGGGCCACCGGCAGTGCCGGTCACGGGCGCGGAGATGCCGGTCGATCGCGGCGGTGCGCGCGTAGGTGTCGGTGTGCAGCACCGCGCCGGAGACGGGGTGGGTGATGACGCGGTCCCACGGCACGCTCGTCGCGTCCGCCAGATCCCTGGCCAGGGCAGTATCGATGGGGCCGCGCCCCACGAGCTCGGCGGGGGAGGTGGCCTCGCGCGCGGGGTCGAGAACGGTCAGCGCGGGGACCACGACCTGAACGCGGGCACGAATCCTCCCGAGGGTCCCCGGACCGTCGCCGATCCGCGTCGGATCGATCGCGGGATCGGCCGTCAGGAGCATGTCGGCGAACACGTCCGCGCGCACCTGGTCCACTGACCGGGTGTCGGGTGCCTTCGCCGAGCCGCTCGAGCCGACTGGCCCCCACGAGGCCGGGCTCCGGGGCGTCATCGCCCGGGCCGTCGCCGCCTCGTCGGGGCGGGCGTCGACGATCACGCGGGCTTGCTGCGTCAGCCGGTCGAACACCGCCTCGGCCAACACCGTCGGCAACGTCGCGATCAGATCCGACATCCCCTCCACCCCGGGCACGATCCGCACACACCGTCCTTCCCGCGCGGCCCGATGACGCTCGGTGATCGTCCGCGGCTGCAACGCCTCGGACGCGATCGTCAGCCGAGACTTCAGACGCCCGGGGCTCGACACCTCACCCGCCAGCGCGGCGGCGAGGGCATCGAACTCGACCCGTTTCTCCGCCGGAAGTTGCATCCCGACCTCGGCGATCACCCGCACGTGCCGCCGCGACACGGCCCCCGCTTCCCAGGCGGCCACCACCTTCGGGAACGACTCCACCAGGGTCATCGCCTCGTCCACGTCGCGCTGCACCGCCCGGTCCGACACCCGGCACGCCGCGGCGATCTCGGACGCGACTCTCGCAGAGCCATCTCCGCCGCACGCCCCGACGCCCGCGTTCTCGACGACGACTCCAGCACGAATCGTCCTGCCGCCGCCAGAGCACGCACGCGCGCGACCTCGGCCGCCGCGACCACGGCCTCGGCCCGAACGACCTCCGTCACCAGCACCGAGAGCACTCTCACATCCCCCGACGGGCCTGTGCCTGCGGGCGCACCGGCGACGGGACCCGTGGCCTGGGGCGGCGGAGCACCCGCGGACGGTCCGGCCGCAGAAGCTGCACGGCCTACCGGCGGTTCGGCATCGCCCCCGGCGGCGCCGGGCGGAACATTCGAAGACATGTTCTAACGATATCCGACGACATCGACATTCCCCAGGCCAGAGGGCATATCGGTGGACAACTCACGGCGACGGGCGCCTGTGTAGAAGCCGTCGACGCGACGCGGATCGCACACAGAAGACATCCTGACGAGGCCCCGCCACCCGCCCCACGCTCACGCCCCGGAACGGTCTCACGGCACGCCCCACGCCCACGCTCCGGAACGGTCTCACGGCACGCCCCACGCTCACGCTCCAGAACGGTCGAACGGCCCGCCGCACGCGCGGCAGTAGGGTCGAACGGCCCGCCGCGTCCTTCCGACGCATCCACCTCGGGAGGCTCGTGGACGTCGTCACCTCCATCGCCGACCGCTACGGCACGGTCGTCGGGGTCACCGTCCTGGTGGGCCTCCCCCTCGGCATCCTCGTCGCCGTCCTGCTCGCTCGTCGGAGGATCCGACGGGGATGGTCGCCGCGGTGGGCACGCCGCTCCGCCGCCGCCGAGGTCGGGATGGCGCTCGGGACCGCGCCGTGGGTGTGGATGATCATGACTCCCACCGGCGGGGCGGGCGGCATCCGTCTCGTGCCGTTCGGAGACCTGGCTGCAGTTCTGTCGGGCGGCGACGCCGTGATCCAGGTGGTCGGCAACCTGCTGGTGTTCGCCGCACTCGGCGCACTTCTCCCGGTGCGGTTCCGCCTCGGGCCGCCCCCGCTGGTCGTCCCGCTCGTCTTCCTCATCGCGGCGGCGTGCTCGAGCGTCCTGGAGATCCTCCAGCTCCTGCTCCCCCTCGGGCGCGTCACGTCGACCGACGACGTCCTGGTCAACGCCTTCGGCGCTGCGGTCGCATCGCTGCTCTCGTTCGCCTGGTGGCGGAGTCGCTCGTCGCCGCGCGCCGCTCACCCCTGATCGCGCCGCGATATCGCCGCCCGAGCCCGCGCGTCTCCGTCGCGCCGCTGCCCACCGCCCCGCACCCCGGCGCGCCGACACCCCACCACCCCGGCACCCGCCGCCGCGGGCCACCGCCGCCGCGGGCCACCGCCGCCCGCTCGACTCAGTCGACCTCGTCGACCGGAGCCTCTTCGTTCACCGGCACGGGCCGCGCACCGCGGCGGCCGTACCGCACCCAGAAGTAGCCGTAGCAGAGCAGGACGAACGGGATGCCGAAGTACAGCGCCGGAGCCTGATCGGGGTCGAAGGCGATCGCGACGATCGACGCCGTGAGCAACACGAACGCGAGGATCGGCACCACAGGGTAGAAGGGCGTGTGGAAGGGCAGGGTGGCGACGTCTCCCCCGCCGCGGACGAACTGCCGCCGATGGAAGAACTGCGCGGCGACGATGGACATCCACACCGCGACGGCGGCGAAGCCCGCGATCGAGACCAGCACGAGGTACACCGTCTCGGCCGCGATGACGCTCGAGATCAGCGACACCAGTCCGATCCCGAGGCTGACCAGGAGCGCGACGATCGGGATGCCGCGGCGGGTCAGGCGGGTGAACGCGCGCGGGGCGTAACCCTCCTCGGCGAGCGAGAACAGCATGCGCGCACAGGAATACAGTCCGCTGTTGCCGACCGAGAGGAGGGCCGTGATGACGACGAAGTTCATGATGTCGGCGGCGTACGGGACGCCGACGTACTCGAAGACGTCGACGAACGGGCTCGAGCTGAGGCTCGCCCGGTCGTAGGGCAGCAGGGCCGCGATCACGGTGATCGACAGCACGAACAGCACGAGCAGACGCAGTACGGTCGACCGCAGGGCGCGCGGGATGTTGCGACCCGGATCCTTCGTCTCGCCCGCGGCCACGCCCACCAGCTCCGCACCGCTGAAGGCGTAGAACACCGCCAGGGAGGTGATCAGGACTCCCCCCAGCCCCGCGGGGAGGACGCCCTCCGGAGTCAGGAAGTTGCTCAGCAGCACCGCCTCGTGCGGCTCCGGCGACAGCGGCGTGAATCCGAAGATCGCCATGCCGCCCAGCACGATGAGCGCGACGATCGCGACCACCTTGATGAGGGCGAACCAGAACTCCGTCTCGCCGAACACCCGGGCCGAGATCGCGTTGAGCGTGAAGAGGACGGCGGCGAAGACCAGGCACCACACCCACACCGCGACATCGGGGAACCATCTCTGCATCAGGATCCCGGATGCCGTGAACTCCGACCCCAGTGCGACCACCCAGCACAGCCAGTACAGCCACGCCGTCGCGAATCCCGTGGCCGGTCCCATCGTGCGGGCCGCGTAGACGTGCAACGACCCCGACACGGGATACACCACCGCGAGCTCGCCGAGGCACACCATCACGAGCCACACCACGAACGCGCCGAGCAGATAGGCGAGCACGGCCCCCAGGGGCCCGGCCTGCTGGATCGTGTACCCCGAGCTGAGGAAGAGTCCCGAGCCGATGACGCCGCCGAGGGCGATCATGACCAGGTGCCTGGCATCCATGGCTCGACGGAGCGTGCGCGGCGGCTCCGCTGTCGCGGCGGCGTCGCGGGGCAGGGGCGACGAACCCGAGGAGGAGGTCATGAGGGGGGAACTCGCAATCGTGGGACCCGGCGGAGATCACGCGCCGGCGCCGGCGCTTCCAGAGCAGTCACGGCGCAGGCAAGAGTAATGGATGCCGGATACCCGCGGTCGCGCCGGACTCGGGAGAGCCGCGGTCACAGGGGAACCGGACCGCCCGGACGGCGCCGCGTCCCGCCCTGCCCCTCAGCGCCGCCGGCGCCGGCCGAAGACCGCGAACAGTCCGCGCGCGACCATCGCCACGACCGCACCGACTCCCAGCGCCGTCGCGACGATCACGCCCTCCCGGCCCCCGAACTCCCGCGTCCCGTCCGGCGTCCGATGATCCGCACCGAGACGGGTCAGAGCGTCGCGGCGCTCCAACCACGGGTCCACCGGCCCGCCGCCGCACGTCTGCACGATGGAGGCCAGGGTGCGCACCGAGGGCAGACCGCGACCGAGGAACGCGTCCGAGAGCACGGTGCGCGACACCCCGCTCTCGGACTGCAATCGCGAGAGTGTCGGGTTGCCGGCGGACACGCGCAGCAGCCGCAGATCGGACGCCAACCGCGCCACGGAGTCCTGGCCTCGAAGTCCTGTCATGCCCTCGCCCCGTCGATCGTTCGGAATCGTGTCGTCGCCGCCTCAGAGGCTCGCGGCGAACTCTCGGATCCATGGCCGAAGTGCAGGTCCCAGATCATCGCGTGCGGAGGCGAGCTGGAGGATCGCCTTGACGTAGTCCACCTTGTCTCCCGTGTCGTAGCGCGCGCCGGAGAAGACCACGCCGTAGACGCCGCCCGCGACCTCCTCGTCGCCCTCGGCGGCGATGACCTGGAGGGCGTCGGTCAGTTGGATCTCCCCGCCCTTGCCCGGCGGCGTGTCCTCGAGGACGTCGAAGACGGCGGGCTGCAGCACGTACCGGCCGATGACGGCGTATAGGGAGGGCGCGGTTTCCGCGTCGGGTTTCTCGACGAGACCGGTGACACGGACGACGTCGGCGTCCGCGGTGGGTTCGACGGCCGCGCAGCCGTAGAGGTGGATCTGCTCCGCGGGCACCTCCATCAACGCGATCACCGAGGTGGAACGCTGCTCGGCGACCGCGATCATGCGGGACAGCAACCCTTCGCCCTCGCCGATCAGATCGTCGCCGAGCAGCACCGCGAACGGCTCGTGTCCCACGTGTCGCCGAGCTCGCAGGACAGCGTGGCCGAGGCCGCGCGGCTCGCCCTGCCGGACGAAGTGCACGTCGGCGAGAGTGGAGGAGCGTTGCACGTGCTCGAGCTTGACGGCGTCGTTCTTGGTGGAGAGGGTGTGCTCCAGCTCCGGAACCGCGTCGAAGTGGTTGCTGATGGCGTTCTTGTTGCGTCCGATGATGACCAGGACGTCGTCGAGCGCGGCCGCGACGGCCTCTTCGACCACGTACTGCAACGCGGGCTTGTCGACGACCGGCAGCATCTCCTTCGGGATGGCTTTGGTCGCCGGCAGGAACCGGGTGCCGAGTCCGGCGGCGGGGATGACGGCCTTCGTGATCATGGTGTGGCCTCTCGTTCGAGTGGACGGGATGGGGTCAGTCGTGGGTCAGGATCCACGCGAGCAGGTAGCTGCGGGAGTTCGCGGAATCGATGCGCGCGTCGGGGAGGTCACGCGCGTTCTGGAGTGCGGCGGCGGGATCGACGGTGGCCTGGAGCATGATGACGTAGTCGATGAGCGGCAGCTCGAGGGTTCCGGCATCCATCACCCCCGACACCAGTGCGGCGCGGCGCTCGGCGTCCGGGAGGAACGCCGTCGAAGGAGACATCGGAATGAGCTCGATCCCGAGGATCGCCGACGGCGACGCGTCGAAGAACGTCGCGTAGTCACGTTTGCCACCCCAGTTGAGCGCGAAGAACGGGGCCGTCATGCCGGTCGGCATCTCCGCACCGAGCCAGTATCGACGGGCCGTCTCGGTCTCGACGCTCAGCAGCGCCTCGGCCTCGGCGCGGAGGTCGTCCTGATCGGATACCTCCGCCCACAGCGCGAGTCCCGCCCAGGCGTTCACCGCCTCCGAGGCCGACTCCTGATTGTTCCCGTCGACGAACGGCACCGTGCCGGAGGCCCAGGAGTGACCCTCGTATTCATCGAACACGCGCCGTGCCGGGAATCCCGGAACGGCCACCGGCGCCGCGAGGTCGAGCGCGATGACGTCGGCCATCGGCCGGTACCTCTCGACGAGGTCGGGATCACCCTGCGCCACGACGCCGAGCGCGTAGAGGAAGTATCCGTAGTGGAAGTGGTGGTCGTTGAACTCGTCGGATCCGTACGCCGGGGCACGCCCCGTGATCCCGCCGAGCACCGGGTCGTACACGAAGCAGCGGTCGCTGCGCCCCTGGCATCCACGGGGGTCGAGCCACAGGTCCAGCTCCTGCTCGATCCCGGACTTGAGCGTCGCCGCGACATCGTCCTGCCCGAGGTCGACGGCGAGACGGTAGAGCATCGCCGCCCGGTAGAGCTCCTTGCCCCCGGAGTAGGAGTCCGTCGCCACGAACGGGCGCTCGGCGTCCACGGCGATCTGCGCGCGGACGCTGTCCTTCTCGTCGTCGGTCAACGAGTCGACATCCAGCCCCGCGACGGGGTCGACGCGCGGGACCTCGAACGTGAAGTCCCGCCCACCCACCAGGGTCGACGGGCCGTAGATGGTGTCGTACGCGGCCCCGAGGAGTCCCGTCGAGATCTGCTGATGCGGGCGGGCGGCGAAGACGGTGTCCTGGTCGACGTCGAAATGGAAGGTCGTCACCACCGACTCGCTCTCGACCCGGGTGGTCGCCTCGGTCCCCGCCAGCGGGACGGCACCGGCCACGAGCCGATCGATCACGTCCGAGCTCGCGCCGGAGGGGAGCGCGAGTACCGCGAGCGTCCCGCCCGCCGCGACGGAGAATCCGCTGCCCCCGAGCACGGCGTCGGTGCCGACGACGAGGTACGCCACCCCGTTCACCTCGGTCCGCCACACTCCGGACGACGTCTCGGTCGGCGTCGCGCCCCCCAGCCCGATCTCCTGCGCCGTCGTCGCGCGGTAGAACGCGTAGGGCCACCCCTGGGCGAGGGTCAGCGTGCCGACCTCCGCGTCTGCGGTGCTGTAACGGAAATCGGCCGACAGCGCGTCGATCCGCGACAGCACCGTGGATGACCCCGACACGTCGAACCGCAGGTCGGCGACGAACGAACCGAACACCGACGAGGGCGTGACCGCGACGCGCGGCAGCCCCACCTCGAAGGAGGACGCGGTCGGACGCACCGCCAGCACCCCCGTGTACACCGGACGTTCGCCGCCGCCGAAGACCGCCGCACCGACCCAGGAGTTGGTCGGCGGCGCCACCCCCTCGGCGAGACGTGTGTCACCGGCGTAGGGACCGGGCAGTCGGGGGAGATCGGCGGCCACCTGCGCCGCGTCCGTCGCCCACGCCGGGGCGGGCGTGGCGTCGACGGTCGGGGACTCCGGCACCTCCGGGACGCACCCGCTCGCGGTCAGCCCGACGGCGACGAGGATCGCGGCCGCCGCGACCGTCCGGAGGCGCCGACTCACCGGAACCCCCCGGGGACGAAGAGCTTGCCGACCTGGCGCACGACCCAGGATCCGAGGTCCTCGTCGCCGCGCAGCTCGAGGGCCGCGGCCACGGGCGCGCCCGCGAACGCCACCGACGCGCCGCCCAGGCTCTCGTCCCGCGCCACGACGACGACCTGCGGCTGTCCGTCGCGTTCCTCGCCGACGTGGAACTCCGTCAGAGCGAGCGTGCGCGAGGTCCCGTCCGGCATCCGGACGTCCACGTCGCCGCCGACCTGCATCCGGGCGTAGTCCCGGGCGTTCATGGGGAAGGACGCCTCCAGGTGAAGGGTGTTCGAGATGCCCACGACGGCGATGATCGAGTTGCCCGGGACGAACGACCCGATGTTGGCCTCGACGTCGCGGACGATGCCGTCGGCGACGGCGGTGAACACCAGCACGTCGTCTCCCTCGACGCGGTAGCCCACGCCCTCGGGGTTGAGCCGCGAGGTCTGCAGCGACTGCTGCAGGGTGGAGCTCTGCAGCCGCAGCAGCTCCTGTCCCTTCACCACGGGGGTGCCCGGCTGGATGGACATGGATGCCACGAACCCGGCGTAGGCGGTCCCGACGCTGTAGGTGTCGGAGACGAGGGTCGCCTCCGATGCGCCGACGCTCAGTGCCCGCTGGTTGGCGTACATCAGTCCGCCGAGGGCGACGGCCAGCACGATCACGGACGACAGGATGAAGCCGCCGATGCGGAGGAACTTCACGAGACCACCTCCAGGGGGTCGAAGGTTCGACGCCGCGGCGCGGTCTGCAGCTGGCGACGGTTGCGGGCGCGGCGGCGGTCCTGCTGCTGCTCGCGGAACGCCACGATGATGAGACCGCCCAGGGCGACGGTGTTCACGACGTTCCAGAAGAGGGCGACGGACAGTTGCCCCGTCCAGTCGAACTTCCAGACGCCGACGAGGGTGGTCGCGAGCAGGAACAGGAAGAAGAGGCTCTGTACGCGGATGTAGAGGAAGGGCGAGGTCCGCGCGCCCGCCCCGGTGACGTGCCACGTCCCGGCACGGCCCGTGACGGCGTTGAACAGCGCCTTCGTGTAGATCGGGAACGATACGGACGACAGCAGGAGGGTCTCCCAGCGGAACGCGCCGATCGTGAAGAACGCCATCACCACCTGCATGACGTAGAAGCCGCAGTAGAAGAGGATCCACTGCCCCAGGGGAACTCCCATCGACATGGGCGTGATGTCGAGGAAGATCTGCAGCGGCGGCAGCAGGAGGAGCGCCAACGGGATGACCCCGTTGAAGTAGAACGTGGCCGTGGCGAAGTACTGCAGCCGCTGGTCCATCGTGAGCGTGCGGCGCGGCGACAGCGGGTTGTGCGTGAGCAGGATCTCGAACGCCCCGGTGGCCCAGCGCACCTGCTGCTTGCTGAAGGACTCGATGCGGTCGGGCGTCTCTCCCGTCGCCAGGTGCAGCGGGATGTACACCGAGGACCACCCGGCCTCGTGCAGGAGGATCGAGGTCCAGATGTCCTCCGACTTCGACGCCGCGTGCAATCCCCCGATGCTGTCGACGGCCGCACGGCGGAACACGACGTTGGTTCCCACGCAGAACGCCGAGTTGAAGCGGTTCTTCCCCGGTTGGGCGAGCGCGTAGAAGACCGTCTGCATGTAGGCCGACGCACGAGCGATGAATCCGTCGATGTTGCCGTAGACCTGCGGGGTCTGCACGAACGCGACCCGGTCGTCGGCGAAGAACGGCATCGTCTCCTCGAGGAAGTTCGGTTCCGGCACGAAGTCCGCGTCGAAGATCGCGAAGTAGCCACCGTCGAGCTGCTGGAGCGCCGCGTTGATGTTGCCCGCCTTGGCGCCCTCGTTCCCCTCGCGGGTGCGGTATCCCGCCCCCAGCCGCGCGGCCAGTTCGGCGACCTCCGGGCGACGCATGTCGTCCAGGACCCACGTCCGGTGGGCACCTCGGAGCGCGACGCACGCGCGGACCGTTCGCTCGAGCACCACGAGGGATTCGCCGTAGGTCGGGATGAGCACGTCGATGCCGACGCGCACATCGTGAACCTGCACGTCGGGGTTCTCCGGGTCGCCCGTGAACAGGCTCGCACGCGCCGCGTGGTAGGCGAACCCTCGGGGATTGTGCGTGGAGGAGAGCGCGGTCCACAGGCTCAGGAGGATCTGCAGGATCAGGAAGCTCTCGCAGACGACGACGATCGTGTAGGGAAGCGGATCGCCGACGTTCGCCGGGTTCAGGAGGAACGCCGCGTACAGCAGGCACCCGATCGTCGCGAGGACGACGAGCAGGATCAGCGACGGCGATTGCACCGTGCCGTCGCGGAAGATCTCGGATCCGGCCGAGATCCGGCTGGATGATGTGCGGTGCGTGCGCCGGTGGACGTTCCGCCGGCGCTCTGGGTGTCGGGCCATCGCCATTCCCCTCGGGTAAAGGGGGTACAGCGAAACAGCGCATTGACGCAGCGCGTGACACGGCCCCCCCAGCCTGAACGGCGGGCGACCTCGGGCGGTCGCACGCCGTCGTCGTTCTGGTGACTGTAAAGGAGCGCGAGACGGAAGAATTCACCCTCCGTCGACATTCCGGCCACTCTCCGGTCGCGCGACCGGCAGCAATCGTCACCACCGCTCTGCGAGGGTTTCGCAAATGATGCCCCTGATCTGGGTTTCCTCGGACTCGCCGACGCGGAGTTCGGAGGACGCATTCCGATCCGGGAATGTCACCCGCATGTCGTCCGACTTTTCCGGAGACGTCCGATCCGAACGGAAGCGGAGTCGCGCGGGGTCATCTGCCGCCCATTCTCCGACTCGTGAGCTCGCCCGGACACCCCTCGCGAGCCGAGCACGAGGCCGCTCGCGTGCGGTCGTCGCCGTCTGATGAGCCGGTGATGAGGAAGCTATGAATCACGAAAAGGTAACGGCATCCTCTTCCCTGGCGTTACCTCACCGTTATAGAGTCATCGCACGGTAGTTGTTTTGCTGTGGCAGCTACCGACATGTGATTGCAGGACACTCTGGTGCAGGGAAAGGGCCGGTCGAGACTCCTCGACCGGCCCTTCGTCCGTTCTCGGCCCCGATCCACGACCGATCCGGCCGAACGCGGGAGGATGGGGACGTGAAAGACGAGGATCTGACCGACCCCGACGGGCGCCTCGTGCTCGTCCGCCACGGCGAGACCGAGTGGAGCCGCACCGGCCGCCACACCGGGCTGACCGACATCCCCCTCACCGAGACCGGCGCCTACAAGGCCGAGCTCGCCGGCACCCTGCTCGCCACCCGCCACTGGGACCTCGTGCTGTCCAGCCCCCTGCACCGCGCCGTCGAGACCGCCGCCCGAGCGGGCTACCCGCAGGCCGAGCTCGAACCGCGCCTGGTCGAGTGGGACTACGGCGCGTACGAGGGCCTCACGACGCCCGAGATCGACGCGCGCCTCGGCCGGCCCTGGACGATCTGGCAGGCCGGTGCCCCCGCCGGCGCGACGCCCGGCGAAACGGTCGAGCAGGTCACGGCCCGCGCGGAATCACTGCTGGACGAACTGCGCCCGCGCGTCCGCGCCGGCGAGCAGGTGCTGCTCTTCTCCCACGCGCACTTCCTCCGCGCCCTGGCCGGTGTCTGGCTGGGCCTCACCGCCGCGGGCGGACGCTACTTCGTGCTCGGCACCTCCGCGGTGAGCGAGCTCGGGTTCGAGCACGGCTCCGAGGTCATCACGCAGTGGAATCACGTCCGCGGGCGCTGACCCGGCCGTGACCTCCGCCGCGGGCGGAGGACCGCCGCCCCTTGCGCGAGTCGCCCATTATGCTCTGGCCACGGGGACTCGCCGCCGCACCCGACGACGACGAGGAGAACCGTTCCGGGGGGAGGGGGACGCATGGCCGACGTCCGCGGCGACCGTGAGCTCCTCACCGCCGTTCGAAGCGGTGAGACCACGGCCTTCGAAGAGCTGTGGACGCGCCACCGCGAGGCCGCGGCGAGGTACGCGCGGCGGGCGCTTCCCTCGCGGGTGGACGACCTCGTCTCCGAGGCCTTCCTCGCGATCTACCAGCAGGTCACGACGACGGCCACCGGCCCCACGGACGCGTTCCGCCCCTACCTGAAGGCCGTGATCCGCAACACGGCCCTCCGGTGGCGACGCGCGGAGGTCGACCTGAGCGATCGTCCCGTCGAGGAGATCGGCACCTCCCTGGATGCGCTGACCCTCGTCGAGCGCGACGACGAGCGCTCCGATCTGTCCGCAGCCCTGGAGGGTCTCCCGCCTCGCTGGCGGCGTCTGCTGTGGTTGACCGAGGTGGAGGGAGCGGACCGCCGGAAGATCGCCGAGGAACTCGGGATCTCGGCCAATGCCGTCTCCGCTCTCCGCCGTCGGGCGACGTCGGGGCTCGCGCGCACCTGGCTCGCCCAGCAGATTCCCCCGCTCCTCCGAGACGATCCGACGCACGCCGCCCGCATCCTGCCCGACTACGTCAACCGGGCCACCGACCCCCGGACGGATGCCGCCGTCCGTGCCCACATCGCGACCTGCGGGTCGTGCGCCGACCTCCTCCACGCCCTCCGCAGCAGGGCGTCTCGCACCCAGCGCACGCTCGCCCTGATCCTGATCGGCTCGGCGACGGGATCGGGGGCCGCGGCGGCAGCCGCCTCGACGGGAGGCGGGACGGTCACCGCCCTCGGCCTCGGCTCACTCGCCTCGGGAGGCACCGGGTCCTCCACGGCGGGCGGATCCGCGGCCGCCGGCGTCGCCTCGTCGACGGCGGGCGGATCCGCGGCCGCCGGAGTCGCCGCCGGCGCCGGCGTCGGCGTCGGCGTCGGCGTCGGCGTCGGCGCGACCGTCGGCGCCCTCAGCGTGCTCGCCGTCGGCGGGGTCACGGCATCCCTTCTTCTGCTCGCGCCCCTCCTCGGCACAGCGGCCCCCGATGCGGCCGACGCGGCGGCTCCGCCCGCGCCGCCGCCCGTCGTGAGCGCAGGATCACCGGTGCTCCCGGCGGCGGAGAATACCGCGCCGACAGAGGCCGCACCCACCACCCCCGCCCCCGAGGCCACGACCGCCCCCCGCGTGGGGAGGGGGGTCGAGGATCCGAACCTCACGGAGGCGGCTCTCGTCCTCGATCCCGCGACGCTCCCCCTCCCTCCGTCCGACCGGCCCACCCCGCTCGCGCAGAGCGGCACCGCCACGCCGACACCCGCTCCGACCTCGTCCGCGGGTCCGACCCCCGATCCCGCCGCTGCGACGACGGGGTACCTCGCGCCCGCATTGACCGGCCGCGGTCGACCGGGCGACACCGTCACGGTCGACGTGGACGGATCGCGGTACGCCGCCGACACGACGCCGGACGGCAGCTGGACCTTCGACGCCCGCCGCCTCTCCCTTCCCGCGGGCACCTACCCGTACGCCGTGACGAGCTCCTCGACCGACGGCACGGTTTCGACACGAGCGGGCAGTTTCACGATCGTGAGTCTCGGGGTTCGCGGCTTCGAGGGTCTCGCAGGCATCCAGGACATGACCGTGGACGAAGCATCCACGACCGGTCTCGTGATCGAGGTGGACGGCCCACCGGATGCCACGGTGCTCGCGGTCAGCATGACCGGCCACGCGGTGCAGTTCTCGCTCGACGGCGACGGGCACGCCCGCAAACGCCTCGTGATGGCGGCGCGAGGCTGGTATTACCTCACGTTCCGCGTGGTGGACGGCGACGGTCGCTGGGGCCCCGGCACGGAGCGCGCCGTCGACGTCTACGACCCCGACATCATCTTCGATCCGTGGGGCCCCTCCCCCGAGGAGATGACCTTCGACCTGACCGAGCCCTGAGCGGCTCGAACGATGCCTCTCTCATCACGAAAAGATCACGGAAACCTCTTCCCTTCCGTTACCTCACCGTTATAGAGTCATCGCACGGTAACCGTTTTGCTGTGGCGGTTATCGACATGTGATTGCAGGACACTCTTGGTGCAGAGGGCCGGTCGGATGCCGCTTCGACCGGCCCTTCCTGTATTCACCGACATGGACGTGGCACCGCCCCCGTCGGGTCGGGACGCCCTACCCTGAGTCCATGACCGATCGTCGCCTCGCCGTCCAGGCATGGGAGAGCCTGTTCCGTGCGCAGCACGAGGTGTTCGAGGATCTGCGCACCGACTTCGAGTGCTCCGAGCTGTCGCAGGCCGAGTACGACGTGCTCCTGACGGTGACCCGTCGCCGCGGAATGACCGCGCGTCTGCGCGACGTCACGGCGAACATGCTCATCAGCCAGCCCAGCGTCTCGCGCCTGGTGGAGCGCATGGTCGCCCGCGGGCTGCTCACCAAATGCGCCGACCCCGAGGACGGCCGCGGGTCGCTCGTCACGGCGACCGAGGCCGGCGCCGTCGCCTTCCGCCGTCTCGCCGCCGCGCACGCGACCTCGATCGCGGACCGCATGGCCCGCCTCGACGACGCCGAGCTCGCCCAGCTTCACTCGCTGACCGCGAAACTCCGCGACGCACGCTGACACCGCGGGGCCGCACCGTGCCCCGCTCCGTCCCGCTCCGCCGTTGAGTGTCCAAGACACGCCGTTCGGCGCCGATGGCATCGGCGTGTCTTGGACACTGAAGCCCGGGGACGACGCCGACCGCCCGCGCGTCAGCACTCGATGACGTTGACCGCGAGGCCGCCCTCGCTCGTCTCCTTGTACTTCGTCGACATGTCGATGCCGGTCTGCCGCATCGTCTCCACGACGGTGTCGAGCGACACGTAGTGCGTGCCGTCGCCGCGCAGCGCGAGGCGCGCGGCGGTGACGGCCGTCGAGGCCGCGATCGCGTTGCGTTCGATGCACGGGATCTGCACGAGACCGCCGACCGGGTCGCACGTGAGACCGAGGTGGTGTTCCATCGCGATCTCGGCCGCGTTCTCGATCTGCCGGTTCGTGCCGCCCATCACCGCCGTCAGTCCGCCCGCGGCCATGGCGCACGCGGAGCCGACCTCGGCTTGGCATCCACCCTCGGCACCCGAGATCGACGCGTTGTTCTTGAACAGCGACCCCAGCGCCGCCGCCGTCAGGAGGAAGCGACGGATGCCACGGCGGCGATTGGCCTCGGCCACCTGCGCGTCGTCCCACCCGGCGGCTTCGTCCCGCGTGGCGGCGTGACCGTGGAAGCCGAGCAGCGCGCTCCCGACCAGCTCGCCGTGCGGGGTGACGGCGTTGCCCACACCGAGTCCGGAATCCGCGAGGAACCGCCACCAGTACATCGCCACCGCGGGGAGGATGCCCGCTGCACCGTTGGTGGGGGCGGTCACCACGCGCCCTCCGGCGGCGTTCTCCTCGTTCACCGCGAGGGCGAACGCACCCAGCCACTCCCCCGGGAGTTCGCGGTGCCCCTCCGCCTCGATCGCCTCGAGCTGTCCGCGGATGACCGACGCCCGGCGCTTGACCTTCAGGATGCCGGGGAGCACACCGTCGTGCTGCAGACCGGCGTTGACGCAGGAGGCCATGGCATCCCAGATCCGGTCCAGTCCCTCGGCGATCTCCTCGTCGGAGCGCAGTGCCTCCTCGTTGCGGCGCGCGGCTTCGGCGATCGTGATGCCGTGCTCGTCGCACAGCGCGATCAGCGACGCGGCGTCGGTGTAGGGGAACGGCACGGGAGCGGCGGCGACCCGCGGCGGCTCGCCCTCCCGGCGGATGAACCCGCCGCCGACCGAGTAGTAGGTCTCGTCGGCGAGGATCGCGCCGTCGGCGTCACGCGCGAACAGCGTCATCGCGTTCGGGTGGCCGGGCAGGCGCGTGCGCGGCGCGAGCACGATGTCGGCTTTCGAGAACGGGATGCCATGGCTCCCGGCCAGGGCGAGCTCCTGGCCGTCGGGCCAGTCCGACCACGCCCGGCGCACGGCATCCGGATCCACCCTCTCGGGTTCGAGCCCCTGGAGGCCCGCGACCACGGCATCCGGGGTTCCGTGCCCGATGCCGGTCGCGCCGAGCGATCCGTACAGGGCGCAGGAGACGGATGCCACCCGATCGAGCGTCCGGGTGGAACGCAGGCGTGCGGCGAATTCTGCGGCGGCCCTCATGGGGCCGACCGTGTGGGAGCTCGAGGGTCCTACTCCGATGGAGAACAACTCGAACGCCGAGACGTAGGCGCTCATGGGAACAGCGTACGTCGCGCCCCCGTCACCGTCCGGACACCGGCTCGCCACGCCCGGGATGCCGTGCCGTCGGCGCCGATTAGACCTCCACCGCTTCTCCGTCTATGCTGGACCACGGCCTGCGCGCCGTTTCGCGCGGAGGCCCTGCGCCCGTAGCTCAATGGATAGAGCATCTGACTACGGATCAGAAGGTTAGGGGTTCGAGTCCCTTCGGGCGCACACTGTGTTGAGACAGTGAAACAACGGCCTCCGCTTCGGCGGGGGCCGTTGTTGTCTCCATCTTGCACGCTCGGACTGCACATGGGCACGGATCCTGGACGCGGTCGCGAGCTACGGTCGCGTGATCAGCGCCGGCGGAGCGTGGCCACCCGAAGATTCACACCCACCTGCGCGAGGAGCGAAGGCACGAAGCAGGCGAATACGGTCAGGGCCCTGAGCCAGCCGTTCTCGACGCCGTGGGCGAGTATCACTCCTCCGAACACCGTGAAGCCGATTCCCACCACGAAGAATGCCCGCAAGCGTTTCTCGGGGCGGTGAAAGAACGGAACGCGATCGGTCGGATTCCGTCGGTGAAAAACGAGCATCCCGGCGATGTACACGCTCTGCCCCATCACCGCGCTCGCCACCCAGACCCATGTCATGGCGGCATCCACCCCGCCCCCTCAGCCTCGCGCGACGGTGACGACGATACGGACAGGTGGCGCCGACCGAGTGGGCTTGACGCGGCGCGAGTTGTCGCACCGACGACCTCGCGGCGAGCTGTTCGCGACACGGTTCGGGGAAGCCGGGTTGCTGCGCGCGTAGAAGTCGCCGCGGGAATGCCCTCCGGCCGCGCACCATAGCGAGGCAACCGGCGTCCTGGTAGCGGGCGGACTCAGATCGCGTCGGCGGTGATCAGCCGTTTCCGCAGGGCGCGGACCGCGTCGCGGCCGGCCCGGTTGGCTCCCACCGTGGACTGCGACGGTCCGAACCCGATGAGGTGCACGCGCGGCTCGACGGCGACCTGGGTTCCCGTCAGCTGGATTCCCCCGCGCTCGTTCCGCAGCCCGAGCGGATCGAGGTGTGCGAGGTCGGGACGGAACCCCGTCGCCCAGAGGATCGCGTCGACCGGGGCGAACGACCCGTCGGCCTCCCGCACCCCGTCGGGTTCGATCGCGGTGAACATCGGGCGACGCACGAGGGCGCCGCGCTCCCGAGCCGCGACCGCGTACGGCAGCCAGGACAGTCCGGTGTACGAGACGACGCTTCCCGAGGGGTTTCCCGCCTCGACGTCGGCGACGACCTTCGCGATGACCTCCCGCCCCGTCTCGGGGGTGAAGTCCCCCTCCCAGAACACGGGTTCCCGCCGCGTGTACCAGAACACCGTCGCCACCCGGGAGATCTCCTCGAGCTGCTGCACCGCGGAGATGCCTCCGCCCACGATCGCCACACGGAGACCCGCGAACTCCTCGAGCGACACGTAGTCGCGGGTGTGCGACTGCCGACCGCGGAAGGTCTCCTGGCCGGGATAGTGCGGGAGCAGCGGGTTGTTCCACGTCCCGGTCGCGTTGATGACCGTACGCGTCTCCCACACCCCCGACGTCGACTCGACGATCAGGTCGCCGTCGGGGTCGGCATCCGCGTAGCGCACCGCGCTCACGGTCACCGGGCGCAGGATCGGCGGCCGCAGGTGCTGCTCGTACGCGGCGAAGTAGGCGGGCACCGCGTCGCGGCTCGGCGCCGACTCATCGATCGGCGGCTTCGGGAAGCCGGGGAGGTCGAAGATCCCGTTCACGGTCGCCATCGTCAGTGACTCCCATCGGTGCCGCCAGGCGCCGCCCGCCGCGGGTTCGGCATCCAGCACCACGAACGACGGCGCGTCCCCGTCGCGCGAGGGGTCCAGCGCGCTCACGAATCCGGCGCGGGCGAGGTGGTAGGCCGCGGAGAGCCCCGCCTGACCCGCGCCGATGACGACGACGCTCGCGCGACGCCGGTCTTCCGCGGAAATGCCCACGCTCGATTATCGGCGCGGATCCGCTCAGGGGCGGCTCAGCCGGTCGCGGCTGCGCCGGTACTCGAGCACGACGACCGCGAGAACGACCGCGACGGCGGTGCCGACGACCGTGACCACGGGCAGGAGGGCGCAGGCGAGCACGAGCGCCGCGGCGGCGAGGAACAGCGCCGAGGCGGAAGCGGGGATCCGCCCGCGCAGGAGCACCGCCCACCTGGCCACCAGGAACACCGCGACCGGGATCGTCAGCGCGAGCGAGGCGGTACCGGCATCCAGGTGCTCCGCGGCTCCGGTGATCAGGTCGAGCTCGACCTCGATCCCCGCCGACACCGCACCGGCGGCGGCGAAGACGAAGTAGTGCGCGTACCCGAACGTGAACGCCCGACGCCCGGCACCGAGCCCGTCGCCCTGCTCGCGCGAGAAATAGGTCCACCACATGCCCGCCGCCAGCACGACACCCGCGATCGCGAGGACGGCGAGATCGCCGGAGTGCCCCTCGGCGTTGCGCGCGTCGATGATCGCGTTCGCCGACGCCAGCAGGCTCTCCCCCAGCACGATCAGCGTGAAGAGGCTGTAGCGCTCCGCGACATGGTGCGGATGCCACGGCGTCCCCTGCACGCGCTCCGCCCACACCGGCACGAGGAACTCCAGGATCATGACCGGCCAGAACGTCCAGAACTGCACCTCGGGAGGGAACGCGATGCGCGCCACCCACAGCAGCTGCACGATCGAGATGCCCACCGCGAAGCGGATCGCGACCCTCCGCCGAGACGGATCCGACAGGGCCACCCGCACCCACTGCCCGACCATGGCCAGACGCATGACCACGTAGCCCCAGGTGACGGTGTCCCAGCGCCCCTCGACCATCGCGTCGTGGACACCCGCGGCGAGGATCAGGACGCCGCCCATCTGCACGATCGTCATCACCCGGTACAGCCAGTCGTCGGTGTCGAAAGCCGAGGCGAACCAGGTGTAGTTGACCCACGCCCACCACAGCGCGAAGAACACCATCGCGTAGGTCAGGGTCGCCGACGCCGCGTGCCCCTCCACGACACCGTGGTGGAGGTTCTGCGACGCCTGCGACACGGCGACGACGAAGACGAGGTCGAAGAACAGCTCGAGAGGGCTGGCCACCCGGTGATGCTGATGCGGGTCGCGCCCCGTCATCCGCACCAGGCCGGCGCGGGCCAGGATCGAGCCGCTCATGCGTGCGGCGGGATGCGGAACGAACCGATGCGGTCGCCCACGGCGGTCACGATGGCGCTGGACTCCCCCGTGAACACGTGACTGCGCCAGGAGCCGGCGTTGATGGCGTCGACGGCTCGCTGGACGACGAGGGGAACGGAGACGGATGTCATCGGGGTCCTCCGGAACGGGGAGTGATCACCGCCCGAGGACGCGGCTCCAGCGGCGGCGCGTTCGACACGCAGCGACAGCAAGCTACACGCGACCATCCGGCCGAGTCGGCCCACCGGGGCCCCTTTGTCGGTCGGAGCGGGTGAATTCGTGGGTGATACGCAATGTCGGACACGGATTCGCCGTCGCCGCGTCACCTTCGGTGCCGACCGCACTCCCCTGTGGTGACGGGGCTCCCGCATGCCGGCCCCGTCGACCCGAAGGGAGAGCCGATGTCACTGTCCGAGCCAATGGACCCTCACGTGTCCCCCTCCGGCGCGACGCACACCGACCTCCGCGACGTCGTCGTCGCATCCCGTCATGTCTTCGCACTCCGCCACGATCCGGACCGGATCCCGGCAGCCGTCATCGCGACCCTCGCGCGGACCCCGACCTCGGTGATCGCGCGGCTCTCCGGCGCCGAACGGTGGTACGCGGCCGCAGCCATCGCCGGCGCCCGCGCCTCGGCTGCGTCCTACGACGCCGCCGCGTCGGTCCTCGCCGCGGTCGCGTGGGAGACGCTGTCCACCCACGCGGGGATCGAACCCCGGGCCCGCGCCTGGGGCTGGCTCATCGTCGCTGAGATCTCCCTCGCCGGCGGTTCGCTGCGCCGCGCTCTGAACGCCGCGGAGAATGCCCGCGTGGCGCTCGGCGAGCACCCCGACGAGATCATGCAGCAGGAGGCGGTCGCCCTCGCTGCACTGGCGCGCGCCCTCAACGGGGAGTCCGCCCACGCCCGACGCTTCATCGAAGGCGCCTCGCCGGGCCCGCCGGCCCGCGTCGAACGACTCGTCGTCTACACCCGCGCCGTGCTCGCCGCCGCCGAGGCCGACGCGTGGGTTCTGAGCGACTGTGCCGAGACGCTGCGTCGACGATCCCCCGTCCACGACACCGCCGAAGCCGCCGCGACCCTGATGGCCGCGCTCGCTCGACTCCTCGACGGCCGCGTCGACGAGGCGTCGGCGAAAGCCACGAGCATCCTGCATGCGACGGCGTACGACCGATTCCCTCCGATCCTGCGGGCGCTGGCGGCCACGCTCACCGCTCGCACGCTCATCGCGCGCGGCGACCACCTGCGCGCGCTGACGGTGCTTCACGAGCGGTCCTCCCCCGCGGGCCACGTGGTGTGTCTCGAGTCGGTCCGGGCCTCCGCGTACCTCGGGATCGGATGGTGGCGCGAATGTCTCCGCGCCACCGACGGATGTCTGCGGATGGGCCATCAGCACGCGCTGCGGACCCTCACCTCGGTGTCGCTGAACCGCGCCGTCGCCTTGCACCGGCTCGGCCACGCGCCGGCGGCCGACGCGATGTTCGCGGACGGTGTCCACACGGCGCTGAGCACGGGATCGATCGTGGACCTGCTCCTGCTCCCCCCGGGCGAGACCGACGCCCTGTTCTCCCGGGCGGGGGAAGCGGCGGCGGGTCTGTCGCAGCGTGTCCGGGACGCCCGGACGTTCACCCCGGCCCCACGAAGCGCTGCACGGGCCATCCCCGCCTTCAGCCCGAGAGAAGAGGTCCTGGCTCGCGCACTGCTCGCGGGCACGACGATGCGCGAGATCGCGATCGAGCTGCACGTGTCCGTGAACACCGTCAAGACCCAGACCCGCGCCGTGTACCGCAAGGCCGGGGTGCGCTCCCGCACCGAGCTGATCCTTCTTCTGGACGACATCGGATTCGGCGGCGCGGCGCGGCCGTCGTGATCCGTGCCGTCAGGCGGGACCACCGGCCTGCAGCTGCGCGATCTGCGCGCGCGCCGCGTCGATGAGCTCGGAGTTCGTGTGGGCACGACCCCCCAACCCCCACCCGCCGTCGACGGCCTCGGTCAACAGGACCCATGTCCGGGCCGTGAGCGACGGGTCTCCCGCGGCATCCGCCACGATCCGCGTGAACTGCTCGACCACCGCGATCTGCTTGTCGCGGTCCAGCGCGCCCGCGTTCGTCAGCACCTGGACGCGCACGTAGGCGGACTCCCCCTCGACGTTGGAGAGACGGCCGGCGGTCAGCTCGTGGACGAACGCGGCGGTGTTCTCGCGGAACATCGGAATGTCGGGGACCTGTTCGATCCGCATCAGCGTCGTCGCGAGGGTCCGCGCCAGCGCGTGCGCATCGGGGAAGGTTCCGGCGGTCGCGTACACGTCGATCATGGGCATGGGTCATCTCCTGGCTCGGGGAACTGGTGCGGTGCCAGTGTTATGTATGACGACCGTCATAGTCAAGACGCGGACCTATACTCTCAAGGTGGTCGACAGGGGGAAAGAGAGTCCGCGAGAGGCGATGATCGGGGGCGCCGCGCGCCTGCTCGCCGAGCGCGGGCTGCAGGAGACGTCCTTCTCCGAGGTCCTGAAACTCACCGGCGCCCCGCGCGGCTCGATCTATCACCACTTCCCGGAGGGCAAGGATCAACTGGTCCGTCACGCGGTCGAAGCCGCCGGAGACCGGTTGCGCGCGCGCCTCGAGCAGCTCCGCGGGCGCCCCGCCGAAGAGGTCGCCGCCGGTTTCCTGGCCATGTGGCGGCACCTGCTCGTCGAGGCGGACTTCCGCATCGGGTGCTCCGCGACGGCGGTGACGGTGGCCACCGTCTCGACCGATCTCCTCGACTCCGCCTCGAACGTCTTCCGCGAGTGGACGGACACCCTGGCGTCACTCCTCACCGACGGCGGGATCCCCGCGGATGCCGCGCAGGGCGCGGCGACCCTGCTCATCGCGGGCAGCGAGGGGGCGGTGGTCCTCAGCCGGGCCCAGCGCGCCATCGACCCGTTCGATGCCGCCGCCCGAGGCCTGGAGAGCTACATCCGGACACTCGCTGCGAGCTGACCGCGGGCGGGACGCCGCGGGCTCAGGCCGAGGTCGACTTCTTCTTCTTCGGTGCCGGAGCCTCCGCCTCGTCACCGGCCGCCGCGGACTGCTCTTTCGCCCGTTTCTTCGCCTGCGAGGCGAGACGCGCGAGGTCGACCATGCGCAGCGCGTCCATGCGCGCGCGACGCATCGTGGCGTAGTCAGGATCGGCATCCGCCGTCATCCCCTCGACGTCGAGCCGCTTCGAGAGGTTCGCCTCGACATCGCCCCACGCGGCCGCGCGGGCCGCGGCGACGAGGGCGTCGACGCGCTCGGGGTCGTCGGCGAACGCGCGCAGCTCCTTCGCGACACCGTGCGACTGACGGGCGCGGCGCCGGAGGTTGCGGGTGTCGCGGTCGCGGTAGTCGTGCGTGCCCGACGAGTCGGAGAAACGTCCCCAGGCGCGCTTGCGCTGCTGGGTCACGCGATCGGCGGCCTGGTCCTGCTCGGTGGCGAGGGCACGGAGGGTCTCGCGGGCGAATTCGGCGAAGACCTCGCCGTCGAAGTGTCCCCCGCGGGCGATCGTCTCGACCAGGATGCGGTTGCGTACGGTGAGCCGCGCCGCGGCCGTCGCGATCGACAGCCCTTCGGCGATGGCATCCTTCGTCCGGCCCACGCGACCTCCCGCTCCAGGCTACCGTCCGAGGCGCGCGGCCGAGTCCGCGGTCAGGTCAGAGCGGCGACGATCTTCCCGATGCGGCGGGCGCGCGTCTCGGGCGCCTTCGCCTCGGCCACGCTTCCCGCGTGCGCCTTGCGCGTGCTCGGGGCCAGCGCATCGAACGCCGCACGCACGCCGGCCTCGGCGAGCGCCGCGGCCAGATCGTCGGGGAGCTCCACCGTCCGCTCGGCGGTGTCCAGCGTCAGCTCCACCGTGATCGCGTCGCCACCGGCGAGGCCCGTCGCCTTGCGTTTGTCGGCCGAGAAGGGGATCAGCTGGCGTCCGCCCATCACGGCCATCGTGCTGGAGTACACGTACCCGTTGACGTCGACGGTGACCGCGGCGCGTTTGCCGCCGCCCAGCCCCTCGACCACCTCGGGGGGCACCTCGATGCCGGTGTTGTTGCCCATCTGCAGCAGCGTCGTCTCGAACCTCATTCGGCGAGTGTGGCAGAGACTCGCTTAGGCCAACAGCGCCGGTTTGGCAATCCCCGGGTCACGAACCGTTCGTCTCCATAGGGTCGGATGCGTTGCGGAGGGCCTCGGAGAGTACTCGGGGGCCTTCTGTCGTATCCGGGGTCACTCGGCTCGGACGCCGACCGCGGTGTCGCGATACCCCTCGGCCGAGACCCGGATGCGGATCTCCCCGGGGCCGGTGGGCCGGACGATCGCGAGTGCACGGCCGTGGAAGAGCGTCACGGATGCCGCGGAGAACGGTTCCTCCGTCGCCGCGCGGCCGGTTCCGAGGCCGGCGAGCACCGCGGGACCGTCGACCTCGACGGTGACGCGCACGTCGCGATCGCACGGCACGATGCCCGCGGCATCCTCCAGGGCGATCCGCACGAACCCCAACGCGTCGGGATCGGCGGCGATCGTGTCGACCTCCGCCCGGGCGGTGAGCGCGACCTCGGGCGCCGCCGTGCGCAGCGACGTCCGACCGACGTCGACGCCGCCGCGTCGAGCGACCGCGACGAGCTCGCCCGGAACGTACTCGGTCTCGAAGCGGGCGGTGTACTCGCGCACCGCTCCGACGGGAGCGACGCCGACCGACGCGCCGTCGCGGAAGAGTTCGACCTCGTCGGCGTCGGCGTACACGTCGACGCTCACGGGCGCGCCCGCGGCGACGCCCCAGGTCCACGACGCGACCGTGTCGTCCCACGACCACGGCGTCACCGCCGTCGGCCGACCGTGGTGGCGGGGCGGATGGACCGCGATGAACGGTTCTCGGCGCAGACCGTAGACGATCTCGCGGAAGAACGAGACGGTCCGGCGGTGACCGGTGATGTCGAGGTCGCCGGACTCGGCCGCGAGGTACGGGTACGGTCCCGCGGTGCCGGTGTCGGTGTACCCGGGTTCGTCCGCGTAGTCCACGCGTCCGATCCCCGCCTCGCCGAGGTAGTCCCAGCCGGTCCAGGTGAAGTCGCCGATCACGTGGGGCTGGCTCGACACGAGCGGCCACAACGCGCCGATGCGCTCGGGGAACGTCTCCGAGCCGACGATCACGCGGTTCGGGAACAGATCGGCATCCAGCGCGTACCGCGAGTCGGCGTAGTTGAATCCCACGACGTCGAGAACGGCCGCGGACTCCTCGATCGACTCGGTCACGAGGTCCGACGCGTTCAGCAGCGCCATCTGCTCGCCCATGGTCGCCATCAGGCTGTTGGGGTCCGAAGCCTGCGCCTCGGCCATCGCCTCACCCATGCGGTCGAGATTCGCGATGATCCCGTTGATGCCGTTGGTCACGAAGCGGGTGCCGTCGAGCTCGCGCACGGCCTCGGCGAGGCGCCGACTCCAGATCGCGCCGTGAGCACCGGCGAGCTCGAGGATCTCGTTGCCGATGGAGTACAGCACGACGCTGGGGTGGTTGGCATCCTTCGTCACCATCGCCTCGACGTCGCGGCGCCAGTGATCGGCGAACCCGACGGAGTGGTCGAAACCGGTCTTCGCCCGTGTCCACACGTCGCCGAGCTCGTCCATGACGACCATGCCGTGCCGGTCGCAGGCGTCGAGCATCGCCCGGCTCACGGGGTTGTGGGAACTGCGGATCGCGGTGAACCCGGCCTGCTTCAGCAACCGGATCCGGCGGTCCTCGGCCGCGGGGATCGCCACGGCCCCGAGCGGCCCGTTGTCGTGGTGCACGCACGCGCCCCGGAGCGTCACGCTCTCGTCGTTGATCCGCAGACCGTGCACGGGGTCGAGCCGGAGGGTCCGGATGCCGAACACCCGCGTCTCCGCGTCGAGCGGCGTCTCGCGGCCCTCCTCGACGAGCGTCGTGCGCAGACCGTACAGCTGCGGGTCGTCGATCCCCCAGCGGCGCGGATCGCGCACCGTGAGGCGCTGGCGCGCCGTCGCGCGCTCGCCCGGGAGCACCGAGACGGGCGAGTCGCCGGTGGCGACGACGGCGCCGTCGGGCGCGGTCACCTCCCACCGGACCCGGACGGTCCGCGTGTGGCGGGTCTCGTTCTCGACCACCGACGAGACGGCGACGATCGCGCGCTCGTCGTCGACATCGGACGTGACGATGCGCGTGGCATCCAGGGCCAGGTGGACGGGATCGGCGACGACGAGGTGGACCGGACGGTGGATGCCGGCTCCCGTGTACCACCGTGAGTCCTTGTGGACGCGGGCCTCGACGGTGATCCGGTTCGTGCGGCCGAAGCGCAGGTACGCGTCCAGCCGGACGGTGAAGGCGGCGTAGCCGCTCGCCTCGTGCGCCGCGCGGTCGCCGTCGACGAACACGACGGCGTCGCGGTAGACGCCCTCGAACTCCAGCAGCACCGTCTTCTCGCGCCATTCCTCGGGGACCACGAGCTCGTGGACGTACTCGAACACACCGCCCGGGTAGTACCCCGACGTCACCCCCTGCGGGCTGCCCGGATCGCGCGGGAGGTCGCGCAGGGCGTCGTGCGGGAGCGTGACCGGGACGAACGCGGTGGCTGCGTCGCGCTGTTCGAACGCGCCGAGCTTCGGCCCCACGGTCCAGCCGTGGAGCAGGGGCTCGCGGATCACGGGGCGTCCTCGGCCACCGTGTCGAGCAGGTCCTCCAGTGCGGTCAGATCGAACCCGCGGATCGAGCCCCGGAAGTACTCGGCGAGCGCCTCGGCCATGTCGGTGGATGCGGGGTCGAGGAGCCACTGCACCTGCAGGCCGTCCATGAGGGCGATCGTGGCGACGGCCGCGCGGCGGGGGTCGAGCCCCGGGGCGAGCCGTCCGGCGGCCTGGATGCGTTCGAACGCCTCGCGCGTGCTCTGGCGCACCTGCTCGTAGCGGCGGCGGAAGTAGTCGTGGGCCGGGTGATCCGGCGCGGTGGCCTCCGCCGACACCGTGCAGTACAGCTCGACCACCCCGGGGACGGAGGCGTTGTGTCGCGCGAGGTCGACGAGGTTGCGCAGGGTCTCGACCCCGTCGTCCTTCGTGAAGTCCACGATCGACCGGGCGAGTTCGTCGCGGTGGTCGAGCACCGCCTGCAGGAGCGCGCTCTTGCGCGGGAAGTGATGGAGGAGACCGGCTTCGCTCATACCGACCCGCTGCGCGATCTCGCGCAGCGACCCCGAGCGGTAGCCGGCCTCGGCGAAGACCTCGAGCGCGGCATCCAGGATCGCCTGCCGGGTCGCCTCGGATTTCGCATACTCGCCCCGCTGCCGGCGGGGAGTCTGCGTCGTCTCCGTCATCGCATCACCGTAACGCCCATCGGACCGATCGTCGGGTGGGAGCCCTCTCACGAACCGTTCTACAACGAATTTCTAGTAGTCGCTAGTTTTTTGCTGCAAAAATCTAGCGGGCACTCGGATTTGGTGTTAGCTTCTCGCCGCAGGGCCACTCACCCGAGCCCCGCCAGAGAGAAGAGGACAAGGATGTTCCGATGGAAGGCCACAGCAGCCCTCGCCGTCGCTGCAGCGCTGACACTGACCGGATGCGCCGGTGACAACACCGGGGGCGGCGGCGACGGTGCAGGCGCGCAGCTGACGCTCGGTGCCATCGCCGCACCGACCAGCTACGACATCGGCGCCGGCGCCGAGTACGGCAACCGCAGCCCGTTCTTCCAGGCCGTGTTCGACACGATCCTGCAGAAGAACTCCCAGGGCGAGATCGAGCCGTGGCTCGCCACCGCCTGGGAGTACAACGACGACAACACCGTTCTGACCCTCACTCTGCGCGACGACGTGACGTTCTCGGACGGCACCAAGCTCGACGCCGACGCCGTGGTCGCGAGCCTCGAGCGGTTCCGCGACGGCACCTCGCCGCAGGCGGCGACCCTGGCCGGCAAGACGTTCGCGGCCCCCGACGCCACGACGGTCACCATCACCCAGACGGCTCCGGACCCCTCGCTGATCAACCTGCTGTCCATCGCCCCCGGTCTCGTCGAGGCTCCGTCCTCGTTCGACAACCCCGACGTGTCGACCAACCCGGTGGGCTCGGGGCCCTACATCCTCGACACCGCCTCCTCGGTGACCGGGACGACGTACAACTACACGGCGAACCCGAACTACTGGAACAAGGACGCCGTCAAGTACGACAAGCTCACCATCAACGTCTTCGACGACGTCACGGCGACCATCAACGCCATCAAGGCCGGCGAGCTCAACGGCGCGAAGATCGCGGACAACAACACGATCACCGAGGTCGAGGGCGCGGGCTGGACGATCGAGTCCAACGAACTCGACTTCCAGGGCCTCCTCCTGCTCGACCGCGCGGGAACGATGGCGCCCGAGCTGGCGGACGTCAAGGTGCGCCAGGCGATCAACATGGCCTTCGACCGCCCGGCCCTGCTGCAGTCGCTGCAGACCGGCTACGGCACCGTCACCGAGCAGGTGTTCCCCGCGACCTCCGTCGCCTACGACGCGTCGCTGGACTCGACCTACGCCTACGACCCCGCCGGCGCGAAGGCGCTTCTCGCCGAGGCCGGCTACCCGAACGGCTTCACGCTGAACATGCCGACCACCCCGGCGTTCCAGCAGACGTTCGACCTGGTCGCCCAGCAGCTGTCCGACATCGGCATCACGGTGAACTACACCGACCCCGGCGCGGCCAACTTCATCGCCGACATGCTCGCGCCGAAGTTCCCGGCAACCTGGATGGCGCTGGAGCAGAACCCGGACTGGCAGCTGATCAACTTCATGATCGCGCCGAACGCCACCTTCAACCCCTTCAAGTCGGAGGACCCGAAGGTCGACGCGCTCATCTCGACGATCCAGACCGGCTCGCAGGCCGAGTCCGACGCCGCGCTGAAGGAGCTCAACAAGTACCTCGTCGACCAGGCCTGGTTCGCCCCGTTCTTCCGCGTCCAGGGCACCTTCGCCACCGACCCGAACACGAACCTCGAGTTCTGGCCGACCAACGCCTACCCGTCGATCTTCGACTTCTCGCCGAAGAACTGACCCGCCGACCGGGCCCACCCGCACTCACCGGGTGGGCCCGGTCCGCCCCGAGGGACCACACATGCTTGCATTCATCGTGCGCCGGCTGCTGTCCGGCGTCGTCCTCGTCGCCGTCATCTCCCTGCTGGCCTTCACGCTCCTCTATGCCGCGGGCGGCGACATCGCCCGCCGCATCCTGGGTGAGCAGGCCACCGCCGAGACCGTCGCCAAGAAGACCGCGGAACTGGGGCTCGATCGACCCCTGTGGACGCAGTACACCGACTGGGTGACCTCCGCCCTGACCGGGAACCTGGGTCGGAGCTGGTTCAACGGCGAGCTCGTCTCGACGAGCGTCTCCGGCCGCCTCGGGGTGACGCTCTCGATCGTCATCGGCGCCACGCTCGTGTCGGCCATCCTCTCCGTGCTGCTGGGCGTCCTCGCCGCGCGCCGCGGAGGAGCGGTGGATGCCACGGTGCAGTTCCTCTCGCTCGTCGGCTTCGCCGTCCCGGGCTTCCTCATCGCCCTCGTCCTCGTCCTCGTCTTCGCCGTGAACCTCGGCTGGTTCAAGGCCACGGGCTTCACGCCGCTCACGACCTCCCTGAGCGGCTGGCTCTCCTCCGTCATCCTCCCCATCACGGCGCTCTCGATCGGAGCGATCGCGACCGTGGCGCAGCAGGTCCGCGGCTCCGTCCTGGACGCCACCTCCCGCGACTACGTCCGCACCCTCCGCTCGCGCGGCCTGAGCGAACGCTCCGTCGTCTACAAGCACGTGCTCCGCAACGCCGGCGGCCCCGCCCTCGCCGTCCTCGCGGTGCAGTTCGTCGGGCTCCTCGGCGGCGTCGTCATCGTCGAGCAGATCTTCGCCATCCCCGGCATGGGTCAGTTGAGCGTCCGGGCGACGACCCTCGGCGACATCCCCGTCGTCATGGGGCTCGTGATCGCCTTCGCGATCATCGTCGTCGTCGTCAACCTCCTGATCGACCTGGCCCAGGCGGCCCTCAACCCGAAGGTGCGACTCGCATGACCGCCATCGCCGTCCCTCCCGCCGTCCCCGTCGCCCCGGTCCGGGTCGCCCTGTTCCGCCGGCTCGTGCGCCGTCCGGTCGGGCTCGTCTCGCTGATCTTCCTCGCGATCGTCGCCGTGCTGACCTTCATCGGCCCGCTCATCGCCCCGCAGGATCCGAACTTCGCCGACATCCGCAACATCCTGTCGGGGCCGAGTTCCGCGCACCTCCTGGGCACCGACGGCAGCGGCCGCGACGTGCTGTCGCGCCTCCTGGCCGCCACGCAGACGAGCATCGCCGCCGCCCTCGTCGCCGTCGTCGTGGCCGTGCTGATCGGCGTGGTCAGCGGCCTCATCGCCGGGTACTACCAGGGCTGGTTCAACACCGTCGCGACCTGGGTCACGGAACTGACCATGGCCCTCCCGGGCATCGTGGTGCTGCTCGCGGCGCGCGCCGTCCTCGGCCCCTCCGTGTGGCTGTCGATGGTGATCTTCGGCATCCTGCTCTCCCCCGGCTTCTTCCGTCTCGTCTTCGCCTCGGTGACCGCCGTCCGCGGCGAGCTCTACGTCGACGCGGCCCGCGTCTCCGGCCTCAGCGACACGCGCATCATCGGGCGGCACGTGCTGTCGGTCGTGCGGGCGCCGATCATCATCCAGGCTGCGATCGTCTCGGGCATCGCGATCGCGATCCAGTCCGGACTCGAGTTCCTCGGCCTCGGCGACGCCAACGTCCCGACCTGGGGCTCGATGCTCACCGACGCGTTCAAGAACATCTACAAGAACCCGGCCGGCCTCGTCTGGCCCTCGCTCGCGATCGCCCTCACCTGCATCGCCCTCACTCTCCTGGCCAACGTCCTCCGCGACGAGCTGGAGCGCACCGTCACCGTCCGCCGCCGGCGCCGTCGTGCGGTGTCGAGCCGGACCGGTTCGATCGCCGCCGTCACCACCTCCGTCTCGCTCAGCGGCGGCGACGTCCTCGACCCGGACGAGCTCCCGATCGTGGAGAGCGACGTGATCGTGCACGCCGACGACACCCGCAGCAAGGCGACCGACACGCTCCTGCGCGTCCGCGACCTGCACGTGGGGTACGACCAGGCGGACGGCTCCCACATCGAGGTCGTCCACGGCGTCTCGCTCGACGTCCGCAAGGGCGAGGTCCACGGCCTGATCGGCGAGTCCGGTTCCGGCAAGTCGCAGACGGCCTTCGCCGTCCTTGGCCTCCTCCCCCGCGGCGGATCGGTCACGGCGGGCTCGATCCTCTTCGACGGCACCGAACTGGCCGACGCCGACGAGAAGGTCTACGCGGGCGTGCGCGGCAAGCGCATCGCCTACATCCCGCAGGAGCCGATGAGCAATCTCGACCCGGCCTTCACGATCGGGAGCCAGCTCGTCGAGCCCCTGCGCAAGAACCTCGGGCTGTCGAAGAAGGAGGCGCGCGACCGCGCCCTCGCGCTGCTCGCCCGCGTCGGCATCCCCGACCCGGCCCGGACCTTCGACGCGTACCCGTTCGAGGTCTCGGGCGGCATGGCGCAGCGCGTGCTGATCGCCGGCGCCGTCTCGACCGATCCCGAACTGATCATCGCCGACGAGCCGACCACCGCCCTCGACGTCACCGTGCAGGCCGAGGTGCTCGAGCTGCTGCGCGACCTCCAGAAGGAGCGGCACATGGCGATGCTGCTCGTGACGCACAACTTCGGCGTCGTCGCCGACCTCTGCGACCGCGTGACGGTGATGCAGAACGGCGTGTTCGTCGAGCAGGGCCCGGTCCGGGCGATCTTCACCGAAGCGCAGCACCCGTACACGCGGGCGCTGCTGGACGCGATCCTCGACGAGGGTCCGGCACGGCCGCCGCTGGGCGCCGAGGAAGGGGTGCGGGCATGACCGCTCCGCTGCTCACGGTCGACGACCTGGTCGTCGAGTACCCGGGCAAGGGATTCCGCGCCCAGCCCTTCCGCGCCCTGAAGGGCGTGTCGCTGGACATCCTCCCCGGCGAGACGATGGGCCTGGTCGGCGAGTCCGGCTCGGGCAAGACGACGCTGGGTCGCGCGGTCCTCGGGCTCGCCCCGGTCAGCGGCGGCACGGTCACCTACGACGGGCGCGACATCTCGCACCTCGGCCGCGCCGAGCGCCGCGCGCTGAGCTCCGAGATCCAGGTCGTCTTCCAGGACCCGTACTCGTCGCTCAACCCCTCGATGACGATCGAGCAGATCCTCGCCGAGCCGCTGACGGCGTCGGGGGTCGCGGGATCCGAGGCGCGCTCCCGCGTGCGCGACCTGCTCGATCAGGTGGGACTCCCCTCCGACGCGCGCAGCCGCCTCCCCCGCGAGTTCTCCGGCGGCCAGCGTCAGCGCATCGCCATCGCCCGGGCGCTCGCCCTCCGGCCGAAGCTCATCGTGTGCGACGAGCCCGTCTCCGCGCTCGACCTGTCGACGCAGGCGCGCGTGCTCGACCTGTTCATCGACATCCAGAACCGCACCGGGGTGGCCTACCTGTTCGTCACGCACGACCTCGCGGTCGTCCGCCACATCAGTCACCGTGTGGCCGTGATGTACAAGGGCGAGATCGTCGAGACCGGCCCTGCCGAGCGCGTGACCTCGCGACCCGAGCACCCGTACACGCAGCGCCTGTTCATGGCCGCACCCGTCCCCGACCCCGACCGGCAGGAGGAGCGTCGCGCCGCCCGTCGCGCGCTCCTGGCCTCCTCGGCATCCTGACCGTCGTCCCTCTCGCACCCGGAAAGATCATCGTGACCCTGCCCTCTGTCGACGCGCCCGCGACCGCCCACCTCCTCCCCCTCCTGGAGAAGCTGACCCTCGACCAGAAGGCGGCCCTCGTGCAGGGCGCCGACTTCTGGACGACCGTTCCGCTGCCCGAGATCGGCCTGCGGGCCATGACCCTGTCGGACGGCCCCGCCGGGGTGCGCGGCCCCCGGTGGGACGAGCGCGAGCCCTCGCTGAACATGCCCTCCGGCTCGGCCCTCGCCGCGTCGTGGGACGTCGAACTGGCCTACCGCTACGGCGCGGCGGCCGCCGCCGAGGCGCGGCGCAAGGGCGTCGACGTCGTCCTCGGCCCGACCATCAACCTGCACCGCTCGCCGCTGGGCGGCCGGCACTTCGAGTGCCTGAGCGAGGATCCGGAGCTCTCCGCCGAGCTCGGCGCCGCGTACGTCCGCGGACTGCAGGACAACGGCGTCGCCGCCACCCCGAAGCACTACGTCGCGAACGATTCCGAGACGGACCGCTTCACCGTCGACGTGCAGGTGGACGAGCGCGCGCTGCGCGAGCTCTACCTCGCCCCCTTCGAACGCGCCGTGGAAGCCGGCGCCTGGTCGATCATGAGCGCGTACAACTCCGTCGACGGGGTGACCATGACAGAGAACGACCTGCTCGAGACCCCGTTGAACTCCGAGTGGGGCTTCGACGGCGTCGTCATGAGCGACTGGACCGCGGTGCGGTCGCTGGATGCCGCCACCGCGTCGCAGGACCTCGCGATGCCCGGCCCCGCCCCCGCGTGGGCGGATCTCGCCGACGCCGTCCGCGACGGGCGGGTCCCCGAGGCCGACCTCGACCGCAAGGTGCTGCGCATGCTGCTCCTCGCCGAGCGCGTCGGCGCCCTCGGCGACGCCCCCGCGATCGAGCCCGCTCCCCTGGATGCCACGGCCTTCGCGCGCGAGTCGGCGGTCGCCGGCACGGTGCTGCTGGCGAACGACGGCATCCTCCCCCTCGAACCCGCCGCCGTGGCATCCCTCGCGGTCATCGGGCAGAACGCGCGGGACGCCCGCACGCAGGGCGGCGGCAGCGCGACGGTCGTCCCCGAGCGGATCGTCTCGCCGCTCGAGGGTCTGCGTCGCGTCTACGGACCCGACCGCGTCACGTACGAGCTCGGCGCCGTCGTGCAGGAGGGCGTGGCCGAGATCCCGCTCGCGCAGCTGCGCAACCCCGTGACCGGCGGACCCGGAATGCGGGTGACGTTCCTCGGCGACGACGGGGAGCTGTACGCCGAGGACCGCCGGGCGACCGCGCTGGTGTGGTTCGGCGGCGACGCCCCGATCGCGCAGTCGCGCACCGTCGTCCTGGAGACCGTCTACACCCCCGAGACGACCGGAGACATCGAGCTCGGCTTCGCCGGAGCCAATCCCGGCCGCCTCTTCGTGGACGGGGAGCTCGTCCTCGACGACTCCCCCGTCGTGGACGGAACCGACCTGGGTGCCGCGTTCCTCAACCCGCCGTCGCTGACCGCGCCCGTGCGGGTCGAAGCGGGACGGGAGATCGCGGTCCGCGCCGAGTTCGACCGCGCCGAGGGCGGCATCCCCGGGGCGATGAGCGTCACGCTCGGCATCGCCCCCGAGAACACGGATGCCGATGAGCTCATCGCCCGCGCGGCCGCCGCCGCCGCCCGAGCCGATGTCGCGGTGGTCGTGGTCGGCACGAACTCCAAGGTCGAGTCCGAGGGCTACGACCGCGAGAACCTCGACCTCCCCGGGCGCCAGGACGACCTCGTCCGCGCGGTCGTGGCCGCCAACCCCCGCACCGTCGTGATCATCAACGCCGGTTCTCCGGTCGTGCTGCCGTGGGCGGACGACGTCGCCGCGATCGTGCAGGGCTACTTCGGCGGCCAGGAGTTCGGCACGGCACTGGCCGACGTCCTCACCGGCGCCGCGGAGCCGGGCGGACGCCTCCCCACCACGTGGCCGGCGGCGCTCGCAGACGTCCCCGTGCTCGACGTGACACCCGACCAGGGGGTGCTGCGCTACAGCGAAGGCATCCACATCGGGTACCGCGCGTGGCTGCGCTCCGAGGTCCGCCCCGCGTTCCCCTTCGGCCACGGCCTGGGGTACACGACGTGGTCGTGGGACGCCGTCGATCGCGACGGTGACGATCTCGTCGTCACCCTCACCAACACGGGTGCCCGCACGGGCAGCCAGGTCGTGCAGGTGTACGCCGAGCGCGCCGACTCCGCGGTCGACCGCCCCGCGCGATGGCTGGTGGGCTTCGGCGTCGTCCGCGCGACGGCCGGGGAGACCGCCACGGTCCGCGTCGGTGTTCCCGCGCGACGACTCGCGCACTGGGACGGCGGCTGGGAGGTCGAGTCCGGCGTGTTCACGCTGCGCGTCGGCGCCTCCGTCGTGGAGACACCGCTGAGCGTCGAGTGGGAGGCGGGCGCGTGACGGGACTCCTGCGGGGTCACGTCGACCCGCGGCTCACCGCAGCGGGCGACCGCTTGGCGGCGGCCCTCGCCGCAGACCCCGACCTGTCGTTCCAGGCCGCGGCGTTCCACCACGGCACCCCCGTGCTGGATGTGTGGGGCGGACCGCACCTCCGCGAGGACAGCGTCCTCGTGCCGTACTCGGTGTCGAAGAACACGATCGGGATCACCGCGGGCCTCCTGGTCGAACGGGGGCTCCTCGATCTCGACGCGCCCGTCGCGGAGTACTGGCCCGAATTCGCCGCGGCCGGCAAGGCGACGGTGACGGTGCGTCAGCTGCTGTCGCACCAGGCGGGCCTCCCCCAGGCGACGCCGGCCCTGGACTTCCTCGACCTGCTCGACCAGCCCGCGGCCGCCGCGAGCCTGGCCGCGAGCGTGCCGTTCTGGCATCCGGGGAGCGCCTTCGGGTATCACGCCGTGACGATCGGCACGCTCGGTGCCGAGCTGGTGCAGCGCGTGACGGGCCGGAGCCTGCACGCCTTCTACGAGGAGGAGATCCGCGCCCCGCACGGCATCGACTTCTTCCTCGGCCTCCCCGCCGACCAGGAACCGCGCCGCGTCGACGTCCTGCCGATGGTTCCGCCCGCGACGGGTCCGGGCGAGCGGCAGACGACGCCGTTGGGAGCGCTCGTCTTCGGCCCGGGACGCTCCAGCGTCGACATGGCGAACGACCGCCGCAGCTGGGGCTACGGCCACCCGGCGACGTCTGCGACCGGCAGCGCCCGCGGGATCGCACGGCTGCTGGCCGCCGCGGTCACCGGCGTCGAAGGGCGTGCACCGTTCCTGTCCACCGAGACGGTCGCGGCGATCGGGCAGCAGCAGGTCCGCGGATTCGACGAGGTCCTCGGCCAGCCGGACCGCGCCCACGCGATCGTCTTCCAGAAGCCGTCCGCCGCGATGCCGTTCGGCGGACCCCGGGCCTTCGGGCACGACGGCGCGGCGGGCTGCTTCGCGTGCGTCGATCCCGACAGCGGGGTCGCGTTCGCATGGACGATCGTGCGCGGCCCCTGGCCGGGCGGCGGCGACCCCCGCGCCGTCTCCCTCGCGGCCGAGATCGGCCGCATCCTGGGGACAGGCGCATGACCGACTACCCGAACCCCCTGGTCCCCGGCTTCCACCCCGACCCCTCCGCGGTGCGCGTCGGCGACACCTGGTACCTCGCGACCTCCACGTTCGAGTACCTGCCCGGCATCCCGATCCACCGCTCGACCGACTTCGTGACGTGGGAGCTCATCGGCCACGTCGCCACTCGTCCGGGGCAGCTCGGCGTCGAGGACGTCCGCACCGCGGGCGGCGCGTGGGCGCCGACCCTGCGGCACCGCGACGGCGTGTTCCACCTCGTCGTGACGGATGCCATGGGCCGGGGCATGCTGCACTTCACCGCGACCGACCCCGCGGGGCCCTGGAGCGACGGCGACCTGATCACCGACTCCGAGGGCCGGGCCTCGCTCGACGGCATCGACCCCGACATCGCGTGGGATGCCGACGGCGTCGCCATCATCACGTACTCGGGCCTGATCCTCGGCGGCGAGGGGGCGGGGCGTCACCTCGGCATCCTGCAGGCCCGGGTCGACCTCGACACGCACCGCGCGCTCGAGGAACCGCGGTCACTGTGGTCCGGCACCGGTGGGCAGTTCCCCGAGGCTCCGCACCTGTACGAGATCGACGGGCGCTGGTACCTGCTCATCGCCGAAGGCGGCACCGAGCGCGGACACGGTGTGTCGATCGCCCGCGCCGATCGTCCCGAAGGCCCGTTCGAGACCGGCCCCGCCAACCCGATCGTGTCGGCGCGATCCACGATCCGCCCGGTCCAGAACACCGGTCACGGCGATCTCGTCATCGGTCCCGACGGCGAGTGGCTGTGCGTGCTGCTCGGTGTCCGCCCGCGCAGCATGACGCGGGCGTTCTCGGCGCTCGGTCGCGAGACGTTCGTCACCCGCGTGCAGTGGCACGCGGACGGCTGGCCCACGATGGAACCCGTCACCCTGAACCCGCGCTCCGGCACGCGCGTGGACGTGACGTTCTCGCCGGAGGTTCCGCTGGACGGCGAGTGGATCACGCCGCGCCGACTGCCGACCGAGCTCGCCGACCTGACCACCCGCCCGGGGTGGCTGGTACTGCGGGCCGACGGCTCGAGCCTCGACGACCCGCGCCCGGTGTTCGTCGGTCGCCGCCAGGAGCACCTGACCCAGTCGACCTCGCTCGACCTGGACTGCACCGCCGGGGTGGGCGGCCTCGCCGTGCGCTACGACGAGAGCTTCCACGTCGAGGTCGAGGCGGGCGCGGGGCGCATCGTCGCCCGCGCGAACGTCGCCGGTCTCGTGCAGGAGTGGGCGGCATCCGTCGACTCCGACCGCGTCACCCTGCACATCGAGTCGCGCCGCCCCGACGTCGAGCGCGGATTCGCCCGCACGAGCGACGTCTTCCACCTCGCCGCCACGGTCGACGGCCGGCGCATCGATCTCGCCGAGGTCGACGGTCGGTTCCTGTCGTCGGAGACGGCGGAATCCTTCACGGGCCGGGTCGTGGGCGTCTACGCCCGCGAGGGCCGAGTGGATGCCGCGCACTGGACCTCCGAGGGGGACGACGCATGAGCGCGGTCGAGGTCACCGTCCGAGCCGAGCTGCGCGACGACGGCCCGTTCGTCGCGACGGCGCTCCCGCGCCTCTCGTGGCGCGTACGGACCGCGACGTCGGACTGGCGTCAGAGCGGCGCCGAGCTCACCGACGGCGTCGACACGGTCGCGCTCGCGGGCGGGGAGTCGGTGCTCGTGGACTGGCCGTTCCGCCCGCTGACCGCGGGCGAGGAGCGGGAGGTGCGCGTGCGCGTCACCGACACCGCCGGCGCGATCAGCCCGTGGAGCCCGCCGCTCGCCGTCGCCGCGGGCTTCCTGGACACGGACGAGTGGATCGCGGCGCCCGTCGGGCTCTCCGACCCCGTGACCGCGGCCCAGCCCGCCCTGATGCGGACCACCTTCCGGCTCGAGCGTCCGGTGCGCCGGGCGCTGCTGTTCTGGACGGCGCTCGGCGCGGCCGAGCCCGAGATCAACGCGACGCCCGTGAGCGACGACGTGCTCTCGCCCGGATGGACCTCGTACCGCGACCGGCTCGTGCACGAGACCGTCGACGTCACGGCGCTGCTCAGGGTCGGCGAGAACGTGCTCGGCGCGACGCTCGCCGGCGCCTGGTACACCGAGAAGTACGGGTTCTTCACCTTCACCGACCGTGTCTACGGCGACCAGCCGTCGTTCCTCGCGCAGCTGCGCGTGACGTACGAGGACGGCACGACCGAGACCGTCGCGGCCACCGGCCCCGGGTGGGAGGCCTCGCCGGACGGCCCCGTCCGCGCGAGCGGCATCTACGCCGGCGAGGAGCAGGACCTGGGCCGCACGGGCGAGACCGTCGCGGACGGCGCGAGCTGGGCCCCCGCCCGCGTCGGCGCCGTCGCCCGCCCGGGGTACGAAACGGTGCCGACGCCCGAGGCGCGCATCGCTCCGCCGGTGCGGCGCATCCAGTCGCTGCCGGTGGCCGCGCGCCTGCCCACGCCGTCCGGGGGCACGATCCTCGACTTCGGACAGAACCTCGTCGGACGCCTCCGCCTCCGCGTCCGCGGCGCGGCCGGAACGCGCGTCACGATCCGCCACGCCGAGGTGCTCGACGCCGGCGAACTGGCCCTGCGTCCCCTCCGCAACGCCCGGGCCGAGGCATCCTTCGTCCTGTCCGGCGGAGACGACGTGCTCGAGAGCCGCTTCACCTTCTACGGCTTCCGCTACGCGCAGATCGAGGGCATCGATGTCGCCGACACCGATGTCGACGCCGTCGTGCTGCACAGCGACCTGGTGCGCACCGGCTGGTTCTCGTCGTCGCACGGGCTGCTGGACCGGCTCCACGAGAACGTCGTGTGGGGCATGCGCGGCAACTTCCTGTCGATCCCGACCGACTGCCCGCAGCGCGACGAGCGACTGGGATGGACCGGTGACCTGCAGGTGTTCGCGCCCACCGCGAGCTTCCTGTTCGACAGCGCCGGGTTCCTCACGTCGTGGCTGCGCGACCTCGCCCTCGAGCAGGGGCGCCACGACGGCGTCGTCCCGCTCGTGATCCCCGCGGCGCTGCCGTCCTTCGCCGGTGGCGGCCCCGTCGCCGCGTGGGGCGACGCGGCCACCGTCGTGCCGTCGGTGCTGCACGAACGCTTCGGCGACCGCGCGGTGCTCGCCGCGCAGTACCCGAGCATGCGTGCGTGGGTCGAGGCCGTTCACCGCGACGCCGGAGACAGCGGACTGTGGGCCGGACGCATGCAGCTGGGCGACTGGCTCGACCCGGCAGCCCCGCCCGACAAGCCCGGCCAGGCGAAGGTGGATGCCGACATCGTCGCCACCGCGTGCTTCGCGCGGTCGCTGCGGCTCGTGGCCGACGCCGCCGCCCTCCTCGGGCACGACGCCGAGGCGAAGCGGTACGGCGACCTGGCCGAGCGCAGCCGCCGCGCTTTCGTGGCGGAGTACGTCACGCCCGCGGGCCGCATGATGAGCGACGCCCCCACGGCGTACGCGCTCGCTCTCACGTTCGACCTCGTCGAGGACCCCGAGACCCGCCGCGCCCTGGCCGGCCGCCTCGCGGCCCTCGTCCGCGAGGGCGGGTACCGCATCGGCACGGGTTTCGTCGGCACACCGCTCGTCGCCGACGCGCTGAGCGACGGCGGCCATCTCGCCGCCGCCGAACGGCTGCTGCTGCAGACCGAGTGCCCGTCCTGGCTGTACCCGGTCACGATGGGCGCCACCACCGTCTGGGAGCGCTGGGGCAGCCTCCTGCCCGACGGGTCGGTGAACCCGGGTGAGATGACCTCGTTCAACCACTACGCCCTGGGCGCCGTGGCCGACTGGCTGCACCGCACCGTCGCCGGCCTCGCCCCGGCGACGCCGGGCTACCGTCGCCTCCGGATCGCGCCGCGCCCGCTCGCGACGCTGGAGCATGCCTCCGCGCGGCACGAGACGCCCTACGGCACGACCTCGGTGGGGTGGCGACGCGAGGGCGACGCGGTCCGCATCACCGCCGTGGTGCCGCCGAACACGACCGCGGAGGTCGATCTCCCCGGCATCCCCGCCGACGGGACGACCGCGCCGGCGACCGTGGGATCGGGAACGCACGAGTGGACGGTGACCGTGCCCACGGCCCCGACCGCTCCCCCGCTCCCGGGGCTCGAGGCGTCGCTGGCCGCCGTCATCGACGACCCGCGCGCGTACGCCGCGCTCCTCGACACGCTCACCGAGGTCGCCCCCGAACGTCTCGGTGCCGTCCGCGACGACACCGTGTGGGCCGCGGGGCGTCCGCTCGCGAGCGCCCTCATGTTCACCCCGCCCGACGTCCTGGACCGCGTGGACCGCGCCGTCCGCGCGGCCACCGGCGCCGTCTGACCCTGAACCGGAGACCCCCATGTTCGACCGCCGCTCGACCTTCGGCGACGCTCTCGACCACCCCGGCGCCCGCGCCGTGCTGGAACGTTTCCTGCCCGGCGTCGCCGCGTCGCCCATGGCCACGCAGTTCCGCGGCGGCCGCCTCGGGCAGCTCGTCGCGATCGTGCCGAGCCTCGAAGACCTCGACCACCGCGCGCGGTTCTGGGAAGCGCTCGCCGAGATCGGCGACGGCGACGAGCGACCGCCCTACGCCCCGGCGATCGCGCCGTCGGCGACGTACGAGGGCGAGGACGTCCCGCGGGCGAGCGCGCGCGTCCGCCCGGCCGCCGCGACCACGATGTGGGGCGTGCTGGAAGTCCGCGTCGACGGCCCCGCGCACGGGAACCCCTTCGTCGACGTCGACGCGCACGCCACGTTCCGTCGTCCCGACGGATCGCCCGTCCGGGTCGGCGGGTTCTACGACGGCGACGGCGAGTGGGTGTTCCGGGCGCTCGCGGATGCCGAGGGCACCTGGTCGTTCGAGACGGATGCCACCACCCCGTCGCTCGACGGCCTCACCGGAACCGCGGACGTCGGTCCCGCGGCATCCGGGGCCCACGGTCCGGTCCGCGTGGACGGTTTCCACTTCCGGCACGCCGACGGCACCCGGCACCGACCGCTGGGGACGACGGCGTACGCCTGGACCCACCAGCCCGAAGCCCTCCAGGAGCAGACGCTCGCGACCCTCGCCGAGGGCGCGTTCCGCAAACTCCGCATGTGCCTGTTCCCGAAGTCGTACCTGTTCAACGCCAACGAGCCCGACGACTTCGTCTTCCCCGGGTCGCTGGCCGACGGGTTCGACCTCGAGCGCTTCGACCCGGCGCACTTCCGCCGTCTCGAGCGCCGCATCGCCCAGCTCGGCGAGATCGGCGTCGAAGCCGACCTGATCCTGTTCCACGCCTACGACCGCTGGGGGTTCGCCGACCTCGGCCCCGCGGTCGACGACCGGTACGTCCGCTACCTCGTGCGACGGCTGGCGGCGTTCTCGAACGTGTGGTGGTCGCTCGCCAACGAGTACGACCTCGTCTGGGGCAAGGACGAGGACGACTGGGAGCGCATCGCCGCCATCGTCGGCGAGGAGGACCCGTTCGGCCACCTCATCTCGATCCACAACTGCCGCCCGTTCTACGACTACACCCGGCCGTGGATCACGCACGCGAGCATGCAGCGCGTCGACGTCTACCGCACCGCCGAGAACACCGACGAATGGCGCGAGCGCTGGGGCAAGCCCGTCGTCATCGACGAGTGCGCGTACGAGGGCGACATCGACCAGGGCTGGGGCAACATCACCGGCGAGGAGATGACCCGCCGATTCTGGGAGGGTGCCGTCCGCGGCGGGTACGTGGGCCACGGCGAGACCTACCTGCCGGCGCCGGTCGGCGAGGCGGTCATGCCCGCGTCCGCCGGCTCCGACGACGAGGTGCTGTGGTGGGCGAAGGGCGGCGTCCTGCACGGGTCCTCCCCCGCGCGGATCGCCTTCCTCGAGCGGTTCCTGGCCGCGGTCCCCGACGGCGTGCTCGAGCCCGCGGCATCCGACTGGGACGTGCCGTGGGCGCAGTCGCCGGATGGGACGGTGCGCGTGGCGTACTTCGGGTTCAACCGCCCGCGGTTCCGCTCCGTCCTGCTCGGCGAGGGCGACTGGGTCATCGACGTCGTCGACACCTGGAACATGACGATCGACCGGGTCGACGGCATCCATTCCGGGACCGTCCGGGTCACCCTGCCGGGGCGGCAGTTCGTGGCGCTGCGGGTGTCGCGCGTCTGACGCGCTTCGCTGCGGTGCGGGGGCGTTCGCGCCGTGACTCGTCCCGTCATTCCGACGGTCAGACGCGCTGGCGACGCCCCGCCCGCGCCGCGAACGCGTCGAGAGCTTCGAGGATCTCTTCGCTTCGCCAGAACGGTCCCAGCTTGTGCTCGGCCTTGGAGCGGACGATACCCGCGTCGACGAGCGCCTTCAGCGGCGGGTACACGTTGGGCTGGGCGATCCCCAGCGCCCCGGCGGCCGTCGCCGAGTCGAGGACGGGTCGGGACGCGAAGATGTCCAGGAGACGCCAGGCGCTCGAGTCACGACGGGCGGTCAGCCGATCGTTCCAGGACCCGCGAACCGTGTCGATGTCGGAGACGAGCTCTCGGCTGTTGGACACGGCGCGGAAAGCGGCGGACGCGAAGGCGCGGACGATCGGGTTGGGGTCTCCCGCACGGTAGGCGGTCAGCGCGGAGTGATACCCGTCGACATCCGCCAGGAGACCCGCGGAGACGGGAACAGCGACGTTCCTAGTGACGCCGCGGTAGCGAAGCATCGATTGTGCGAGGGCTCGGCCCGTCCGACCGTTGCCGTCGGTGTAGGGGTGGATCGTCTCGAACTGCGCGTGGGCGATCGCGACGGAGGTGAGCGAGGGTACGTCCCAGCGCGCCGCGAACTCGGCGAGGTCGTTGATGAGGGCCGCAACGCGTTCATGATGAGGCGGGACGAACTCGGCTCCGACGGGCGAGTCCCCTCGCGTTCCGATCCAGTTCTGTTCGCGGCGATACTCGCCGGGAGTGTGTCGGGGCTGCGATTCCATCAGAACCCGATGCATCGCCGCGATGCTCGCGGGCGTGATCTGTTCCGCGAGGTCGAGAGCCGCCTGAAGTGAGCGCGTGTTCGCGGCGATCAGCTCGGCGTTTCGAGACCCCTTGGCCCCGAGCTCGGCCGAGAAGATCGCGCGCGCGGATGCCGTCAGGTTCTCGATCTGCGACGAGGACGCGGCCTCCGAACGAAGGAGAACCGGGGCGAACCCGGCGACCCGGCTCCCGAGTTCCGCGTCGAATCGCGCGAGCTCAGCCGCCGCCTCATCGGCGTCGGCGGCGACCTCGGGGAGCAGCACGGGATGACGCGAGGCGATCATCGGCGGCACGGACGCGTCGTAGGCGACGCTCGCGCGACCCGCGCGTGCGGCGCGGACCCCCATGGCGGCGGCCGGCACCCACTCCCGTCTCTCGTGATCGATCGCCGGCCAGGACGAGTCGGGCTGCTCCCCCGATTCGCTCGCGGAAGCGTGGTCGGGCGGCGGCAATTCCGCAGAACTCATAAGAAGTCCCCAAAATTTTATGACTTAAGGCACTATCTCATAAAATTAGGCGCGTGCCTTCTGAGGAAGGCAACTCACTCCCCGACGAGACGCGCGGACGCCGTCGCCATGTGCACGGCCATCGCGGATGCCGCGGCGTCGGCGTCCCGCGCGCGGATCGCGCGGTCGACGGCATCGTGTTCGGCGATGGCCCGGGCCGCGTCGTCGGCGCTCTGTACCGCGCGGTCGGCGTAGACCTGCAGCAGCGATCGGACGACGTTGAGCTGGTCGACGAGGAGGGCGTTGCCGGCGGCGTGGCCGAGGGCGTCGTGGAAGTCGCGGTCGGCTCGCGCGAACGCGCCGAGGTCGTGACGCGACCGGGTCATCTCGGCCAGCGTCGCCGCGATGCGTTCTCGCGCGGCCTCGTCGGCGCGGTCCGCGGCCAGGCGGGCGACGTAGATCTCCAGCCCCGCGCGGAGGTCGAGGAGTTCAGCGGTGTCGGTGTCGCCGAGGAGCAGTCCCCAGCGCAGCGTCTGCGGCAGCAGTGAGCTCGCGGTGCCGCGCAGGTACGTGCCCGAGCCGGGCCGGACGTCGACGATGCCGAGGATCTCGAGCGCCGCGAGCGCCTCGCGGACGGCCGAGCGCCCGACGCCGAGCGTCGTGGAGAGCGCACGCTCGGCGGGCAAGCGGGTGCCCGGGGCGATAGAGCCCGTGGTGAAGAGATCGAGCAAGCGGCGGGCGACCTCGCTGACCGGCGACCCCGCGGGGAGGGCCTCGAGTGCGGCCGCGATCTCGTGGCTGCGGTCGGCGGGGTAGGCGGGCACGCCTTCAACCTAGCGCGCCGCCGAAGTCGCGCTTGCAATTGGTCAACCGGTTGGCCAATATAGACGAGCGCGCCGATGCGCCCGAATCGAACGGAGTCAACGTGGACACCTCCACTCCCCTCGCGGCGGAACCCGACGTCGCGCGTCGAGCCATCCGCAAAGTGGCCTGGCGACTGGTCCCCTTCGTCGCCCTGATGTTCTTCATCAACTACCTCGACCGCACCGCGATCGGCTTCGCCGCCCCGAACGGGATGAACGACGATCTCGCTCTCAGCGCCGCGCAGTTCGGCTTCGCCTCCGGCGTCTTCTTCGTCGGCTACATCCTTCTCGAGGTGCCCTCCAACCTCGCCCTGCACCGCTTCGGCGCCCGCCGCTGGCTCGCCCGGATAATGGTGACCTGGGGCATCGTCGCGCTGCTGTTCACGTGGGTGCAGAACTTCGAGCAGCTCGTGATCCTGCGCTTCCTGCTGGGTGTGGCCGAGGCCGGGTTCTTCCCCGGGGCGATCCTCTTCCTCAGCCTGTGGGTGCCCGCGGCGCATCGCGGTCGCATCCTGATGCTCTTCTACCTCGCCCAGCCCCTGACGACCGTGATCGGGGCCCCTCTCGCCGGAGCTCTCATCCAGCAGCACGGCACGTTCTTCGGCCTCGAGGGATGGCGTTTCATGTTCTTCGGCGTCGCGATCCCGGCGATCGTGGTGGGCGTCATCGCGTGGTTCTACCTCAAGGACAAGCCCGCCGATGCGAACTGGCTCGCCGCCGACGAGAAGGAGTGGCTGACCGCCGCGCTCGCGAAGGAATCGGCCGCGACCGCGGCGAGCCAGAAGCACGTCTCCGCGCGCTTCGCCTTCCGCAGCGGGCGCGTGTGGATGCTGTCGTTCATCTACTTCGGCTTCATCTACGGCCTGTACGCCCTTGCCTTCTTCCTGCCGACGATCATCAACGGGTTCCAGGAGCAGACCGGGGCCTCCTTCGACGTGTTCCAGAAGGGCCTCATCACCGCCATCCCCTACGTCCCGGCGGCGATCGCGATGTACTTCTGGTCGCGCGACGCCTCTCGACGAGGCCTGCGTACGTGGCACATCGTGGTCCCCGCGCTCGTGGGCGCAGTCAGCATCCCCCTGGCCCTGTTCGCGGGCTCCCCCGCCCTGACGATCGCCGTGATCACGCTGACCGCGATGGCGATCTTCGCCGCGCTGCCGAACTTCTGGACCCTGCCGACGAAGTTCCTCACCGGCGCCGCCGCCGCCGCTGGAGTGGCGCTCATCAACACGATCGGCAACCTGGCCGGATTCAGCGCGCCGTACGTCACCGGTGCCGTGCACGACTGGACGGGCGGCTACGAGGTTCCGATGTTCATCGTCGGCGCCGTGATGCTGGTCTCCGCGATCCTCATGGTCGTCCTCGCCCGCCGGACGGCAGCCGCACCCGCGCCGACGCCCGAGGCCATCGACGTCGAGGAGACGGCTCGGTGACCCGTCTCTGGAACGAGCCGGCCGCGTTCGCGGACGAGATGATCGACGGCTTCGTCGCGGCCAACGGCCGCTACGTCCGCCGCATCCCCGGAGGCGTCGCGCGCGCGACGACCTCGCCGAGCGGGCAGGTCGCGGTCGTGGTGGGCGGCGGGTCCGGCCACTATCCGGCCTTCGGCGGTCTCGTCGGCCCGGGCCTGGCGCACGCGGCGGCGATGGGCAATCTCTTCGCCTCCCCGTCGACGCAGCAGGTGTACAGCGCGGCGCGGACCGCTGACAACGGCGGCGGGGTGTTCTTCGCCTACGGCAACTACGCCGGCGACGTCCTGAACTTCGACGCGGCACAGGAGCGGCTGCGCGGCGAGGGCATCGACGCGCAGACCGTCACCGTCACCGACGACATCTCCTCCGCACCTCCCGCCGAACGCCACCGGCGGCGGGGCATCGCGGGCGATCTCACGGTCTTCCGCGCCGCCGCGGCCGCCGCCGAACGGGGGGACGACCTCGACGGAGTGGCCCGCGTCGCCGCCCTCGCCAACGAGCGCACCCGCTCCTTCGGCGTGGCGTTCACGGGCTGCACGCTCCCCGGCGCTCAGGACCCGCTGTTCAGCGTCGCCGAGGGGCGCATGGCGGTGGGGCTCGGCATCCACGGCGAACAGGGGATCGACGAGACCGCGATCCCGACCGCCGACGGACTCGCCGAGATGCTGGTGGCGGCGCTCCTCGACCCCGCCGAGGTCCCCGACGGCGTGGCATCCGTCTCCGGCGCCCGCGTGGTGCCGGTGCTGAACGGGCTCGGCTCGCTCAAGTACGAGGAGATGTTCGTCGTGTACCGGCGGATCGCCCAGCTCCTCGACGACGCCGGGATCGACATCGTCGACCCGCACGTGGGCGAGTACTGCACCTCGTTCGACATGGCCGGCACGTCGCTGACGCTCTACTGGCTCGACGACGAACTCGCGGCGCTCTGGGAGCACCCGGTCGACACCCCCGCTTACCGGCGAGGAGCGGTCGCCGCGACCGAGCGCCTGTCGGCGCCGGTGACCGAGACGGAGACCGCCGACGAGATCCCGGATGCCGACGACACCTCGCGCGCGACGGCGCAGACGGTGCGGCTCGCGGTGGAGGCGATCGCCGACACCATCGACGCGCACGTCGACGAGCTCGGACGCCTGGATGCCGTCGCCGGCGACGGCGACCACGGCATCGGGATGCAGCGCGGCGCCCACGCGGCGCGAGCCGCGGCGGACGACGCCGCCGCCGCGGGCGCGGGGGCCGCCACCACGCTGCGGCGCGCCGCGGACGCGTGGGCCGACCGCGCGGGCGGGACGTCCGGCGCGCTGTGGGGAGTGATCCTCGGCGCGATCGCCCGCACGCTGGGCGACACGGGTGCACCGACGACCGCCGACGTCGCGAGCGGGGTGTCCGCCGCCGCACGCGCGGTCACCGACTACGGGAAGGCCGAAGTGGGCGACAAGACGCTCGTGGACGCTCTCGTGCCCTTCGCCGCGACCCTCGCCCACGCGGTCGACGGCGGCGCCTCGCTCGCCTCCGCCTGGGCGTCCGCGGCCGACTCGGCCGAGCGGGCCGCCGCGGCGACCGCCGATCTGCTGCCCCGCAAGGGCCGCGCCCGCACCCACGGCGAACACGCCGTGGGAACCCCCGACCCGGGCGCCGTCTCCCTCGCGCTCATCACCGCCGCGATCGCCCCCGTGCTGGCGACCGCCTCCGAGAACGGAACCCCCTCATGACCTCTCCCCTGCGCATCGTGATCGGCTCCGACGACGCCGGCTTCGACTACAAGGAGATCCTCAAGCGCGACCTCGAGGCGAACGAAGGCGTCCTCGCGGTCACCGATGTGGGCGTGGATGCCGACGGCCACACGCCCTACCCGACGGTCGCGATCGAGGCGGCCTCCCGCGTCGCCAACGGCGAAGCCGACCGGGCGCTCCTGATCTGCGGAACCGGACTGGGCGTGGCGATCGCGGCCAACAAGGTCCCCGGCATCCGCGCGGTCACCGCGCACGACTCCTTCTCGGTCGAGCGCGGGGTGCTGTCCAACAACGCGCAGGTGCTCACCATGGGCCAGCGGGTCGTCGGGATCGAGCTCGCGCGACGGCTCGTGCGCGAGTGGCTGACCTACCGCTTCGACGACTCCTCGGCGAGCGCCGAGAAGGTCGCCGTCCTCACCGCGTACGAGAACGCCGGATCCTGCTGATGACCGCACCGGTGTGGGTCGGGGTGAGCCTGAAGACGTACTTCGGACACGCCCGCGCCCTCGCGTGGCTGGACGACGTCGCCGGTATCGCCCGTGAGACACCCGCCATCGCTTCCGGCGCGGTGCGGCTCGTCGTCGTCCCCACGTACCTGCAGATCCCCGCGGCGCTCGCGGCCTTCGCCGGAACGGACGTACGGGTGGGTGCCCAGGATGTCTCCGCACACCCGTCCGGCGCCTTCACCGGCGAGATCACGGCCGCCGAGCTCGCGGAGATCGGCGTCGCGTTCGCCGAGATCGGTCACGCCGAGCGTCGACGCCTGTTCGGGGAGACCGACGCGGAGACGGCGGCGAAGGCCGCGGCCGCGCTGACCGCGGGTCTCACGCCGCTCCTCTGCCTGGGCGAGACCGAGAGAACCGCCCCCGAGATCGCTGCGGCGACCGTCGTGGCCCAGCTCCACGCGGATCTCGAGGGTGCACCGGCGGGCGCGGTCACCGTCGCCTACGAGCCGGTGTGGGCGATCGGCGCGGAGTCCCCGGCATCCCTCGCGCACATCGTCCCCGTCGCGCGGGCGCTGCGCGCGGCGCTCGACGCCCTGCCGGAGCGCGCGGGCAGCACGGTGGTGTACGGCGGGTCGGCGGGGCCGGGCCTGCTCACCGACCTCGGCGGGGCGGTGGACGGCCTGTTCCTCGGCCGATTCGCCCATGACCCCGCGCAGCTTCGCCGCGTCCTCGACGAGGCCGCCGCCCGCGCGGGGGTGAGCGCGTGATCGGCCTGGGAACCTACGCGTTCTTCTGGCAGCACTCCGCCCTCGCTCCCGAACCACTGACGCTCCGCGGAGCCTTCGAGGCCACTCGGGCGCTCGATGTGGGGCTGTTCCAGATCTGCGACTACGCCCCTCTGGAGCACATGGGCGATCGCGAGCTGGCCGAGGCGGCGACCGCCGCACGTGATCTCGGGGTCGTCGTGCAGCTCGGCACGAAGGGCCTCACTCCCGAGCGGCTCCAGCGCTTCCTGCGCCTCGCCGAGGTCTTCGACGCCCGCCTCGTCCGCTCGATGCTCAGCGGCCCGGAGGGCACTCCGACCCTCCGGCAGGCCGAGCTCTGGCTCGCCGACACCCTGCCCTCGTTCGAGGACGCCGGGGTGACCCTGGCCCTCGAGACCTACGAGCAGGTCGCCACGGTCGACCTCGTCGACGTGGTGTGGTCGCTGTCGAGCGAGAGCCTGGGCATCTGCCTCGACCCCGCGAACGTCGTCGCCCGCCTCGAGCAGCCGGCCGCCTGCGTCGAGGTGTGCACGGAACTCGTCGCCAACGTGCACGTCAAGGATTTCGCCTTCCAGCGCCGCGACGGCTGGGTCGGCTTCGAGTACACCGGCGCGCCGATGGGTTCGGGACTGCACGACTACCCCCACCTCCTCGACACCGTCCGACCGCGCGAGCGCGGCATCGACGAGATCGTCGAGCACTGGCTCCCCTGGCAGGGGGATGCCGAGACCACCGTCCGCCTCGAGCGGGAATGGACCCGCACCGCCATCGACTACCTCAGGAGCACCCCATGACCGAGACCACCACCGACCTCCACTCGATCGCCGTCATCGGCGCGGGCGGGAAGATGGGGATGCGCGTGTCGAACAACCTCGCGCGCACCGCCCACCCCGTGGCCTACGTCGAGAACTCCCCCGCCGGTCGCGAGCGCACGATCGCCGCGGGCCGGGAGCTCACCGATGCGGCCACCGCGGTCGCCGACGCCGACATCGTGGTGCTCGCCGTCCCCGACCTCGCCCTCGGCGCGGTCACGGCCGAGCTCGTTCCGCAGCTGAAGTCAGGGGCGATCGTGCTGACGCTCGACCCCGCCGCCGCTTACGCGGGCCTGCTCACCACGCGCGCGGACGTCATCCAGGCGGTGGCCCACCCGTGCCACCCGTCGGTCTTCCTCGAGCGCACCACGAAGGAGGAGTGGGCCGACACCTTCGGCGGCATCGCCGCCCCGCAGGACGCGATCGCCGCGATCGAGTCCGACGACCCCGTCAAGCGGGCGATCGTCGAGGCGACCGTCCGCGCGATCTACGCCCCCGTCATCGACGTGCACTGGGTCACCGTGAAGCAGCTCGCGCAACTCGAGCCCACGCTGGTGGAGACGGTGGCGTGCATGATCGGTTCGCTCCTGAACGAAGCGCTGGACGAGGCCGTCCACACGATGGGCGTGCCCGAGGCGGCGGCCCGCAGCATCCTCTACGGCCACACGCAGGTGGCGCTCGCGAACGGACTCCGCGGCGACAACCCCTTCAGCGACGCGTGCCTCATCGCCATGGACTACGGCCGCGAGAGCATCATCAAGGAAGACTGGAAGAAGATCTTCCGCGACGACGAGCTCGACAAGAACCTCGCCCGGATGCTCCACCTCGACCGGATCACACGCTGAGGAGACGACCATGAGCAGACTCACCGGGAAGACCGCTCTGGTCACGGGCGCCGCCAAGGGCATCGGCTTCGCCGTCGCCGCCCGCTTCGTCGCCGAGGGTGCGCGCGCCGTGATCGCGGACGTGGATGCCGCCGGCGCCCGCGCCGCGGCCGAGGGCCTGGGTCCGGACGCGCGGGCGCTTGCGATGGACATCTCGAACGAGGAGTCCGTCGCCGCCGGGTTCGCCGAACTGCAGAGCGCGGGATGGGAGCCCGACGTCGTCGTCGCCAACGCCGGGGTGCAGCTGTTCGGTCGAGACGCCCCCGCCGCCGAACTCGACCTCGACGTGTGGCGCCGGACGCTCGACATCAACCTCACCGGGGCGTTCCTCACCGTCAAGTACGCGGTGCGATCGATGCTCCGCGGCGGCGGCGGATCGATCATCCTCACCGGCAGCCCCACCGCGGTGAACGGCGAGGGCAAGGACTTCACCGCCTACAGCGCCTCCAAGGCCGGCGTGCACGGGTTGGCACGCACGGTCGCTGCGGCATATGCCGCCGACGGCATCCGCGTGAACACCGTCCAGCCCGCGTACACCGAAACCCCGCTCGTGGCCGCGATCACCGACGATCCCCAGGCGCGCGCCGCCATCGTCGGGCGCATCCCCGTCGGTCGCGCGGGAACGCCCGACGACGTCACCGGCATCATGGTGTACCTCGCCAGCGACGAGGGGGCGTTCGCCACCGGCGCGACCTTCGTCGTCGACGGCGGCATGACCACGCTCTGACATGACCTGGAACGACGACGAGGCCGCGTGGTCGAGCAGCGGGTGGACGCTGGTCCGGCGAAGGGGCGACGAGTTCGCCGACATCGCGTTCCACGGCCGCCGGGTGCTGCGCAGCGTCCGCCTCGCCGTCCGCGACCGGGACTGGAACACCCTCCCGCTCTCCGTCGACGAGGTCCGCGATGAGCCCGGATGCCTCCGCCTCGGCGTTCGCGCGTCGGCCGACCCCGGAGGCCTCGAGGGCGAGCTCGTGGCGCGGGCGGAGGGCGACCGGCTCGAGATCGCGGTCGACCTGATCTGCACCGCGGCGTTCGAGACGAACCGGACCGGACTCGTGGTGCTGCACCCGCCGCGGGTGAGCGGCCGCGCGCTCGGGGTGGACCATCCGGACGGCTCGTCCGAGGCCACCCGTTTCCCCGACGGGATCAGCCCGCACCAGCCGGCGACGGACATCGTCGCACTCCGATGGACCTCGGATGCCGGGGAGATGCGGATGACGTTCTCGGGGGACGTCTTCGAGATGGAGGATCAACGCAACTGGACCGACGCGTCGTTCAAGACGTACAGCCGGCCCCTCGCGCTGCCCTTCCCGGTCCGTCTCGCAGCCGGAGAACGGGTCGCGCAGACCGTGACGATCGAGCGCGTCGGTCCCGTGCCGCCCCCCGAGCCGACAGGTCCGGCGGTCATCGACCTGCGCACCGAGGGAACCGCGCCCTCCCTCGGCATCGCCGCGAGCACCGCCCCCGATCCCGTCGAGGGAGTCGGTGACCGAGCGTTCCCCGTCGACACGGTGCTCGTCGAGCTCGACCTGGCCTCGCCCGCGTGGCGCGCCGCGCTCGCCCGCGCGCAGCGCGCCGGGCTCCCGCTCGACGTCCGCTTCGTCGTCGACGAGCAGCGGCCGGACGCCCTGCAGGACGGCGTCGACGCGCTCGCGGGGATCGAGGTGCGCCGCGTGGCCGCCTTCCGGGCCAACGGCCCCGCCCGACACGTCTCCGACGCCGAGACGGTGGCGGCCCTCCGCGCGGCGAGCGGGCGCGCGGGGCTGAGGGCGCCCGTCGCGGGCGGTGTGCGGACGCACTTCACAGAACTCAACCGCGAACACCACCGCCTCCCGGCCGGGCTCGACGGCCTCGGCTTCGCGATCACCCCGCTCTTCCACGACGTCAGCACCGCGCAGCTGGTCGAGTCGGTCGCGATGCAGAGACGGGTGGCGGAGCAGGCGGTCCGGCTGTCCGGCGGGATCCCCGTCGACATCGGCCCGATCGGACTGCTCCCGCACGTGAACGCCGTCGCGACGACCGCCGAGCCGCGACCGTCGCAGCCCGATCTGCGCGACGGCTACGGCCCGGCGCTCCTCCCCTCCACCGACCCGCGCCAGGATGCCGTCGAGCTCGCCGCCTGGACCATCGCGAGCGCCGCAGCCCTCATCGTGCCGGGCGTGCGATCGCTGACCTACTTCGAGGAGTGGGGGGCGCGCGGCATCCGGAGGCCGGACGGCACGGACCGACCGGTGGCCGTGGCGATCGCCGCCCTCGCGGAGCTCGGCGGTCACCCCGCGCTCACGGGCGACTCGCCGGACGGGTCCGTCTGGGCGGTCGGGGCGCTCACCCCGTCGGGCGCCGTCGTGCTGCTCGCGAACCTCGGCGACCGGGCCCGCGACCTCGAGATACGCACCCCGGGCGGGTCGACCTCGGTCCGGCTGGAGCGTTCCGGCTGGGCGAGGATCGTTCTGCCCTGAGGCGCACCGCGCCTTACCGCATGGCATCCCCTGCGTGCAAAGGCCAATCCGAAACACACAGTGTCTCCGAAGATGTGTGAAAGGCGACCGAATGGTCGCTGTCAGAACTCTGGGAGGTTCATCATGAGCTCGTCACCGAACCGCATCGTCGCGACCGTCTTCGGCGCCGTCTACCTGCTCGTCGGTCTGCTCGGCTTCGCCGTCACCGGCGGCGTCGGCTTCATCAGCAACGAGGGTGGCCTGCTGCTGGGCATCTTCGAGGTCAACCCGCTCCACAACATCGCTCACCTCCTGATCGGTGCCGCGCTGCTCATCGCCGGTCTCGCCAACGCGCGCGCCGCCAAGGGCGTCAACACCACCGTCGGTGCGGTCTACCTGCTCCTCGGTATCGTCGGCTTCTTCCTCACCGGGCCGGCCAACATCCTCGCCCTCAACGTGCCCGACCACTTCCTCCACCTCGCGAGCGCCGTCGTGCTCCTGGGTGTCGGCCTCGGCACCGAGCGCAACGTCCCCCGCACCGCGGCGGTCTGAGCGTGAACGCCGCGACCTTCGTCCGGTCGTGGCCCTCCGTGTCCGCATGGGGGGCAGGCCTGATCCTCGCCGCCCTCGGTGCGGGCGCCATCGTCGGACCCAGCTCCGGGATCGCCTCGCGCGGTCTCGGAGCGGGTCTGGTCGTCCTCGGGGTGGCCGCGCTCGTCTGGGGTGGAGCCGTGCTCTCCCTGGGTCGGTTCGTCGCCCCGCGCACGACGCTGGCGGGAGTCCTGGCGGGAGTCCTCGCGGCATCCGCCCTGATGTTCGTCCTGCCGACGCACACCAGCATCGTCGCGGTCACCGCCGCCACGTTCCTCCTCATCGTGGTCGGCGCGGCCGTCGCGGTGCAGGTCCGGCGCCGCGGACGCGAGGATGCAGCCCCGCGGACCGCGCAGCCGATGAGCGTGTGGGGGCTCCTGCTCGCCGCGTCGATCATCGCCGTCGTCGTCACCCCCGCTCTGGGGGCGACGCAGGATGCGGTGCTGATCCGCGACGACGGCAGCGTCCCCGTCATCACGCACGAGGGTCACTGATCCGGCCCTTCCGCCTCCCGCGGGATGGCACGCTGGAACAGTGACGTCCTCACCCCCGGTCCCGGCGCCGATCGCGCGGTTGCGCGCCAAGCTCCTCACCGCCCTCGCGGGCGATCCGACCGGGATGGCGCCGTACGTCCGCGCGATCGCCGAAGGCGAGGACGGCGGCTACTTCGTCGAGAACGGTCCCGCGTGGACCGTCCATGCCGGAATGGGCACCCTCGTCGCCGGCATCCGCGCCCTTCTCCTGCAGGCGCTGCACCCCGGAGCGCTCGCGGGGGTCCACGACTGGTCGCGCTACCGCGAGGACCCGATCGGTCGCCTCACCGGCACCGTGCGCTGGGTCATCACCCTCACGTACGGATCCCGAACGCAGGCGGATGCCGAGACCGCCCGCGTGGGCCGCTTCCACCAGCGCGTGCGGGGGACGTACGTCGGCGGCGACGGAGACGCGCGCGGCTACACCGCCGAGGACCGCGACCTCGTCCGGTGGGTCCACATCGCTTTCACCGACGCGTTCCTGCGGAGCCATCAGGCCTACGGCGGCCCGATCCCCGGCGGCGCCGACGCGTACGTCGCCGACTGGGCGACGGCGGGTCGGCTCATGCGCCTGCCCGATCCGCCGCTCACCGAGGCCGCCCTCCGCGCCGAGCTCGAGGGGTTCCTCGACCGTGGCGAGCTGCGCCGCGACGAGCGGGTCGACGACGTCGTCCGTTTCCTGCGGAAGCCCCCGTTCACGGGACTCATGGGCGTGGCCTACCGCGTGCTGTTCGCCGCCGCGGTCGCGACCTTCCCGCCGCGGGTGCGCAAGATGCTGGGCGTCCGCCGCTCGTGGCTGCCGGTGAAGACCACGACCCGGCTGATCCTGCGGATCACCGAGCGCGCGCTCGGATCCGGCCCGCGCGCGCAGGACATGGCGCGGCTGCGACTGCGCCGCCTGGGGCTGTAGCGCCGGGCCGGGTTCGCGCGTCGCCTCCCGTGAAGTGTCCAAGACACGCCGACGCGCCCGCGCAGGATCGGCGTGTCTTGGACACTCGAGCGGCACGGCACGGCGACGTGGCATCCCTCCCCTCGGCGGAGGCTCCGGCGCCACCCACTCCCCACCGACGTAGCCTGGAAGCACCCGAGCACACGGCGGAGGCGGCATGAGCGACGATCCGAGGCAGGCGGCGGAGCGCTATCGCCTGGACCGGCGGCTGCGGGATGCCGGGCTGGAACCCGAATCCGCACCGTCGCCGGCGCGGGGGTCGACTGCGGCCGAGCGCGCCGCCTTCGTGGAGACCTCGATCCAGCAGGCCATCCGGCGCGGAGAGTTCGACGACCTCCCCGGTGCCGGGAAGCCGCTCCCCGACCTCGGCGGCAGCCACGACCCCGACTGGTGGATCCGCCGCAAGATCGAGACCGAGAAGCTCTCGGGCCTCGGGCCGCCCGCGCTCACCCTGCGGGTCGAGCACGCCGAACTCGCCGATCGTTTGGACGCCCTGTCGCGCGAGGGCGACGTCCGGGAAGCGCTCCAGGACTTCAATCGCCGCGTCATCGAGGCCCGTCGGCAGCTGCTCGGCGGCCCGCCCGTCGTGACGCCGACGGTGGACGTGGATGCCGAGGTGTCGGCGTGGGCGACCCGCCGCCGCGCGCGCGAGACCGCAGTGGCACCCGCGCCGCCGCCGCCGCGCCGCCGCTGGTTCCGGCGCTGACCTCCGCGAGCGCACACGTTCGGGTCGAGCGCACATGTACGGTGCGGCCGGAACGTGTGCGGTCGCACGGAACGTGTGTTCTCGACGGCCTCCCTGGCCACGGCCACCGCGCCGCCGCGGCCCCGCCGGCGCGTCAGAGCCGCGCGAGCGCCTCGGCGCGGGCGACCAGGTCGCGGGCGCGGGCGAGCGTGGGAGCGTACGAGCCGTCGACCGGGCCGTCGGGAACCTCCGCGAGCACCGCGCGGGCGGCCGCGACCTCGGCGGCGCTCGGCGCGAAGCCGGCGTGGGCCCCCGCGATTGCGGCATCCCGCAACGCGAGAGTGCCGGTGAAGCCCATCGTGGCCGCGTGCTCGGCGGCATCCCGGGCGTGTTCGATCGGACCGCACGGGCCGTCGATCGGTCCCGCGATCCCCGCCGCCGCCGACGCCACGACCAGCTGCGCGCGCGGCCACGACAGCGCGATGCGGTCGGCCGCCATGCCGGTGTCGCGGCGGAAGTCGCCGGTGCCGAACGCCAGCCGACGGGTCGCGGGGTGGGCGGCGATCGCCGGTGCCGACAACAACGCCGCAGCCGACTCGATCATCGCCACGATCGCCACGCCGGAGGGGAGGGATGCCGCGACGTGAGCGACATCGGCCGGCCCGGCGCACATCGCGAGGACGACGCCGGCGAGGCGGTCGCCGAGCTCGCGGCCGAGGGCCAGGTCGGCCTCGCCGTCCCGGGTGCCCGCGGCGCTGATGCGCAGCCACACCGGTGCGGTCTCGGCGGCGCGGCGGGCGCGCTCGCGCCCCTCGGTCTTGCGCGCGGCGGGCAGCCCGTCCTCGAGGTCGAGGACGAGCACGTCGGCCGCGGTCTCCCCACCGGCCGCGAGCGGCGAGCGCAGCAGCCAGGTGCGGGCGAGGTCCACGCGCGCGGGGGCGGGGGCGGCCGAAGCCGCCCCCGCCGGGGAGTGCGTCAAGCTCACGAACGGCTCCGAGCCGCCGCCTCCGCCTCCGCCTGAGCGCGGAAGGCGTTGAGCGCCTGCGTGTCCACCGACGCCGGACCGGTGCCGGCGACGGCCGACGCCTCTTCCTTGGCATCCGCGGCCGGAGTGGCGGAGTGGTCGTGACCGGTGAGCAGCGTCTCGTCGAACGGGATGCGACCCGCCAGGACCTCGCCGACGCGCTCGCGGTCGTACTGCTTCGTCCACGCTCCGATGAGCAGGGTCGCCACGGCGTTGCCGGTGAAGTTCGTGACCGCGCGGGCCTCGGACATGAACCGGTCGATGCCGACGATGACGCCGACGCCGTTGACGAGGTCGGGACGGTAGGCGGAGAGACCGCCGGCGAGGGTCGCGAGACCGGCACCGGTGACACCGGCGGCGCCCTTGGACGCGATGATCATGAAGACCAGCAGACCGATCTGCTCGGGAACCGACATCGGCGCACCCATGGCGGTGGCGATGAAGAGCGAGGCCATCGTCAGGTAGATCGCGGTGCCGTCGAGGTTGAACGAGTATCCGGTCGGGACGGTGATGCCGACGACCGGCTTCGAGACACCGAGGTGCTCCATCTTGGCGATGAGGCGCGGAAGCGCGGCCTCGGACGACGAGGTGCCGACGATCAGGAGGTACTCGCGGCCGAGGTACTTGATCAGCGAGAAGATGTTGACCCGCGTGACGACGTAGAGCAGCGTCCCCAGGACCACCGTGATGAAGAGGAAGCAGGTCAGGTAGAACGAGCCCATCAGGATGCCGAGGCTGATGACCGCGCCGAAGCCGGTCTTGCCGACGACCGCCGCGATGGCGCCGAACGCACCGATGGGGGCGAGCCACAGGATCATGCCGAGGATGCGGAAGACCAGCACCTGGAAGTTGCGGATGCCTTCGACCATGCGCGCCCCGCGCTCGCCCATGCCCTGCAGCGCAAAGCCGACGAGGAGGGCGATGAAGAGCACCTGCAGGATGCTGCCGCCGGTGAACGCCGAGAAGAACGTCGTGGGGATGATGCCCAGGATGAAGTCCTGCGTGGTGGTCGCCTCGGGCACGGCGTCGTACGACGCGCTGGCGATGTTGAGGCCCTCGCCGGGGTGGATGATGTTGCCCACCAACAGGCCGATGCCGAGCGCGAAGGTCGACATCACGACGAAGTACAGCAGCGCCAGGCCGCCGATCTTGCCGACCGTGGAGGCCTTGGCGATCGATCCGATGCCGACGACGATCGTGCAGAAGATCACCGGGGCGATCATCATCTTGATGAGGCTGACGAAGCCCTTACCGATCGGCTCGAGGCCGGTGGCGAACTGCGGGGCGACGAGGCCGACGATGATGCCCGCCGCGACGGCGACGATGACGGCGATGTAGAGCCAATGGTTGCGGTCGATCTTCTTGCGCGGACGACCGTCGCGCGTGGTGCGGAGTGAGAGAGACATTCGCGACTTCCCCTTTTTCTAACGTCTTTGTTGAGTCCGGCGGGGCCGCCGGAGATGTGACGACTTTGCGGGAGCGCAGAGCCCGGGGCGATTTGTGGTCGTATTGTTCACGGCAGACCGGAACGGACCGGAGAGGGCACGGCATGCGATTGAGCGTGGGCGGACGACTGGCGATGGTGTCGCTCGGCGTCGTCGTGCTGGTCGCGGGCGTGCTCGCGGCGCTCATGTCCGTGCAGCTGTCGGACTCCGGACAGCGCCAGGCGGAGCAGGTCACGCGCTCGGTCGCCGAGACGCTCGCGCACGAACCGGACGTCGCCGCGCTCGTCCGCGCGCAGGACTCGGCGACGCTGCAGCCGATGGTCGCGGCGATCCTCTCCGATGCCGACCTGTCGTTCGTCACGATCATGACGCCCGACGGCATCCGGCTGACCCACCCCGATCCCTCTCAGATCGGCCAGCCCTATATCGGCTCGCGCGAAGAGGCGCTCGCCGGGGCGACCTACACCGAGGTCTACGAGGGCACGCTCGGCCCGTCCGTGCGAACCATCGCGCCCGTCCGCGCCGGCGGTGCCGACGACGGCGAGATCGTGGGCCTCGTCTCGGTCGGGGTCACCCTGGGGGCCGTTCAGGCGGATCTGGCCGCCCGTGTGCCCCTGATCGTCGCCGCCGCGGCCGGCATCGTGGGCATCGGCATCCTGGGGGCCCTGTACGTCCGCCGGAGCGCCCGTCGCGTCACCGGCTCGTACACCCCGCGCGAGCTCGCCCGACTGGTGGAGAGCTACGAGACGGTGCTGCACTCGCTGCGCGAGGGCCTGGTCGTCACCGACAGCGACGGCCGCATCGTGCTGTACAACGACGAAGCCGCCGACCTCCTCGGCCTCCCGCCGGCGACGCAGGGGCAGACGAGTCTGGACCCGCGTGAGACGGACATGGATGCCGCCCTCGCCGAGGCGATCGCCACCGGGCGCCGCATGGTCGAGGAGACCGTGGCCACCGGCGACCGCGTGCTGCTGGTGAACCAGGAGGAGGCCCGCGACCTCACCGGCCGGCGCGCGCCGGAACGCGGTCGGGTCATGACCCTCCGGGACCGGTCCGAGCTCCAGGCCCTGCTCGGCGAGCTCGAGGGGGTGCGGACGCTCACCGACACCCTCCGCTCGCAGACGCACGAGCACGGCAACCGGCTGCACGCCCTGCTGGCACTGCTGGAGCTCGGACGTGTCGACGACGCGCGGCAGCTCATCGCGGCATCCACGGAGGACCGTCAGGATCTCGCCGACCGCATCGTCTCGGGCAACGACGGCGCCGTCGTCGTCGCTCTGCTGCTCGGGAAGCTCGACGAGGCCGCCGAGCACGGTGTCGCCCTCGACCTCGACGTGGAGGAACCCACTCCCGCGCTGCCGCTGGCCCCGGCCGAGGCGGTGACGGTGGTGGGCAACCTCGTGGACAACGCGATGGATGCCGCCACCGCCGGCCCCGATCCGCGCTGGGTGCGCGTGTCCCTCACGCGCCGAGGACCCGATGTCGCGATCGAGGTGAGCGACAGCGGGCCGGGGTTCGATCCGACCCTCGCCGACCCGTTCGCGTTCGGCGCCTCGACGAAGCCGGCCGCGGCTCCCGGCGGTCGCGGTGTGGGGCTCGCGCTCGTCCGCGACATCGTGTCGGCCCACGGCGGCACGCTGCACGTCACCGACGCGCCCACGACCGTGCGCGTCGTCCTGCCGGCTCCGGTCGAGGCGGTGCCCGCGTGATCCGCGTGCTCGTGGTCGACGACGACGCGCTCGCGCTCGAACTGCACGCCGCATACGTGGAGCGCCTGCCCGGGTTCGAGGTCGTCGGGCAGGCGGCGGGAGCCCGCGCGGCGCTGACCGCGATCGCCGATCCCGCCCGCCCCATCGACCTCGTGCTGCTGGACATGACCATGCCCGACGGCGGCGGCCTCGACGTCGCCCGGCGCGTGCGCGCGATGGGCGCGGGTGTGGACATCATCGCCGTGACCGCGGTCCGCGATGCCGCAACCGTCCGCGCGGCGGTGTCGACCGGCGTCGTGCAGTACCTGATCAAGCCGTTCACGTTCGCCGCGTTCCGCGAACGTCTCGAGGCCTACCGCGCGTACGCCGAGGGCCTGGACCGTGCGGCCGGGGACGCCACGCAGTCCGAGGTGGACGCGCTGCTCGGGTCGCTGCGGACCATGGCGCCCACGCTACCCAAGGGCCTGAGCGAGGAGACGCTGCAGGCCGTCGCGGAGCGCGTCCGCACGGCATCCGGCGCCGTGTCCTCGACCGAGGTCGGCGAGCGCGAGGGCATGTCGCGCGTCACCGCCCGCCGGTATCTCGAGCACCTCGCCGACGTCGGCCGCGTGCGCCGCGAACCGCGCTACGGCGGCCCCGGCCGCCCCGAGATCACCTACGCCTGGGTCCGCGCCTGACGCGGCGGCGCCGTCGCGGTCTCCGCGCCGATCCAACGGCGTCCCTGCCCCGTTCAGTGTCCAAGACACGCGGACGGCGCGTCCTGGCATCCGCGTGTCTTGGACACTGGACTGCGCCCTCCCGGCGTAGAACGCCGCGTCACCTCGCCCAGATCACGTGAAGTGGCGCCGCCGCGAGACCCCGAGCAGACCCGCGTCAGAGGTCGAACGCCGCCCGCACGCCCTCGTTCACCACGACGCCCGAGCGCACGTTCAGGCCCTTCGCGAGGGCGGGATCGGCGGATGCCGCGGCCTCCCAGCCCGCGTCGGCGATGCGGGTGATGTAGGGCAGCGTGGCGTTGGAGAGCGCGCGCGTGGAGGTGTGCGGCACGGCGCCGGGCATGTTCGCCACGCAGTAGTACAGCGAGTCGTGCACCCGGAACGTGGGGGCGTCGTGGGTGGTGGGCCGCGACCCCTCGAAGCATCCGCCCTGGTCGATCGCGATGTCCACGAGCACCGAGCCGGGCTTCATCGCCGCGACCATGTCGTCGGTGACGAGCTTGGGCGCCGCAGCGCCGGGGATCAGCACCGACCCGATGACGAGGTCGGCGTCGGCCAGCTGCTCGGCGATCTCGAGGCGGGTGGACGCCCGCGTCTGGATCGCGCCGCCGAACCGTTCCTCGAGCTGGCGGAGCTTGGGGAGGGAGATGTCGATGACGGTGACGTTCGCGCCGAGACCGAGCGCGTTCGCCGCGGCGTGCTCCCCCGCGACGCCGCCGCCGATCACCACGACCTTGGCTTTGGGCGTGCCGGGCACCCCGCCGGGAAGCAGGCCCCGACCGCCCGACGCGCGCAGCAGGTGATGGGCACCCTCGATGATCGAGAGGCGTCCGGCGACCTCGCTCATCGGGGCGAGGAGCGGCAGGGCGCGGTCCGCGGTCTGCACCGTCTCGTACGCCACCGCCGTCGTTCCCGCCGCCACCAGGGCGTCGGTGAGCGGGCGGTCGGCGGCGAGGTGCAGGTACGTGAAGAGGGTGAGGTCGGCGCGCAGGTGCCCGTACTCGGGAGCGATGGGCTCCTTCACCTTGACGAGGAGCTCCGCGCGCGCCCAGGTCTCGTCGGCCGTCGCGACGATCTCGGCGCCGGCCAGGCGGTACTGGTCGTCCGAGAATCCGCTGCCCTCACCGGCACCGGCCTGGACGAGGACCTCGTGGCCCCGGTGCACGAGAGCGTCGACGCCCGCCGGTGTCATGGCGACGCGGTTCTCGTTGTTCTTGATCTCGGTGGGCACGGCGACGCGCATCGGTCTCTCCTCTGAGTGGTCGTGGCAGGAAGGATCGCAGGAATCCGTGTTTCCGTGGCGTTAACCCGCAGATCCTTCGGCATGGATGCCATTTCCACCGGTATCGTCGGACCGGAGCCGTCCCACCCGATTGCCGCGCCGAAGGATCTGCGATGCCCGAAGACGACCTGCACCCGCTCGACGCGCGCATCATCGAGCTCCTCTCGGCGGACGCCCGCATGACGAACGCCGCCCTCGCCGACGCGCTCGGCGTCGCGGCATCCACGGCTCACACCCGCGTCCGCGGGCTCGTCGACCGCGGGCTCATCACCGGCTTCCACGCCGCGGTCGATCAGAGCCGTCTGGGGCGCGGACTGCAGGCCATCGTCGGCGTGACCCTCCGGCCCGGCCAGCGGCACGAGAGCATCCGCGCCTTCGCCCAGGAGATCCGGCGGCACCCCGACGTGATCCAGCTGTTCTTCCTCGGCGGCGCCGACGACTTCCTCGTCCACATCGCGGTCGACGACTCCTCCTCCGTGCGCCGGTTCGTGGTCGATCAGCTCTCGGCCCGGCACAGCGTGGCATCCACGCGCACGAGCATCATCTTCGAGTACCACCGCAACGCGCTCGCGGCCGATTTCGACTGAGCGGCCGCCCGTCCGCCGATAGGGTGTCGGAAACCGCAGACCACCGCACCGGCGAGGGGGATTCGTGCTGCTGACGATCGGGCTCGCCGTGATGTGCATCGGTGTCGCCTTCGGCGTCGTCGCCATCGCCCTGCCGCGGGCCTCGGCGCCCGTGCCGTTCACCACGTTCATCCAGTACGCCGTCATGGCCGGGATCTTCTCGATCGGCTCGACGGTGATGTACGTCGTCAACCGGTACGACGGCGCGCGTCTGGCCCTCGTCGTCGGCGATGCGACGATGGTCCTCGCCGCGGGCACCATGGCGGTCGGGCTCGCGGGACTGGCGGTGGGCCGTCGTCGGGCGGCCCTCGGGCTCGTGGCCGCGACGGCGATCGCCGTCGGCGCGAGCACGGCGGCGACCAGCGAGGACGTGTCGCTGATGATCAAGGCCGCCGTCCTCACCGTGGTGTGCGGCGTGTGCACCCTCGCCGCGGCCCGCTCCCCCGTCGCACCGAGGCGACCCGCGCTGCTGATCGCCGCCGCCATGGGTCTGTACACCGTCTACTCCGCCGCGCGCGCCCTCGTCGGGGTCACGACGGGATGGGCGGGACCGGTGGGCGCGGTGTTCCGCTCGCTGGAGATCGGTTCCGCGGTCGCGATCACCACCGTCCTGGTCTGCGGGCTCGGCATCGTGCTGGCCCTCCGCACCTCGGGACAGGTCTCCGACGGCGAGCCCCGCGAGCATTCGGTCGTCGTCATCGGCGATGCCCAGCTCGTCGCGAGCGCGTTCGGCTCCGACCGGCTGCGATCGCTCGTGAACGAGTTGCGCGCGGCCGCTCACGCGCTCGACGACCACGCGGTCGATGTCCGCAACGGGGTGGCGACGGCGATGCCCTCTGCGCTGCCGGCGCTCGGCGAGCAGATGCAGAACGGCTTCGGGTGGAGCCCCGAGGAGATCGCGCTGCTGGTGGAAGGCGACGGTCGGCGCGGGCGGACGAACCGCCACTGACCGCCGCGGGTCACCCCAGGGCGAGCGCGATCGCGGCGATGTCCGCGGGGGTCGAGCGGCAGCATCCCCCGACGAGCAGCGCTCCCGCCGCCACCCACGACGGTGCGGCGTCGGCGAGAGCTGCGGTGCCGCCGTGCCACGTGCGGGTCGCGGCATCCCACCGCTCCCCCGTGTTCGGATAGGCCACGAGCGGAACCGCGGGGGCTGTGGCGAGCGCCGGTCCGACGCTCTCGGGTGCGCAGCAGTTGACCCCGACCGCCACGACCCCCGGGACGGATGCCGACACTCGCAGGGCCGCCGCGAGCGCACCGGCCTCGGCGTATCCGGTGCTGTCGGCCGACAGGCTCACGAACGCCGGCACGTCCAGGTCGGCGAGTTCGAGGGCGAGTGCCTCGACCTCGAGAGGTGAGGGGATCGTCTCGACTGCGAGTAGATCCGCCCCCGCGTCGGCGAGCACCGCGAGTCGGCGACGATGAGAGGAGCGCAACCGGGCGAGGTCGAGACCGTAGTCGCCCGTGTATTCGCTGCCGTCGGCGCGCAGCGCGCCCACGGGACCGACGGATGCCGCGACCAGACCGTCGCCCGCGTCGCGCGCGAGCGACACCGACCGCCGCAGCAGCATGTCGACGTCGGCATCCGGGATCTCGCCTCCGAAACCGACCTGGTACGAGGCGGTGATCAGGACGTCCGCGCCCGCGGCCGCGAACTCGGCGTGGGCCGCGCGCACCTCGTCGGGGTCGTCGCGCAGCACGCGCGCCGACCACAGCGACGACGACACGTCGTTGCCGCGGCTCTCGAGCAGCGTGCCGAGCCCTCCGTCGAGGAGGAGGGGGCGGGTGACGAGATCGATCACGCCTCGTGGGTCTCGCCGGCGGCGAGGACCCGCAGCGCCCGGGCGAGGAGGGCCTGATCGGTACGGCTCACGTCCCGCAGGGCGTCGGCCTCCAGCCGGACCAGCTCGGTCATCGCGGCATCCACACGCTCGATGCCCTCGGGCGTGATCGCGACGAGGATCGCGCGGCCGTCCGACGGATTGGGGCGGCGGTTCACGAGCCCGCGGTCGGCGAGCTTGTCGAGACGGTTGGTCATCGCCGCGCTGCCGATCATGGTCGCCGAGATCAGGCGCGTGGCGCTGAGCTCGGTGCCGGCGCGGCGGAGGACGGCGAGGACGTCGAACTCCCACACGGCGATGTCGGCGCTGGCGAAGGCGCGGGCGCGCAGCTTCGACAGATGGAACGCCGCGCGCCGCAGTCGCGACATGACGTCCAGGGGTGTCAGGTCGACCTCGGGCAGCAACTGCGACCAGGCGTCGATGAGGAGATCGACCTCATCGTCCTTGTTGCTGGAGACAGTGGACACACCTCGACGGTACCGGAGCCGAGAGGGGATGCGGCGCGCGCGGCGGCGGGTTGCCGCGGCGGGGCGGCGCGCGCGGGGCGCTTCGGAGCCTCGTCCGCGCACCCCGCCGTGCGCGCGGCGGCACTCAGCCCAGGCGCCGGGCGAGCTCCGCGCCGGCCACTGTCAGCCATCGCGTGGGGTCGCCGAGCGCCGCCTCCGCCGACCCGGCGAGCGCGACGAGGGCGACCGCGGCGTCGAACCCCGACGTGTCGACATCCGGGGCGATGCGTCCCGCGATTAGACCCGCGCGGCGCCCTTCGGCCCGGGCGAGCGCGGCGACCCGAGCGGGGGCCTTCCCCGTGGCGGAGCTGACGTCGAACGATCCCTCGCCCGTCACGACGACGTCGGCGGCCGTCACCGCCGCGGCGAGGCCGACGAGCTCGGCGATCCGCTCGGCACCGGGGACGAGCTCGGCGCCCCACGCGCGCAGCGCTGCCCCCGTCCCCCCGGCAGCCCCGGCGCCCGGGTGGGCGGCGTCGGTGTCGAGCAGCTCGGCGGCGCGGGCGAGGGCGGCATCCGCGTCCGCGATGTCGTCGGGACCGAGGCCCTTCTGCGGGCCGAACACCGCGGCCGCCCCGGCCGGACCGGTCAGCGGACTCCGGACGTCCGTGAGCACGAGCACCCCACCGGCGGGGAGCGCGCGCAGCCCGTCGACGTCGATGCGCACGGCGGTGCGCACGCCGCGCAGCCCGGGCGCGACGTCGCGGCGCTCGGCATCCGTGATCCGTGCACCGAGGGCGGTGAGGACGCCGAAGCCGGCGTCGGTCGACGCGCTCGACCCGATCGCGAGCACGAGGCGCGAGACACCGTGGTCGAGCGCGGCGGCGATCGCCTGCCCGAACCCGCGCGTGTCGGCGTCGAGAGGACGGAGGTCGCCGTCGAGGAGCTCGATACCCGAGGTGGATGCGAGCTCGACCACGCCGGTCCCCTCCGGCGCCTCGACCGTCGGGGGAAGAAGCACCCAGGATGCCGCGACCTCGCGGCCGTGAGGACCGGTGACCGTGACCGGCATCCGTCGCGCTCCGGGCACGGCGACGAGGAACGCGTCGAGGGTGCCCTCGCCGCCGTCGGCCATGGGGAGCTCGACGGTCTCGTCGTCACCGCGGACGGAGCGCCATCCCGCGGCGAGCGCTCTCGCCGCCGCCACGGCCGACAGGGATCCCTTGAACCCGTCCGGGGCGAACAGCACGCGCGTCACGCGCCGACCCTACCGCGGCGCCCGCCGCGCCCCCGCCCGGATCCCGCGCCGCTCCGCCCGTGCCGCCCCGCGCTGCCCGGCCCGGCCCGCGCCGCTCCGCCCGCTCCGCTCCGCCCCGCTCCGCCGCGCCAGGGGTTGAGTGTCCAAGACACGCGGACAGGGCCGCTCGGCATCCGCGTGTCTTGGACACTGAACCCAGGAACGGAGCGGGGACGGGGCAGGGGCGCCGGCAGCGGCTCCATCGCCCGCTCAGTGTCCAAGACACGCCGTATGCACCCGGTGCCCAACGGCGTGTCTTGGACACTCAACGTGGGACGGGGCGCCGCGCACCGCGCGGCACCGACGGCGCGGTCAGCGCCGCGGCGGCGGGGCCGTCGTCCCGCGGGCGACGAGGCGCGTCGCGAGCTGCAGGTGGGTCTCGGGGAGCTCCTCGCCGGCGAGGAGCGCCAGGACCATCCGCACGGCTTCGGCGCCGAGGATCTTCATCGGCTGACGCACCGTCGTCAGCGGCGGCTGCGCCCGCGCGGCCTCGGGCACGTCGTCGAACCCGACGACGGACAGGTCGTCCGGCACGCGCAACCCGCGGGCGGCCGCCACCTCCACGATCGAAAGCGCCGAGAGGTCGTTCGCGGCGAAGACTGCGGTGGGCGGGTCGGGCAGGGCGAGCATCGCGTGCGCGGCCTCGCGGGCGACGTCCTGCTCGTAGTGCCCCTGCCCCACGAGGGCCGGATCGAACGGGATGCCGGCGGCCGACAGCGCCTCGCGGTACCCCGAGGCACGGGCGACCGCCGACCGCAGATCGGGGCGCCCCGCGATGAAACCGATGCGGCGGTGGCCGAGCTGCACGAGATGGTGGACGGCCTGCTGCGCGCCGGTGAAGCTGTCGGACTCGACCGTCGGCAGGTCGGCGCGGCCGGTGTGCGGGTCGATCGCGACGATGGGCACCTCGGCGGCGACGTTGACGACCGTCGGGGTCACGAGGATCGCGGCGTCGATGAGCGTGCCGCTCAGGCGGCTGAGCGAACGGCGCTCCCACCCCTCGCCGTCGCGCCGCGCACCGGTGTACGCGAGCAGGTCGTACCCCGTGCCCGAGAGCGCTCCCCCGACGCCCTTGAGGATCTCGGCCGAGAACGGCTCGATGTCGGCCACGAGCACGCCGATCACCCCCGTCCTGCGCGAGCGCATGCTGCTGGCGACGAGGCTGGACTCGTAGCCGAGGGCGCGGACCGCGTCGAGGACGCGGCTGACCGTCTCGGGCGACACGCCGTAGCGGCCGTTGACGGCCTTGGACACCGTGGCGACCGAGACGCCGGCCGCCGCGGCGACGTCGTGGATGGTGACACGCCGGGTCATGGCATCCGACCCTAGCGTGGAAATCATTTTCGAAAACGTTTGACGACGTCGTGCGTCCAGGTGACACTGCTGCCACCCGGGCCGCACACCCGGACGTGAACGACCGGCACCGATGCCGACAACCGGAGCCTCCCGCACGGGACGCACCTCGACGAAGAGAAACGGGAAATCACATGAACACGAGGAAACTCCTCGCCGCCTCGGCCCTCGCGGTCGCCGGCACCCTCGCCCTCGGCGGTTGCGCCGCCGGCGGTGGCGGACAGAACGCCGACGGCAGCGTCACCCTCACCCTCTGGCACAACTCCACCACCGGCGACGGCAAGAAGTACTGGGAGGACACCGCCGCAGCCTTCGAGGCGGCCAACCCCGGGGTCACGATCGAGATCCAGGCGGTGCAGAACGAGGAGATGGACGGCAAGCTCCAGACCGCACTGAACTCCGGCGACGCCCCCGACCTGTTCATGGCCCGCGGCGGCGGCAAGCTCGCCGACATCGTCAAGGCCGGCCAGGTCATGGACCTCACCGACAAGGTGTCCGCGGATGCCAAGACCGCACTCGGCTCGTCGCTGTCGGCGTTCGAGATCGACGGGAAGAACTACGGGATGCCGGTGGCGGTGCTCCCCTCGGGCATCTTCACGTCGCAGGACCTGCTGACCGCGGCCGGTGTCACGACCGCGCCGACGACGATCGACGAGCTGGAGGCCGCCAACACCAAGATCAAGGCGACCGGGGTCGCCCCGATCGCCGTCGGCGCGAAGGACGCCTGGCCCGCCGCGCACTGGTACTACAACTTCGCGCTCCGCGCCTGCACGAAGGACGTCCTCGACTCCGCCGCGGCCAGCCGCAGCTTCGACGACCCGTGCTGGCTGAAGGCCGGCGAGGACCTGGAGTCGTTCCTGAAGACCGAGCCGTTCAACGACGGCTTCCTGACCACCGCCGCGCAGCAGGGCGCGGGGTCGTCTGCCGGACTCCTGGCCAACCACCAGGCCGCGATGGAGCTCATGGGCGCGTGGGACCCGGGCGTGATCGCCTCGCTCACCCCCGACCAGCAGCCGCTCGCCGACCTCGGCTGGTTCCCCTTCCCCGAGGTTCCCGGTGGCGACGGCGAGCCCGGCGCCATGATGGGCGGCGTCGACGGGTACTCGTGCTGGGTCAACGCCCCCGCGCAGTGCACCGACTTCCTGAACTTCCTCGTCAACAAGGAGAACCAGGAGGCCTACGCGAAGGCCTTCCAGACGCTCCCCGCCTCCTCCGAGGCGACGGATGCCGTCACCACCCCCGCCCTGCAGTCGGTCCTCGAGGCCTACGCGAAGGCGCCGTACGTCTCGGTCTGGCTCGACACGCTGTACGGCCAGAACGTCGGCAACGCGCTGAACGTCGCGGTCGTCGACCTGTTCGCCGGCAAGGGCAGCCCGCAGGGCATCGTCGACGCCGTCAACGCCGCCGCCGCACGCTCCTGAGGACACCGACATGACCACCGTGCGTCACCCCGTCGCCACCGCGTCGGACGACGCCGCCGGTCGCCGCCTGGCCGAGGACGGAGCTCCCCGCTCCTCCTCGGCCGGGCGGTCGCCCGTGCGGCGGCGCCGCGAGAACTGGCGGATCCGCGGGGAACTGGCGATCCTCCTGGGCCCCGCCCTGGTGGTGTTCGTCTCGTTCGTCATCCTGCCGGTGGCCCTGGCGGCCTTCTACGGCTTCTACAGCTGGTCGGGCTTCGGCACGCCGACGGAGTTCGTCGGCATCCGCAACTACGTCACGATCCTCACCGACCCGGCCTTCCACGAGGCCCTCGGCCACAACGCCTTCATCGTCGTCGGCTCGCTCGTCCTGCAGGGGCCGCTCGCCCTCGGTCTCGCGCTGCTGCTGAACCGCAAGATGCGGTTCCAGTCGCTCATCCGCGTGCTGATCTTCGTGCCGTACGTCATCTCCGAGGTCGTCGTCGGCCTCGGCTGGGGCCTCATGCTGCAGTCCGGTGGGGCGCTGAACGGCGCCCTCGACAAGATCGGTCTCGGGGCGCTCCGCGCCGACTGGATCTCCGACCCGGCGCTCGCGATCTGGACGCTCCTCATCATCATCACGTGGAAGTACATCGGCTTCGCCGTCATCCTCTTCCTCGCCGGACTCCAGGGCATCCCCGAGGAGCTGTCGGAGGCCGCCGCCATCGACGGTGCGTCGTACTGGCAGATCCAGCGCCACATCGTGCTGCCGCTCATGGGACCCACGATCCGCATCTGGGCGTTCCTGTCGATCATCGGGTCGCTGCAGCTGTTCGACCTCGTGTGGATCATCTGGGGCCAGTACGTCGCCTCGACCGCCGGCACCTCGACCATGGCCACGTACATGGTGGCCAACGGCCGCAACGCCGGCAGCTTCGGCTACGGCAGCGCGGTGGCCGTGGTCATGTTCCTCATCTCGCTCGCCGTCGCGCTGATGTATCAACGCTTCGTGCTCCGCCGCGACACCGCCGGCGCCCTCACGGGAGGCACCAAATGACCGCCACCGCCACCCTCGTCGCCCCGCGCGCGGCGAAGACGCCGCGTCGTCCCGCCGGCTCGAGCCGCTTCTCGTCGGTGGTCGTCGGCTTCATCGCGCTCGTGCTCATCGCGCTGATGCTCGGGCCGGTGATCTACATCATCCTCGGCGGCTTCCGCTCGAACTCCGAGATCACCGTCGACCCGGCCGGGTTCCCCACGCGCTGGAACTGGGAGAACTACACCGAGGTGCTCGCGAGCGGCACCTTCTGGGGCCAGGTCGCCAACTCCACCATCGCGGCGATCGCCACGACCCTGTTCGTGGTCGCGCTCGGACTCATGGCCGCGTACGCGCTCTCGCGCTACAGCTTCCGCGGACGCGGCGCGATCTACGCGCTGTTCACCGCGGGGCTGATGTTCCCCATGACCGTCGCGATCACGCCGCTGTACATCCTCGTCCGCAACCTCGGGCTCATGAACTCCCTCGCGGGAGTGATCGTCCCGCAGATCGCGTTCGCGCTGCCGATCACGGTGATCATCCTGTCGCCGTTCCTCTCGGCGATCCCCCGCGAGCTGCAGGAGGCCGCGTCGATCGACGGGCTCGGCCGGCTCGGGTTCTTCTGGCGCATGGTGCTGCCGCTCGCCGTCCCCGCCGTCGTGACCGTCGGCATCCTCGCCTTCGTCAACAGCTGGAACTCGTACATGCTCCCGCTGTTCATCCTCAACAACGAAGCGGCGTACACCCTGCCCCTCGGGACGCAGGCGTTCGCGTCGCAGTACTCCGTCGACACCGCGCGCGTGCTCGCGTTCACTTCGCTGTCGATGATCCCCGCTCTGGTGTTCTTCAGCCTGTTCGAGCGACGGATCGTCGGCGGCCTGACCGGCGCTGTGAAGGGCTGATCCGCATGACCATCCACAAGACCGACGTCGGCGCACCGGAGGTCCCCGGCGTCTCGGAGCGGGTGCAGTCGCTCGTCGCCGAGATGACGCTCGACGAGAAGCTCGCGCAGCTCGTCGGCTACTGGGTCGACCAGGGCGACGAGGTCGTCGCCCCCCTCTCCGGCGAGAAGGTCACCTCGACCGGCTACGCGGATGCCACGGTCCACGGCCTCGGCCACCTGACGCGCGTCTACGGCACCCGGCCCGTCGACCCGATCGAGCGCGCCGAATGGCTGTGGGGCGAGCAACGGCGCCTCCAGACGGAGACGCGCCTGGGTATCCCGGCGCTCGTGCACGAGGAGTGCCTCACCGGTTTCGCGGCGTGGAAGGCTGCGACCTTCCCCACCCCGCTCGCGTGGGGCGCGTCGTTCGATCCCGAGACCGTCGAGCTCGTGGCATCCGCCATCGGACGTTCGATGCGCGACGTCGGCGTGCACCAAGGCCTCGCGCCCGTGCTCGATGTCGTGCGCGACCCGCGGTGGGGGCGGGTCGATGAGTGCATCGCCGAGGACCCGTACGTCGTCGGCACGATCGGCACCGCGTACGTCCGGGGGCTGCAGTCCGCCGGGGTGCACGCGACGCTCAAGCACTTCGTCGGGTACTCGGGCTCGCAAGCCGGACGCAACCACGCCCCCGTGCACGCGGGTCCCCGCGAGCTGCAGGACGTGTTCCTGCCGCCGTTCGAGATGGCGGTCCGCGACGGCGGGGTGCGCTCGGTGATGAACTCGTACGCCGAGATCGACGGTGTGCCCGTCGCCGCATCCGCCGACCTGCTCACCGACCTGCTGCGCCGACGCTGGGGCTTCGACGGCACCGTCGTGTCGGACTACTTCGCCGTGGACTTCCTCCGCTCGATGCACGGGGTCGCCGCAACTCCCGGCGAGGCCGCGCAGATCGCGCTCGAGGCCGGGATCGACGTCGAGCTCCCCGGCGCCGACGCCTTCCCGCACCTGGCCGCGCGGGTGGCATCCGGGGACCTTCCCGAGGCCGTGATCGACCGGGCCGTCGCGCGCCTGCTGGCGGAGAAGGAGGACCTGGGACTCCTGGATGCCGACTTCTCCACGCCCCCGCGGAGTGTCGACCTCGACGACGCGGAGCATCGCGCTCTGGCGTACCGGCTCGCGCTCGAGAGCGCCGTCCTACTGCGTAACGACGGGGTGCTGCCGCTGTCCGCCGAGCCCGGACGCATCGCGGTCATCGGGCCCAACGGCGACAGCGCCGAGGCGCTCATGGGCTGCTACTCGTTCGCGAACCACGTGCTCGCCCACCACCCCGACTTCCCGATGGGCTTCGAGATCCCCACGGTGCGGGAGTCGCTCGCGGCGCGATTCCGCGACGTGGTGCGGGCCGACGGGGTCACGGTCGAGGGGACGGATGCCGACGGCATCCCCGCCGCGGTCGAGCTCGCCCGGTCGGCCGACGTCGCCGTGGTCGTCGTGGGCGACCGCGCCGGGCTCTTCGGCCGCGGCACCGTCGGCGAGGGCAACGACGCCGATTCCCTCGAGCTGCCGGGGCTCCAGCGCCGGCTCGTCGAGGAGGTCGTCGCCACCGGCACCCCCGTCGTGATGGTGCTGCTCACCGGACGTCCGTACGCGCTCGGGTGGGCGCTGGACTCCGCGTCCGGACCCGCCGCGGTCGTGCAGGCGTTCTTCCCGGGTGAGGAGGGCGGGCCCGCGCTGGCCGCGCTGCTGGCCGGGGATGCCACGCCCTCGGGGCGGCTGCCCGTCTCGATCCCCCGCTCGGCCGGTGCGCAGCCGTACTCGTACCTGCACCCCATCCTCGGCGGCGCCACCGAGATCACCAGCGCCGATCCGACGCCCGTGCGGCCTTTCGGGTTCGGGCTGTCGTACACGACGTTCGTCCGCGAGGGCCTGGCCGTCGACGCCGAGGTGCGCGCGGGCGATGCCTTCGCGGCGTCGGTGCGGGTGACGAACACGGGATCCGTCCGCGGAGCCGATGTCGTGCAGGTGTACGCGCACCGCGCGGTCGCGAGCGTGACCCGGCCGGTCGCGCAGCTCGTGGCGTACGCCCGCGTGGAGCTGGAGCCCGGCGAGACCGCCGAGGTGCGGTTCACGATCCCGGCATCCCGCCTGGCGTACAGCGACCGGACGCTCCGCCGAATCGTCGAACCCGGCGAGGTGGAGCTGCGCGTGGGGCCGTCGTGCGCCGAGGTCGACGAGGCCGCGACCGTGCGGCTCACGGGTGCGACGTACGAGCTGCGTCCCGACGACGAGCGGATCGTCGGCGTCGAGCTGCGCCGGGGCTGACCGCGGGGTTCCTCCTCCCGTTGAGTGTCCAAGACACGCGGACCGCGTCCGTCGGCATCCGCGTGTCTCGGACACCGAACGCCTCGGGCGGCACGGGTACGGGATGGGGCGTCCGCGGGAAGCTCAGTGTCCAAGACACGCCGTTGGCCGCCTCGCCAACGCGGCGTGTCTTGGACACTCGACCTTGACCGGGGACCGGAAGCGGGTGCCGCGGACAGCGGCTCTGCGGGAAACGCCCCTGCCGCGCTTCGGTGTCCAAGACACGCGGACCGCACGGCGCGGCATCCGCGTGTCTTGGACACTGAACGCCCCGGCATCGCCCCGGCATCGCCCCCGCCACGCCCGAGTGTCCAAGACACGCCGTGAGCGGCCCCGCCCGAGCGGCGTGTCCTGGACACTCGACCGAAAGCGAGCGAGGCCCGCGCCGGATAGCGTGGACGGATGACGCTCCCCACCGCCTCCCGCGTGTACGACGAACGCGAGACCGAGGGTGCCGACCCGTGGTCGATCGACCTGGAGCGGATCCAGTTCTCGCCGTACTTCTCGCGGCTCTCGGCCGTGACGCAGGTGGTGTCGCCCTCGATCTCGGGCGCTCCGGTGCACAACCGCCTCACGCACTCGCTCAAGGTCAGCGCGATCGCCCGCGTCGTCGCGCTGCAGCTGAACACCCGCGCCGGCCGAGACGTCTGCAACCCCACGGTCGTCGAGGCCGCGGCCTACGCGCACGACCTCGGCCACCCGCCGTTCGGGCACCTCGGCGAGACGACGCTCGACCGCCTCGCCCGCACCGAGCTGGGCCTGACCGACGGCTTCGAGGGCAACGCCCAGACGTACCGCATCCTCACCGCGCTCGACGTCGTCGAGAACGCTCCGCGCGGGCTGAATCTCACCGCCGCGGTGCGTGCCGCGTCGGCGAAGTACCCCTGGTCGCCGTCGGTGTCCGCGGCTGAGATCGAGCGGATCGGCCCGCCCCGTGGCATCCGTCGCGCTCCGGACGGCGCGTACCGGGTGCACAAGTACTCCGTGTACGACATCGACGCCGACGATCTCGCCCACGCGCGGGAGGGGATGGATGCCGAGCCCCTCCGCCAGACGATCGAGGGCGCCGTCATGGACCTCGCCGACGACATCGCGTACTCGGTGCACGACGTCGACGACTTCTACCGCGCCGGGATCCTCGACCACGCGCCGATCGCGGCGGAGTTCCGCGGCTGGCTCGACGACGTTCTGGAGTGGCGCACCCGTGACGACGCCGAGGTGCGCGCCGAGCTCGTGCCCGGGGCCGCGCTCGAGCGCCTGCGCCGCAAGATGCGCCGCGACGACCCCTGGGTCGCGGACGACGAGGCGTTCCTCGCCGCGGTGAGCGACGTGGATGCCGAGCTCGTCACCGACCTGCTCGCGCGACCGTTCGACGGGTCGCTGACGGCCGAGCGACGTCTGGCGTCGTTCACCGACCGGTGGATCCGCCGATTCCAGGATTCCGCGCAGCTCCGCCCGCTCGACACCCCGCGGTCGGGGCCGGTCGCGCTGTCGCCGTGGGCGTGGCACCACGTCGAGGTGCTGAAGTTCGTGCACAAGCGGTTCGTCCTGAGCCGCCCCGACCTCGCGATCCAGCAGCGCGGCATGAGCCGCATCCTCGCGCGCTCCGTGCGGGCGCTCGGCGAGTGGCTCGACGACGACCTCGACCGTGCGCGCACCCCGCGTCGCCTGCGCGAGCTCATCGCTCTCGCCCGTGAGCAGTACGCCGCGCTTCCCGCCGAACGTCGCCCCACGGATGCGGAGGCCGAGACGCTCGCGCGCTCCCGCGGAATCGTGGACTACGTGGCATCCCTCACCGACGCCCAGGCGTTCACGCTGTCGGAGGCGATCTCCGGCCGCGCCGACCGCCTGTGGTCGCTGGGCCAGCGGCTGTAACCGGCCACAGGAGGAGGACCCGTGGAGACCGTGATCTTCGACCGGCCGATGCACGTGCACTACGGCTTCATCTGGCTTTACCCCGAGGGGCGATTCGACGAGCTCGCGGACCTCGATCCCTTCCAGGGTCAGGCGAACGGCCTCTGCGGCGCCGCGCTCCCCGGCATCCTGAGCATGCGCACCGGGCTGCACACCGGAGCGGTACCCCTGCGGGTCGTCGTCGTCGACGAGCCACCGCCCCTCGGCGACGCGGAGGACATCGTGGGCGTCTCCTTCCGTCCGACCGAATCCGTCCTGATGCTCGTCGCCTTCCACGACGGGGAGGAGATCTCGCTCCCGCTTCGCAGCTACCGGGCGCGGTGGTCGGCGACGGCGATGCAGGCGGGAAGGGACGTCGACACCGTGCTGGAGGACGAGCCGGCGCCGGACCGCTACGAGCTGTGCCTGTGGCCCGACGACGACCCGCGCGCCGACGCGATCATCCGTCAGGGCAGCCAGACCGCCGCCTATTGGCACAGCACGGTCATGCCCCGCTGACGCCTGACCGCCCGTCGCTCCGCCGCCCGCACGGCATCCATGTCCCACTTCGTGCTGCCAACGGCAGCCCAGAACCGCACATTTCGGGACACGCCCGGCCAGAAGTGGGACGAGGTCGGGGATGCCACGGCATCCATGTCCCACTTCGTGCGAAGCCGCGCCCCCAAAGCCGCACAAGGGGGGACACGTCCCGCCCACCGCCGCATGATCGGCATCCATGTCCCACTTCGTGCGACTCACGGCAGCCCAGAACCGCACCTTTCGGGACACGCCCCGCCGTAAGTGGGACGAGGTCGGGGATGCCACGGCATCCGCCCGGCGCCGCCCGCGCGGCGCCCATGTCCCACTTCGTGCTGCCCACGGCAGCCCAGAACCGCACCTTTCGGGACACGCCCCGCCGTAAGTGGGACGAGACCCCCGGACGCACGAATGCCCCGGATCCGCGGGCGTCCCACCACCGACGCGGACCCGGGGCACGGTTCGTGCGCCGGAGAACCGGAGCACGGGACGCGCCCCGAACGGGACGCGTACGTGCCGCACCGCCCCGGGGCCGGCGAAGGGCGCCCGGGGCGGCGGGGATCAGAGGCCCTGGGCCAGGCGGTAGTACGCCTGGTTCCAGCGCAGTTCGCTCTGGAAGCCGCGGACCGTGGTGTCGTCGTCGATGACGACGAGCTCGGTCTTGGCGATCTCGGCGAAGTCGCGGAACACCTCGATGCCCACGGCCGTCGTCATGACGGTGTGGTGGGCGGCACCGGCGGCGAGCCAGCAGCCGGCCGAGGTCGCGAAGTCCGGCGCCGGCTTCCAGACGGCGCGGCCGACGGGGAGCTTCGGCAGGTCGGGGGCGTCGACGTTCTCGACGACGTTGGCCACGAGCCGGAAACGGTCGCGCATGTCGCTCATCGCGACGACGAGCGCCGGACCCGGATCGGCTGTGAAGACCAGGCGCACCGGGTCGTCCTTGCCGCCGATGCCGAGCTCGTGGATCTCGAGGCGCGGCTTCTTCGTCGTGAGCGACGGCGACACCTCGAGCATGTGGGCGCCGAGGATGCGCTCGTTGCCGGGGACGAGGTCGTAGGTGTAGTCCTCCATGAGAGACGCGCCACCGGGGAGACCCGCGCCCATGACGTTCGCGACGCGCACGAGGATCGCCGTCTTCCAGTCGCCCTCGGCGCCGAAGCCGTAGCCCTCGGCCATGAGGCGCTGCACCGCGAGACCCGGGAGCTGCTTGAGCGCACCGAGGTCTTCGAACGAGGTGGTGAAGGCGCCGAAGCCGCCCTCCTCCAGGAACGAGCGCAGGCCCAGCTCGATCGCGGCGCCGTCGCGCAGCGACTGGTGGCGCGCCCCGCCGGGGAGGAGCTCCTCCACGACGTCGTAGCTGTCGATGTACTCCTGCACGAGCGCGTCGATGTCGGCATCCGTCGCCTGCTCGACGGCCTCGACGAGCTCGTTGACGCCCCACGTGTTGACCTGCACGCCGAAGCGCAGCTCGGCCTCGGTCTTGTCGCCCTCGGTGACGGCGACGAAGCGCATGTTGTCGCCGAACCGCGCGAGCTTGAGGGTGCGAGCGGCGGTCCAGCCGGCGGCGGCGCGCTCCCAGTCCTCGATCTGCCGGCGGACGGCGGGGTTGGACACGTGGCCGACCACGGTCTTGCGGGCGACTCCGAGTCGCGTCTGGATGTAGCCGAACTCGCGGTCGCCATGGGCGGCCTGGTTCAGGTTCATGAAGTCGAAGTCGATGTCGTTCCACGGCAGCTCGACGTTGGCCTGCGTGTGCAGGTGCAGCAGGGGCTTCTGCAGCGCGTCGAGCCCTGCGATCCACATCTTCGCGGGGCTGAAGGTGTGCATCCACGCGATGACGCCGATGACGTCGTCGCGGCCGTTGACCTCGAGGGCCATGCGACGGATGCTGTCGGAGTCCTTCAGCACGGGCTTCCAGACGACCTTCACCGGGAGGCCGGCGAGGCCCTCGACGACGGCCTGCGACTGCTCGGCGACCTGCTTCAGGGTCTCCTCGCCGTAGAGGTTCTGGCTGCCGGTGACGAACCAGACCTCGTAGCCGTCGAGGTCGTTCTTGAGCTTCGTGCGGGTCATGACTGTTCCTTTTCGGGTGATCAGAGGGATGCCACGGCGGTCGCCTCGACGGCGAGGCCTGCGCGGTAACGGTCGAGGTAGGCCGAGAATCCGGCGACGTCGGCCGGATCGGGGTCGGCGGTGGTGATCGGCGCGTCGGCGAAGACGGCCTCGGCGAGGTAGGTGTCGAGGTCGCGGCCGGCGCCGTCGGCGACGTACGCCGCGAGCACGGCCATGCCCCACGCCCCGCCCTCCGACGCGGTCTCGGCGACGGCGACGGGCGCGTCGAGCGCCGCCGCGAGGAAGCGCTGCGCGACCCCGGCGGTTCGGAACATGCCGCCGTGCGCGTACATCTTATCGAGGCCGACGCCCTCGCGGTGGAGGACGTCCATGCCGAGCGCGAGCGTCCCGAAGACGCCGTACAGCTGCGCGCGCATGAAGTTCGGCAGCGTCAGGCGGCTGTCGGGGGTGCGGACGACCAGCGGGCGCCCCTCGTCGAGCCCCGCGATCGGCTCCCCCGCGAGGTGGTTGTAGGCCAGCAGCCCGCCGGCGTCGGCCTCGCCCTCCAGCGCCGCGGCGAAGAGCGCCGCGTAGGTGGCATCCGGGGTCTGCGTCACGCCGGCCGCGGCTGAGAACGCGGTGAACACGTTCGCCCACGCCGCCAGCTCGCTCGCGCCGTTGTTGCAGTGCACCATCGCCACGGCGTCGCCCGAGGGCGTCGTCACGAGGTCGAGCTCGTGGTGGACCTCGCTGAGCGGCCGCTCGAGCACGACCATCGCGAAGATGCTCGTGCCGGCGCTGACGTTGCCCGTGCGCGGCGCGACCGCACCCGTGGCGACCATGCCCGTTCCGGCGTCGCCCTCGGGCGGGGCGAACGGGATGCCGGGACGCAGGGTTCCGGTCGGGTCGAGGAGCCGTGCCCCGTCGTCGGTCAGGCTGCCGGCCGCGGCACCCGCGACGAGCACCTCGGGCAGCAGATCGGCGAGCGCGGGGACGCGTCCGGCGGCGAGGCCGTCATAGCGCGCGACGAGGTCGGCGTCGTAGTCACGGGTGGCGGAGTCGGTCGGGAACACGCCCGACGCGTCGCCGACGCCCAGCACCTTCTCGCCGGTGAGCTTCCAGTGGACGTACCCGGCCAGTGTGGTGAGGAAGCGGATCTCGGGCACGTGGGGCTCGGCATCCACGACCGCCTGATGCAGGTGCGCGATCGACCAGCGGAGCGGGATGTTCACGCCCAGGAGCCCGGTGAGCTCGGCCGCGGCGACACCGGTGTTGGTGTTGCGCCAGGTGCGGAAGGGGGCGAGCAGCTCCCCGTCGGCGTCGAACGCGAGGTAGCCGTGCATCATCGCCGACACGCCCATCGCGGCGTACCGCTCGGGGGTGACGCCGTGCTTCTGCTGCACGTCGGCGACGAGCTCGGCGTACGCGGCGCGGAGGCCCGCCCACACGGCATCCAGCGAGTAGGTCCACAGCTTGTCGGCGTAGACGTTCTCCCACTCGTGGGAGCCCGTCGCGAGCACCTCGGCGTCGGAGCCGATGAGGCACGCCTTGATGCGGGTGGAGCCGAGCTCGATGCCGAGCGAGGCGCGGCCGTCGGTGATCAGGGCGTTCATCGGCGGTCGTCCGTGCTCTGTCCGTAGACGTTCTGGTAGCGGTTGTAGAGGGCGTCGATCTTGTCCTGCGGGATCGGGATGAGGGGGCCGGCCTCGCGCGCGATGTGCACGGTGCGGGCGACGTCCTCGAGCATGACGGCGGCCTTCACGGCATCCTTGGCGTTCGTGCCGATCGTGAAGGGGCCGTGGTTCTGCATGATCACTCCGCGCGAGCGGTGGCCGCGCAGGGTCTCGACGATGCCGCGGCCGATCGAGTCGTCGCCGATGATCGCGAACGGGCCGACGGGGATGGGGCCGCCGAACTCGTCGGCCATCGCCGTGATGACGCAGGGGATCTCTTCGCCGCGGGCCGCCCACGCGACGCCGTAGGTGGAGTGCGTGTGCACGACGCCGCCGACCTCGGGCATGTTGCGGTACACGTAGGCGTGCGCCGCGGTGTCGCTGGAGGGGCTGCGCTCGGAGCCGGGGATGCCGGGGATCGCGGTGCCGTCGAGGTCGCAGAGGATCATGTTCTCGGGGGCGAGGTCGTCGTACGAGACGCCCGAGGGCTTGATGACGAACAGGTCGGCCCCGGGGACACGACCCGAGACGTTGCCGCCGGTCCAGACGATGAGGTTGTAGCGCACGAGCTCGGCGTGCAGTTTCGCGACGTCGGCGCGGACGGCGTCGATCGCCTCCTGCACCTCGGGCGTGAACGTGACGGCATCGGACACGCGGGGTCTCCTTCGACTCTGTCGGTGGCGGGTTGCGCGTCATATGTTACCGGTAACATCGCTCGTTCGCGAGAGGTGGATGTCGCAGTCTCGGCCCGCGCGCGTGCCGAACTCCGGAGATTTCGAGCGGGCGGGCGGGCCCGTCCGCGGTTTTCCGCGGGGCACGTAGGCGGAGGGTGCGAAATCTCCGGAGTTTCGCACGGGGCACGGCCGAGCCGGCCGGGGCGCGGGACCGGACCGGCGCAGCCCGCGTAGCATCGGCGGGTGCTCGGCTTCGACGACTCCCTCCCGCACCGCCCGCGGCGGATCGCGGTCGCCGGGGTTTCGGGGGTCGGCAAGACGACACTGTCGCGACGCATTTCGGCCGTCACCGGCGCTCCGCACATCGAGATCGACGCGCTGTACCACGGCCCCGACTGGACGCCGCGGCTCACGTTCCTCCCGGACGTCCACGCCTTCGTCGACAGCGATACCTGGGTGACGGAGTGGCAGTACTCGGATGCCAGGCCCCTCCTGACGGCGCGCGCGGATCTGCTGGTGTGGCTCGACCTGCCCTTCGTGACGGTCACGCTCCCCCGCGTCATCGTCCGCACGCTCCGCCGCCGCCTCGGCCGCGAGCCCCTGTGGAACGGGAACATCGAGCCGCCGCTGCACACGTTCTTCACCGACCCTGAGCACATCGTCCGCTGGTCGATCTCCACGCGCGGGAAGTACCGGGAACGCCTCCCCGCCGTCGCGGCCCAGCGCCCCGAGCTGCCGATCGTGCGGCTGCGCTCGACGCGCGAGGTGGAGCGCTGGCTGTCGGGCCCGCTCGCGGCATCGGTGCGCTGAGGACGGGCTCGAATCCGGCCGAAGCAACCCGGGGTGGCCACCTCCCCAGCGACCGGCCCCGGGCTCCGGCGGTGGTCGAGCGCGGGCCGAACTCCCGAGATGTCGACCTCCGAGCGGGCAGTTGCGCGCTCTTCCGCGGCGTTCGCGCTGCGGCGATGCGGAATCTCAGGAGTTTCGCCCGCGGCACGGCCGACCCCGGTGGCGCGAGCCCGAGCGTCAGCGCGGTACAGCGGTCGACGCCCGCGGGACCAGAACCGGATCCGCCGGAGGAGCGGCGTCCTCGCCGAGCACGGTCGCCACGGCCTCCGCGGCCTCGCCCTCGACGTCGAGGCGCACCGTGGTGAGCGAGGGCGCGTAGAAGGCGGCATCCGGGTTGTCGTCGAAACCGGCGACGGCGACGTCGGCAGGAACCTTGAGCCCCCGCGCGGCGAGCCCCGCCATGAGTCCGAGGGCCATCTGGTCGTTGGCGACGGCCACCGCGGTGGCGCCGGCGCGCACGTGCGCGGCGACCGCGGCGGCGGCGGCCGCACCGGACGCCGCGCTCCAGTCCCCCTCGACGCGCCCCTCCCGCGAAAGGTCGCGGCGCGTCACGGCGTCGGCCACGCCGGCCGTGCGGGCGAGGGCTTCGCGCCAGTCCGCCGGACCGGCGACCTCGACGATGCGGCGATGTCCGAGGTCGGCGAGATGATCCACGACGAGGGCGGCCGCGTGGCGTTGGCGGATCCCCCGCTCGCCGTACAGCGGCACGATCGGCACGTCGTACCCCTCGAGAGGAGTGGCTCGGTGCGCCGCGACGAGCACGATCCCATCGACCCCCTGGTCGAGCAGGTGACGGACGGCGGCGTCGATGTCGGCCGGGTCGTCGGAGTCGGTGTACGCGGTCGAGATCCACCGACCCCGCACCCGCGCGGCCCGCTCGAGCGCCGCGATGCCCGCCGACGGCCCGTGCAGGACGGCATCGGATGCCACGACCCCGACGGTCCGGGTGAGGCTCGTGCCGAGGGCGCGCGCGGCGTTGTTGACGCGGTAGTCGAGGGCGGCGACCGCCGCGAGCACGCGTTCGCGGGTGGCATCCCGGATGCCGGGATACCCGTTCAGCACCCGCGAGACGGTCTGCGTCGAAACGCCGGCGGCGTCGGCGACGTCGCGCATGCCCGTGCGCCTGATCCCGCCGTCGCCGCTCATGGTCCTTCACAGTAGCGGCGCGCACCCGCCCCGAAACCTCTTCCCGCGGCCTACTCCCGCGCGCGGAGCGCGGCGACCTCGTCGTACCGGGCGCGGATCGCGGGCCGGAAGTCCGGGTCGACGGCGCGGGCCGTCGCGACCGTCCAGTCCACCGGACCGCCGGCGAGCACGCCCGCGGCCTGGCGCGCCGCACCGAGTGCGACGTACTCCCCCGCGGCCGGGACGACGATCTCGGCGTCGAACACCTGCGCGGCGATCCGCGCGACGGCCTCGTTCGCGGCGGCCCCACCGATGAGCAGCACGCGGCGCACCTCGACGCCCTGCGCCTGGATCGCCTCGAGCCCCACGGCCAGGCCGCTCAGCATCCCCTCGATCGCCGCGCGGGCGAAGTTCGGCCGGGTCGTGGATGCCAGGGTCAGGCCCGTCAGCGATGCCTGCGCGTGCGGCAGGTTGGGCGTGCGCTCCCCCTCGAACCACGGCACGAGCACCACGCCGTCGGCGCCCGGCTCGGCCTGCAGCGCGAGCGCACCGAGCTCGTCGTGCGAGACGCCGAGGAGGCCGGCGAACGCGTCGAGCACGCGGGCGGCGTTGAGCGTCGCCACGAGCGGCAGGAATCGGCCCGTGGCATCCGCGAATCCGGCGACGGCACCGGAGGTGTCGCGGACGACATGATCGGTGACGGCGAAGACGGTGCCGGAGGTACCCAGTGACACCACGACATCGCCGACCCCCGCCCCCAGACCGAGCGCGGCACCGGCGTTGTCCCCGGCTCCCGGACCGACCAGCGCGCCACCGGCGAGTCTCCCCGCGCTCTCCCACGGCTCGAGCACGCGGGGCAGCACCGCGTCGTGCCCCAGAGCGCGCACGAGCAGCTCGCGGTCGTAGCCGTCGGCGCCCCAGTAGGCGGTGCCCGAGGCATCCGAGCGGTCGGTCGTCAGCTCGGCGAAGTCGGCGTTACCCGGACCGAAGCCGCGGAGCCGCCACGTCAGCCAATCGTGCGGCAGCGCCACCGCGGCCACGCGCGCGGCGTTGTCGGGTTCGGCGTCCCGCAGCCACCGGAGCTTCGTGGCCGTGAAGGATGCCACGGGCACCACGCCCGTGCGTTCCGCGTACGTCTCCGCGCCGACCTCGGCGATGAGGTCGGCCGCGGCCTGCGCCGAGCGGGTGTCGTTCCACAGCAGCGCGTCGCGGATGACACGCCCCTCCGCGTCGAGCGCGACCATGCCGTGCTGCTGGCCCGCGATCGAGACCGCCGCTACGTCGTCGAGGCCGCCCGCCTGCGCGATGGCATCCTGGAGCGCGATCCACCACGCCTCGGGATCGACCGACGTTCCGGCCGGATGCGACGCGCGCCCCTCGCGGACCACCCGCCCGGTTTCGGCGTCGACCACGACGACCTTGCACGACTGCGTCGACGAATCGACTCCCATGACGAGCGCCATGCCCACTCCCTCTGTTCGCGCCGCAGCGGTGCGGCATCCCGTTCAGTGTCCAAGACACGCCGACTCGCGCGGGGGCGATGCGGCGTGTCTTGGACACTTGACGGAAAGAGGGGCCCGGATGCCGTGGCATCCAGGCCCCTCCCGGGATCAGCGTGCGCCGAGCAGGTGCTCGGTCGCGAGCTGCTGCAGACGGACGAAGCCGAAGCCCTTGCCGCCGAGGTAGGCGTCGGTGTCGAAGTCCTCGTAGGCCGAGCGGTCGGCGAGCAGGTCGTCGTACGACTCGCCCTCGTTCAGGGTCGGCTGCGCGAGCTCGAGGACCTTCGCAGCCTCCAGAGCCTCCTGCACCTCGGGGTCGGCGCGGAACGCCGCGGCCCGCTCCTTGAGCAGGAGGTAGGTGTTCATGTTGGCCGAGACCGAGTCCCACACGCCCGACTCGTCCTCGGTGCGCGAGGGCTTGTAGTCGAAGTGGCGGGGACCGTCGTACGCGGGAACGCCGCCGGGGCCGCCGTTCTCGAGCAGGTGGACGAGGGCGAACGCGTTGTGCAGGTCGCCGTGACCGAACACGAGGTCCTGGTCGTACTTGATGCCGCGCTGTCCGTTGAGGTCGATGTGGAAGAGCTTGCCGTGGTACAGCGCCTGCGCGATGCCCGCGGCGAAGTTCAGGCCGGCCATCTGCTCGTGCCCGACCTCGGGGTTGAGGCCGACGAGCTCGGGGCGCTCGAGCGAATCGATGAACGCGATCGCGTGGCCGAGGGTCGGCAGCAGGATGTCGCCGCGCGGCTCGTTGGGCTTCGGCTCGATGGCGAAGCGGATGTCGTAGCCCTTGTCGGTGACGTAGTCGCCGAGGAGGTTGACGGCCTCGCGGTAGCGCTCGAGCGCCTGGCGGATGTCCTTCGCGGAGTCGTACTCGGCGCCCTCGCGGCCACCCCACATCACGAACGTCTTCGCGCCGAGCTCGGCGGCGAGGTCGAGGTTGCGCAGCACCTTGCGGAGTGCGAAGCGGCGCACCTGGCGGTCGTTGGAGGTGAAGCCGCCGTCCTTGAAGACCGGGGCCGAGAAGAGGTTGGTGGTGACCATCGGGGTGATGATGCCCGTGGCATCCATCGCGCCCTTCAGGCGGTCGATCTGCGTCTGGCGCTCGGCGTCGGTGGAGCCGAAGGCGAAGAGGTCGTCGTCGTGGAACGTCAGGCCGTATGCGCCGAGCTCGGCGAGCTTCTCGACGACGTGGACGACATCGAGCGGCTTGCGCGTGGGGCCGCCGAACGGGTCGGTGCCGTTGTAGCCGACGGTCCAGAGGCCGAACGAGAACTTGTCGTCACGGGTGGGGGTGGGCATTCCTGCTCCTTCGCATGGATGCGCACGGTGGTTCGCCGCCGCACGAGGTTTTGTTGGTTCTCACAACATATACCCCGGATGCCACGGCGTCCAGCCCCACGGCGGGCCGCTCGGGGCATATACTGACTTATATATCGAAGGGGGCTTCCCATGGCACTCACCAGCGTCGATCTGGATCCACGACTCATCGAACGCGCGCGCATCCTCACCGGCGAGCCTTCCAACCGCGCGGTCCTGGACCTCGCTCTCCGTCGCCTCATCGCATCGAAGCAGAAGGACGCGATGATCGCCGGAATCGCCGGCCTCACCGACCTCGAAGCCGAACTGGACTCGCCCGTCACCGCCCCGACCCCGTGACGGACTACCTGGTCGACAAATCGGTCTGGGCACGCTTGGCTTCGGGCGACCCCGCCATCCGGACGCGGCTCGACAAGATCGCTCGCTCACCGTCGGACCTCTTCGTCACGTGCCCTCCCCAGGTGTTGGAGTTCTGCCACAGCGCCCGTACGCCCGAGGAGCACGCGCACTACCTCGAGCAGATGTCGCTCGGCTTCCCCCTCGAACGCGCGCCCGACGAGTCACTCGCCGTCGGCATCCAATCCGCACTCTGGAATGCCGGCCTCGTGCGTGCGGCGGGCGCGGTGGACATCCTGATCGCCGCGTACGCGATCGCCAACGAGGCGACCATCCTCAGCGCCGACCACGACTTCGACCACATCGCCGCTGTGAGCGACCTCGCTCACGAGTTCGTCTCCTCGACGTTCTGACGCCCCCGCGTCAGAGTCCGAGCGCTCCGTCCACCACGGCGAACACCTCGGGGCCCCACGTCAGCGCCCGCTCCCACGGGAGACCGAATCCCTCGGCGAAGAAGATGCTGTGCACGTGGTCGGGGAACGAGTGCCGGTCGACCTCGGGCAGCACCGCGGCGGGCACCTCGTCCGCGCGTCCACTGGTCATCGACACGAGGCCGTCGTGCGGCCACAGCTGCACCGGATCGGCCGCCGCGGCGAAGTAGCCGGCGCCGATCGCGGTCACGGGGATGCCGTCGAGCACACCCGCCTGCGCGTCGTTCCAACCGCGGAGGAATCGCCGCGACACCTCGGCCGCGGCGCCCTGGGAGTTGGCATCCGCATACGGACGCGCCTCGGCGAAGATCTGCAGCGTCGCCGGGTCGCCGTGGGCGTCGGCCTCGGTGATCTCGTCGTCGAGCAGGTCGCCGAGCACCGACCCGTCCCACGGGGTTCCGAGCGTGACGAGACGCTCCACGAGCGGACCGTCGCCGCCCAGCTCGCGGATCGCCGCGCGCGAGAACAGCCCGCCCATCGAGTGGCCGACGAGCGCGACGCTGGCGACGTCCTCCTCGGCGGCGAGATGCCGGAGGAACCCGGCGAGCGCGACACCGGCGTCGTCGACGCGGCCGACGGCGTTGATCGTGACCCCGGCGGGCAGGACGACGGGAACGTCCGAGAAGCCCTGCCATCCGGCATCCTCCCGCACCTCCCCCGTACCGATGCGGGCGGGAGCCGTGAAGACCCGGATGCCACGGGCGAGGAAGTGCGCGCGGAGGGCGGTCATCGTGTTGCCCGCCGCCAGGCCGGTCGCAGCCGCGTGCTGCGGGTCGGTGTACGGGGTGACGGCGGCGCCGCCGGAGACGAGGACGACGGCATCGGTCATGCGCTCAGGCTATCGAGCCGCGCATCCGCGTTGAGTGTCCAAGACACGCCGTCCGCACCGTCGTCGATGCGGCGTGTCTTGGACACTCGGTCAACGCGCGTCAGTGCGGCAGCGCCTCTTCGATCGCGGAGACGACCTCGGGGGCGTCGGGCAGGGTGCGCGGGCTGAAGCGGACGACGCGGCCGTCGGGGAAGACGACGAACTTCTCGAAGTTCCACGAGATGCGGCCCTTCTTGCCCTCGGCATCCGGGGTCCGCGTGAGCTCCTGGTAGAGCGGGTGGGCGCTGCGCCCGTTGACCTTGACCTTCTCGGACATCGGGAAGGTCACGCCCCACGTCACCGAGCAGTACTCGGCGATCTTCTCTTCGTCGCTGAGCTCCTGCAGGAACTGGTTGCTGGGGAAGCCGATCACCGTGAACCCGCGGTCGGCGTACTTCTTGTGCAGAGCTTCGAGCGCTTCGTACTGCGGCGCGAGGCCGCAGCGCGAGGCGACGTTGACGACGAGCGCCGCCTTGCCCTCGGTGAGGGCACCGAAGGTGGTCTGCTCGCCACGGATGGTGGTGATCGGGATGCCGGACAGGTCCATGCTCCGATCTTGGCACCGGGCGCTATGGGTGGGCTTCGATTCCCCATAAACGCGATCCGCGCGCAGAAACGCGCTGCCGTCGCGTTTATGGCCGCGGATCGCGTTTTTGGCGAACTCGACGGCGGATGCGGCGACGGCGGATGCGGCGGCGGCGGGGGCGGGGCGGATGCGGGGGGGGCGACGGGGCGGCACCGCGCGCCGCGGCCCCTGTCGCGGCGGCGGGGGACGGCACAGCGCGCCGCGGCCTTTGTCGCAACGACGGGCGATGGGCGCACGCGGGGCCGCTCCCCGCACGGACCCCGCCGCCGTGGCACAGTGGTCGGATGGTCACCGCGAGCAGGGGCGACGGCATGCGCCGCGCGAACCTCGCGCTCGTGCTGCGCACCGTGCACCGCGAGGGTCCGCGCTCGCGCGCCGCACTGACCGAGGCGACGGGTCTGAACCGCTCGACGATCGCCGACCTCGTGGGCGAGCTCGTGGGTGACGGCCTCGTCGTCGAGCGCGCCCCCGACCCGGTCGGCCGCGTCGGCCGCCCCTCGCCGACCGTCTCCCCGGATCCGCGCGTGGTCGCGATCGGCGTGAACCCCGAGGTCGACGCGCTCGACATCGGAGCGTTCGCCCTCGACGGCACGGCGGTCGCGCGCGAACGCCTCCCGCAGACCGGGCTGCTGACCCCCGAGCGCACCGCCGAGCTCGTCGGCGAACGCCTGGCCGCGTGGGCCGACGGCCCCTTGCGCGGACGCCGTACGGTCGGGGTGGGCGTCGCCGTCCCGGGGCCGGTGCGCGCCGCCGACGGCCTCGTCCGCACCGCCCCGCACCTGGAGTGGACGGATGCCGCGATCGGCACCCTCGTCACGGAAGCGACGGGGCTGCCGGCCCGCGTGGGCAACGACGCCGCCCTCGGCGCGCTGGCGGAGTACCTCTTCGGCGCCGCCCGCGGCGCGCACGACGTCGTGTACCTCAACGGCGGGGCGAGCGGCATCGGCGGCGCCGTCATCGTCGGCGGGACACCACTCGGCGGGGCCGGGGGCTACGCGGGCGAGTTCGGGCAGAACCGTCCGGGGATCGTGGATGCCGCCGACCGCCGCGCTGCGGACGGTGTGCTCGAGGACGAGGTGAGCCGCGCGCGGCTCCTCGCGGCTCTGCACCTCGACGCGGTCGACGACTCGGTGCTCGCCGAGGCCCTGGCATCCACCGACGATCCGGGAGCGCACGCCGAGACGGCACGGCAGCGGCGCATCCTCGCCACGGCGCTCGCGAACGCCGCGAACGTCCTCAACCCCGCGGTGATCGTGCTGGGCGGCTTCCTCGCGACGCTGGCGGCGCTCGACCTCGACGGCCTCGACGCCGCGGTGCGCGCGCAGACCATGCCCGCGTGCGCCGAGGACCTGCGGCTGCGCGTCGCCGCGCTGGGCGAGAACCGCCTGCTCGTGGGGGCGGCCGAGGCGGTGTTCGAGGCGGAGCTCTTCCCGACTCCCTGACCCGCGGGCCCGGGCGCGGTCCTCGCGCGGCAGGATGGACCGCATGACGCTCACCCGCTCCTCCGGCACGAACTGGTCGGGGAACCACCGCTACCGCGCCGCCGAGACACTGCTGCCCACAGACCTCGACGAGCTCGCGGCGGCGGTCTCGGCCGCGGATTCGCTCCGCGTCCAGGCCACCCGCCACACGTTCACCGATGTCGGCGACACCGACGGGTCGTTGATCTCGCTCGAGAACCTGCCCGCGCGGATCGAGGTCGACGGCGAGCGCGTCCGCGTCGAGGGGCTGGTGACGTTCGCGCAGCTCGCACCCGTGCTCGAGGCCGAGGGGCGCGCCCTCCACAACCTCGGCTCGCTCCCCCACATCTCCGTCGCCGGCGCCGCCGCGACCGGCACCCACGGCTCCGGCACCCGCAACGGCAACCTCTCGAGCGCCGTGACCGCCCTGGAGATCATGGATGCCGCCGGCGACCACCACTTCGTCCACGGCGAGCACCCGTGGTTCCCGGCGGCCGCGCTCGGTCTCGGCGCCTTCGGTGTCATGACGGCCGTGGAGCTCCGCACCGTCCCGACCTACACCGTGACGGCCGAGGCCTACACGGGCGTCGCGTGGGACGACATCGTGGCCGACCCGCGGCGTCTGTTCGCGAGCGCGTACAGCGTCAGCGTCTTCACGACGTGGGGCGACCCCGCCCACGATCTCGTCTGGGTCAAGACGACGGATGCCGATCCCGAAGCCGGCTACGTGACCGACCTGGGCGGCCGCCCGATCGGCGACGACCTGCACCTCGGTCGCATCCGCACCGTGGGCAACACGACCGAGCGCGGGACGCCCGGCCCGTGGCACACCCGCCTCCCCCACTTCCGCGCCGAAGCCCTGCCCAGCGACGGCGACGAGATCCAGTCCGAGTACTTCGTCCCCCTGGATGCCGCGGCGGACGCGCTCGCGGCGGTGCGGGCCGTGGCATCCGACATCGATCCGGTGCTGCTCGTGACGGAGCTGCGGACCGTCGCGGCCGACGACCTGTGGCTCAGCCCCGCATACCGGCGCGACGTCCTCGCGATCCACTTCACGTGGCGCAACGACAACGCCGGGGTCGCGGCGGTGCTGCCCGCCATCGAGGCCGCGCTGGCCCCCTTCGACGCCCGCCCTCACTGGGGCAAGGCGTTCACGATGCCCGGGGAGACGATCCGCGCGACCCTCCCGCACGTCGAGGATTTCCTGGCCGCGGCGCGGGAGACCGACCCGCGGGGCGTCTTCCGCAATGCGTTCCTGGAGCGCACGCTCGGGCTGTGAGGACGCGGGCGGTTCGACGCACGACCGGGTGACCGCGGGCACCGGTGCGGAGGCACATCGGGTGATCTCGGTGTCGACGGCGGCCTGAACGGCGCGCGAGCGGCGGGCCGCCGGGCGGGGCGCGGGCGACACTGTGAGGTCGCCCCGCTGCGCCCCCAGGAGTGCCCATGCCTTCTTCCCCCCTCGCCGAGGGCTGGATGCCGACCGCCTTCGGCGCCCTCGACGTCGCCGGCGCGCCGGGCTTCGCCGCCGAGGCCGAGATCCTCCTCGTCCCGACGCTGCCCGGGCCCGCACTGTGCCTCGTGTCGCACGGCGCGGATCTGTGGCGCCGGCTGATCCGGGAGGGTCCGATTCCGAGCGCCGCGTTCGACGACGCCGACCTCGACGTCCTCGCGCAGTGGCGCCGGCTGGGCATCGCCGCGTTCGGCTCGAACCACCCCGCGCGGGCGCATCACCTGAAGCGGGCCGTGCTCTCGTCGCCCCTGCACGAGCTCGTGTACGCCGTCACGGCCCACGTGGCGGCGGAGCTCGGTGTCCGCACCGTGTTCATCAAGGGGCCCAGCCTCCACCGCCAGGGGCTCCGCGAGCGGGAACACTCCGCGGACGTCGACGTCTGGTGCGAGCCGGCTCGGGCGGAGGAGCTCGTCCGCGCTCTCGCCGCCTGGGGCTGGCGCCGCTCCCCCGATCCGTGGTTCGGAACGCCGGTTCCGCACAGCACGACGATGAGCCCCGAGACCTGGGGATGCGAGATCGACGTGCATCGCCGCGTTCCCGGCCTGACCCTCGACGACGCGTCGGCGTTCGAGGCCGTCTCGGCGTCGTGCATGACGATGGAGTACGCGGGGACGGAGGTTCGGATCCCCTCGCGCGACGTGCACGCGGTGCTCGCCGCGGTCAACGTCGTCCGGCCGGCGATCGGCGAGCGCGGGCGCTCGGTGGACGCGTCGACCGCCGCCGTGCGGATGCTCACCGCGGCCGGCGGCACCCTCGGGAGCGCCCGCGCGCTCGGAGCCGTCCCGGCTCTGCGGCGCGAGCTGACCGAGGTGTTCGGCGCCGAGGCGACGGCCGGGTCGGCGGCCTCGACTCCGAGGGACTGGCACTGGCGGGGGCGTCCCGACACGGCGCACGCGTACCTCGCGGCGCTTCGGACCCTGCCGATCCTCCGGCGCCCGCGGGCGCTCGTGCGTCTGCTGTGGCCCGACGACGACGTCGCGCTCGCCTCGGCACGCCGCGCCGGGGACCCCACCGACGACCCGCGCCGCGCCCGCCTGCGGCGGCTGGCGCGCGGCCTGCGCGCGTGGGTGCGTGGGCGTCGGACGGTCCGCGAGCGGATGCCGACCTCCCCGTCGCTCCGCCACTCCGAGAGGACACCATGACGATCGGCTCCCTGGTTCTGATCTCGGCCTGCGCGATCAGCGTGTGGGTGGTGCTCCGCGCCCCGGCGTCGGCGGCGCCGGCCCGCGCGGTCGCGGCGATCATCGTGATCTCGACCCTGGTCCCCGTCGGATCGGTCCGGGATCAGACGATGGCGATGACGGCGCTCGCCACGATCGTCCTGCTGGGTCTGTTCGCCGTGGTCCGGCGCGACGCCTCGACGCCGTGGCCGCCGCTGTGGGGGGCGTGCCTGTTCGCCGCGTTCGGCCTCTGGCTGATCCTCCGCATCCTCGGCCAGTTCTCTGCCGCGTCCACGCTGCTGCAGGCGGGGATGCTCGCCTCCGCGATGGCGCTGGCCTTCGTCGTCCCGCTGCTGCGGAAGGAAGACCTCCCCGCTGTGGCGGACACGTTCCTGTGGCTCGTCCTCGCGCACACCGCCTACGCCGCTCTCGAACAGACCGGCACCGTGGACGCGATCTGGCCCCTCCGGGTGGAATCGCTGGAGAACATCGACGATCGGGCCAACGTGCTCATCCCCGCCCTCACCGGCCGATCGCAGAGCACCTTCGGGCACCCGATCCCGTTCGCCGTCTTCGCCAGCGTCGCGGCGCTCGTGCTGATCCACGCCACCGCGCAGACACGGCGCTGGCGGTATGCGGGCGGGGCCGTCGTCGCGGCGGCCGCCCTCGCCCTGTCGGGCACCCGGAGCGCCGTCGTCGCGCTCCTCGCGGCGCTCCTGGCGTACGGGCTCGCCAATCTGCGGTGGCGGCGGCTGCTGGTCATGATCGCCGGGGCGGGAGTGCTCGCGATCGCCGCACTCCTGGTCGACCTGCCGACCCTCCTCGCCCTCGACGGACGGTTCGAGTCCTCGGTGTCGTACATCCACCGCTCGCTCGTGGTCGGGTCGTGGGACGCGTTGTGGGCGCGCGGCGAGGCCGCGGTCGTATTCGGCTCGGGGGCGGGGGCGAGTGCGGAACTCTTCCGCGCGGGCATCGTGCGCGGGGCGAGCAACCTCCTCTACTTCGACAACGCCTACGTGTCGCTGTTCGCCCTGTCCGGACTCGTCGCGCTCGTCCTGTTCTGCGCGGTGCTGGGGCGCGCGCTTTTCGGCGGCGCGCTGGCGATCGGCGGCGCGACGTTCCTCGGGGTCATGGGCTTCTCGTTCGACGAGCAGCAGTGGCAGATCGTCCTGATCCTGCTGGCCTTCTGCGCTCTGCTGCCGCGCGCGTTCGGCACGGTCTCGCGTCGCAGCGATGCCCTCGATGCGAGCGACGGGGCGTCTCATCCCCCGTCGGACACCCGGCGCACGGCGATCACCGCGGAGACGTAGCCGATCACGCTCACCCCCTCGGCGACGGCCAGAGCCCACGGGATGCCGGGGGCACCGAGGGTCGCGACGAGGGGGAACGCCGCAGCTGCACCGCAGACGAGACCGGCCGCGTCCGAGACGAGCACGCATCCCGTGCGCGCGCGGGGAACGAGGACGTTGCGCACGAGCGGCGTCCCGACCGAGACGAAGAAGAAGGCGGCGGCGTATCCCCGGACGAATTCGGGGGTGGATGCCACGTGCGCCCCCCAGAGCACGCCGGTGGTCCACGGCCCGAGCAGGGCGAGCCCGAGCGCTCCGCCCGCGCCGAGGATTCCGTGCAGCAGGAGCGCGACGCGCTGTCGCCGACCGCGGGTCCCCTGCTCCAGCACCCAGTTCTGCAGAGCGTCGCCGAGCGCGGAGACGCTGAAGAGCGAGTACCGGTAGAGGCGATCGGCCGAGGCGAGGAACACCACCGAACCGGGGGCGTGCACGACGGTCGCGGCGGGGACCGGGGCGGCCGACCGCACCCCGGCCAGCATGAGGACGCCGGCGCCGGGAGCGCTCGACCGCGCCGCTGAGCGCAGCGCGTCCGCACCCGGCCAGGGCGGGATCGTCCACGAGAAGTACCGCCGATGGAACATGCTCAGCGCCACGACGATCCCCGCGACGATGCACGCCGGGTACCACAACGGCTCCCCCGTCGCCGCGACGAGGCCCGCACCGACCGCGAGAGCGAGCATGCGCGGAACCACCTCGAAGGCGGTGATGAGACGTGCCCGCCCCACACCGATGGCGTACCAGGTCATGGACATCCCCGACAGCGCCGCGGCGACGCACATGAGCGCGGCGAGCGCCCCCGTGCCGCCGGGCGAGGTCACCACCGACAGCGCGACCGCCGCCGGCGTGACCACGGCGAACACCCCGAGCCGGAGCCACCACGACGCCGCGTAGGTCATCCGTCGACGGCGGTCGCTCGGGGCGAGCGCCACGATCGGGGGGCCGACGACCTGCCAGCCGAACATCGTCACCGCCGTGGCGAAGGAGCCGATCGCCTGGCCGATGTTGAGTCCCGCCCACTGGTCGAGCGTGGAGGCGCGGGAGACGACCCCCAGCAGGAGCAGAGGGGCGAGCGAGGCGAGGAGCGGGAGCGAGCCAAAGCCCGCGAGGCGCCCGAGGAGGACCTTCATGCGGAAGAGTCGCGGGGGCGGGAGGTCACCGTGCGATCCTGTCCGGCTGCTTCCCGGGGCTGCGTCGGGTCGGATCCGCCCCTCGAGAGGTGAGGTGGTAAGGCCCCACGGGTGATTCTTCGGGCGGACCCGTCGACAGGGTCCGCACCCGGGCGCACGGGAGCACACGCGCCGGGCCACGTCGCGCGGTCTTCTCACGACCGCGTCCGCCCGCCGCGCGAGACTCCGCGCCCGCCGCGGTCGCCGTAAGAAAGGGCGAGTGGATGCCGAACCCGCCGCTCCCCCACGCCTGACCGTCGTCACCGTGACCTACGCCGACCGGTGGGACGCGGGTCTGTCCGCGACCATCGCCTCGGTGCTCGCCGAACCGCGAGCCGACCTCATCGTCGTCAGCAACGGCACGGCGCCCGACTCCGCGGCGCGCCTGGATGACGCCGTCGCGCGATCGTCCGGTCGGATCGCGGTGATCGATCTCGGCCGGAACCGGGGATCCGCCCCCGCGTTCGCGGCGGGCCTTTCCGCCGCCTACCGGCGCGGGACGGCGGTGCTGCTCCTCGACGACGACAACCCGCTCCCGCCCGGGGCACTGAGTGTCCTCGAGGCGACCACCTGCGCCCTGGAGTCGCGCGGCGCCCCGCCGACGGCGCTCGCGTGCTTCCGCGCCGTCAACCCCGTCTACCGGCTCCTGCGCGAGGGGGCCTCCCCCGACGACCTGTTCTCCGAGCTCCGCCCCGGAGCGTTCCTCAGCACCGACGTCTTCGCTCGGCACCGGCAGACCGCCGATCCGCGCGGTGTGGTCGACACCCGCGTCGGCGCCGTCCGGGTGGCGCCCCTCCCCAACAGCATGTGGGGCGGTCTGTACCTCCCCGCCCCGATCGCGGCGCGGGGTCTCCAGCCGCCGACCGCTCTCGTGCTCTACGCCGACGACAACGCCTTCTCGGCGGAGTTGCGGGCCGCCGGGTGCGAGATCCTGCTGTGCCTGGACGTCGAGATCCACGACACCGTCGACTGGCGCGAGAGCTCCGAGCCCCCGCGGCGGCGGCTGCGGGTCCCGCGGGTTCTCCGCACCGCCCGCGAAGATCTGTGGCGGGTGCGCTACCAGAACCGCAACGCCGCGTACCTGAGTGCGGAGCAGGCGCGCGGATCGGTCGCGGCGCAGCTCCGGCTCGCGGTCAACGTCGTGGTGCGCCTCGGGCTCCTGCTCGCGGCGGGGCTGCTGACCCTCCGGCTGCGCGCGGCGGGACTCATCGTCGCGGCGTGCCTCGCGGGGCTCCGCGGCCGGCTCGGCGAAAGCTATCCGTTGCCCGGCGGCCGCCCGGCCTCTACGGGGTCCGTGGTCACGGCATCCCGGGCGCGCAGGGCCCGCTCGTAGACCGCCCGCGTCTCGTCCGCCATCCGCTCCCACGAGAAGTCCTCGACACGGCGGCGCCCCCGGCGCACGAGGCTCGCCGCGACCTTGGGGTCTTCGATCACCCGGCGGAGAGCGGATGCCATCGCTCCCCGGTCGTCAGGCGCGAAGTAGATCGCCGCGTCGCCGTAGATCTCGGGGAGGCAGGTGGCGGTGCTGCTCGCGACGGGGCAGCCGTGACGCATCGCCTCCAACCCCGGCAGCCCGAAGCCCTCGAGGAACGAGGGGAAGGCGAAGACGGCGGCGTTCTCGTACAACCAGCGCAGGCCGCCGTCGGAGACGTAGCCGGTGAAGTGCGCGCCCCGGGCGATGTCGGGCCGCCTCTGCAGGATCCGGCGGCCGTCGTCGTCGATCCGCCCCGCGACGACGAGCCCCAGCCCCGGGTGGGTCGGAGCGAGGTCCTGGACCGCGTCGAAGAGGCGCTCGAGGTTCTTGTAGGGAACCTGGTTGCCCACGAACAGCACGAATCGCTCGAACGGCACGGGAACCGTCTCGGCGGCGTCCGTGATCGCATCCGCCGCCTCGTACGTCAGGACGATGCTGCGGCGCGGAGCCCCGGTGAAGCGACGGAGATCCTCGGCGCTGAAGCGGCTGACGACGATGTTGGCCCGCCCCACGTGCGCGGCGGCGGTGAACGCGACTCGGCCGACGGCGCGCCGCGACCACGAGACGACGCGCGACTTCTTGGCGTTGCGGATCTTCAGGAGGGTCATGTCGTGGAACGTCGTGACCCTTGGAATGCCGAGGACCACCGGCTGCTGGGGCATGCAGAAGTGCACGAGGTCGGGTCGCAGCGCCCGGATCTGGCGGGCGAGGCCCACCTGCTCCGCGAAGGAGAAGAACGGCGCGGACGAACCGACGGCCCGGAACCGCTCGGACGGCGGCGACCAGTCCTCGAGCCGGTCCGCGGGGAGCACGAGGGTGTAGCGGTGATCGTCCTCGAGGCGGGAGAGACCCTCCACCAGCTTCCGGATGTAGCGCCCCGTCGTGGTGAAGTATCCGCGCGCGTCGAGAACGATGTGGGCCATGGCCGCCTCCCCGGGCACGTCGACGGTCGACGCGGTTCCTCGCCATGGTGCCGCCCGGGCGGAGGGAGGACGGGCGACCCGCCCCCGCCGGGCAGGGACGTGCTCCCCACCTTCACCCGGAGACTCACCCGCTGCGCTGCGCGCGCTCGGCGAATGATCGACATGTCCGCATGACCCAGCATCGTGTCGACCCCTCCCCCGACGCGGCATCGCCCCCCACGCACGAAGGACCCCGAATGACCTCCCCCCTCGCCCCCGTCGTCATCAACGGCCGCTTCCTCACCCATACCCCCACCGGGGTCCAGCGCTGGGCGCGCGAGATCACGCGCGGGCTCGCGGACCGGATGCCGGTGCTCGTGGCGGTGCCCCCCGAAGACCTCATCGAGCCCGACCTCGGTGCACCGATCCTCCGAGTGGGACGGCTGCGGGGCCACGCATGGGAGCAGTGGTCGCTCCCCCGTTTCCTCCGAGCCTCCGGTTCGCCGCTCCTCCTGGGACTCGCGAACACGGGTCCCACGCTCTACCGCCCCCAGATCGCCTCGCACCTCGACATCATCTACGTGCGGCATCCCGAGAGCTTCGCCCGGTCGTTCCGTCTTCTCTACGGCGCGCTCGTCCCCGGGCTGCTGCGCCGCAGCGAACGGGTGCTCACGGTGAGCGCCTTCTCCGCCGGCGAGCTGCACGCGCACTTCGGGCTGCCCCCCGAGAAGATCACCGTGGTGCACGCCGCCGTCGGCCCCGACTTCCGTCCGGAGGGCCCCCGCCACGACGCGGGCGAGCCCTATCTGCTGGCGGTGTCGTCGCCGAACCGGCACAAGAACTTCGACGCGCTCATGACGGCGTTCGAGACCGCCCGGACCTCCACCGTCCGTCGACTGCTGATCGTCGGCGACCAGGCGCGCGCCTTCCAGTCGCGCGGGGCGCGGGAGCGGGACCGTGTCGAATTCCTCGGCCGCGTCGACGACGCCGAGCTGATGGCCCTGTACCGGGGAGCGGCGGCCTTCGCCTTCCCCTCGCTGTACGAGGGATTCGGCATCCCCCCTCTCGAGGCCCAGCGCATGGGCACGCCCGTGCTCGCGGCGCGCGCGGCCTCGCTACCCGAAGTGCTCGGCGACAGCGTCCTGTGGGTCGATCCCACCGACGTGGCCGACATCCGACGGGGGATCGAGCGCCTCGACGCCGATCCGGGGCTCCGCGAGCGTCTGTCGCGCGCCGGACGCGAGAACGAGGCGCGCTTCTCCTGGGATGCCGCCGTCGACCGGGTCGAAGAGGTCATCCGCGACGTGCGGCGATCGCTCCGCGGAGCCTGACGGAGCGCGCGCTCACGCCCACACGGCGCGCAGGGCCGCGCGTTGGGCTTCCGCGGTGAACGTCCCGCCGAGATACTCGGCCCACCGGGCCCGGTTGTCGTCCTGCCACCGGGCCAGGCTCCCCGCGCGCACCGCGGCGACGAGCGTTCCCAGCCCGACGTCCCACTGCACCGCGGACGGCAGGCCGGGCATCGCCGCGAGCGGGCGCGCGAGGACCGGGACCCCGCACTCCACGGCATCCAGGATCGCGATCGCCACGGCCGCCTCCCACGCGGCCGAGTGCAGGTACACGTCGAGTCCGCCGAGCTGCGCCGCGACGGAGTCGGGGGCCTGCCAGCCCGTGACCTCGATGTCTTCGGGTGCGGCGTCGGCGCCCTCCCCGCCGCCGATCCACCGCCCATGGACGCGGAGGCCCGGAAGGTCCGCACGCAGGCGTCTCACCGCATCCACGAACAGGTCGGGATCCTTCTGCGGCGCCCAGCGCCCCAGCATCCCGACGGTCAGGGTCTCGGCATCCGTCGGGGCGGGTGGGACAGGCGACACCCGCCGCACCGACGGCACGTTCGGGATGACCCTGATCCGTGCCGCCGGGTATCCCAGCCGCGCGGCGGCGACGGCCTCGCCCGGACCGGCCGCGGCGAGCAGGTCGGCACGTCCGCGGAGCGCGCGCTCGATCCCGCGATAGGCGGAGCGCGCGACCCTGCCCACGTCGCGGCGCTCGAAGGCGAAGCAGTGCGGCGTGTAGACCCGCCGCGGGCCGTCGCGCAGCGCCGCGCGGGCGTACACGCCCGGGAAGCTGGAGTGGGCGTGGACGACGTCCGGAGCGAACCGGGAGACGAGGGCGCGGACGCCGGAGATCGCGGCGAGCGGGTGCGCGACGTCCCAGTCCACGTGGCGCGCGTCGAGCACGCGCGACCCTTCCGCCCAGACAGCCGCCGGGCCGTCCGGCCCGTGCGGCGACGCGACGATGTGACGGAATCCCGGTGGGGAGTTCTCGATGTAACCTCGCACCGCGACCGGCACCCCTCCCGTCGCGCGATCGACGAGATGGAGGACGACGCGCGGGGTCGTCGGTGGGACGTCTGGGGAAGGCACGCGGCCACGGTAGGCGTCGAGAAGAAGAGCTCCTCGGCCGCCTCCGCGCCCGCGCCGCGGGTGACCTCTCCGCTGAGGAACAGCCCGCGCTGCGCCGTCAACCCGGTCTCGCACCGCCGGCACCGTGCGTAGCGTCGCCCGCATGACCACTGATCGCGACCAGCTCACTTTCGACAACCCCGTCACGCGGTACGCCCGCGTCGAACCGCCGGTGCAGCACCAGCCCGAACCGGGCGTGCAGGCCGACATGACGCCCGTCCCCGACCTCGGCGAGAAGACGTACCGCGGACTGGGGCGCCTCACGGGCCGGAAAGCGCTCATCACCGGCGGAGACTCGGGCATCGGCGGCGCCGTCGCGATCGCGTTCGCGCGCGAGGGCGCAGACGTCGCCATCGTGCATCTGCCCGCCGAGCAGCGCGACGCCGATCACGTCCTGGAGCAGGTCCGGGATGCCGGCCGCACCGGCGTGTCGATCCCGGTCGACATCACCGACCCGGCCGCGTGCCGTGCCCTCGTCGCCGAGGCCGTCAAGGCGCTCGGAGGCCTGGACATCGTGGTGAACAACGCCGGGAAGCAGATCATGGTCGAGAGAGTCGACGACCTCTCGGACGAGCAGTTCGAGCAGACCTTCCGCACCAACGTCTTCGCGCCGTTCTGGATCACCAAGGCCGCCCTGCCGCACCTCCCCGAGGGCGCGGCGATCATCAACACCGCCTCGCTCGAGGCGTACGTCCCCGCCCCCGACCGGCTCGACTACGCCGCCACGAAGGCCGCGATCAACAACCTGTCGAAGGGGCTCGCGCAGCAGCTGGCTCCCCGTGGCATCCGAGTCAACGTCGTGGCCCCCGGCCCGACGTGGTCGGCGCTCCAGGTGAGCGACGGCGTCTCGGACGACCAGATGGAGCACTTCGACGACGAGAGCACGTACCAGCGCGCGGGGCAGCCCGCCGAGATCGCGCCCGCGTTCGTGTTCCTGGCCTCCGCCGAGGCCAGCTACGTCTCGGGCGAGACGCTGAACGTCAACGGCGGCATGGTCACGCCGTAACTCCCGTCGCGTGAGTCGCCAGAATCTGTCGCTTCCACCGGCGGCCAGGCGACAATTCTTGGCAACTCACGCGGGATGTAGAACCGGGGGGGGCATGCGGCCTTGCCTAAAACGTCGCGGGGCGCAAGCGACCCGTTGTCGGCCCCGGGGTGCGAAAGCGTGAGGACATGCCGAGCCCGAACGACGTCCCCACCCTGTACCTGCTGCACGCCCTCGGGGCGAGCGCGGGATCGTTCCGCCGGCTCGGTGACGCGCTCGCGGGCCGCGTGGACGTGCAGGGCATCGATCTGCCGGGCTTCGGGTCGGAGACCGCCGCCTCCGACACGTCGCTCGACGCCACCGTCGCGCACGTCGTCGGCATCCTGAACGAGAAGGCCCGCGGTCGCTGGATCCTCGGCGGTCACAGCATGGGCGGGAAGATCGCCGCGCTCGTGGCATCCCGTGTGCTGAACGGCACCGCGCCGCTGACCGGGCTCGCGGGGATGGTGCTGCTCGCGCCGTCGCCGCCGCGCCCCGAGCCGATGGACGAGGAGCGCCGCGCGCTCATGCTCTCGTGGGTGAACGACGGGGCGATCTCCGAACCGGATGCCGAGACCTTCATCGACCAGAACACCGCGCGGCCGCTCGACCCCGGCGCGCAGAGCCTCGCGCTCACCGACCTCCGCCGCACGTCGCCGACGGCGTGGCGCGCGTGGCTCGAGACCGGGAGCCGTGTCGATGCGCGCGCCGACGTCGGCACGCTCGACCTCCCCGTGCTCGTGCTGGCGGGCGAGGACGACGCCGACCTCGGTGCCGCCGCGCAGCCGGGGCTCCTGGCCGGCGTCTATCCGCGCGCGAGGTTCCACGCGCTGGCCGACACCGGCCACATGATCCCGCTCGAGCGCGCGACCGAGGCGGCGGACGCGATCGCCGCGTTCGTCGCCGACGAGGTGCTCGCGGGGCCGGTCGTGCCCGAGGAGTGGGCGCGGCTCATCGCCGGCGACCGCGTGGACGACCGGGTGCGCGGCATCCTGAACCGCCGGGCGGTGCCCGACGACCGCGGGTACGCGCCGCGCGTGCTCGACCTCGCGCAGCTCACGCTGCTGCGCGAGATCGCCGATCTCGTCGTGCCGCAGGACGGCCCGGCGATCGACATCGCCGCGCGCGTCGACGCGCAGCTGGCCCGCGGCGACGGCGACGGGTGGCGTCGCGACGGACTTCCACCCGACCCCGAGGCCTACCGCGCCGGGCTCGACACCCTCGCCGCGCATTGGCCCACCGACCCGGCCGAGCGCGAGACGGTCCTCGGCGCGGCCATCGAGGGGAACGGCCCGACGGGCGGACCCCTGGATGCCGGCCTGCTCGCGGCCTGGCTCGAAGACGCGCGCGTCGACCTGGTGCGGCAGTGGCTCTCGCACCCCGCGAGCATGGCCCGCACCGGGTTCGACGGCTTCGCCACCGGCGGCCGCGCACCGATCCGCGGCTATGTCGAGCTGACCCTCGGGCGGCGCGAGGACTGGGAACCCGCCGGCGTCGGCGGCACGATCGCGACGGGAGACGCCGCATGAACCTCGACGGCATGCGCACGCACGGGACCGACGACATCGTCGACGTCGTCGTGGTCGGGACCGGCGCGGGCGGCGCCCCGCTGACGGCGGAGCTCGCGCGGCGCGGGCTCACGGTCGTGGCGCTCGAGGCGGGACGGAACTTCGCCCTCGACGACCTCACGCCCGACGAGACCGAGGCCGTCGAGATCAACTGGATGTCGGAGCGCCTGAGCGGCGGCGACGACCCCACCGCCTTCGGCCCCAATAACAGCGGCCGCGGGGTGGGCGGGTCGACCCTGCACTGGGGCGCGTTCACCCCCCGCCCTGACGCGCGCGATCTGCGGCTGCGCACCGAGACGGGCGAGGGACGCGACTGGCCGCTCGACCCCGCCGAGCTGCTGTCGTACGTCGCGCGGGTCGAGGGCGACATCGGCGTCTCCGGCCCGACGCCCTACCCGTGGGATCCCGACCGCTCGTACGCGTACGGTGCGGCCGCGCGCAACGCGCCCGCGAACCTGGTCGCCCGCGGGTGCGAGGCGCTCGGCATCCGGTACGCCGACGCTCCGGCCGCGGTGCTCACCCGCGCGCGGCTCCAGGACCATCACGGCGAACGCCGCGCGTGCATCAACTGCGGCGCCTGCCACCAGGGATGCCGGGTGGATGCCAAGGCCACCACCGCCAACACCTACCTCCCGGCCGCCGTCGCCGCCGGGGCGGAGATCCGCACCGGCGCGATGGTCCACGACATCGAGCTCGACGCGCGGGGGCATGTCGCCGCGGTCGTGTACCGGCAGGACGGCGTGGACGTCCGCCAGCGGTGCCGGTCGCTCGTGCTCGCGGCCGGCGGGGTGGAGACGCCGCGTCTACTGCTGCACACCGGTGTGGCGAACGGGTCGGGGCAGGTCGGCCGCAACTTCCTCGCGCACGGTGCGACGCAGGTGTGGGGACGCTTCGACGAGCCCGTGCGCGGGCACCGCGGCTACCCGTCGTCGCTGATCACCGAGGACATGATGCGTCCCGCCGACGCGGACTTCGCCGGCGGCTACCTCGTGCAGAGCCTCGGCGTGATGCCGCTCACCTTCGCCACGACGCTCGCGCGCGGCGGCGGGCTGTGGGGCCGCGAGCTCATGGCGCGCCTCGATCAGGCGCAGTCCATGGCGGGCATCGGCATCAACGGCGATTGCCTGCCGTCGGACGACAACCGCCTCGAGCTCTCCGACGAGACCGACGAGTTCGGCATCCCCCGCGCGCGGGTGACGTTCACCGCGGGGCCGAACGAGAAGGCCCTCGACCGGCACGCGACGGCCTTCCTGCTGCGGGTGATGGAGGCCGCGGGCGCGCGTGAGACGTTCGTGCTCGCCCGCTCCGCGCACACGATCGGGACGGCCCGCATGTCGACCGACCCCGCCGACGGCGTGGTCGACGGCGACGGGCGCTCGCACGAGGTCCCGAACCTGTGGATCTGCGACAACAGCGTCTTCCCCTCGGCCCTCGCCGCGAACCCCGCCCTGACGATCATGGCGCTGTCGCTGCGGACGGCGGACCGGTTCCTGGCATCCGCGTAGACCCGGGGCAGGCCCGGCCGCCGAGCGCACACGTTCGGGTCCAACGCACACGTCGGGGATGTCCCGAACGTATGCGCTCGGCCCGAACGTGTGGGCTGACACGGGTTCCGAACGCACCCCGGGAGAGAATGGATGCCATGAAGCTCGCACACCTCGTCCGGTTCACCGCCCTCGCCGAGGAGCTGCACTTCCCGCGCGCCGCCGAGAAGCTCGGCATCCCGCTCGCCTCGCTGTACACCACGGTCGACAAGCTCGAGGAGGAGGTCGGGCAGCCGCTCGTGTCGCGCACCCCGCCGACCACGCTGACTCCGGCGGGCGTGCTGCTCCTCGACGAGGCGCGAGCGCGCATCGCCGACGCCCCGCCGCAGGCGACCGCAGCACCGAAGGCTCAGGGCGGGAAGGCCAAGGCATCCAAGGGCAAGGGCCGCGCCCCCATCGTCAAGGGCCAGCCCAAGCCGTACAAGAAGCGCCAGGGCCGCTGACGCGTTCCGGCGCGGGGCGTGAGCCGAGCCCGGCGGTGTGCCGTGCCACCGTGAGCGATCCCCCTGGCCATAAACGGCATCCACGACCGGAAACGGGACGGCAGGGCGTTTCTCGTCGCGGATCGCGTTTGTCGAGGTGACGGCGACGCGACGCGACGCGACGCGACGACGCTACAGCTCCGCGACCCGCCCAGCCTCGACGCGCCAGTGGCGGTCGGTGTGGACGGCATCCAGCATCCGGCGGTCGTGCGTGACGAGGAGCAGGGTGCCCGTGTACGACTCCAGCGCCTGCTCGAGCTGCTCGATCGCGGGCAGATCGAGGTGGTTCGTGGGCTCGTCGAGCACGAGCACGTTGACGCCGCGCGCCTGGAGCAGTGCGAGCCCGGCGCGCGTGCGCTCCCCCGGCGACAGCCCGTCGACGGGACGGGTGACATGGTCGGCTTTGAGCCCGAACTTCGCCAGCAGCGTGCGCACGTCGGCCGCGCTCATCTCGGGCACGAGCCCCTCGAACGCATCGGCGAGCGGCCGCTGACCGACGAGCAGCGACCGGGCCTGATCGATCTCCCCGATCGCGACGCTCGATCCGAGCGACGCCGAGCCCTCGTCCGGACTCTGACGGCCCAGGATGCCGCGCAGCAACGTCGTCTTCCCGGCACCGTTCGGTCCGGTGATGCCGATCCGCTCGCCCCCGTTCACCTGCAACGACACGGGTCCGAGAGTGAAGTCGCCCTGCCGGAAGACCGCGCCGGAGAGCGTCGAGACGACCGCGCTCGATCGCGGCGCGGCGCCGATCGTGAATTCGAGCTTCCATTCCTTGCGCGGTTCCTCGACCTCGTCGAGTCGCGCGATGCGGCTCTCCATCTGCCGGACCTTCTGCGCCTGCTTCTCGCTCGACTCCATCGACGCCTTGCGGCGGATCTTGTCGTTGTCGGGCGACTTCTTCATCGCGTTGCGGACGCCCTGGCTCGACCACTCGCGCTGCGTCCGCGCACGGGCGACGAGGTCGGCCTTGGTCTCGGCGAACTCCTCGTACTTCTCGCGCGCCTGCCGGCGCAGCGTCGCCCGCTCCTCGAGGTACGCGTCGTACCCTCCGCCGTAGACGCGGTGCGAGTTCTGCGCGAGGTCGAGTTCGAGGACGCGGGTGACGGACCGCGCCAGGAACTCGCGGTCGTGACTCACCAGCACCACCCCGCCGCGGAGGCCCGCGACGAACGTCTCGAGACGCTCGAGGCCGTCGAGGTCGAGGTCGTTCGTGGGCTCGTCCAGCAGCGCGATGTCGAAGCGCGAGAGCAGCAGTGCCGCCAGCCCCACGCGCGCCGCCTGCCCGCCCGACAACCCCGTCATCAGCGCGTCGGCGCCCACCTCGAGCCCGAGGTCGGCGAGCACCACCGGCATCCGTTCGTCGAGGTCGGCCGCACCGCTGGCGAGCCAGCGCTCGAGGGCCGTGGCGTAGGCGTCGGCGGCGCCCACGGCCTCGGGGTCGCCGAGGGCCGCGGCCGTGGCATCCATTTCTCTCGTCGCCTCGGCGCAGCCCGTGCGGCGCGCGATGTACTGCGCGACGGTCTCGCCGTCGATGCGCTCATGCTCCTGCGGCAGCCACCCGACGAAGGCGTCGGCCGGAGCGAGGGCGATCGTGCCCGCGAGCGGCTCGTCGACCCCCGCGAGGAGCCGGAGTAGCGTCGACTTGCCCGCGCCGTTCGCCCCGACCACGCCGACGACATCGCCCGGGGCGACCGTGAGGTCGACACCCTCGAACAGTGTGCGGTGACCGTAGCCTCCGGCGAGTACCTGGGCGACGAGCGTGGCGGTCATCCCTCCATTGTCCCAGGGGTGGCAGCGGCGCGCGGCGCCCCGCCCCACGCGGCGCCCCGCCCCGCCCCGCCCCGCCCCGGCGCGAGAAACGGCATCCACGGCGAAACACGGGGCGACAAGACGTTTCTCGCCGCGAGTCGCGTTTATCGCGAAGGGAAGCGCGCGCGGCAGCTCCTCAGGTGAAGCGTTCGAGGCCGCCCCAGCCGCCCACCCACGCCTCGAGATGCGGCTCGTCGCGCAGGACATGAACACCGGATGCCACGATCTCGCCGCCATCGAACCCGACCTCGGCGCCCCACCGCTCGGCGCGGCGCCGGGCCCGTCGCGAAACGGCGGTGCCGACGATCGTCCCGTCGGCGGCGCTCACGCGAAGCCGCCCCTCGGCGCCCTGGCCGAGCTGAGCGAGCCGTTCGGCGAGCGCGTCCACGCCGTCGAGCAGCACCGGCAGGTCCAGGTGCCACACGACACGCGCGTCGGGCACCGCGCCCGACCTCACGCGGGGGTCCGCGGCGAGCGCGGCGAGCGTCGGCGGCGCGTCGAGGACGACGGTCGCGCGCGGGAACGCCGCGAGCACGGCATCCACGCACAAGAACACGGCGGCCTCGGGATGCTCCCCCGCCAGGTGCACCACGAGGTCGGGGGCCGCGGGAAGCAGTCCCCGCCCGGCTGACCCGGCGACGGGGATGTCGGCGGCGAGGCGCAGCGTCTGACGATTGCCCTCGCGGGTGCGGTCGATGTCGCGGCCCGACCAGTCGGGGCCGTCGTGCCAGGCGACGGCCCCGGGGACGTGGGCGAGGATCGCGCCGGCCTGCCACGCCCGGTGCACCCACTCCCAGTCCTCGCCGCCGTACGCGGTGAACGTCTCGTCGAAGCCGCCGACCTCGTCGAAGAACCGCCGCGAGCAGGCCGACACCGCCCCGATGACGAACCGGTACGAGCGGTCGTCGGCCCGCAGCAGGTCGCCCGTCCGGGCGTATTCTTCGCGCAGCCACGAGGGCTCGGGCAGTTCCCGCTCCGGCCCCGCCTCGGCGACCGGGACGTCGGTGCCGACCCCGGCGAAGTCGGCGTGCCGGCGCCGCCCCACCGTCACGGCCTCGGGCAGGAGGGCGGGCAGGCGCGTGAGGGCCCGGACGTATCCGGGTTCGGGGGTCGTGTCGGCATCCAGGAAGCACAGGACGTCCCCGGTGCTCGCCGCGACGCCGAGATTGCGGGCGGCCGCCGCCCGGAAGCCGCGATCGTCCTGCCGCACGAGCCGCACGCCGTCTGGCACGACCGGAGCCTCGGGCGAGCCGTCGTCGGCGACCACGATCTCGAGGCGATCGGCCGGGTGGTCCTGCTGCGCGAGGGCCGCGAGGGTGCGGGCGAGCTCCGCGGGCTGGTCGTAGTGCGTGATGATGACGCTGACCCGCGGCGGCTCCGGCTCGCGCCCCGCGACGAGGTCCCAGCGGTTCCCGACGACCCACGGCGCGTCGGCGGGCGTCGAGTGTCCGGGACACGCCGCATCGGGGTACGGCGCATCGGCTTGTCTTGGACACTCGGCGGACGCGGACGCGGCGGGCACGCCGTCGGGCGCGGGCAGGGCGGCCCACCACGCCAGGTACGCGCGGGCGACGTCGGCAGGACCGAGGGGGACGGGGTGGATGCCGTGCCAGGTGGCATCCGGATCCTCCACCGCCGCGCGCACCGCCGCCGCGAGCGCAGACGGCTCGACGGGGAGCAGGGTCCCGGGCCGGAGCGCGGCCATCTCGTCGACGTACCGGTTGCGGAGGGCGATCGGGCGGCGCCCCCACCCGATCCACGACGTCAGCGACGCCGACGCCGACACGTGCTGGTGCGCGATCACGGGGACCGACACGGCGCGGGCGCGTTCGGCCATCTCGCGGTCGTCGAGCCACCCGGTCACCGCCACGGCGACGCCCGCGTCAGCGGCACGGCGAACGAACGCGTCGAGGTCGGCGGCGTGTCCGTCGGAGGCGCGGCCCAGGATCGTCAGTCGCCCGACGTCCGCCGCGACGGCGGCGGCGAGCGCTTCGTCGTGCCCTTTGCCGGGGTAGAAGTACCCGAGGACGCCGGCGGTGCCGTCCGGCCGCGGACGCGGTCCGGGGGCCACCGCGGGCACCGGCAGGGGCACGATCTCGACGGGCCCGTCCCACACGCCCTCTTCGGCGAGCAGGGCGCGCTCGTGGGCGCTGTTGACGGCGACGGCGTGAGCGGCCCGCGTCACGGCGGCGTAGAAGGCACGGCGGCGCGGACGGTTGCGTTCGCCGTCCGAGGCCTGCGGCACATCGTGCAGGGTGACGGTGAGCGGATGCCGCCGGGCCAGGGCGGTGAGCCGTTCGGTCGCCTCCTCGGGCGAGGGCCCCCACAGACGCTCGGTGACGTGGACGTGCAGCGGCGTCCCGGCGGCCAGGGCGTCGAGATCGGGGCCCGTCGCGACGCGGAACGAAGGGTCGAGAGCACGCACGTCGTCCGCGACGGCGCGCGCGTACACCGCGACCCCGTGCGGCCCGGCGGGTGCGAGAAGGACCGGTCGCATGCTCATACGGCGCGCCACCGGCGCAGCAGCGGGGCGAGGCGCTCGACCGCGGCCGTGACGAACTCCGGATGCGCGGCGTACCACCCGCGGTGCGCCTCGGCGACGGTGCGCGCATCGAGCGTCTCGCCGCCGACGATCCACTCGGGGCGGGGCTCGGCATCCAGGTCCCACGCCTCGACGACCCACGGTTCGAGCGGTGCCCGCACGCCGGCGAGGATCGGACGCCCGGGGTCGACCGCGCTCCCGGGCGCGCCGAGGGCCGCGACGATGCGCTCCCCCAGCGGCAGGAACACCGCGTTGCCGGGATGGTTGACCGTCCGGGCGAGGTCGGCCACCACCGGGGCGTAGAGATCGGATGCCACGACGTCGACGCCGAGGTCCTCGCGGCGGCGAAGCTCCGCGAGGGAGTCCTCGGCCACGGCCCGCACCGCGTCCGGCGGGAGCACGGAGGCCACCGGGAGCCCCGCGGCCTCCGCGAGCAGCCGGACGTCGTGGTACGCCACGAGCGGCGGGTCCTCGTCGACGCCGGGGACCCGGATCGCGGCCTGGAACGGCTGCAGCCCGCCATAGCGGAGGGACGGCACGACCACGGTCCGGGCGTGGGCGGGAAGCGCCGCGCGCAGCTGCGCGGTGCCGAGCGGCAGACCGCGATAGTCGTCACGGATCGGCTGCACGACGAGGAACGACGCCCCCGCGAGCAGCCGGTGCAGGCGTTCGGCGTCGGCGGCATCCATCTCGTGCACCGCGGGGACCCGCACCCCGGGGTGGGTGTCGTTCGACACGACCAGCCGGATCGATTCGGCTTGGCAGTTGCCCACGACGACGCCGTAGCCCTCGGGCGCGGGGGCGTCGCCGAAGAATTCGGCGTAGTGCCGACGGCGCGCTATCACCGCCGCATCCTCGTCCGCAAGGCTCTCGGAACCGCTCTCTCTGCCGCGCATGATGTGAACGTACGCCGTCGGTGCCGTCGCCTTCGCAACGGTCCCGTTGCCTTGCGACTCCTCTCCTGATGCGATACGCCCCCCATCGCCGCACTCCAGGAGGACCCCCGATCGACGCCACCGCCCCTCGCCGGATCCGGGTCGCCGCCGTGCCCGCCGGGCACCCGTACACACGGGCCATCACCGACGAACGCTTCGTCGATCTGCGCGCCGACCCGCCGCCCCCGGGGGCCGCCCCCGGCCAGTGGTGGCCGCCGCAGGTGCTGCTGCCCGAGTGGCTGGACGCGCACGCCGACGAGATCGACGTGGTCCACGTGCACTTCGGCAGCGAGTCCTCCTCGACCGAGGAGCTGTCGGCGACGGTCTCCGCCCTCCGCCGGCTGGGCCTCCCGCTCGTCTACACCGTCCACGACCTCGAGAACCCGCAGCTGACCGACCAGGGGGCGCACCGCGCCGCGCTGGCCGTGCTCCTCGCCGGAGCCGACGAGGTGACCACGCTGACCGCGCCGACCGCGGCCGAGGTCGAGCGCGACTACGGCCGCGTCAGCGTCGTGATCCCCCACCCCACGCTCGCCGACGGCACCGCCCTTCCCGTCGGCCGCCCGCACGCCGGGACCCGTGTCGGGGTCCACCTGCGCGACCTCCGCCCCAACATCGACGGCGTGGGGACGGTGGCGACGCTCGTCCGCGCCGTCGCCGACCTGCGCGCCCGGGGCACCGACATCGAGGCGGTCGTGCGCCTGAACGAGAACGTGCGCGACCCCGACGCCGCGGCATCCATCCACGCCCTCGCCGACGGCACCGACGGCGTGACCGTGGAGCGCGCGGCACGGCTCGACGACGACGCCCTCGCCGCGTGGCTCGCCGACCTCGATGTCTGCCTGCTCCCCTACTCGCACGGCACGCACTCGGGGTGGGCGGAGCTCTGCTACGACCTCGCCGTGCCCGTCGTCGGCACGCGCGTCGGCCATGTCGCCGCGCAGCATCCCGCCGACTTCCACGCGTTCCGCATCGGCGACCCCGTGTCGCTGGAACGGGCGATCGTGGATGCCACGGCCGGGGGCTGGTCGGTCGCCGGGTCCGATGCGCGCGGTGCGGAGGTCGCGCGTCGCCGGGTCGATCGGCTCGACGAACGCGAGCGGGTGCGCCAGGCCCACGTCGCGGTGTACCGCCGGTCGATGCGGACGGAGCACGCGGCATGACCCGCGCGCCGAAGCCGTTGCGGGTGCTGGTCGTCGCCCCGTCGCGTTACCCGCTGCGCCAGCCGCACGCCGGTGGTCTCGAGGCGACCGTGTGGGACCGCGTCCGATGGCTGCGCGACCGCGGGCACCAGGTCACGCTGTGCGCCGCGGAGGGATCCGACTTCCTCGAGGACTCCCCCGGCTTCGCCCTGCCCGCACCGACCTGGTCGCGCGTGGAGGACTCCTCGGACACGGGCTATCCCGAGGGGTACGCCGCCGCGACCGACGCGGCGCACGACGTGCTCCTGGAGCGGCTCCGGACCGGCCGGCACGAGGTCGACGTCATCGACAACCACAGCCTCCACCCCGCCCCGATCCGGTGGAGCCGGGATGCCGGCATCCCGGTCGTCACGACGCTTCACACGCCCCCGCTCGAACCGATGCTCCAGGCCGCCGCGTACGTGCGCGGCAGCGCGCACCGCTTCGTCGCGGTGAGCCAGGCCACGGCGCGCGCGTGGTCGGTGGAGGGTGTCGACGCGTTCGTGTTCCCCAACGGCATCGACACCGAACGGTGGACGCGCGGTCCCGGCGGGCCGCGGTGGGTGTGGTCGGGACGCATCGTCCCCGAGAAGGCGCCGCACCTCGCCATCGAGGCCGCCCGGGCCGTGGACGCCGAGATCGTCGTCGCCGGACGCATCGGCGACGTCGACTACTTCCAGCAGGAGGTGGCGCCTCGCCTCGGCGGGCATGCGCGCTACGTCGGCGCGCTGCACCAGCCCGACCTGTGCCGCCTCGTGGGATCCTCGGCCGTGGCCCTGGTCACCCCCATGTGGGAGGAGCCGTTCGGTCTCGTCATCGCCGAAGCGCTCGCGACGGGCACACCGGTCGCGGCGTTCGACATCGGCGGGGTCTCCGAGGTCCTCGCCGGGATGCCGGGGACGGCCGCCGTCATGCCCGGCGACGTCACGGCGCTCGCCCACGCGGCGCGCGACCTCGCCTCCGCGGGCCACCGGGAACCGCTCACGCGCGTCTGGACCCGCCGCGCCGCGGTGCGCGAGCACGCCCTCAGCCGGCGCTACCGCGAGGTCGAGCGGGTGCTCGCCCACACCGCGCAGCCGGCGACCGAACGTCGCATCCCGGCGGTGTCGTGGTGATCGGCTGGTACATCCATCACCACGGGTACGGGCACGTCGCCCGCTTCCTCGCGGTGCAGCCCCACCTGCGCGAGAAGGTGCGCGCGTTCTCGTCGCTGCCCCGTCCGACCGGACTCGGCGACGACGTCGAATGGATCGTCCTCCCCCACGACGCCGACGCGATCGAGTACGAGGACGGCACGGTGTTCGACCCCGGCACGGCCGACCCCACCGTCCGGGGAGCGCTGCACTGGGCGCCGCACGACCATCCCGGGCACCGCGCACGCCTCACGCTCCTCGCGCGGAGCGCCGCCGACCTCCGGGCGATCGTCGTCGACGTCAGCGCCGAGGTCGTCGCCTTCGCGCGGCTGCTGGGCCTGCGGACGCTCGCGGTGACGCAGCCCGGGGAACGCACCGACGCGGCGCACGCCCTCGCCTACGACCTGGCCGACCGCATCCTCGCCCCGTGGGCGCACGGAGCGGTCCCGCCCGGAGCGCTCACCACCCGGACCGACCGGGTCGTGTGGACGGGCGGGATCTCGCGCTACGACGGACGGACCCCGGAAGGGGGGGATGCCGAGCGATCGGTGCTCTTCCTCGGTCAGGTGCTCGCCGACGACGTGCGCCGCGACGCCGAGGATCGGCTGTCCGCCGCCGGCTGGCGCACGCGCGCGATCGGACACGACGCGTCGTCGCGCCTCGACGACCCCTGGCCGCTTCTGACCTCGCACACCGTCGTGGTCAGCGCGGCCGGGCAGAACAGTGTCGCCGACCTCGCCGCGGCGGGAGCGCGCGCGGTCGTCGTCGCGCAGGACCGCCCCTTCGACGAGCAGCGGCACACCGCGTGCGCGCTGCACCGGTGGGGCCTCGCCCGGGTCGCCCCCGACGACATCGACGCCGAGGGGATCGTGGCGCTCGTCGAGGCCGCGGCGACCGACGACCCCGACTGGACGCGCTGGCAGGTGACCGGCGCCGCCGAGCGCGCCGCCGAGGCCATCGAGGCGATGCTCCCGTGAAGGTCGCGGTCCTCACGGTCGCCTCCGCGGCCCGCCGGGCCCACCTCGAACGGCAGCGCGAGGTACTCGCCGCGGTGGCCCCCGAGGCCCTCCGCGCGGAGGTCTTCCTCGATGCGACGCCGCCGGACGGCATCCGGGATGCCGACGTCCTGACGCGGCACGTCCCGCCCGGGCCGCACGGACTCCGCGTGGGCGCGGGCCGGAACACCGCGGCCGCCGCCGCGATCGCGGAGGGTGCGGAACTGCTCGTCTTCCTCGACGTGGACTGCCTGCCGGGTGCCGATCTCGTCGCGCGGTACACCGAGGCCGCCGCGGCACATCCCGACGCGCTGCTCGCCGGACCCGTGACCTACCTCGCGAGCGTGCAGCGTCCGGCCGTGGCCGACCTGCCGCATGTGACACGCCCGCACCGGGCGCGCCCCGCGCTTCCCCCGGGCGAGACGCGGACCGCCGAGCCGGACGAGTACGACCTCTTCTGGTCGCTGTCGTTCGCGGTCACCCCGGCGACCTGGGAACGCCTCGGCGGCTTCCACGGCGCGTACGAGGGCTACGGCGCCGAGGACACCGACCTCGCGTGGACGGCGCGGGCCTCCGGCGTTCCCCTCGTGTGGACGGGCGGGGCGGATGCGTACCACCAGTGGCATCCGGTGTCCTCGCCGCCCTGGCGGCACCTCGACGACATCCTCCGCAACGGCTCCGCGTTCCATCGCCGCTGGGGCGTCTGGCCGATGGGCGGGTGGCTGGAGGCGTTCGCCGCCGCCGGCGCGATCGAGCGCCGCGGCGAGCTGTGGGTGCGTCTCCCGGGCGCGTGAGGTGCCAAGAATTGTCGCTTCGGGCACGCCCGAAGCGACGAATTCTGGCACCTCACGCGCTGGAGGCTCAGCCCAGCGCCTCCCGCAGCGCTTCGACGATGCGGGTCGCACGGGGGTCCTCGGACTCCATGCGGTTGGTCACGAACGCGAAGCCCACGCGGGCGTCGAGGTCGGCGAACGCGACCTGTCCGCCGGCGCCGTCGTGCCCGACACTGCCCGGTCCGAGGTAGCGGCGCGCGGCGGAATCCCGCTGCATCCCGGCGCCCCACTCCGGCCACGGCGCCGGAGCGTCGAACACCGGAGCACCGCTCGTGCGCAGGGCCCCGGCGGCACTGACCGTCGCGTCGTCGAGGAGCCGGACGCCGTCGGTCTCGGCCACGGTCGCCGACCACATCGCGGCGAGCGCGCGGGCGGTGCTGATCCCCCCGGCGCCGGGGATCACCGCGGCGCGGACGTCGTCGGCGTTGAAGCCGTCGTGCTCGGTGACGAGCGTGGGCGGCAGCGCGCCGCCCAGGGTCATCGCGCGGTCGAGCCAGTCGACGCCGTGCGGGTCGCGTGCGGCGGCCTGTGCGGCGACGCCCGCGGCGAGGGTCGGCCCCACTTCGAGGTGGGCGACGGATGCCGCGATCTCCGCCGGCATCCCGAGCCATGCCCCGCCGCCGACCGCGTCCGCCATCTCGGCGAAGGCGGCGGAGATCCCGACTCCCCCGGCGCGCCGCACGATCTCGCCGGAGATCCAGCCGTGCGTGAGCGCGTGGTACGCCCATCCTTCGCCGGGGGCCCAGAGCGGCCGCTGCGCCGCGATGATCGCCGAGACGGCGTCGAAGTCGAGCAGTTGGGCGCGGCTGACGTCGACCCGCGGCGCCGAGACACCGGCCCGGTGCGCGAGGGCGTCGCCGACGGTGACGGTGTCTTTGCCCCACGTGCCGAACTCCGGCCACAGCTCGGCGAGCGGACGGTCGTAGTCGAGGCGACCGGATGCCACGAGCCGAGCCGCGAGGATCGACATGAGCCCCTTGGTGCACGAGAACACCACCGTCGGGGTGTCCCGCTCCCACGGGCGGCCGTCGCGCGAGTCGGCGATACCGCCCCACAGGTCGACGACCTCGCGCCCGTCGACCCGCACCGACAGCGCGCCGCCCATGCCCGGGTGGCTCTCGAATGCCGCGCGGAAGGCATCCGCGACCGGGGCGAACCCGGATGCCACGGAGCCCTGCACCGCGGTCATCGGACGTCCTCCGTCACGATGAGACGGTCGCCGTCCCACCGGACCGGGAGCGGGTCGGACAGTGTGCCGATGAAGGCCCCGTCGGCGGCCACGTTCTCGAACGCCAGCAGCACCGGCCGGCCGTCGGCGTCCTCGGCGATCCGACCGCTGTAGAGGTTCTCGGGGGCGACCAACGTCGCGCGACGCACGTCGTAGGGGCCCCGCGGATCGTCGAGCGCGACCGCCCAGATGCCACCGCGCTCGCCCTCCCGGTGACCGGCGAGGTGCGCCGAATCGCACGAGAACACGAGCACCCAGCGACCCTCGACCTGCACGACCTGCGGCACCTCGAGGTGCGCGAACCCCGCACCGGCGGTGCTGCGCGGGGGCCGCACCTCCCACCGCACGAGGTCGGGCGACCACGCGTGGCCGACGACCCCGCGATCGCGCCCCGGACCGTCGACGGCGCGGGCGGTGACGAGCATGTGCCAGCCGTCGCCGTCGGGGTCCGCGAACACCCACGGGTCGCGCCACGCCTCCTCGTGCCAGGTGCCGGCCGCGAGCGTCTCGTACCAGCGCGGGTCGGCGGCCACCACGACGCCGGGGTCCTTGACCCACTCCGTCAGGTCGTCCGACGTGGCCGCGAGCACGGTCTCGACGTTGGTGATGCGCCCCGGCTCCAGGAACCGCGACCCGGTGTAGAACATGCGCCACCCCGCCGCCGCCTCGACGATGCTGCCGGTCCAGGTGGCCGTGGCATCCGGAGCCTCTCCCCCGGTGGGCTCGAGCACCGTGCCGTGCACGGTCCACGAGCGCAGATCGCTCGAGGTCGCGTGCCCCACCGTGGCGTTGCGGTGGCGCAGGTCGGGGTCGCCGAGACTGGTCGGCGCCTGCAGGAAGAGCATGTGGTGGGTGTCGCCGTCGCGGGCGAGCCAGAAGTCCCAGACCCAGTGGTCGGGCAGCGTGAACGTCATGATGTCCGTTTCGATGGAGGGGTCGAGCGGTCAGCCCTTGACCGCGCCCTGCACCAGCGCCCGGATGAACTGGCGCTGGAAGACGAGGAAGAGCAGGACGGCCGGCGTGATGATGATGAGGGCGCCCGCGTTGAGCAGGGGGATGCTGAGCGAGTACTGCCCCTGGAAGAAGGTCAGGGCACCCGCGACCGTGCGCTGCAGCGGGTCGGCGATGAGGACGACCGGGAGCAGGAACTGGTTCCAGGTCCAGATGAACAGCAGGATCGCGAGCGCCGAGAGCGCCGGCGCCGCCAACGGCAGCTGGATGCTGCGGAACTCGCGCCACAGCGACGCCCCGTCCACGCGCGCGGCCTCGGACAGCTCGCGCGGGACGTTGATGAAGTGCGCGCGCATCCAGAACACGCCGAACGGCATGAAGAGCCCGATGAGGGGGAAGATCACGGCCCACGGGGTGTTCACGGTGCCCATCGACTGCGCCTGGTAGTACAGCGGGATGATGAGCGCCTCGAACGGGATCGTGAGGCCGAGCACGAAGAAGACGAGCACTCCGCGACCGAACCGCACCTGCAGCGACCCGAGCGCGAACCCGGCGAGGGTCGCGGCCACGAGGCTGACGGGCACGACGCCGAGCACGATCACGAGGCTCGAGCCCATGAGCTGCCACACGTGTCCGGTCTCGAACGCGGTGGCGAAGTTGCCCCACTGCGGGTCGGTCGGCCAGGTGAGCCCGGTCGGGTTGCGGTCGGCGGGCTGCAGCGCCGCCGAGAACATGCTGATCAGGGGCAGCAGCGTCACGATCGCCGCGACGGCGAGGAGGACGGTTCCGAGGACGCGCTCGGTGCGGCTGGCGATCACGAGTCACTCGCTCTCGAGAGGCGTTGGATGGGGAGGACCACGACGAGCACCAGCACCATGAGCACGATGCCGAAGGCGGATGCCAGGCCCACGTCGCTCTGGGTGAAGCCGATGCGGAAGATCGACAGGCCGGGCACGAGGGTCGCCCGCCCGGGGCCGCCCTGCGTCGAGGTGTAGATGATGTCGAAGCTCGACAGGGCGGCGATGACGGTGACGGTCACGAGCACCGCGATCTCCTGCCGCAGGCCCGGCAGCGTGATGGTGAAGAACTCGCGCCACCAGCCCGCGCCGTCGAGCCGGATCGCCTCGTACAGCGAGACGTCGATCTTGCCGAGCCCGGTGAGCAGCAGCACGGTGCACAGTCCCGTGAGGACCCACGACCCGATGAGACCCACCGCGGGAAGGGCGGTGCCGTAGTCGGCGAGCCACGGCCGGGTGATCCAGCCGAACCCGATCCATCCGAGGATCTGGTTCACGGCGCCGGTCTGCGCGTACATCCAGGACCACGCGATACCGGCGGCGGCCAGCGGGATGATCTGCGGGAGGAACAGCACCGTCTGAGCGGTGGCGGCGAAAGCCTTGTTCCGGATGCCGCGGATCAGGGTCGCGAGCACCAGTCCGAGCCCCACCGGGATGAACGTGAAGAACGCGATGAGCACGAAGGCGTTGCGGATCGCGCCAAGCAGGTCGGGGTCGGTGAACACCGTGAGGTAGTTCTCGAACCCCACCCACCGGGCCACGCCGATGCCGTTCCAGTCGTAGAACGAGTACTGCACACCCTGGAACAGGGGCCAGATGACGAACCCGATGTAGAAACCGAGCGCGGGGACGAGCAGCAGCCATCCGGCGAGGGTCGCCCGCCGGGCCACTGCGCGTGCAGCGGCCCGGCGAACGGGTGCGGTCGTCGTCGCCGGGTCGGCGGCGTCTTTTCGGGGGGCCGCCGCGACGGCGACCGCACGATCGGTCATGGTCAGCCGACCTCGCTCTCGTAGAACTTCTGCACGCGGTCGACGAACTCCTGGCCGGTGATCTGGCTGGTCACCAGCAGCTGCGACTCGGGGATGATCGAGCCCGCGTAGATGCCGGCGGTGGTGTTGGCCATGAAGTCGACCTGGCCGTTCTCGGCGCCGATCTGCGCCGACATCTCCAGGGCGTTCTCGATCAGCGAGCCGGCCTGGACGGTCGGCAGCTCGAGGCTCGGGTCGCCGCCGGGCGAGGCGCCCGTGACGTCGACGATGATCTGTCGCGCGGCCGGGTCGGTGTGCACCCAGTTGAGGAAGTACACGATCTCGTTGAGGTGCTTCGACTTCGCCGCGACCGAGAACGAGTTGGCCGCGCCCATCGCGACGTGACCGGCGCCCTCTTCGGCCGGCGGCACCAGGAAGAAGCTGACGTTGTCGCCGAGCGCCTTCTGGTAGTTCGCGGCCTCCCAGTTGCCGTTGAAGGTGAACAGGCCCTCACCCGCGGAGAAGCGGCTCGTGAAGGTGAAGTAGTCGATCGCGTTGATGTCGGACGGGAAGTACCCGGCATCCGCCCACTTGCGGACGAGCTCCGCGCCCTGGACGTTGCCCGGCTCGTCGTAGCGCGCGCCCGGCTCGTTGAACATCCACGACAGGAACTGGTCCTTGTCGACGTACTGGTTCATCGCGGCCTGGACCACGAAGTTCACCACGCCGTCCTTGTCGCCGGCCATGATCGGCAGGATGCCGGCGGCCTTCGCCTTGGCCATGTCGGCCTCGAGCTCGGCGAGGGTCTGCGGCGGGGCGGTGATGCCCAGCTGCGAGGCGAGGGTGTCGTTCATGTAGATGCCGGTGATGCTGTAGCCGAGGCCGAGCTGGTACAGCGAGCCCGAGCCGCGGATGCCGTCCTCGCTCATGCGCAGCGGCGCGAGCTGCGATGCCGGCCAGGCGTCCCATCCGTACGCGTCGAAGTACGGGTCGAGGTTGGCGACGAGGCCGTCCTTGACCGTGTCGCCGAGCGTGGGGAGGCGGATCAGGTCGGGCGGGGTGTCGCTCGCGAGGAGCTTGGGGGCATTGGCCGTGAGGTTCTGGAACGTGTCGCGGGTGATGTTGAACGTCACGTTCGGGTGCTGCTTGGTGAATTCCTCGGTCAGCTTGTCGGTGACCGGGAACCCGGTCTCGTCGGCGATCGTCAGCTGGACCGGGTCGCTGGTGAGTTCGGTGCTCACGTCGGTGGCGGCGGCGGTCTGCGGTGCCGCAGCGCCGGGAGCGCAGCCGGCCAGCAGAGCGCCGGTGAGCCCGGCGATCGCCGCGAGCGCGAGGGGCGCGACGCGACGGGTGCGCGTGCGCGGGGTACGGGTGGACATGTCGACTCCTTCGTCAGTGCTGCGGGTACCCAGGATGCGGGTCTTCTGGTGCGATCCTTGCTGCGGTACAGTGCTGAAAGGATTTAGCAGGGATATTTGCTCAGACGATTCCGGCCCTGTCAAGATTCACTGTCAGGATCGTTACCGTCGGCGCGGGAGCCGATGACCCAGGAGGTGCGGATGGTCAAGCGCGTCACGCTGACCGATGTCGCACGTCTCGCCGGACTCTCCCCCTCCGCGGCATCCATGATCCTCAACGGTCGCCCCGACACCCGACTCTCCCGCGACGCCCACGACCGCGTCCTCGCCGCGGCCGCGGAACTGGGGTACCGCCCCAACGTCGCCGCGCGGGCTCTGCGCACGAGCACCTCGCACACGATCGGCTTCGTCTCCGACCTCGTCGCCACCACCCGCTTCGCCAGCGGCCTCATCAAGGGCGCGCTCGGCGCCGCCGAGGCCGCCGGCCACGTCGTGCTCGTCGCCGAGACGGGCGGCGAGCCCGAGCGCGAGGCCGAGGCCGTCTCGGCGCTGCTGGACCGGCAGGTCGACGGGGTGATCTTCGCCTCGATGCGCGCGCGCGAGATCCTCGTCCCGCCGATCCCCTCGAGCGTGCGGGCGGTGATGCTGAACGCCACCAGCGAGACGCACGTCTGCAGCGTGCTGCCCGACGAGGAGACCGGCGGACAGCGGGCGATCGAACTGCTTCGGGATGCCGGCATCCACGACGACATCCTGCTGCTGGGCTACGACGCCGACGCGGAGCGCGACCTGTTCCGCTCGGCGACCGTCGCGGCGCGGGTCCGCGGGATCTACGACACGATGGCGCGCGAGGGCATGAGCTTCTCCCGCGAGGAGTCGATCTGGCTCTGGGAGCCCGACCACGGGCACGACGTCACGGCGCGGGTGCTGGCATCCGGTCCGCCTCCGCGGGCGATCGTGTGCCTCAACGACCGCCTCGCGTTCGGCGCCTCTCAGGCTCTCGGCGAAGCGGGGCTCCGGGTGCCCGACGACGTGGCACTGGTCTCGTTCGACAACGACGAGCTGGCGGCGTACCTGCGCCCCGGCCTCACCACGATCGGCCTTCCGCACGAGGCGATGGGGCGGCGCGCGGTCGAGCTACTGCTCGCTCCCGACGGCCCTCCCCCCGGCGAGCACCTGGTGGAGATGCCCGTGGTGATCCGCGCGTCCCTCCCCTGACGCTCCGCAGTCGCGTGAGGTGCCAAGAATTGTCGCTTCGGCGGTGTCCGAAGCGACAAATTCTGGCACCTCACGCCTTGGAATGAGGGATGCCGCGGGCTACGCGCTCCGCAGCCAGGCCGTCGCCTCGCCGGGGAGCGTCCCCGACTCGACGGGAGCGCTCGACAGCAGCACCTCGCCCGCGGGGAGCTTCACCGGTTCGGTGCCGAAAGTCGTCACCACGGTCCAGCCGTCGGGGCGGGCGAAGGCCACCACGTCGTCCCGTCCGAGGTCGAGCCACTCCAGCTCCTCTGCGGTCTGCAGGTCGTGCCGGAGGTCGAGCGCGCGACGGTAGAGCGACAGCGTCGAGGCGGGATCGCCGTCCTGGCGGTCGACGGCGTAGGTCGTGAACCACTCCGGTTGCGGCAGGTGCGCCCCGCCCCCACCGAAACCGAACGCGGCGTCGGAGGCCGCCCACGGCAGCGGGACGCGGCATCCGTCCCGCCCGATGTCGACGCCCGGGCTGCGGAAGAACGTCGGGTCCTGACGGGCGGCGTCGGGGATCTCGGCGACCTCGTGCAGGCCGAGCTCCTCGCCCTGGTACAGGTACGCCGAGCCCGGCAGCCCCAGCACGAACAGCGCCGCCGCGCGGGCGCGGCGTTCCCCCCGCGCGGTGTCGAGCGCGGGCGAGGTGCCGCCGGAGAGCAGCCACTCGTTGCCGTGCTTGCGCGTCGGACGGCCGTCCTCGGTGCGCTCCGCGTCGGGCAGCCCGTAACGCGTGGCGTGCCGGACGACGTCGTGGTTCGACAGCACCCACGTCGTCGACGACCCCGACTCGGCGGCGAGCGCGAGGTTGTCGGCGACGATGCGACGGAACTGGCCCGCGTCGAAGTCGGCCTCGAGCAGGTCGAAGTTGAACGACTGCCCCAGGCTCTCGATGCTCGCGTACAGCGGCACGCGCGAGGGGTGCACCCACGCCTCGGCGACGGCGGTGCGGGGCGGGTCGTAGGAGTTGAACACCGCGCGCCACTCGGCGTACACCTCGTGCACGTCGTCGCGGTCGAGAAGGGGGTGGTTCCCGTCCTGCGGCAACGCGGCGAGCTCGGCGGCCGAGGGCAGTGGCTCGCTGAGGTCCTTGGTCAGCATGTGCGCGACGTCGATGCGGAACCCGTCGACGCCCCGGTCGCTCCAGAAGCGCAGCGTGGTCACGAAGTCGGCCCGCACCTCGGGGTTCGCCCAGTTGAGGTCGGGCTGCGACACGTCGAAGTTGTGGAAGTACCACTGCCCGTCGGCGACGCGCTCCCACGCGGAGCCGCCGAACACCGACTGCCAGTCCGTCGGCGGCTCGCTGCCGTCGGGACCCGTGCCCTCGCGGAAGATGTAGCGGTCGCGCTCGGCGGAGCCGCGACCGGCGGCGAGCGCCTCCTGGAACCAGGCGTGGTCGTTGGACGTGTGGTTGGGCACGATGTCGACCACGACACGGATGCCGTGGGCGTGCAGCTGCGCGATGAGCTCGTCCATGTCGGCGAGGGTTCCCAGGCGCGGGTCGACGTCGCGGTAGTCGGCGACGTCGTACCCTCCGTCGGCGAGCGCCGAGGGGTAGAAGGGGCTGAGCCAGACGGCATCCACGCCCAGTTCGGCCAGGTACGGCACCCGCGAGGTGATGCCGGGGATGTCGCCGAGGCCGTCGCCGTTGCTGTCGGCGAAGCTGCGGGGATACACCTGGTACACCACGGCCTGGCGCCACCAGTCGGGGGCGTCGGAGAGCTCGCGGGCGTGCACGGAGGGTGCGGCGGTGGTCACGGAAGGGTCCTTTCGGGGGTGGGGGTCGGTCAGCCCTTGACGGCGCCTTGCGTGACGCCGGCCATCACCCATCGCTGGGTGAAGAGGTAGGCGACGATCGCGGGGGCCATGGCCATGAGGTACGAGGCGAAGGCGACGTTGTAGTTGTTGCTGAACTGCGTCTGGAACAGGTTCTGGCGCACGGGCAGCGTCTGCAAGGCCGGATCGCTGATGATGAGCGAGGGCATCATGAAGTCGTTCCAGGCGTACAGGAACGCGAAGATGCCGACGGTCGCGCTCATCGGGGCGAGGAGCGGGAAGATGAGCCGCCAGAACGTCTGCCAGGTCGTCGCGCCGTCGATGCGCGCGCTCTCCTCGAGTTCGAGCGGGATGGAGCGCAGGAATGCGGTGAACAGGAGCACGCTGAAGCTCAGCTGGAACATCGTGGCGAGGATGATCACGCCGAACGGGTTGTCGAGCCCGAGGCGGCCGGTGAGCTGGATCTGCGGCAGAGCGACGACGGGGAACGGGATGAACATCGCCGCGAGCAGGTAGAAGAACGAGTACCGGAAGAGCTTGCGATCCCAGTTGCGGGCGATCGCGTACGACGCGAAGGCCGCGAGGACGATGGTGGCGGCGACTGTGCCGGCCGTCACCAGGAACGAGATCGCCAGGCCCACCGGGAACTTCGTCAGCGTCCAGGCCTGCACGAACCCGTCGAAGCTGATCGGCGTCGGGAACGAGAAGGCGTTGCCGTCGACGACCTGCGCCCCGGTCTTCACCGCCATCGTGATCGAGACGTAGAGGGGCAGGAGCACCGTGACGGCGCACAGGATCAGGACGGTGGTCGCCGACCAGTTGATGCGTTCGGTACCCACCCGCCGGATGCCGGTGCGTCGGCGCGAGGGGACGGAGAGCTCTGCCTGCTCGAAGGCGAGCGCGGGCTGGTTCACGGCGGTCATGAGAGGGTGTTCCTTCCCCGGGTGAGCGAGAGCTGGAGCAGCGAGATGGCGACGGCGACGAGGAAGAAGAGGGCCGCGTTGGCCATCTGGTAGGCGTAGTCGCCGCCGTTGAAGCCGAGGATGATCGACATCGCCACGCTGCGGGTCGAGGTGCCGGGCCCGCCGTTGGTGAGACCGACGATGATGTCGTAGGCGTTGAGGAAGCCTTTGAAGCCGAGGATGACGTTGATGACGACGTAGCCGGCGACCAGCGGGAGGGTGATCCGCAGGAGCTGCTGCGTCTTGGTCGCGCCGTCCAGGCCCGCCGCCTCGTACACGTCGCCGGGCACCGACAGCAGCCCCGCGATGTAGATGAGCAGCGTGCCGGGGATGGCCTGCCAGGCGGTCACGATCACGATCGCGAGCCACGCGAGGTCGGGGTTCGCCAGCAGCGACGTCTCCAGCCAAGGGATGCCGAGGGCGGTTCCGGCCTGCGGGAGGGAGTTGCTGAAGAGGAAGTTGAAGACGTAGGCGATGATGATGCCCGAGATCACCATCGGGATGACGAAGACGGTGCGCAGCGCCTTCTTGAAGCGGATCTGCGCGGTGAGGCCGACCGCGAGCAGGAACGCCGCGATGTTGACGACGATGACCGTCGCCACCGAGAACCCGAAGGTGAACAGGTAGGCCTGGAGGATCGCCGGGTCGCTGAAGAGCGCGATGTAGTTCGTCAGCCCGACGAAGTTCCACTGCCCGATGCCGATCGAGTCGGTGAAGCTGAAGAAGATGCCGATGATGCCCGGCAGCGTGATCGCGAGGGTGAACAGCGCGAGGGTGGGCAGCAGGAACAGGTAGTAGATCGGTTCCACGCGGCGGGTGCTGCGGCGCGCGGCCGTCTTCCCGCCGGTGACGATCGTGGTGGTGGTGGTCATCGCGCGGCTCCTTCGGCGGCGGACTCGGTGGTCGAGGCGACGGGTTGGCGGAACGCCAGGCGCGACCAGTCCTGATCGAGGGTGCCGAGGGTCCCCTCGGTCGAGGCTCCGAGGATCATGGCCTGCGCGTAGCTGAAGACCGGGATGGTCTTGGGCACCAGCACCGACGCGCCCTGGTAGATGCGCCCCTCGTCGTAGTACGGGATCATCCCCGCCACACGCGGGTCGCTGGGGGCGGGAGCGTCTGTGGTGGGCGCGAACCCGAGCTGCGACTCGTTGTACGCCTCGATGATCTGCGGCTGGTACAGGTACTCCAGGAAGTCGCGTGCGGCATCCTGGTGCTTCGATCCCTCGGGGATCATGGCCGCGAGGTCCATGTTGACGCGCACCGCGAGGTCGTCCGGGTCGTTCGTCATCGGGAGCGGGAAGGTGCCGACCGCGAGATCGGGCGACGTCTTGGCGATCTCGCCGAGCGCCCACGGCCCCTGCAGGTACATCGCGGCCTGCCCCTGCGCGAAGGCGAGGTTGCCGTCGCCGTAGCCGCGGCTGGCGGCATCCGGGTTGGTGTAGGTCGAGGACAGCTCGGTCATGCGCTGCATGGGCTCGGCGAGGTCCTTCTGGAACGACACCGCGGAGTCGGGGCCGACGCCGTCGCCCTCGGCGGCGAGGCCGTCGAAGAAGTCGAGGACGTTCAACGACCCGCCCACGGCGTAGTCGTACCAGCCCTGGCCGATGGTCCAGTCGTCCTTGAAGGTGCCGTAGAACGGCGTGACACCGTCGGCCTTCAGCGTCTCGGCGGTCTGGATCAGTTCGTCCCACGTCGTCGGGACCGCGAGCCCGAGCCGATCGAAGATCTCCTTGTTGTAGATCACCGAGGATGCCATGACCGAGTAGGGCAGCGCGCTGGTGCGCCCGGCGCACGAGCCGTACTGGTCCATGAGGGGCTGCAGGTCGTCGCGAACGGTGGCGGCGGCGGCCGTGCCGGAGAGGTCGGTCAACGCGCACCGCTGCACGAACCGCGCGACCTCGTAGTTGTAGTTCGCGAGCATGATGTCGGGCGGATTGCCGCGGACGAAGCTCGCCGAGACGACGTCGACACCCGAGGCGTCCATCTCGACGCGCACCTCGTCCTGCGACGCGTTGTAGTCGGAGACCACCTGGTTCATGAACGCGAGGGCCTCGCGTTTGCTGAACGTGAAGCGGATCGTTTCGCGCCCGTCGGCGGAGCATCCGGCGAGCATCGCTGCCGCCAGGCCCGTCACCGTCAGCGCCGCGACTGCTCGTCGCACCGTCGCCGTCTTCCTCGACACGTGTCCTCCTCGCATCCTTGCGATTTTGAATCGTAGATTAAATCTACTCGTCAAATCAATGTGTTGAGGGCAGTATTGCAGGAGACACGAAGGGGGTCAAGATCCGATGACGGATGCCACACCCTCGGTTCCCTCGCTCCGCCGCCACAGCCTCGACGCCGTGCTCGCCTACGCGTGGGACGCCGAGGCATTCACGGCGAGCGACGTCATGGCCGCGGTCGCACTGACCCGGTCGACGACGATCGACGTGCTCGACGAGCTGGTCGCCCGCGGGCTGCTGATCGAGATGCCGAACGCCCGGGCCGTGGGCGAATACTCCAAGGGACGACCGGCGCGCCGCTTCGCGCTCCGCGCCGACGCCGGACTCGTCGTCGGCGTGGATGCCGGCCGCGGACACGTCACGGCGACCGTCGCCGACCTCCGCGGGGTTCCCGTGGCGACCTCGCGCCTGTCGATCGACCCGGAGCGGGATTCGCCCGAGCGCCGCCGCCGCGCCGCCGAGAAGGTGGTCGACGCCACCCTGACCCGGGCACGCGCCTCGCGCGACGATCTCGTCGCGATATGCCTCGGCGTGCCCGCCCCCGTCGACCGCGCGGGCCGCTCCCCCGCGCACCACGACGGCTTCTGGCAGCGCATGAACCCCGACTTCGTCGACACCTTCGCCTCGTGGGCGCCGGTCGTCCGAGTCGAGAACGACGCCTCGCTCGCCGCGGTCGCCGAACACGCGCAGGGTGCCGCCGTCGGCTACGACGACTTCGTCGCCCTCCTCGCGGGCGAGCGGTTCGGTGCCGGACTGTGGCTCGACGGGCGCCTCCTCCGCGGCGCGCACGGCGGAGCCGGAGAGACGGTCGCGTTCGACCGGGTCGAGGGCGTCGGCAGCGCGTACGGCCTGGCGCCGCGGTGCGTCGACGCCGCGCGGGCGGCGATCGCCGCGGGCACCCTGCCCGCCGGCAGCGCGCTGGCCGACGTGCCGGACGACGACCTGGATGCCAAGACCGTGCTCGACCTCGCCGCCGAGGGCGACCCGGGGGCCCTGGCCGTCGCGGCCGAGGTCGGCGGCCAGCTCGCGATCGTGACGGGGCTCCTCGGCAGCCTGTTCGACGTCCGCCGGGTCGTGATCTCGGGCGCGATCGCCGCCGGCGCAGGCCCGATCATCGCCGCCGCGGCCGAGGCCCTCCCCGCCGCGCTGCACCTGCCGCCGCCGGAGATCGTCGCCTCCCCGCTCGGCGCGGACATCGTGTCGGTCGGCGCCGTCGCCGCGGCCCTCGAGGCCACGCGCTCCCGAGCGATCGACCTGGCGCCCTTCGCCCTCCCCGCCGACCGCGCGCGGGCCTGAGCCCCGCGTCTCGAGCGTGAGTCGCCAGAATTCGTCGCTTACGCGACGGCACAGGCGACAATTCTTGGCGACTCACGCAACCGGTGCGCGGGCGCAACCCGTGGCTGGACGGAACACCGGCGGATAGCCTCGGGGCATGCCCGACTGGCCCTCGCACGTCCTCTGGTGGCACCTCTACCCGCTCGGGTTCGTGGGCGCGCCGATCCGCGACGGCGTCGACCCCGACGCGGAACCGGTGCACCGCCTCGAGCGCATCGAGCCGTGGCTCGACCACGTCATCGAGCTCGGTCTGAACGGCCTGCTGCTGGGGCCGATCTTCGCGTCGGAGACGCACGGGTACGACACGGTCGATCACTTCCGCGTCGACCCGCGGCTCGGCGACGACAGCGACCTCGACCGACTACTGGCAGCGTCGCGGGAGCGCGGCATCCGGGTCCTCCTCGACGGCGTGTTCAACCATGTCGGGCGGGGACATCCGGCGTTCCAGGCCGTGCTCGCGGGCGGGGACGCGACGCTCTTCCGCGGCACCCGGGTCGACGGCCGGTTCGAGCCCGAGGTCTTCGAGGGGCACGGTGCCCTCGTCGCCCTCGACCACTCCTCCGACGCGACCGCCGATCTCGTGGTCGACGTCATGTGCCACTGGCTCGCGCGCGGGATCGACGGGTGGCGACTGGATGCCGCCTACGCGGTGCCGCCGGAGTTCTGGGCGCAGGTGCTCCCCCGCGTGCGCGAGCGTTTCCCCGAGGCGTGGTTCCTCGGCGAGGTGATCCACGGCGACGGCCCCGCGATGGTGCACGCGTCGACGATGGACTCGCTGACCCAGTACGAGCTGTGGCAGGGCATCTGGCACGGCATCGCCGACGGCAACTTCTTCGAGCTGAGTCACGCGATCGAGCGCCACGACGAGCTGCTCGCGACCTTCGTGCCGCAGACCTTCGTCGGCAACCACGACGTCACCCGGATCGCCTCGGCGGTCGGGCCCGACCTCGTCCCGCATGCTCTCGCCGTGCTGTTCACGGTGGGCGGCACCCCGTCGGTCTACGCGGGCGACGAGTTCGGCTGGACCGCGGTGAAGGAGGAGCGCGAGGGCGGCGACGACGCGGTGCGGCCGGAGTTCCCGGCCACCCCGGCGGACGTGACCGACGTCGACGAGCGCATCCTCGACGCGCATCGGGCGCTCGTCGCCCTGCGCCGGCGGCATCCGTGGCTCTGGCGCGCGCGCACCGACGTCGTCGAGGTCACGAACGCCACCCTGGTGCTCCGCACCGCCGTGGATGCCGAGGCGGTCATCGTCGCGCTGAACATCGGCGACTCCCCCGCGTCGCTCCCCGCCGCCGACGCCCGGACCGTGGTCGCCGGCGAGGCGATGCTGCATGATTCCCGCGCGGAGCTCCCGCCCCGCGGCTGGGCGGTCCTCGAGGCGTGAGTCGCCAGGATGTGTCGCCTGCCGACGGCAGGAAGCGACACATCCTGGCGACTCACGCGCTCCGGAAGCGGTGCTCGGGGCGACCCGTCGATCCGTAGCGGAGGCCGACCGAGACGAGACCCCGCTCGGCCAGAGCGGTGAGGTGGCGCTGCGCGGTCGCCCGGGACACGCCGATGCGCTCCGCGACCTCCGACGCCGACGCCTCGTCGTCGCCGAGGGCTGCGAGCACCGTCTGCTCGGTCGCCGAGCGGGCGAGCGAGGCGCCGTCGCGCTCCCCCCGCATGACGGCGGCCGCGCGGTCGACGTCGTCCTGGGTCAGCGGCCGAGAGGACGCCAGCAGGTTCCGGTACCGCGCGTACCGGTCGAGGCGTTCGGCGAGCACGCGTGTGTCGAACGGCTTCACGAGGAACGCCAGCGTCCCGGCCGTGAACGCGCGCCGCACGGTCGCGGCATCCGTCGCCGCCGACAGCACGAAGGCGTCGAGGCCGACCGAGCGGACCAGTTCGATCCCGTCGCCGTCGGGCAGGTACACGTCGGCGAGCAGCAGATCGGGGGCGTGCGCGGCGACCGCCGCCCGCGCCTCACCGACCGTGCGCGCCGGTTCCAGGGCGGCGAAGCCGGGGCGCGCGTCGACGGCGTCGCGGTGGAGCCCTGCCACCCGGAAGTCGTCGTCGACGACGAGCACGCGGATATCGGTCATCTCTCCTCCTCGGTGCCGACGTGCAGCACGCCGGGCAGTCGCGCGGCGACCACGGCACCGCGGCCCGCGCCTCCGGCATCCACGATCCAGACGTCTCCGCCGCGGCGCCGGGCGAACTCCCGCGACAGCGGCAGCCCGACCCCGAGCCCGTGCACGGCGGCCGGATCGTCGGTGCGCTCGCGCGGGGCGAAGGCGGCGTCGACGTCGGCGATCCCGCCGCCGGTGTCGGCCACCGTCAGCACGACGTCGGCGCCGTCGCCGAGCACCGCGACCTCGACCTCGCGGGGCTCGCCCCCGGATGCCGCCGCGCTCACGGCGTTGTCGACCAGGTTGCCGAGCACGGCGACGACGTCCTCCACGTCGGCGACGGTCGAGGGGAGCCACGTGTCCTCCGACACCCGGAGCGTCACCCCGCGTTCGCGCGCCGACAGTCCCTTCGCCCCGAGGAACGAACCCAGCATCGCGTCGCCGACGAGGTCGAGCCCGGGTACGGCCCAGTCGACCGAGCCCCGGTCGACGAGGTCGGCGAGGAAGGCGCGCGCCTCCGCCGTCCGTCCGGCGTCGAGCAGCCCGACGGCGGCGTGCACGCGATTGGCGTTCTCGTGGCGCTGCACCCGCAGCGCGTCGCCGAGCGCACGGACGCTGTCGAGCCGGTCGGACAGCGCCAGGACGTCGGTGCGATCGCGCAGCACGGCGACGCGGCCAAGAGTTCGCGTCCCGCGCCGGACCGGCCGGACGTCGATGAAGACGACGCGTTCGCCGATCGGCATCCCGTTCGGGGCTCCGGATCCGGCGAGCGCGGATGCCACGGCGACCGGCAGAGCGAGCTCGTCAAGGCGGCGCCCCACCGCGCCGGACACCCCGAGCAGGGTCTCGGCCGGCGTCGTGCACACGCGCACGACGCCGGTGTCGTCGATGGCGACGACACCCTCGTCGGCGCTCTCCAGCACCGCCGTCTGCGTCTGCACGAGGGCGACGAGCTCTTCGGGCTGCAGGCCGAGCGTGAGGCGCTCGAGGCGTCGGCGCATGAGCAGCGCGACCGCGACGCCGAGCCCCACGGCCACGACCACCGCGACGCCGATGCCGATCAGCAGGGCGGGCAGGTCGTCGAACACGCTCGCGCGCTCGAACCCGACGCTCACCTCGCCCACGGGGTCGCCTCCCCCGGGCGGATAGACCGGCACCTTGGCGCGCGCGGATTCCCCGAGCGTCCCCGTCTCCCAGGTCACGACCTCGCGCCCGGCGAGCGCGTCGGCGAAGCTCGTGCTGACCACTTCGCCGAGCCGGTCGGGATCGGGATGGGCGAGCCGGATGCCGTGGTCGTCGGTGATCACGACGAACAGCCCCTCCGTCCGCGCGGTGACGTCGGAGGCGTAGCGCTCGAGCGTCCCGCCGCGCAGGGACGCGGCATCCGGGGTTCCGGGGTCGGCCGAGTACTCGGCGACGAGTTCGCGCACCTCGGGCGCCTCGGCGACGGACCGGGCGATGTTGAGGGCGGAGGAGTCGGCTTCGGAGCGGAGCTGTTGGATGCCGAGCCACGCGAACACCGCGGTGCACACGGCCACGACGGCGACCATCGTGGCGATCTGCACGAGCAGGGTCCGGGTGGCGAATCGCATGGCACCTCCGTACGCCGTCGTGCGCGAAATGCGCAGAACACACGCTACGCGCACAACGCCGCTCAATGCGAGCAAGCGCGCGCCGCGGCATCGCGATCCGTAGCCTCGGCCCATTCCCCGGCGCACCGCGTGCCGGCATCCACGACGAAGGAGTCGCGATGACCCCCCACATCCTCACGGCCGAGACAGCCGACTACGCCGTGGCGTACACGCCCGCGGACGGCGTGCTCGTGGCTCTCGGCTTCCTCATGGTGCTGTCGTTCATGGCGCTGATCATGACGCGGCGACTCACACCGATGGTGGCGCTGATCGTGGTGCCGACGATCTTCGGCCTGATCGCGGGCGCCGGGTTCGGCCTCGGCGACATGGTGATCGACGCGATCGGCAAGATGGCGCCGACCGCCGCGCTGCTGCTGTTCGCGATCATGTACTTCGGCATCATGATCGACGTCGGGCTGTTCGATCCGCTGATCCGCGTGATCACGCGCTTCCTCGGCGACGACCCCGCCAAGGTCGTGCTCGGTACGGCGATCCTCGCCGGCGCCGTCTCGCTCGACGGTGACGGCTCGACGACCTTCATCATCACCACCTCGGCGATGCTGCCGATCTACCTGCGTCTGGGCATGAGCCCGGTCGTCCTCACGTGCGTCGCGGGTCTGATGAACGGCACGCTCAACATCGTCCCGTGGGGTGGCCCGACGGTCCGCGCGGCCACCGCCCTCGGCCTGCAGCCCACCGACGTCTTCGTGCCGATGCTCCCCTCGCTGCTCGCCGGTCTCGTCGTCGCGCTCGCGTTCGCGTGGTTCCTGGGCCTCTCGGAGCGCAAGCGTCTCGCCGGCTCCGTCGACACCTCCAAGCTCGACACCCCCGGTGTCTTCGGTCGACTGGGGGCTCCGAAGCTGTTCCGCGGCGCCGAGTCGAAGCCCGGCGCGCTCGCGTCGCTGCGCACCGGCAACATCGTCACCGTCCGCGGAGGACGCGGCGCCGTCGCCGCCCCCGAACTGGTCCAGGCGGCCGACACCGCGATGGCCGACACGATGCTCGACCCGAACCGCGCCACGCTCCGACCGAAGCTCATCTGGTTCAACCTCGCACTGACCGTGGCCGTGATGGTGCTGCTGGTGCTCGACCTCTTCCCGCTGGCGTTCGTGTTCATGGTCGGTGCGGCGCTCGCGCTCATCGTCAACTTCCCGAAGCTGCGCGGACAGGCCGACGAGATCGTCGCCCACGCCCCGAGCATCGTCGGTGTCGTCTCGATGGTGCTGGCCGCCGGCGTCCTGGTGGGCGTGCTCAACGGCACCGGGATGGTCACGGCGATGGCCGCCTGGATCACCCAGGTGATCCCGTCCTCGATGGGGCCGTTCCTCGCCGTCATCACGGGCGTGCTGTCGATCCCGTTCACCTTCTTCATGTCGAACGACGCGTTCTACTTCGGCATCCTGCCGGTGCTGGCCGAGAGCGCCGCGAACTACGGCATCACCCCGGTCGAGATGGCCCGCGCCTCGATCACGGGCCAGCCGGTCCACCTGCAGAGCCCGCTGGTCCCCGCGATCCTGCTGCTGGTCTCGCTCGCCGGCGTCAACCTCGGCGACCACCACAAGAAGGTGCTGTGGCGCGCGACGATCGTCTCGCTCGTGATGCTCGGCGTCGGCGTGCTGGTCGGGGCGGTCCCGCTCCTCGGCTGAGCCTCGACACACGCGCGTGAGGGGTCAAGAAGTGTCGCTTGGCGCCCCGCGAAGCGACAGATTCTGACCCCTCACGCGACCACGCAGAGGACCCCGGATGCCGCGGCATCCGGGGTCCTCTGCGTTCAGAGCGCTACGACACGGTGCGGCGCGGGCGACGCAGCGTCCACACCACTCCCCCCGCGACCAGCAGGAAGGATGCCAGCAGTGCCGCCCCGAGCGGAGCCTGGGCTCCCGTGGCGGCGAGCTGGCCCGCGGCGACGACGGTGATCGGCACGCTCCGGATCACCGAGCCGTCGGCTGCGTAGACCACGATCGTGTGGCTGCCCGCGGCGAGGTCGCCGGGGATCTGCACGTCGAACGTGACGCGGCCGCTCGCATCGGCGGCGGGGATGCCGGCGATACGGATCGGGTCGCTGCGCAGCTCGGCCGTGACCTGCTCGCCCGCGGCGAGACCCGTCACCGTCACCCGCACGATCCCGCCGCGCTCGACCGTGGTGGTCGAGACCGACACCGACGGGGTGGCATCCGGGGTGCTCGTGGGCGAGGCCGTCGGGGTCGGCGTGCCCGTGGGCTCGGTCGTCGGCTCCGGCGTGGCGGTGGGCGTCGCGGTGGGGGTCGCCGTCGGCGTGGCCGTCGGGGTCGGCGTCGGCGTCGGGGTCGGCTCCGTCGTGTCGGGCACCTCGCGCGGAGCGACGCTCGTGAGCGTCGGCTTCACGGTCTGGAACAGCCCGTCCGGACCGATCTCGAGGCGGTCGATGGTCGTCTCGCGGTTCGTCCCCCCGCCGCCCGGGATCGCGAACCGGTGGTACGCGATGTACCACTCGTCCGTGCCCGGCACGGTGATGATCGAGCTGTGCCCCGTCCCGAGGATGCCCTGCGAGGTGTCCTTCGAGAGGATCACGCCGCGGTACGTCCACGGGCCGTCGATGCTCGTCGACGTGGCGTAGCCGACGCGGTAGTCGGCCGAACCGGTGTCGTCGATCGAGTACGTCAGGTGGTACAGACCATCGCGGTAGTTCACGAACGTCCCCTCGCGGAAGTCGTTCAGACCCGAGATCGTCTTGATCGTGCCCGGCCTGATGCTCTTCATGTCATCCGACAGCTCGCCGTAGACCGGGTTGCCGTTGCCCCAGAACAGGTAGTACTTCCCCGTCTTCGGGTCGTGGAACGCCGCCGGGTCGATCGCCTGTCCGCTGTGGACGCTCTCACCGTTGGTGATCATCGGCTGCGCCTCGGCGGTGAACGGGCCCTCGGGGCTGTCGGCCACCGCGACGCCGATCTCCTTGCGGTCGTCCTGCGGGTTGTGACCGCTGAAGTAGAAGTAGTACTTCCCGTCCTTCTCGATGATCGTCGGAGCCCACGCGTTGCCGGTCGCCCACGGAACGTTGCCGTTCGCGCCGTCCAGCGTCAGGAACGGCGTGTCGGACCGCGTCCAGTCGACGAGGTTCTTCGACTTCCACACGTAGAACGTGTTGCCGCCCCACCCGGGAACGCCGTCGGTCGTGGCGTAGATGTAGTACGTGTCACCGAACACCGCGATGTTCGGGTCGGCGTACAGACCCGGCAGGACCGGGCTCTTCATCTGGACCGCCTTCAGTGTCCAGACCACGTCGGCCTGCCCGTCGGTCTTCAGCGTGACCGTGACCGGCGTGCTGAGGTTTCGGACCGTGCCCGACGCCGGGGTCGCCGTCGTGCCGCTCGCGGTTGCGAACGTGGGCCGCAGCTTCGTCAGGTCGGTGCCCGGCACGACGGGGAACAGGACCGTGCGGTTCTCGGCGTCGACGATCGGGGCGACCTTGAGCGCCGCGGCATCCTGAAGGCTGACCTCGGTGAGCAGCCCCGGGTTCTGGGCCGCGACCTCGTCCGGGCTCAACGCGCGGTTGTAGAGCGCGAACTCGCGCATCTGACCGTGGAAGAGGTTGTCGTCGTTGTACACGGACTTGCCGAGGTAGTTCGCCAGGGTCGTGCCCTTTCCGATGTCCCCCGGCCGGACGGTCACGTTGGTGTTCTCGGCGACCTTCTGGCCGTCGAGGTACAGTCGCGCGGTGCTCCCGCTCAACGTGTAGGTCAGGTGCACCCAGCGGTCGCGCGGCAGGGCGCTGGCGGCGGACGCGTTCTGCTCGCCGGTCCAGTTGCCCGTCGTGAGCGCGCCGCGGTACTGGCCGTTGCCGGTCGAGAACAGGTACCCGTTGCCCTTCCCGTCGCTGCCGGTGTTGCCGAAGCCGTACAGGAAGTACGGGTTCTTCTGCGCCGCGTCGATCCGCACCTCGGTGTCGACGGTGAAGTCGGTGACACCCGCGAGCACGTTGTCGGGCAGGTCGACGTAGTCGTTGCTGCCGTCGAAGGTCAGCGCACCGTCCGCGAACGTCGCTCCGCCCTGGACCTGCGCATCGCGGCCCGCCCCGGAGCGGTCGTGCAGCGTCGCGCCCGAACCGTCGGTGAAGTCGTACCGCAGCACCTCGCCCTTCTCGTTCGCCGTGACCGGGGTCACGCCGGGCTCGGTGACGATGTTCTCCCGCAGAGCCGCGAGCTCCTCCGCGGTCACGGGCATGACGGTGCCGTGGCGCGGGCTGCTGGGCAGCGTGTAGCTCGCCGGAACCTGCCAGTTCGGGTTCGCGATGTCGGTGGTGGCCAGCGGGATGTACCCGCGCCCGCCGTACTCGTCGACGAACAGGTAGTACTTGTCGCCGTTGACGTCGCCCGGGTTGGACTTGAAGATGCTCGGGCCTTCCACCGCACCCGTGCCGGCGTTCTTGCCGATGCACGAGGTGACCTGCGTCCAGTCCTTCAGCGGGGCGGTGAGCACCGTCGAGCTCTCCTGGATGATGTCGCTGCATCCGGTCGTCCCGGCGCCCTCGTCCTTCGTGAAGCGCTGGTAGACGCCGTCCGCCTTGATCACGGTGGAGTCGATGCGGGAGATCCCGCCCTGCCAGACCTGCGGCTCGCTGAAGGTCACGAAGTCGCGCGTGGTGGCGTACATCATGCTGTTGGGCACGTTGGCGGTGTGGTTCGGGTCATCCGCCGGGTAGATCTTCGAGGCCCAGAACACCACGTACTGGCCGAGGCTCTCGTCGTAGTACGCCTCCGGCGCCCAGGTGTTGCCGGCGGTGTCGGGCGAGACCCGGACGTGCCGCTGGTCGCTCCAGTTCACGAGGTCGTGCGACTCCCACACCTCGATGTACTTCGAGCCGACCGTCTGCGAGTCGCCCCACGAGGTGCCGCCGCCGATCGAGAGGTCGGTGGCGATCAGGTAGAACGTGTCGCCCTCGGGAGAGCGGATGATGAACGGGTCGCGGAGACCCTTCTCCCCGTAGGTCGAGGTGAGGGCGGGCTTGCCGCCGTTGAGCTCGGTCCACGACAGCGCGTCGTTGCCGTTGCTCGCGGCGAAGTAGATGTTCTCGCCCTCGATCGTGTTCCCGGTGAAGTACGCGAAGGTGTACCCCTCGAAGGCACCGAGGTGCACCGCCTTGCGGACGTTCACGACGATGTCGCGCGTGCGGGTCGCCGAGCCCTTCGTCACGGATGCCGTGAGCGTCACGGTCGTGTCGGCCTCCTGGCGCGCGACGACACCCGTGGGGGAGACCACCGCGGGGTTCGAGCTCGTCCAGGTGACCGGCAGCTCTTCCGCCGTCGTCGGGAGCGTCAGGTTGCCGCGCGCATCGTCGGCGTTGACCACCGCGATCGCGTCGACGGCCCGCTGCGCCGCACCCGCGTCATCGGGGACGGCCCGTACGGTGGCGGTGAAGCCGATGCTCTGCGTCGCGGTGCCACGGGTGACGGTGGCCGTCAGCGTGACCTCCGCGTCCGCCTGCCCGGCGGCGGGGCGGGTGACCGCGCCCGTCGACGACACCACCGCGGGGTTCGACGACGCCCACGAGATGCTCGACCCGTTCGTGCCACCGGCGGGCAGGGCGATGTCCGCGGTGACGGCGCTCAGGTCGCCGAGGCCGAGGGCGGCCGCGTCGCGCGCGACGCGCTGCGCGTCGGTGGCGACGAGCGTCGCCACCTCATCGGCGGAGAGGGCCCGGTCGTAGAGGCGGAAGTCGCGGAGGCTCCCGGCGAGACGCTTGTCGCCGGTGTAGTTCGAGCGGCCGAGGTAGTTGGCGGTGGTCGTGCCGCCGCCGATCGAGCCGGGGGTGGTCGTGGTGTTGGTGTTCTCGGCGACCTGGATGCCGTCGAGGTACAGGCGCGAGGTCTTGCTGCCCGCGTCGAGCGTGTAGGTGAGAGTCTTCCAGACGCCGCGATCGAGGTTCGCCGAGCCGCGGGTCTCCTGCTCGGTCGACCAGTTGCCGCTGGCGATGCCGGTACGGGCCGGGTTGCCCGTGGCGAAGAGGTAGCCGTTTCCGTACCAGTCCGTGGTGTTGCCGAGACCCCAGATGAAGTAGTTGCCCGACTGTTCCGGGCGCACGAGCACGTCGGTGCTGACGGTGACGGACGAGAGACCCGCGAGGATGTTGTTGGGAACGCTCACATAGTCGTCGGCGCCGTCGAGGCGGACCCCGTTCGCACCGGTCAGCGAGGGACCGCCGACGTAGGCGGCATCCCGACCGTTGCCGGAGTCGTCGTGCGCGACGGTCCCCGAGGTCTCGTCGAGCGGGTACGAGACGACCAGCCCGCTCGTGGGGGTGGCCGCGGTCGCGGCTAAGGGGACGGTGATCGGCGCCGCGACGAGCGCGGCGACGACCGGGACGGCGAGCGTCCAGGACGGGAGACGGCGGGGGAGCGCCGTCCGGGGGAGTGTAGGCACGGGGGTGCGGATCCTCTCGTGAATGCGACATTGCATGAGCCGTCGGCGGCGACGACTACCCGAATGTTAGCGCTCACACACCTGTTGACGTCAACACCGAGTTTCCGCGGCGATGAGCCCGCCGACGGCTACGCGCGCGTCAGGGGCGCAGGGGCGCCGAGTCGCGGACGACGAGTCGCGTCGGCAGCGGGGTGCTCTCACTGACGGTGTCGGGCTCCTCCACCATCAGCAACACCTTCTGCATGAGGATCTCCCCCAGCGCAGCGAAGTCCTGGCGCACGGTGGTGAGCGAGGGGAAGAGGAACGGCGCCTCGGGGACGTCGTCGAACCCGACCACCCCGATGTCCTCCGGCACCCGCAGCCCGCGTTCGCGGAGCGCCGACAGGACACCGATCGCCATGTGATCGTTGGCGACGAAGATCCCCTCACCGGGGGTGAGGTCGGTCTCGGTCGCGATGCGGTACCCGCTCGCCGCGGACCAGTCCCCGTGCACCGGCGGCGTCGACTGCGCGCGGGCGGAGGCGATCTCCTCGCGCCAGCCGCGCAGACGCTCCACCGCGTCGGGGTTGCGGGCAGGACCGGCGATATGACGGACGGTGGTGTACCCCGACTCCAGCAGGTGCCGGACGGCCGCACGGGCACCGCGGTATTGGTCGATCGCGACCAGACGCGGGTGGGGCCGGCTGGTCGTGGCCGCGGCGACGATCGGGACGTCGATCTCGATCGCCTGCACCGCCGCGAGCACCTCGACATCGACGACGATGAGCACGATGGCATCGACGCGCTGCTTCAGCAGCCCGTCGATCGCCGCACGGACGGCGGCCACGTCGCTCTGGGACGAGCTGATCGCGTCGACGTTGTACCGGGCGGCGCGAGCCGCGAAGTTGAAGTTCGTCGCGATCGACGTGGGGCCGTAGTCGACGGTGCCCGGCGTCACCAGGCCGATCGTCCGGGTGCGCCGCGTGACGAGGGCCCGCGCCGCCGGCGACGGGCTGTACCGCAGTTGCGCGATGGCCTGCTCGACGCGCGCCCGGGTCGCCGGACGGACGTTGGGCATGTTGTTGAGGACCCGCGAGACGGTCTGGTGCGACACGCCCGCGAGACGGGCCACGTCGAAGATGTTGGCGGTCCGGGATGCCTTCTCGTCAGCCATCGGAGACGCCCTCCTCCCCCGCGGCGGGCTTGGCCACGAGGGCGAGGAGGGCGTCGGAGGTGAGCTCGGCGGCGGGGAGGATCTGCGCGAGCACGCCGTCGCGCATGACGGCGACGAGATGCGCGACGCGCAGGACCTCGTCGAGCTCGGCGGAGATGTAGACGATCGCGAGGCCGTTGTCGGACAGCTCCCCCACCAGGCGCTGGATCTCGGCCTTCGCGCCGACGTCGATGCCGCGCGTCGGCTCGTCGAGCACGATGACCCGGGGCGAGAGCGCGAGGAGCCGCGCCAGGAGCACCTTCTGCTGGTTGCCGCCGGAGAGCGTCGCGACGGGGCGATCGATGTCGGCGGGTCGGATGTGCAGCGCCTCCACCCAGCTCGTCGCGAGCTCCCGGCGCCGCGCCGTGCTGAGTCGGTGGAAGATCCCGCGCTGCGCCTGGAGGGCGAGCGTGATGTTGTCCAGGACGCTGAGGTCGCCGATGATGCCCTCGGTACGTCGGTTCTCCGACGAGTAGGCCACGCGCCGACGGATCGCCTCGCGCGGCGACCCGAGCCTCACCGGCTCGCCGTCGATGCGGACCTCGCCGCCGTCCGGGTGATCGACTCCGGTCAGCGCCCGCGCCAGCTCGCTGCGCCCCGACCCCAGGAGACCCGCGACCCCGATGACCTCGCCCTCGGCGATGTCGACGTCCGCGTCGCGCAGGCGGGACCCGGATGCCAGTCCCCGCGCGCTCACGATCGAGGGACCGTCCGCGGGCTCCGGCGAGCGCTGCCCGAGCGGCGCGAGGGCGTCGGCGGCGGCACCCAGCATCTTCTCGACGAGGTCGATGCGCAGGAGCTCCCGCGTGCCGTACTCCCCCACCAGGCGCCCACCGCGGAGGACCGTGACGCGGTCGCAGATCTCATAGACCTGGTCGAGGAAGTGCGAGACGAACACGATCGCGATCCCCTGCGTCTTGAGATCGCGGATGACGCGGAAGAGCTCGGCGACCTCGTCGGCATCCAGGCTCGAGGTCGGCTCGTCGAGCACGAGCACCTTCACGTCGACCGAGACCGCGCGCGCGATCGCGACGAGCTGCTGGATGGCGAGGGGATGAGTGGACAGCACCGACGACGGGTCGACGTCGACCCCGAGGGAGGACAGGGCGTCGGCCGCGCGATCGCGCATCGCGCGGTGGTCGATCATGCCGAACCGACGCGGCTCGCGACCGAGCGAGATGTTCTCGGCGACGGTCAGGTTCGGGAGAAGGTCGATCTCCTGGTACACGGTCGAGATCCCGACCGCCTGGGCGTTCGCTGGGGCGGAGAAGTGCATCGGGCGACCGCCGAGGAGGATCTCGCCCTGGTCGAGCCGCAGCGCTCCGGTGATGGCCTTGATCAGCGTCGACTTGCCCGCACCGTTCTCGCCCATGAGCGAGTGCACTTCGCCGGGGCGCAGGCGGAAGTCGACGTCGGCGAGAGCGGACTCGACACCGAAACGCACCGTCGCCCCGCGGACCTCGAGGAGGGGCGGGGCAACGGTGGACATGGGGTCAATCATGCCCGCGCGACGGTCGCCGCGCGCGCATCCCCGGCAGGCGCGTCATTTGGAGAGCGCGGACCGCGAGACGATGATCCGCTGCACCACGACGAACACCAGCAGCAGGGCGCCGACGGTGATCCGGGTCCAGGACTGCTCCGCTCCCGAGAACGAGATGATCGTGCGGATGAGGCCGTAGACGAAGACGCCGATCATCGAGCCGAGCACGAACCCGCTGCCGCCGGTGAGCAGCGTGCCGCCGATGACGACGGCGGCGATCGTGTCGAGCTCGGTTCCGACGCCGTTGAGGGGGTAGCCGGCACCGGAGTACGCCGTCAGGACGATTCCCGCGAGCCCCGCGCACACCCCGCTGATGACGTAGACCGAGAGCTTCGCGCGCACGACGGGAAGGCCCATGAGTCGCGCCGACTGCTCGTTCCCGCCCACGGCGTAGACCGTGCGTCCGAAGCGCGTGAACCGCAGGACGAAGGCGGCGAGGGCGACCGTGAGCAGCGCGATGATCCCGGTCGGGGTGATGTACCACCCGGCGAACGAGAAGCGCGTGGACTGCAGCCACAGCAGCCCCGCATCGTCGACCTTGATCGACTGCAGGCTCACCACGAAGGCCAGGCCCCGGGCGAGGAACATGCCGATCAGCGAGGCGATGAACGGCTGCACGTCGAAGAACTGCACGAGGACGCCGATCAGCAGCCCGATCGCCCCGCCGATCAGGATCATCGCGGGAACCGCGACCGCGACCGGGACCCCCTGCGACAGCAGACTGGCGCACAGGATGCCGGTGAAGGCCATGACCGCGCCGACGGAGAGGTCGATCCCGCCGGTGAGGATGACGAAGGTCATGCCCACGGCCAGCACCAGCAGGTACGCGTTGTCGAGCAGGATCGACGACAGGATCCGGGGCAGCTGGAAGTTCGGGAAATACGCCATCGACCCCGCGATCATGATCAGGAGGATCGCGATCGCGGCGAACACCGGAATCCACGAGACGTGGCGGCTGAGGAATCGGCGGTACGTGGTCGGGGCGGCGGAGCCGCGCTCGGCGGTGAGAGTGACCATCAGGACAGCACCTTTGCGTCGGGACGTCGGGTGAGGGGACGCACGGCCGAACGGCCCGCGGTCTGGAAGAACGCGCGGAACCGGCGCGACTGCAGCAGCACGACGATCAGCACGGCCGCGGCCATGAAGACCGGGCTGACGGCGGGCGGGACGCCCAGGAACGTGATCGTGCTCTTCAGGGTCTGGATCGTGAAGACGCCGACGACCGTACCGGCCAGGCTGAACTTGCCGCCGGCGAGCGAGGTGCCGCCGAGGACCACCGCGAGGATGGCATCCAGTTCGATGTAGAGACCCGCGGCGTTCGCGTCGGCGGCCATGATGTTCGAGCTGTAGAGGATGCCGGCCATGCCCGCGAGCGTGCCGCTGGCGATGTAGGCGCCCCAGATGATGCCGCGCGAGCGGACGCCGGCGAGCCGGCTCGCTTCGGGGTTGATGCCGACGGCCTCGGTGAGCATGCCGAGCGCCGTGCGCCGCTCGACGATCCCGACGACGATCACCGCGGCGATCGATACGTAGAAGGCGAAGGGGAGACCCAGGACGTATCCCTGCGCCATGAACTGGTACGGGTCGCTGTTGATGGTCGTGATGAAGCCCTTGGTGATGAGCAGGGCGACGCCGCGGCCGGCGAGCATGAGCACGAGCGTGGCGATGATGGGTTGGATGCCGAGCACCGCGACGAGGAAGCCGTTCCAGACGCCGAGCAGCAGTGCGCTGCCGACGGCCGCGGCGATGGCGATCATGACGACGCCGAGGTTGCCCGGTTCGGGCGAGGCCTCGATGATCGTCAGCGCCACGGCGCCCGAGACCGCCATGATCGCGCCGACCGACAGGTCGATGCCGCGCGTGGCGATGACGAGCGTCATGCCGAGGGCGACGAGCATGAGCGGGGCGCTGTTGCGCAGGATGTCGATCAGCGACCCGTACAGCTGCCCGTTCTGCACCGTGATGCTGAGGAACGACGGCCGCGAGATCGTGTTGACGGCGATGAGGGCGACGAGTGCCGCGATGGGCCACACGAGGCGGTGCGAAAGGAACTTCTTCATGCGATCTTCTCCCGATCGGACGACGTTGTCTCGGGCTGCCCCTCGGCGATGTAGGCGACGAGGCCGTCGAGGTCGACGTCCTGGGTGGCCAGCTCGCCGATCTTACGACGGTCGCGCAGCACGGCCACGCGCTGCGCGATGCGGAGCACCTCCTCGAGCTCGGAGGAGATGAACACCACCGCGAGGCCCTTCTCGGCGAGTTCGGCGACCTTGCGCTGGATGTCGGCCTTGGCGCCGACGTCGATGCCGCGGGTGGGTTCGTCGAGGATGAGCAGCTCCGGGGCGGTGGCGAGCCAGCGGGCCAGGAGGACCTTCTGCTGGTTGCCGCCGGAGAGGTTGCGGATGAGCGCGTTCGGGTTCGCGGGGCGCACCCCGAGCGCGGTGATGTACTCGTCGACGATCGCCTGCACCTCGGCGGCGCCGAGCTTGCGCAGTGCGCCGCGGCGGGCCTGCACGCCGAGGATGATGTTCTCGGCCACGGTGAGGTCGCCGACGATCCCCTCCGCGCGGCGGTCCTCCGACGAGAAGGCGATGCCGCGGTCGAGGGCGTGGCGCGGCGAACCGAGCCGCGACGGCGATCCGCCGACCTCGACCTGCCCCTGGTCGGCGCGGTCGGCGCCGGCGATGAGGCGGGCCAACTCGGTCCGGCCCGAGCCGAGCAGCCCCGCGAGGCCCACGATCTCCCCCGGGAAGACGTCGAGATCGACGGGCTCGAGGGCGTTCTTGCGGGCCAACGAGACGGCCTTCAGCACGGGGGTTCCGGAACGGTCGATCGGACGCTCGGCGCTGGCCGAGATGGCATCCAGTTCGCCGAGCTCACGGCCGATCATCTTCGCGACGAGCTGTTCACGGGTCAGCTCGGCGATCGGGTACTCGCCCACGAGCGTGCCGTTGCGCAGCACCGTCAGGCGATCGGAGATCTCGTAGATCTGGTCGAGGAAGTGCGAGACGAAGAGGATCGCGACGCCGCGGTCGCGCAGATCCCGGATGACGCCGAACAACTGCTCGACCTCGCCCCGGTCGAGGCTCGAGGTCGGCTCGTCGAGGACCAGGACCGTGGTGTCCACGACCATCGCGCGGCTGATGGCGACCAGCTGCTGGACGGCGATGGAGTGGCTCGCCAGGATCGAGCGGGTGTCGATGTGCACGCCGAGCTCGGCGAGCGCCGCGGCGGCCGCGGCGTGAGTGGCGCGCCAGTCGACCAGGCCCGCGCGGCGGATCTCGTTGCCGAGCATCACGTTCTCGCCGACCGACAGGTTCTGGCAGAGGTTGACCTCTTGATAGACGGTGGCGATGCCGGACGACTGGGCGTCCGCGGTGGAGCGGAACAGGCGCTCCTCGCCCTGGACGCGGATCGTGCCGGAGTCGATCCCGTACACGCCGGTGAGCGCCTTGATGAGAGTGGATTTGCCGGCGCCGTTCTCTCCCATGAGGGAGTGGACCTCACCGGGGTAGAGGGTGAAGTCCACTCCGTCGAGCGCCTTCACTCCGGGGAAGGAGATGCTGATACCGCGCATCGCGACGACGGCAGCGCGTTCGGATGTCATGCTCGATCGCTTTCTCAGGGGGTGAGCGGAGGGTGTGCGGGGCCGGTTCGGCCCCGCACACCCGAGGACTGACGGACGCGGACGCGTCCGCGGGGGTCAGTACTTGCGGTCGGGCAGAGCGGCCTTGGCCTGCTCCTGGTCGAACGCCTGGTCCTCGACGATGTACTGCTTGTCGACGGACTCGCCGGCGACGACCTTCTTGACGACCTCGGCGACCTTCTCACCGAGCAGCGGGTTGCACTCGACGATGTAGTTGAACTCGCCGTCGGCCAGGGCCGTCATGCCGTCCTTGACCGCGTCGATCGTCACGATCTTGATGTCGGTGCCGGGCGTGAGACCCGCAGCCTTGATCGCGTCGAGGGCACCCAGACCCATGTCGTCGTTGTGGGCGAAGAGCAGGTTGATCTGCGAGCCGTACTTCTGGAGGAAGCCCTCCATGACGGTCTTGCCCTCGGCACGGGTGAAGTTGCCCGTCTGCGAGTCGAGGAGCGTGATGTCGGTGCCCGCGATCGCGTCGTTGAAGCCGGTCGCGCGGTCGGTGGCGGCCGACGACCCCGTGGTGCCCTCGAGCACGACGAGGTTGGTCGGGGTCTTCCCGAAGTTCTCGGCGACCCACTTCCCTGCCGTCTCGCCCTCCTTCTTGAAGTCCAGGCCCACCCAGCTGGCGTAGAGGTCTTCCGACGCGGACACCGTGCGGTCTTCGAGGATCACCGGGATGTTGGCATCCTTGGCCTCCTTCAGCACGTCGTCCCACCCGTCGGTGACGATCGGGGCGAGCACGATGGCATCCACGCCCTGGTTGATGAAGCTGCGGACGGCGGCGATCTGCGCCTCCGGCTTGTTGTCGGCCGCGTTGAAGATGAGGTTGAAGCCGTTCTCGGTCGAGAACGCCGTCTTCATCGACTCGGTGTTGGCGCTGCGCCAGCCGCTCTCGGAGCCGGTCTGGGCGAAACCGACGGTGATGACCTTGTCGTCGCCGCCTCCGCCGGCCGTCGAGCCACCGCCGGCGCAGCCGGTCGCGGTGAGAGCGATCGCGCCCATGAGCGCGAGTCCGGCGAGGGTCTTCTTCGCCTTCATGTTGAAACCTCCTCGTTTCGCCGGCTGCGTCGCCGGGCCATGTGATGCAGCCCCCTCGGGCGGGCTGACTCCTGAATGTTAGCGCTCACACTTGCGGCCCTGTCAAGAGTCAATCGCGCCGGGAACGTGACGGTGAGGACGATGTGAAGCCTCACAACGTCGGCGCGTTCGCGGATCACGTGTGTCGCCGCGTTTCGGCATCCCGCGCCGGGCTCCGTCGCGAGGGTTACCGTCGAGACATGACTTCTCTCCCGCAGGAGCGCCCCGAGCACACGCCGACCATCGGCACGTCCGTCACCGCGGACGACTTCAAGCGCGCGTTCCGAGGCCACCCTGGCGGCGTCGCGGTCATCACGGCGTACGGCGAGCACGGCCCCGTCGCCCTCACCGCTTCGTCGGTGTCGTCGGTCTCGGCCGACCCGCCGCTGCTGATCTTCTCGGTCTCGAGCCTGTCCTCGGCGACGCCGACGATCGTGGCCGCGTCGACGATCGTGGTGCACCTGCTCGACGCCGAGGACATCGTCCTGGCCCGCGCCGGCGCCACGAGCGGACTGGACCGCTTCGCCGACACGTCCACCTGGTCGCGCCTGGCCACGGGCGAGCCGGTGTACCACGGCGTCCGGGCGTGGCTGCGGTGCGCCGTCGTCAGCCGGATGGATGCCGGCGGCTCGACCGTCATCGCCGCCCAGGCCCTGCAGGTCGACGTCGAGCGCGACCTCGAGCCGGGTGAGCCCGGCTCCGCGCTGGTCTACCACAACCGCACGTGGCACCGCCTCGGCGAGCACTCCCGCCTCGACTGAGTTCTCGTCCCGGGAGCCGCGCCCCCGCCGCCTGCCTCCCCGCCGTCAGTTCACGTGATCCGGACGAGCGCACACGCCACCGACCCGCCACGGCGGGCGCCTTCGGCCAGCTCACGTGATCTGGCCGAGCGCACACGCCGCCGACGCGCCACGGCGGGTGCCGTCGACCATTTCACGTGACATCGCCGAGCGCACACGCCACCGACCCGCCACGACGGGCGTCCTCGACCACGTCACGTGATCTGGGGCCTGCCTCCGGTCAGTGCGCGGCGGCCTCGCGGCGGAACACGCGGCGGACGCCGGTCACCACGGCGACGATGACGAGGCCCAGGATCAGGCCGAAGACCGCGGAGATCGCGGTGTCGACGATCCACACGACGACCGGTCCCGTGGCCTCGATCGCGTGCTCGACGGCGTGGAGGAGGTCGGACGGCCCCGCCCACAGCGTCTCGCCGAGGTTCTGCACCACCAGATGACCGCCGACCCACAGCATCGCGACCGTCCCGATCACGCTGATCACCCGGAAGACGGCCGGCATGGATGCCACGACCCGGGCGCCGAACCGCCGGACGGCGCGCGTGGGGCTCTTCATGAACCGCAGCCCGATGTCGTCGATCTTCACCAGGAGCGCGACCGCGCCGTACACGACCACGGTCATGGCGAGTCCGATGACGAGCAGCGCACCGAGCGTCATCCAGATGCCGAACCCGGGATCCAAGCTCGACAGGGCGATGAGCATGATCTCGGTGCTGAGGATGAGGTCGGTGCGCACGGCTCCGAGCACCAGTTTCCGCTCGTCGCGGGGGCCGTCGTCGTCGCCGTGACCGTGAGCGACGCCGAACCATTCGAGCACCTTCGCGGCACCCTCGTAACAGAGGAATCCGCCGCCGATGATCAGCAGGAAGGGCAGCACCCCCGGCGCGAACGCGGTCAGCAGGAGCGCGATCGGGATGATGATCACGTACTTGTTGATGATGCTGCCGAGGGCGATCTTCCAGACGACGGGCAGCTCCCGGGCGGGCGTGATCCCCTGAACGTATTGGGGCGTCACGGCCGCGTCGTCGATGACGACGCCCGCGGTCTTCGCGCTGGCTTTGAGCGCGGCGCTGAGGATGTCATCCACCACGGCGAGCAGACCGACGGACATGGGCGATTCTCCTGGGTGGGCGGCTGCCGCGCGAGCCGCGCGCAGTGACGGAGTCGTCACAGCGACCTTATCCGTCCCGGGTGGAGCGGGACGCCCAGGGCCTTCACCCGCCGGAGATCGAACGCCGCACACCGCGCCGCCGACGCGAGGGGTGGGACTCTGACGGGATGCTCGGGCCCTTCAGCCTCCCCGCCCTCGTCGTCACCGCCGTGTTCGTCCTCAGCGCCGTGGGCAAGCTCCTCGACCTCGACACAGCCCCCGCCACCCTTCGCGCTCTGCGCCTGTCGGGCCCTCCGCCGCGCACCGTCGTCGGCGGCGTCGCCGTCATCGAGCTCGCCGTCGCCGGCGGGCTCCTCCTCGGCAGCGGAGTCGTCGCCGTCACCGCGGCCGGTGCTGCCGTCGCGCTGTCGATCGTCTTCCTCGCCGTCGGGGTGCGCGCGCAGACCCGCGCGTCGACGGACGAGTGCGGATGCTTCGGGCGGCTGGCATCCACTCGGGTGGGTCCCGCCATGACGGCGCGCAACACGGCCCTCATCGCGCTCGCCGGGCTCGCCCTGGTCGGCGCCCTGATGGAGCCGACCGCGCCGGCGCTGGCCGTCCGCCTCGTCCTCTTCCCTCTGCTCGGCGGCGCGCTGCTGCTCAGCGTCGCGGCGATCGCGGTCGTGGGAGCCACCCTGCACCCCTCGGGGGAACGCGCCGCGACCACTCCCGCAGGAGTGCCCGACGCAGCGCTCATCACCCCGGACGGCGGCGTCGTCGTCCCCCGTCAACGCGCCCTGCGCGGGCGCGCGCAGCTGCTGCTCTTCGTACGGCGCGGGTGCACCTCGTGCGAGAACCTCATCGACCGGATGACGTGGGACCGGGAGCTGCTCGAGACCCTCGTGGACGTGCGACTCATCGTCCCGATCGGAGACGACATGTCCCTGGGCGCGGCCGACGAGGGTCTGCACGTCGACCCCTCCGGAGAGTTCGCCCGGGCGCTCGGCATCCCGGGCAACCGCCCGGTCGGGGTGCTGCTGACCACCTCGGGCGACGTGCTGCAGCCGATCGCCGTCGGCGGCGACGAGACGGCGACGCTGGTCGGCACCGTGCTCGCAGCGGCCGCCGAAGCGCGCGACTCGCACCCCGACGAGGGCTCCGCGACGAACTGACGGGTGCGGCGACAGCGGATCCGACAATCGTCCCTGTCGCGCTATGGGCGACCTGGCTAGGGTGAAACTCGTCCCCGCTCGGGAGGAAAGAGGCATCCATGTCGTTCATCACTCGAGGGTTCTCCGGACGCCGCGCCGAACGCGATCCGCGCCTTCCCCCCGGTCAGACGCTGGTGGGTGATTGGCCCGTGCTGTCGGCCGGTCCCACGCCCGAGATCGACGCCGACGAGTGGGAGTTCGTCGTGCGGACCGAGAACGGCGACCACCGGTGGAACACCGCCCAGCTGCAGGCGCTCGGCATGGAGGACATCACCGTCGACATCCACTGCGTCACGCACTGGACGAAGCTCGACATGCCGTGGCGCGGAGTGTCGCTCGACCGCATCTTCGACGAGGTGGAGACGGCCCACGACTTCGTGATGGCGCACTCCTACAGCGGATACACCACGAACGTGCCCCTGGAAGACCTCCTCGACGGCAAGAGCTGGATCGCTTTCGAAGCCGACGGCGAGCCCCTCACCGCCGAGCACGGCGGCCCCGCCCGACTGCTCGTGCCGCACCTGTACTTCTGGAAGAGCGCGAAGTGGGTGCGCGGGCTCGTGACGATGCCCGACGACGATCCCGGATTCTGGGAGCAGAACGGCTACCACCTGCACGGAGACCCCTGGCAGGAGGAGCGGTACTGGTGACGCACCGCCCGACCGCCTGGCACACCGCGACGGTCGCGGACATCCGAGCCGAGACCCCCACGGCGCAGCGCATCGAGCTCGACGTGCCCACCTGGCCGGGCAACGACGCGGGCGCGCACCTCGACCTGCGGCTCACGGCACCCGACGGCTACCAGGCATCGCGGTCGTACTCGATCGCGTCGTCGGGCGACGGCACGCGCGTCCTCCTGGCGGTCGACGAGGTGCCCGACGGCGAGGTCTCGCCCTTCCTCGTCCACGATCTTCGCGTCGGAGACGAGATCGAGGTCCACGGACCGCTCGGCGCGTTCTTCGTGTGGACGCCCCCGACCGAGGCGTCGCCGCGGCCGGTGCAGCTCATCGCCGGCGGCTCGGGGGTCGTGCCGCTCTTCGCCATGGCGCAGGCGCACGCGACCGCCGGCGACGCGAGCGAGTTCCGCCTGCTGTATTCGGTGCGCACCCCCGATGACGTCTTCTTCGCGGACGAGATCGCCGCGCTGGCGGCGTCGGGGGCGGTCGACCTCGACCTCGTCTACACGCGCGCCGCGCCGCCCGCGGCATCTGCGCCTCCCGGTCGTCTGACGGCCGAGCGCCTGCGCGACGCGGTCGTCCCCGCCGACCGCGTCCCGCGCGTGTACGTGTGCGGTCCGACCCCGTTCGTCGAGGCCGTGTCGCGCTGGCTCCTGGCCGCCGGGCACCGGCCCGGCGACATCCGCACTGAGCGATTCGGAGGCTCGTGATGGACGTTCTCGACGGCAATGCGCTCGCCGGTCGGCTGGCCGACCTCCTCGGGTGGGATGCCACCGACTCGCTCGTCCGCTGCCGATCCTGCGGCGACGGCGGGACCGTGGGGCGGGTCGCGGTCTACGCGAGCGCGATGGGGGCCGTCGCCCGATGCCGGTCGTGCGACGCCGTGCTCCTGACCATCGTGGACGCCGCCGGCGGGCGGTCTTGGTTCGGGATGCCGGGCATCGACGCCCTCGAGGTGCGGCGGGGGTAACACCTCGACGCCGACGGAACGCGTGCCGACGCAGCTTCCGTCATCTGTCGATTCCGACGACATGTCGGCTTTGCAAGAGTCGGTCCATGACGACAGGGCAGAGGGACCACCGAGCGGACAGCGCGGTGACCCGCGCGCTCCTCGTTTTCCTCGGCGGAAGCCTCGGCACGGCGATCCGACTGATGCTCGGCACGATCGTGATGGGACCGGGCGCCTCGATCCTGGCAACCGTCGCGGTGGACGTCACCGGCGCCGCGCTCCTCGGCATCCTCTACGGTCTCACTCCACCCGGTGACGCGCGCTCCGCGCGCCGCCGCCTGCTACTCGGCACGGGTCTGCTGGGCGGATACACCACGTACGGGACGCTCGTCGTCGACGCCGACGGACTGGTGCTCGCCCATGATCCCTGGGCCGGGGCGCTGGTGGCCTCGGCTACACTCGCGCTCGGGGTCGCGGCGGCCTTCGTGGGCGAGCGCGCGGCCACCCGCGCGCGGGAACGGGCGCGAGCGTGAACGCGCTCACGGTGCTGCTCGCCTGCCTCGCCGGTGGGTGCGGCGCGGTGCTGCGCTTCACGATCGACGCCGCCGTGACTCGGCGGGTCGGCGGGCGCCTTCCCTGGGGCACGCTCACCGTGAACGTCTCGGGGGCTCTCGCCCTCGGGGTCGTGACGGGAATCATGCCCACTCTGCTCGCCCTCCCCGCGGCGACGGTCATCGCGGCGGGACTGCTCGGCGGGTACACGACGTTCAGCACCGCCTGCGTCCAAACCGCTGAGCTCCTCGCGAGCGGACGTCGGGCTGCCGCGGTGGTCTCCGCCATGGGAATGCTGGCCGCCTCCGCGCTCGCCGGCGGCGCGGGTCTCGTCCTCGGCCGCGCCCTGGGCTCGGCCTGACCGCCGGAGGGATGCCGCCAGACTCGGGCGGCGGTGACCGCATCCAGGCGACCATGGTGTTCGGACGGCAGAACTGAGCCCGCTCCCCCACGGGGGTCAGTCGTCGTCCGTTCCCGGCAACAGCGCGATCGCCGCTTCCGGGGTCGCGATGCGGAAGCTGAACGACTCCTCGAGGTACAGCTGGACCCGGTCCTCGGTCGTCGCCGAATATCCGAGGGCGACGTCCTGACCCATCTCGAGCAGGAAGTCGCCGCCGCGCAAGCTGATCACGACGGCCCCCTGGATGCCCGGGGTCCACACGACGTCGCCGCCGAGGATCCTCTCGATATGGCGACGGAGCGGCTGTCCGCCGGCGTCGTTCCCGCCGAGCACCTCGACCCACTCGCTGGACCCGACCGCCATGCCGTAGGGACCGCCGACCCCGGCGTCACCGAGGCGTCGGACGGCCTCCGCGGTGCGACGTGTGAGCCCCGTGGCATCCCCCGACCCATCGATCGGGGAATGCGGCGAACTCGGGACGATACCGGCGAATCCGACCTCCGGCCACCCCGTCAGGATCGCCGCGTTCTCGCGCACAGCGAGCCGGTGCGCCGCCTCGTCGAGGGCGGAGAGGTCGGTGTCGACCGCGCCGCGCGCGGTGTCGTCGAGCTCGGTCCGCGCCAGGGCGAAGTCGGCGCGCACCTCGGTGAGCGGCAGCACGACCCGCTGCCGCGCCCGCAGTCCGGCGTCGTCGCCGACGGGGCGGACGCGGCCGGTGTTCGTCGATGAGTGCTGCCAACCCAGGGGGCCGGCGAAATCGACGAGGCGGCGCGCGCCGAGGACCGGCTGCAAGCGCGTGCGGGCTTCGTCGTCGAGGGCGTCCCAGGTCTCGTCGGTGATCGGGGCGAGCGGGCGAGTGAGATGGTCCATCAAACCTCCTGGGAGACGGGGGCGCGGTTGGCGCCGATGCCGAGTGACGTAGGGGATGCCTCGACGATCGGCGAGGCGGCGGCGGGCGCATCGACGGCGTCGCCGAGCGTCGACAGCAGCCCCGCCGACGGGGCGAAGAACGTGGAGCCGGTCTTCGGCACCGAGAAGTCGAGGAGCCGGTCGTGCACGCCGGGAGGGTCGCCGACGAACATGCGGCGCAGCATCGTCTCGATGACCCACAGCGCCCGCGACTGTCCGAGGAAGTACGTGCCGAACTCCGCGTGACCGGGACGACCGAACGGCATGTTGTCGCGGATGATGTCGTGCTCGACGCCCGCATCGTCGACGATCGTCGCGAGCGTCTTGTGCGACTTCTGGCCGGATGTGGCGTCGTCCAACTCGACGTTGTCGGCTTTCGTGCGGCCCATGATGCGCTCCTGTGCCTCGGTGGGCAGGGCCTGCCATCGGTCGAGCGGATGCAGGTACTTCTGCACCACGATGTACGTGCCACCGGCGAAAGCCGGATCCTCGTCGCCGACGAGCACGCTGTCGGCGGCATCCGTCCCGACGGGGTTGGCGGTCCCGTCGACGAAGCCGAGGAGATCCCGCCGGTCGAACGAGCGGAAGCACGACGTCTCGTCCTCGACCTGGATGCCATCGCCCAGCGCCGCGACCAGGAGCCGCTCGAACTCGAAGCACAGGTCGGCACGGTCGCCGCGGATGTGGAAGAGCAGGTCGCCCGGGGTGGCCACCGCGGTGTGCACGGCGCCGACCACCGGCGTGAAGGGATGCAGTTCGCGCGGCGACGGGCCTCCGACGAGCGTCGGCCACATCCTCGATCCGATGCCGACGGTGCACGAGAGCCCATCACCGGGATCGCGGAAACGCACCGTCTGCACGAGACCGCCGAGGTCGCGGAGCACATCGCGGATGCCGTCGACAGCCTGGTCCGACACGGTCACGACGAGGAAGATCGCGTGCCCGGTGAGCGGTGCGGTGAACCGCTGCACGCCGTCCGGCACCCCGCTCACTCGTACACCTGCCGTGGAACCCGCATGCATCTCCCTTTCCCTGCCGAACGTTCTCGAACGCTAGGCGCTCGGAACCGGCATCCGCTCCGACACGAGTCGAAGAACGATACGGCCGGCGTGGAACGGGTACTCAGCCGCGGTGGAGGAGGCGGCGCAGGACGTTGGTGTCGGCGAGGTCGATGAGCTCGTCGCCCCGACCCGAGAGCAGTGTCCGCAGCGCGAACAGGGCGAATCCCTTCGCCTGCGCCACCGTGATGGCGGGCGGGATCGCGAGCTCCTGGCGCGCCACGACCGCGGAGATGAGCGCGGGCCCCGGGCTGTCGAACGCCTCGGCGAGCGCGTGCCGGAGCTCCTCGCCGGTCGTCACGCGATACCCCGGGATGCCGATGGCCCGGGCGACCTCGGCGAAGTCCGGGTTCTTCAGGTCGGTGCCGGCGTTGACGATGCCCGCGGCCTTCATCTCGACCTCGACGAAGTCCAGCGCGGAGTTGTCGAACACGACGATCTTGATGGGCAGGTCGTTCTGGCGGATCGACAGGAGGTCACCGAGGAGCATCGCGATGCCGCCGTCGCCGGCGAGCGCGATGACCTGCCGGTCACGGTCGACCGCTTGCGCGCCGAGCGCCTGCGGCATCGCGTTGGCCATCGAGCCGTGCGTGAACGACCCGATGAGGCGGCGGCGCCCGTTCATGTGGAGGTATCGGGCCGCCCAGATGACCGGCGTGCCGACGTCGGCCGTGAAGACGGCGTCATCCGCGGCGTGCTCGTCGATGAGGCGGGCGACGAACTGGGGGTGCAGCGGCTGCCGACCGTCGTCGTTCGCGAGCTCGTCGAGTCCCTTCCGGGCGTGCTGGTAGTGCTCGACGCTGCGGCGGAGGTGACGGTCGTCACGCCCCTCGCGCAGCAGTGGGAGGAGGGCGCGGGCGGTGTCTCCGGCATCCCCCACCAAACCCACGTCGATGGGGGTCCGCCGCCCCAGCTGTTCGCCGCGGATGTCGACCTGCACGACCTTGGCGTGCGAGGGGTAGAACTGCCGGTAGGGGAAGTCCGTGCCGAGGAGGAGCAGAGCATCGCAATGCTCCATCGCCCGGTACCCGGACGAGAAGCCGAGGAGTCCCGTCATCCCGACGTCGTACGGGTTGTCGTACTCGATCCATTCCTTGCCGCGGAAGGCGTGCACGATCGGCGCCTGCAGCCTCTCGGCCAGCGCGAGGACGTCGGCGTGCGCACCGGCCACCCCGGCGCCGGCGAGGATCGTGACGTTCTCGGCGCCGTTGAGCACCTCGGCCGCGGCGGCGAGACCGTCGTCCGCGGGGAGGACGTGCGTACGGGTCGCCACGATGGGCGCGCTCGCCCGGCGCTCCGGCGCCTTCTCGAAGAACACGTCGCCGGGGACGACCACCACCGCGACGCCCTGCTTCTCGATGGCCGTGCGCATCGCGGTCTCCAGGACCCACGGCATCTGCTCGGGGCTGCCGACGAGCTCGGAGTAGACGCTGCACTCGCGGAACTGCTCCTGCGGGTGCGTCTCCTGGAAGTACCCGGAACCGATCTCGGCGGAGGGGATGTGCGACGCGATCGCGAGGACGGGGACGCGCGAGCGCTGGGCGTCGTACAGGCCGTTGATGAAGTGCAGGCTCCCCGGTCCGCAGCTGCCCGCCACCACCGCGAGGCCACCCGTGATCGCGGCCTCGCCCGCGGCGGCGAAAGCCGCGGATTCCTCGTGCCGCACGTGCATCCACTCGAGCGTCCCGTCGCGCCGCAGCGCGTCGGTGAAGGCGTTGAGCGAGTCACCGGGAAGGCCCCACACGCGCTCCACCCCCGCTCGACGGAGCGTCTTCACGATCAGTTCGGCGATGTTCATCTCTGCCTCCGGCTCTGGTCGTCCACGGCGGGCGCCCGCCCACACCGACGCTACGCCGAGCGGTGGACGGACGGGTCGGACGTCCACCGATCGTCCCTTCGACATCCGTCGGATCTTGTCCCGCGGGGCATCGCCTAGCCTCGGGACACGGCGGCGCGTCCGGCGACCGCCCCGAGAGGACGGACAGACCATGAGTGCAGGCGACGCGAGCGCCCTTCCCGACCTCACCGGGTCGGTCGACGACCGCCTCGCCCTGCTGGCCGAACTGGAGCGCGCACACGCCGCGCTGCCGCCCGAGTGGCTCCTTCGCCAGCTGCGCTCCGCGCTTGCGGGATGGGCGGGCGACGAGACCGAACTCGACATCACGCGCGAGAACCACGACGACTACTGAGTCGGCGCCAGGTCGACGGCGATGTCGCGTCGTCACGTCGCCGACCCGAGGAGCGCCGCCCTCAACGACCGCGAGACCCATGCACGGAATTCCTCGAGGGTGTACCCGCGGCGACCGACGAGGAGCTCGTACGTCTCGGGACTCGCGATCGCCCACGCCGTGTCGACCGCTTCCGAGGGTGAGAGCCCCGGGGCGAGGTCCGGCATGCCGTGGACGAGCCGGATGAACAGACCGTGCCGCCGCCGCTGCAGGTCGTCCCAGTCGTCGGCGATCTCGGGGTCGACACCGGCGGCGTCGCGGTACACGGCCCATGCCGTCGCCGCTCGCCCCGCCACGTCGATGAAGATCTCGGCGATGAGGTCGACCCGCTCCCCGGCCGTGAGTTCATCGCGGAAGCGCGCGGCCGCTTCGTCGGGTGCGGCCGCGTCGCCCGCGATGGCCGCCTCGGTCCATGCCCGCAGCAGGGCGCGTTTGCTGCCCCACGCGAGGTAAAGCGTCTGCACCGAAACGCCAGCCGCCGAGGCGAGTTTCGCGACCGTAGCAGCGCGATATCCGTGGGACGCGAACTCCGCACCCGCCGCCGCCAGGATCCGTCGCCGAGTGTCTTCTCGCAGCGCCTCGCCCACGCGCTGCTGCCGGCTGCGGCCGTCGGTGGCGGTATCCCGATCTTCCGTCATGGACGAATCCTATCCGATGCTCTAGAGTCTCACTCAAATGCATGAGAGTGCCATTCAAAAGCATCGGAGGATGTCATGGCCGTCATCGACCGTCCGTGGAGAAGGCCCGGCGCCGCGACTTACGCGCGGGCGCGCCTGCGCAACGCCCTGCGCCCACCGATCGAGGTCTACCGGATGCCGGGAACGGTCCGGAAGGACGCGGACCTCCCCGTCGAGATGTCCGACGGAGTGACACTCCGTCTCAATCTCTTCCGCCCCGCGGATGCCCACGGACCGTTGCCGACCCTGCTCTCCGCACATCCGTACGGCAAGGACGGCACCCCGCGGGCCCGCCGCAACGGGTGGTCACTGAACCCGCAGTTCCGAGTCATGAACCAGTCCGAGCCGCTGCGCATCTCCGACCAGACGAGCTGGGAGGCTCCCGACCCGGTGTGGTGGAGCGAGCAAGGGTACGCGGTGGTGAATCTCGACACGCGAGGGGGTGGCCACTCCGGGGGCCGCGGAGACCTCCTCTCGGATCAGGAGGCCGAGGACATCGCGCAGGTGATCGCCTGGATCGCCGCCCAACCCTGGTCGAACGGGCGAGTGGGCATGCTCGGAGTGTCCTACCTCGCACTGTCGCAGTACAAGGTCGCCGCGCTCCAACCTCCCGGACTCGAGGCGATCTGCCCGTGGGAGGGCTTCACCGACGCTTACAGCGATTTCTTCACTCCCGGCGGCGTCGTCGAGAACGGGTTCGCGCGTATCTGGCTGGCTCTCACCCAGCGCGTCGCACGACTGAACGTGGATCTCGCGGCCGGGCGCCGACGGCATCCCCTGCGCGATGAGTGGTGGGAGCGCCTCACCCCCGACCTGTCGAAGATCACCGTCCCGATGCTGGTGTGCACGAGCTTCTCGGATGCCAATCTCCACAGTGTCGGCTCGATGCGGGCTTTCGAACGGTCGGGGTCGATCGAACCCCACGCGTACACGCATCGCGGACCCAAGTGGGCGACGTTCTACGGGGAGCAGGCCCGGACCGCGCAGAAGGCGTTCTTCGACCGGCACCTCCGGGAGGAGGACGTTCCCGCGCTTCCGACGGTTCGCCTCGAGGTGCACGATCGACGCGATGCGGTCTCGGAGGTCCGTGACGAGAACGAGTGGCCCCTCGCGCGGACGCAGTGGCGGTCGCTGCACCTCAGCGCCGATGGCACGCTGGCACCGGTCCCCGGTATCCCGGGCGAGGTCCGCTTTCCGCTTCGTCGGCGCGCCGCCGCGTTCGAGTACCGCTTCGACACCGACACCGAGCTCACGGGACCGATGACCGTGCGCCTCCGGGTGGCTACCCGGGGCTGCGCCGATCCGCGCCTGTTCGTCGGGGTGGAGAAGTGGGCCGACGGAAGGCCAGTCGGCTTCGAGGGATCGTACGGCTACGGCCGCGACCACGTCGCGCAGGGGCGCCTACGACTGGCGCTGCGCGACGGCGTCGACACGCTCCACCCCGTCGCGGACGGCGAAGAGATGGACGTCGAGATCGGGCTCAGCCCGTCGGCCACCCTGTTCCGCGCCGGCGAGAGCCTTCGACTGCTCATCGGCGGTCGCTACCTCCACCCGCGCAACCCGCTCTTCGGCCACTTCCCCGCCCACTACGTGCCGAGTCGTGGAGGCACCGCGACGATCGTGTGCGAGGGGTCGGAGTTGACGGTGCCGGTGATCCGTCAGGGCTGAGCGCCTGCGGCGCCCACGAACGCCATGCCCTGGACGCCGCGACGAGCGAACTGCCACACGAACGACGAAAGCCCCGGCGAACCGGGGCTTTTCGTGCGGAGACGGAGGGATTTGAACCCTCGGTCCCCTTACGGGGACTCCACCTTAGCAGGGTGGTGCACTAGGCCTGACTATGCGACGTCTCCAGGTGATCTACGCCGAGGCGCGAGCACACCGGACCATACTAACCGGTCGGGGCGCGGCATCCGAATCCGAGGGAAGGATGCCGCGCCCCACCGGTCAGCGGACGTTTCCGTTCGAGCAGGTGGCCTGCGCGGCGGTCTGACCGGCGATCTCCGACGGCAGCGTGATGACGCTCGACGACGGGTCGGGGGTGGGCGTCGCACCCTCGGTCGGGGCCGCGGAGTCGGTCGCGGTGGGCGCGGGAGTCGCGCTCTCGTCGACCACGACGCCGTTGCCGTCACTGAGGGCACCCGACAGCTGGATCGGCTGGTTCGCCGCCAGGGCCGACCACAGGGCGTCGGCAGCTTCGGAGTCGGGGACGACGCGGTTGGCGTTGGACGGGTCGGTGTACGTCGGGTACTGCACGAACACGATCTCGTCGAACGGCACGTCCTTGACGGCCATCGCGATCTGCACGAGGGTGAGCGGGTTCGTGAGCGACGTCGACGGGTCGACGTTGCGCAGAGTCGTCGACGCGAGCTTGTACAGCGTCGCGGGGTTCGACAGCACCTCTTCGCTGCGGAGCTTCGAGGTCAGACGCGACATGTACTGCTGCTGGTTGGAGATGCGGCCCAGGTCGCCGCCGTCACCGACGCCGTGGCGGGTGCGGAGGAACTGCAGCGCGTCGAGACCCTTGATGGTGCGCATGCCGGCGGGCCAGTCGATGCCGGTGTACGGGTCCTTGATGCCGTTGGCGATGCAGACGTCGACTCCGCCGATGGCATCCGTGATGTTGATGACGCCGCCGAAGCTGACCTTCGCCGCGAACGGGATCTGCAGTCCGCTGAGCTCGGAGATCGTCGAGACGACACAGCCGAGGCCGCCGTACATGAAGGCGCTGTTGATCTGCTGCTTCGACATCGCCGAGGTGACGTTGCCGTCGGCGTCGGTGCAGGAGGGGATCGGCACCATCAGGTCGCGCGGGAACGAGATCACGGTGACGCGGCGGGGCTCGTCCGAGATGTGCACGAGCATGTTGACGTCGTTGAGGTTGCCCTCCGAATCGGGTCCGCTGCAGCGGTCGCCGAAGTACTGGGCGAACTCGGGCTCGCACTCGTCGGTGCCGACGAGGAGCAGGTTCACGCCGCCCTTGAGCTCGCCGATGTCCGGCGGAACCGCGGGTTGGTCGGGCAGATCGACCGCGTCTGCGGTGAAGCTCGACGACAGGTCGTACACGGCGTAGGCGGCCACGCCCGCACCGGCGACGAGGAGGACGGCCATCGCTACGGCGAGGCCGCGGAAGAATTGTCCGAGCGGGCCGAGCGAGCGCAGGCGTCCGTGACGCGCGATCGTCCGGCGCCCGCGCGGGGTCGTGGTTCTGCTCACTCGGGTCCTTTCGGGAGGACGGATGCCGCGGAGCGGCACGCCGAGACCGCGACGACGCGCAGGTCGGGACGAGTTTAAGGACCGACACCTGAAAAGTGCGTGAACGAACGGTGTGGCGAGTGGACGCGCGGCCGCGGGCAGGCCGGACGGCTCAGGCGCCGAGCTCGGAACGCGGGGCCGGCACGACGGGGGTGTCGATGTGGAACGTGGCGGCGAAGCGCTCGAGGAGAGCCTCATCGCCCGCCAGCACGTGGACGACGCCGGAGTCGATGGCATCCCCGGGCGTCAACGAGCCGGCGATGACGTTCCGGATGCCGGGGCCGGCGGCGAAGACAAGGTCGGGCGCGGCGTCGGGCAACCGCCCGCCGACCGGGGGTGGTGCGGGCGCGAGCGGGATGACCGTGAGCCCGCCTCCCGCGACCTGGACGCGGAGGGACACGTCGGCGACGTGGAGTTCGTAGTCCACCGCGGGCATCCCGGCGGCGACCTCGGGCTGGAATGCCGTCCTCAGCGCCATGGTCAACGAGTCGGGAGTGATGACGTCGCCCTCGCCGGGCTCCCCCATCGCCGCGAACCCCCACCGCCCGAGAGCCAGGACGATCGGCTCGAGCGCACGCCCGTACGGGGTCAGCTCGTAGATCGGCCCGCGCCCCTTGTAGGGGGCGCGTCGGACGATCCCCGACTCCTGCAGTTCTCGCAGCCGGGTCGCGAGGATGTTCGTGGGGATCCGCGGCAGGCCCTGCTTGAGGTCGGTGTAGCGACGGGCGCCGACGAGCAGATCGCGGATGATGAGCATCGCCCATCGCTCGCCGATCAGCTCGACGGCCGTCGTCACGCCGCAGTACTGCCCGTAGTTGCGGGCGGCCACTACGCCTGCGCCTGCTCCTCGTAGGCCGCCGGGCCTTCCGCGGCCGCCGTCGGGTCCATGTAGAGGAACCCGAGCGAGTTGCCGTCCGGGTCGTCGAGGTCGCGCGAGTACATGAAGCCGTAGTCCTGCGCCTCGCGCGGCTCGGTCCCGCCTGCTGCGAGGCCGAGGGCGAGGATGGCATCCACGTCTTCGCGGGAGTCGCGGCTGAACGAGAGCGCGACCTGGAGGCTCTCGTTCGGGTCGACGATCGGCTTGTCGGTGAAGGTCGCGAGGAACTCGCGCTTGAGGACCATGAAGTAGATCGTGTCGCTCCACACGACGCACGCCGCGTTGTCGTCGGTGAAGTTCGGATTGATCGTGCAGCCCAGAGCCGTGTAGAACGCCTTGGCGCGGTCGAGGTCGGTGGTGGGGATGTTGACGAAGATGCTGGTGTCCATGGCGTGATACTTGCAAAAGACAAGTTCGCTTGTCAATAACAAGTATCACGGCTCCGCCCTACCCTGTTCGCATGCGCATGCGCCTCGAACTCATCCCGTTGACCGTCTCCGACGTCGACCGGAGCATCGCGTTCTACCGGGACATCCTGGGCTTCGCGCTCGACCACGACGTCTCCCCCGGCAACGGCATGCGCGTGGTCCAGCTCACCCCGCCCGGCTCGGCCTGCTCCATCGCCTTCGGAACGGGGATGGGAGGCGGTGCTCCCGTCGTCAACATCCACCTCGTCGTCGACGACCTCGAGACGACCCGCGCAACCCTCGTGTCACGCGGCCTCGACGTGAGCGGCATCCACGACATGGGCGGCGGCGTGCGCTACGCCTTCTTCTCCGACCCGGATGCCAACACCTGGGCACTGCAGGAGATCAGCCCGGGCGCGTCACTCACGGAGTGAATCGCGGATCAGCCGGTACGACGCAGAAGGCGGACCGCACGGGGCCGCGTTCTCGGTTGCGGAACCTGCGCGGTGGCTTTCGAACCCTTCGCGCGAGTCGAAACGGCTGCTGGACTGGGTCGCGAGCCGACAAGAAGGAGGGCCCTCGAACGCAAACTATCCGCAGCGCGTTCCACTCGGCGCGTGATGCATGCGCGGCCGCCTCATGGGCTGAGGGGTTAGGCGAACGTCATGAGCAGCACCGCGCACCGAACTGACTCGACACGGATGGCATGCTACATCCGGGGCGTGGGCGCGAGCCGGTCGCTCACTTGTTGAAGCACCTCCCGCGCGGCGTCTTCAAGCTCGGGCTTCACTCGTCTGCCCCTGCGATCCATTAGACCAGCCTTGCCCGAGAAATTCTTGGCCGGCTTATCGCGTATGTCAGCCGCCGGGATCTCCACCACCAAGTACCCAGGGAATCGGACTCTTAGCTTCTCGCTCGTTTCGGGAACATCGTTATCCAGCACGGCCGCCACGCGCTTGAAACCAAGCTCGAAGAGCAGAGTTAGGATGCGCTCGACATTGCTCTCGCCGCCCGACCCCCAGCCGAAGATAGCGCCGTTGAATGGAATCTCAAGTTGCTCGAACACGGTTGGCAACAGCGCCGCGTCCTCTTGCCCCTCGACGACGATGACTCCATCGTCAAGGAAGAGGGTGGCATTGGCATCTGAACCAAAAACGTGAGGGTTGACCCATCCGCCCCGGGCGCGGCTGATGTCATCGATCGCAGACCTGCTCGCTTGGGCGAGTAGCGACTGACCTCCCTCCTTGAACACCCTGGCAATCTCAGCGCCTGCAGCGATGTCATCCCACGAGACCAGCGCGGGTGAGTGGGTGAAGACGACAATCTGGCGATCACGGGCGAAGCGCGAAATGAGCCGCCCAAGCCGACGGACATGCTGGGGGTGAAGAGAAAGCTCAGGCTCATCGATCGTCACGAGGGTTCCTGGTTCCGAATCGTACAGAGCGTTCAAGATGAAGAGCAGGCTGATGATCCCGTCACCGAGTCCCTCGCTCGTATGGTTGGACCCATCGCCCGTCGCAATCTTCAGATAGTAAGACTGACCTTGTTGACCATCGGCGAGATCGATCATCCACTTCAGCTCATGCCCGAGAACGTCTTCCATGAGTGAGTCGAACTTCGCCTTCTTGGCTTCATCGTTGTGCAGGTCAAAAAGCCGACCAGTGAACTGCGATGACTGGTCAAACTGACGCGAGCGAGAGAAGTCCGACCCACTCGTCATCCAGTCTCGTTGACTCGTGAGGTTCTTTCCAAAGCTGGCATTGAACTGTCGCCTTGATGGCACTGAGACAATCTCGAAACGCTGGGGACTAGTACCCATTGTTATCCATTCAGCCACAGTCTCGCTAGTGTCGGGGTTCCGACTGCGCAGAGAATATGCCGACCCATCGACACGATCGAGTCGAATGTGTACACCATCTGGACTCAATCGGTTGCGGCGACCTTCTGAGAATGAGACATCGGATTTGGATTTTCGCGCCAACGCGTCGAACGCTTCCCAGATCGTCGATTTTCCCGCATTGTTTGCACCGACAACAATCGTCAGTCCGCTTCCCGGCACGCCGGTGGGCTGCGCCAATCGGAGCCCCGCATCCGAGCGGAATCCACGAAGACCGCGCAGCGTCAGACCTGATACACGGACAGGCACTGCGGGTGAGACCGCACTCAGGTGATCCACCTTGCGTCCTCCGTTCTGACGCTGGCTTCCGCCCCACGTCCGAATTGACTTGATCCGTTTGCCACGGACTGGCGGCGCTATGGTGAGCCGGTTTGTCGGGTCAGCCGAGTACTCGCGGATGGCCGTCGCGTCCGCGCCATACAGTCCTATCGGTCCGCGCCCGGAGATCCGGTCCGCGCCCCTCCAATAGACAACCACCTCGCCGCCTACGTCGTTCCCGTTGCAGCCAACCCACGACACGAGGAGCAAGAAGTCCTCTGTCGTCGCAATAGTAGGGATGCCGTGCCCCTCTAGTGACACTCGCGCACCAGATTCGGTGCTGGCCATGAACACATAAACATCGACCGGGCGCCCATGCACGAGCAGATCGGGTTCGCGCGTGACCGGGTCCCCCCACTGTCCGCGCAAGCGAGCGTCAACGCCCATGATCTCGACGCTGAACCCCGCGATGCTCTGTCCTGCCCGTGCGCGGAACGATAGAACGCTCGCAGGAAACACGCTCAGGTTCACAAGGATTTCGAGAGGCGAACGGTCGACGCCGAAGGCCGAGCTGACCGATCCGAGTCCCCACACCCAATCCACGGTACCGCGGGGTGTTCGACTATGCACAGAGCTTTTCACGGTCTCAGCCGGAAGAGAGAGTGGCAGCCATGGGAGCCTGACCCGCTTTTCCGGACACCTGAGTTGAGGCGATGATCGTCTCGGAAGGAGTCCGTGAGATGCCTGCTGCCCACCCGCCGGGGTTCCGACGTCGAGCCCTGGATCTCGTTGCCCAGGGCAACCCTATCGGCCAGACCGCGCGTGATCTCGGGATCAGCGAGTCGTGCCTTCGGAACTGGATAAACCGCGACGCGGTCGATACCGGCCGCAAGGACGGCGTCACGAGCGACGAGCACAAGGAACTCGTGGAGCTTCGGCGCCGGCATCGGGTGCTGGAGATGGAGCTCGAGATCTTCAAGCGCGCCAGCGCCTACTTCGCCAGGGAGAACGTGCCCCCAAAATGAGGTTCCGGCTGGTCCAGGAGCTCGCCGCGGAGGGTGTTCCCGTCGCGGTGGCCTGCCGGTTCCTGAACGTCTCGACCTCCGGCTTCTACGACTGGGGGAGCCGACCGCCGTCGGCGCGCATGGACGCGGACGAGGCGCTGACGACGACGATCCGAAAGGTTCACCGCGACTCGAGAGGCACCTACGGTGCGCCGCGGGTCCAGGCCGAGCTGCGGCTCGGGCTCGGCATTCATATCGGCAGGAAGCGAGTCGCCCGCCTCGTGCGCCTCGACGGCCTCACCGACATCTCCCACCGCCGCAAACGGCGCGGTTGGAAACCGGACACAGCGGCGCACGAGGATCTGGTGAAGCGACAGTTCCGCCCATCCAAGCTGGACAGGCTCTGGTTCTGTGACATCACACAGCATCGCGCGAAGGACGGATGGGTCTACTGCGCGGCCGTCATCGACGCGTTCAGCCTCCGGGTGGGGGGGGCTGGTCGATCTCGGACCGAATCACCGCGAAGATCGCCGTCGACGCGCTCTAGATGGCTCGCTGGCGACGCCGGCCTGAGCCCGGAACCGTGGTCCGCGCCGATCGAGGAGCGCAATACACATCCTGGCTCTTCGGCCACCGGCTCAGGCAAGCCGGCCTGCTCGGCTCGATGGGCCGCGTCGCCTCCAGCGTCGATAACGCGCTCATCGAGTCGTTCTGGTCGAGCATGCAGCGCGAGCTTCTTGACCGATCGAGCTGGACATCGAATGCGGAGCTGTCGTCGGCGATGTTCGAGTGGATCGAGGGCTTCTACAACCCGACCCGCCGGCACACTGCCCTCGGCAACCTCAGCCCCGTGGAGTTCGAGAGACTTCACATCCCCGCCGCCACCGCGGCATGATCAACACAAACAACCCGTCCGGAGAAGCGGGTCAGGCTCCACTCGTGACGCTCCCCATTCAGCTTCAGAGCAAGGGCGTTCGCGTTAGCAACGGATCGTCGGCGCTCGATGTGCGACCATCTGCTCGGCGGCGCCGCCTGCGCGGCAACGCCAGGTTCAACACATCAGGATCCTGCCGACACGGCGACCGCTAGCATCGGAGCGTGGATCGCAGAATTGCAACCGACTACGACAAAATGTCCGGAGTTCTCGGGCCGATGGGCATCAAGATCGAGAGCCTCATTCGGGATCTTGTCTCATCGGTCGGTCTCACAATCGTGAGCGTGAATCACCGCGTGAAGAGCAATGTCAGCGCCACGAAGAAGATTGATGGCAGCTCCGGCAAGTACGGCACCTATGGCGATCTCCACGACATGCTTGGCGTGAGAGTCGTAACCTACCTCGCTAGCGACGTGGACACGGTTGTCGATGTCCTTCGAGCGAACTTCGATGTCGACGAGGAGCGGTCACTCGACAAGATGTCTGGTCTGGATCCGGATCGATTCGGCTACCTCTCTTATCACCTGGTTGTGAAGCTCGACGACGTACGGGCCGGGTTCGCCGAGTGGGCCCCTTTCAGAGACGTGTATTTTGAGATTCAGATCAGGTCGATCTTGCAACACGCCTGGGCCGAGATCGAGCACGACTTGGGATACAAGTCCACCTCCGGCATCCCGGCACAGCTGAAGCGACGGTTCGCGAGACTGGCCGGGCTTCTAGAAACGGCCGACTCTGAGTTTGACGCGGTAAGCCGCGAAGTGGCAGACCACGTGGAACGTGTTCGCGAAGCAATTGACCAGGGCGGCGACGTAGCCGTCGATCGTGACTCAATCTTGGCGCTTGTACGGACCGACGGTGGCGTTGTCGGGAGAACGGACCGTGCAATTGCCGCCGGGATTGGAGCTACCATCGCCCCTGCGACCGGTTCGTACGCTGACACTCGCGCGGACGAACTCACCGGAGTGGGCTTCACATCGACTGGTCAGGTCGCGAGCGCGCTCGCCGCGGAGGAGGCACAACTCGTCGACTTCGCAGTCAAGTGGTTCCTCGACGACGCAGACCCGGACGGCGAAGAACCCTTCCCCTACACAACGCTTCCTGCGGGCGTGAGCCTCTTCTACTTGTACCTGCACAAGACTCTCCAGCAACAGGATGGCCAGTGGAGCCTTGACCTTCGCGGTATGGATCATCCTCAGACACGCGAAGCCTTCCAGCACATACATGACGCCGCATTCCGGACTCGACCAGAGAGCTCCGAACGGCCCGGCGACTTATAAAGGGCGATCTGACAGTGCTCGAAAACGGTCAACTCTACTGCCACGCATTCTGGGACATCCACACCCGAAGAAGGGCCCGATACTCAGAGCGATGCACTTGACCATCGCTCACTGGCGGTGAGCCCCGAAGTGATTGTCCGGCGCTACCTGTAGAACGGAGCCATGACCGACGTTGTCTTCTGGGCTGCCGTTCAAGGCGTAGGAACCCTTCTGGCGGCCGTAGCCGCCATCATCGCGCTTGTCATCGCGAAGAGACAGCTAGGGGAGTTGATCTCGTCGAACAAGCTCTTGGCCGCATCCAACGACGCAATGACTGAGTCGAACGTCGCCCTCACGCGGCCCTACGTCGTGGTCGACTTCGAGTTCCAGGTAGCGGCAGCTAGATGGGGCACTGGGAGCACTTCCGTGTTCGTGGTCGTGAAGAACGATGGACGCACGGCCGCCCACAACGTGACCCTCGACGTCGATTCGCCGTTCGTCCCAATCTCGTCGCCCGACAGCGACGGCTGGAAGAAGTCAATCCAAGATTTGAATCGGCTCGCAGACGGCTCGACAGTCCTGCGTTCTCTTTCCAACGCTCGCCCTGTGAAGTACTACCTCGATGGCGAGGAACTGTTCGGCGTGGAGGGTGAGGAGGCTCCGAGCTGGACAGTCAACGTTCGCTATGAGGACGCGGCGGGCAGGGAATACCTGGATCGGTTCGTCCTAGAGGTAGAGCCGTGGCGACGCTCCATCGCGGTCGCCGATCCTCTACTTAGAATTGCGAAGCATATCGATGCAGTCGCCGGCGAAGTGAAGGGCTTGAAGGACACACTCAAACCACGGTCCATGGCACGAACTCTCCGTCGCGCCACATCACTTCCAGCACAGGTGGGCCCTCTCGATGATGCAAAAGCAGAGACCACCTCGGCCGTCGCGGCGAATCAGGATGATGGAAACCCGGTGACGGCTGGCGCCGACAACCAGGCTTGAGACCGAGCGAGCATCCCGCGCGCTGCGCCATGGAGCGCTTTCCCCTTTGGAGTCATCTGGTAGATTCCGCTCACTTTTCGAAGCCGTTCTATGGCATTGCTGACACAAATAACTCCTCGCACGGCCGAACCTCGCCCAGCCATCGCATGGGCGAGGTTCGAATGCCGTCGCTTACTTTCACGTTTGCGGAGGGTGTGGGATTCGAACCCACGGGACATCTCTGCCCACTGGTTTTCAAGACCAGGTCCATCGGCCGCTCGGACAACCCTCCCGATCGTGCGAGTCTACCCAGCCGCGCGCGGCCGCACCGCGAGCGCACACGTTCCGGTCGAGCGCTCCTCGTGCGGTCGCCCCGGAAGTACGCGCTCGACCCGAACGTGTGCGTTCGAGCCCCCGTCCCGGCGCGGAGCCCCCGCCGAGCCGCGCCGCGAGCCGCGACACGGTCGGCGTTCACAGGCCTGTCGGTGACCTGTCACCTCGCCCGGTTACGATTCGCCGGTGATCTTGCAGACGGGGGCGGAGACGCGCGCGACGCGGCGGACGGGGAGGCGCACACACCGCGCACGCCGGGGAGTCGACGGACTCACCTCGAAGCAGCCGTTCGCGCGGCACGCCGGCGCGGAGACCACGCCCCAACGCTGGCGCCGGAAGACCTCCGTCGTGGTGGCGCTCATCGGCGGCCCCCTCACCGTCGTGCTTCTCGCCCTGGCGGTCGCCGCGGGCGTCTTCGTGTGGCAGGTCATCCAGGTGCGCGACGACCTCGAGGGGGCGGTGGCGCAGTCGAAGGAGCTGGTCCGCGCCGCCGCGAGCGGTGACGTCGATGGCATCCAACGATCCGGCGGCGACATCGTCGCCCACGCCCAACGCGCATACGACACCACGCAGAACCCGCTGTGGGACTTCGCCGCGCAGATCCCGGCCGCCCGCACGAACATTCTGGCCGTCCGCGCCGTCACCGACATCGCGCACACGATCAGCTCGCAGTCGATCCCGCCGGTGATGACCATGATGGCCGCCTCGGGCGGCGACAACACCGGGAGCGGGATCAACCTGCGACCGTTCCTCCACGCCGGGGCGGTCATCCCGACCGTGCTGACGTCTTTCGACGAGGCATCCCAGATCGCGTCGGGCATGGACCGCACGGGTGTCCTCCCGCAGATCTCGGCGCCGGTCGATCAGCTCCAGAGCATGATCCAGCAGGCGACGCCGATCCTGACGACGGTAGAGGAGCACCTCCCCGAGATCCTCCGGGCCGCGGGCGCCGAGCGTCCGATGCTGTACCAGCTCATGATCCAGACGCCTGCCGAGATCCGGGCGACCGGGGGCGGCGTCGCGCAGTGGCTCGTCCTCAAGGTCGACGACGGCAACGTCGACATGCTCAGCCTCGACACCGGCACCGACCTCATGTACACCGACCTGCCGTCCCGGGGCTTCGACACCGTGAACGGGTCGCTCCTCCGCCTCCCCACCGAGACGCGGCAGCTCTACCCGCCCGAGATGACGAACTGGTCGTCGAACTTCAACATGTCCCCGGACTTCCCGACCGCTGTCGAGCTGTTCCAGAAGACGCGCGAGTGGACCGACAAACCGAAATTCGACGGAGCGTTCTCGATCGATCCGATCGTCCTGGCGCACCTGCTGGAGGCGACCGGCCCGATCACGCTCGCCTCGGGCGAGACGGTCGACGCCCAGAACGCCGGCTCCAAGCTCATGAGCGAACCGTACGAGCGGTACGGCATCGACAACGCCGCGATGGACCGCTACTTCAGCGAGATCAGCGCCGCCATGTTCTCCAAACTGACGGGACGCCAGTGGGACATCGGGACGATGTGGAACCAGGTCGTCCGCAGCGCCCAGGAGGGGCGCATCTACGCGTGGTTCGACGACCCGAGCCTCGAGGGTCTCGCCCACCAGTACGGCCTCGACGGCACCCTGCAGGAGGACAACACCTCGTCCACCCAGCTGGGCATCTACTTCAACGACTACTCGATCGGCAAGCTCGAGTACCACCTGACGTACTCGCAGTTCGCGACGTGCAACGCCGACGACCGGACGATCACGGTGTCGATGGAGCTGCACAACAGCATCACGGATGCCATCACGAGCGGCTACACCCTCGGACTGCGCAACATCGAACGCGGGATCGACCTGCGCACGATGATGCTCGACGTGCTCTTCTTCGCCCCGCCGGGCGGGAAGATCGTCTCCACGGATCCCGACGAGGGCGACCGCTGGGATTCGACGTTCCACGACCGCTCCGGGTCCGACCACGAGAACCCCGCCGTGAGCCGGACGCTGCTACTGCCGGAAGGTGCGACGCGCACCGTCTCCTACACGGTCAAGCTGCCGGAGGGAGACCTGGGTCCCCTGGAACTGCGGCACACCCCCGGCGCGAACGACACGAAGGTCACGATCGATCCGAGCTGCGCCCCGTTGTTCCGGAGCCCCGAAGGTTCCGACAACATCATGCTGTCGACCATCGGGTGATCCCGACCGACGGCGCTCGGCGCAAGTGGCGACCTCGCCACGCCTGCACCGTCTAGCGTCGAGGGATGACGATGACGGGCGGCGGGTCGCTGGCATCCTTCTTCCTCCGACTCGGACGGCAGGTGTGGGTTCGCGCGGCGCTGTTCACGGTGATCGGGATCGCGATCGCCCTGGTCGCGGGCCTCGTGGGTCCGCTGCTCCCGTTCAGCATCTCGATCGACCTGGGTCAGAACGCCGTCGACTCCCTGCTGCAGATCATCGCCACCGCGATGCTCACGGTCAGCACCTTCTCGGTCACGGCGATGGTCACCGCGTTCTCCTCCGCCACGACGACGGCTACCCCCCGGTCCACTCCCCTGCTCATCGCCGACACGACCTCGCAGAACGCGGTCTCGACCTTCATCGGGGCGTTCACCTATTCCCTCGTCGGCATCGTCGCCCTCTCGACCGGGTACTACACCGAGCAGGGCCGCACGATTCTCTTCGTGGGCACGCTCGTCGTGATCGCGATCGTCGTCTTCACACTGCTGCGCTGGATCTCGCACCTGTCGACGTTCGGACGGATGGCGGATGTCATCGACCGCGTGGAGCAGGCCGCGACCCTGACCATCCAGCGGCACGCCGCGTCGCCCGCTCTCGGTGCGCGCCGGCTGACCACGGTGCCGCCGGGGGCCCGCGCCGTGCACGCCGACGACATCGGCTACGTGACGCATCTCGACGTGGCCACCCTCGACCGGCTCGCTGAAGCCCATGGGCTGAGCGTGTACGTGACCGCGGCCCCCGGTCGCCTCGCCGACGCCCGCACGCCGCTCGTCCGCGTCGAGGGAGAGATGGACGACGCCACCGCAGCCGCCCTTCGGGGCGCCTTCCGCCTCGAGCATCACCGGACGTACGAGCAGGACCCGAGGTTCGGCGTCATCGCCCTCACCGAGATCGGCAGCCGTGCGCTCTCGGCGGCCACCAACGACCCCGGCACCGCGATCGAGGTCATCGCGGCACTGCAGCGGGTGCTCGCCCACGCGGTGACCACCGAGCCCGACTCCACGGTGCGATACCCCCACGTGCACATCGCCCCGGCGACCCTCGACGAGATCGTCGCCGACGCGTTCCGCCCGCTCGCGCGCGACGGCGCGGCGCAGGTGGAGGTGCAGGTCCGCCTGCAGAAGTGCCTCGCCTCGCTGGCTGCGACCGCGCCCGCCCACGCGGACGTGTTCCGCGATGCCGCCCGCGCGGCGTTCGCCCGCAGTCGACGCGCGCTGGACCGGGCGGACGCCCGGCTGCTGCGCGACACCGTGCGCGCCGCCTGGAACCCTCTCGCGGACTGACGCGCACAGACGACGGCGGCGGCCCCGGACGCACCTGTCCGGGACCGCCGCCGTGGTGTTCTAGCCCAGCGGGCCGTAGTTCGCCGGCGTCGTGCGAGCGTGGGTCGCCTGCTCGAAGCCGTAGGCCAGACCGAGCAGCGGTCCCTCGGCGAAGTCGCGGCCCAGGAACTCCAGGTTCACGCCTCCCGTCGAGGCCTCGCCCGCGATGCCCTGCCCCATCGGCACCGTGACCGCGGGGAGACCCGTGTTGGGGCTCAGGCGCATGTTGGTCCCGATGGTGCTGTAGGGGTTGCCCGTCGGGTAGACGACGGCATCCAGGCCCTGGTCGTTCATGAGCGCCGTCATGATCTGCTTGCCCTTCGCCAGCTGCTGGGTGTGCGTCCCCTCCGGTCCCGCCCAGGCCTGGTAGGCCTCTTCGGTCACCGCGGCACGCGTGCCGTAGGGGTTGGTCGCCCGTCCCGGCACGATGTTCGGCGACTGCGAGATGGCCAGGAGGCTCCGCGTGGTCACGGCCGGGTTGAGGTAGGCGTCGATGTAGTTCTGCAGGTCGTGCCCGAACTCGGGCCCGCTGCCGCTGCCCTCACCGACGATCGCCGCGAATCCCTCGGGAGCGGCCACCTCGACGAGCGTGGCACCCTGCGCCTCGAAGGTCGCCCGGGCCTCGGCGAACAGGCGCTGGGTCGTGGCGTTGGTTCCCAGCATCGAGGCGATGTAGCCGATCTTCTTGCCCTGCAGGGAGTCTCCGTCGAGGTAGGCCGTGTAGCTCTCCGGGATCTTGCCGGCCGAGCGGGCCGTGACGGGGTCACCGGAGTCCTCGCCGACGACGGCATCGAGGGCGACGGCGGCGTCCAGGACGGACCGCGCGATCGGACCTCCCGTGTCCTGCGACAGCGCGAGCGGCACGATGCCGTCGCGGCTGGCGAGACCGACGGTGGGCCGCACGCCCACCAGCTGGTTGTACGTCGAGGGGATGCGGATCGATCCGCCGGTGTCCGTCCCGAAGCCGATGCCGGCGAGGTTCGCCGCGATGGCCGCGCCCGTGCCGCCGCTGGAACCGCCCGAGGTCTGCGTGGTGTCGTAGGGGCTCGAGACCGTGAGCGCCGTCCCGGCGGGCTGGAACGCCGACCACTGCGACGACAGGTTGATGGCGAACTCGTCCATCGACGCCTTCGCGACGATGACCGCGCCATCGGCGCGCAGACCCTTCACCATCGTGGCATCCGTCGTCGTCTGGTTGTCGTTCCAGCATCCGCAGCCCGCGGTCGTGGGCATGTCGACGGTGTTGTAGTTGTCCTTCAGGGCGATCGGGATGCCGAGCAGCATGCTCGTCATGCCTTTCTCGGCGCGGATCGCGTCGGCCGCGGCCGCGGCCGTCAGCGCGACGTCGCTGGTGGTGATGATCGAGTTCAGCGGGCGACCGCCGTCCTGGCGCACGACCTTGTCGTACGCGGCGATGCGGTCGAGGTACTGCTGCGTCAGCTCCACCGAGGTCAGCACGCCGGCGTTCATCGCGGCCTGCATGGCCACGGCATCCGCCTCGACGATCTCGAACGGGCCGTCGTCGTAGACGATGCGCTCCGAGAGCAGGGCCAGGTCGGATGCCGTGATGGCGCCGTCCTCGTCGAGGTCGAGGGCAGAGGTCTGCGCCCAGCCTGCGTCGCTCGCGGACTCACCGATGTTCTCTGCCAGGACGGCCAGATCGGCCGTTGTCACCTGAGCGTCACCGGTCAGATCGAGCTCGGTGTAGTACGGCGCGAGGAGCGGCGCCGACGCGGCCGCGGGCGCGGGAGCGGCCACCGCAGCCGGGGCGGTGAACGCGCCGGCCGCGACGACGCCGAGCGTCGCGGTGACGGCGAGGGCGCGGCGGGACAGGGGGGTCATGGGCGATCCTTCACGAGTCGAGGCAGAAGAGGCGGACGCGATCATTCGCGCACCCCCTGACGGCGACGGGCGACCAGCACCGCGCCGACCGCGATGAGGGCGACGCCCACGGCTCCCGAGATGAGCCACGGGGTGGCGTCGACACCGGTGGTGGCGAGGTCGCTCGCACCGCTCGCCGCCGGCACGGACGACGTGGAGGGCGACGGCGACGGGGACGCCGAGTCGCTGGGCGAGGCGGACGGCTCCGGCGTGGGGAGCGCCTCGAGCTCGACGGTCTCGGATGCCACGTCGGCCTGCTCGGCGGTCTCGCCGGTCGAGGAGACCAGACGCACGGAGGAGAGCTCGACACGGGCCGTGCCCGAGCCGACCGCCCGTAGGGGAACGGTCGCGAGCACGACGGTGCCGGAGAGGCCCGGCGAGGTTCCGAGCCGCGTGTGCGAGACGGTGATGGTGCCGGGGGCGTCGACGGCCGAGGTGAATCCTCCGTCGGGGCCGACCGGGGCGTCGGCGGACTCGAGCGCCCCCTCGGTGACCGTGAACACCAGATCGTAGGCATACAGGTCGCTCACGTCGGCGCCGGTGACCGTGGCGAGGACGGTGTCGCCCTCGGTGGCGCTCGAGGACGACAGCTCGAGCGTGAAGGTGGCGGCGGGTTCGGCCGCGTGGGCGGCGGTGGCGGCCGCCAACGGCGCGAACAGTGCCAGGGCCGCGGCGATCGCGGCGCTGACGCGCCGTGTCGCTCTCGGGGGTGATGCGGGGATGCGTGCAGACATGCGGTGGCGAAGCTCCTCGGGGAGGGGACGACGACGAACGCGCGAGCCGGGGTGGTGGCCGGAGCGGTCGACGGGGGTGCCCCGACCCTTTCAGGCCAGCATGTCCGACAAGTTGCGCCACGTTTCGACGGCGTATCGCGCTGGGCTGCGCAACGACGATGCGTCGGGTACGGGTTCGATGTGAATCCGTCGGAGCATCCTCTGCGAGGGAGCGCCTAGAGGTCGCGGAGCACCGCGGCGACGCCGCCGTCGGTCACCGACAGCCCCACCTCGCCGGCCGCCGCGTGCACCTCGGCGGGGCCCTGCTGCATCGCGATCGCGCGACCACCGTGCGACACCGCCCACTGCATCATCTCGATGTCGTTGCGGCCGTCGCCCATGACGAGGACGTTCTCGGGCGGGATGCCGAGCCACTCTCGCACCAGCTCGAGGGCGGTCGATTTGTTCACACCCTGCGGTGCGATGTCGAGCCACGCCGTCCAGCCGATCGCGTAGGACACCTGGCTGAGGCCGATGCGCCCGACCAACTCGAGGAAGTCCTTGTCGGTCTTCTCCGGAGCCACGACGACGACACGGCACACCGGTCGGTGCGAGAGCTCGGCGAAGCTCACCTCGTTCGCGCCCTGCAGGTTCCAGTCGTCGAGGTAGTCGGTGAACAGCCGCTGACCGTCGGGGAGTTCGACGAGGAAGTGCGCGTCGTGCAGGTGCTCGCCCAGCAGCGTCAGGACTTCGGTCGGGTCGAACGTTTCGACGTGCGCGCGCTCGTACTCCGCGGCATCCGGTCCCCCGACCCGGCGCATGACGATCGCGCCGTTCGAGCACACCGCGTATTCGGGATGGATGCCGAGGAGCGCCATGACCGTGTGGGTGCTGTCCCAGCTGCGGCCGGTGGCGAGCATGACCTCGTGGCCCTGCTGCTGGGCGTGGCGCACGGCATCCACGACTCCGGGGCTGAGCGACTCGTCCTCGAGGAGGACGGTGCCGTCGATGTCGAGCGCGATGAGCATGCGCCCGACGGGAGCGGTGCGGGCGATGTCGGCCACGACCTCGGCCGCCTCGTCCTGCGGCGACGCGTCGACGTCTCCGATGCGGGGCAGGGCGGCCTCGTCGGTCACGCGATGGGCTCCATGACCTCGAGTCCGCCGAGATACGGCCGGAGCACCTCGGGCACCGTCACCGACCCGTCGGCGCGCTGATGGGTCTCCAGCAGCGCGACGATCCAGCGCGTGGTGGCGAGCGTGCCGTTCAGCGTCGCGACCGGCTGCGTCTTACCGCCGTCGGCCGGGCGGAAGCGGGTGTCGAGGCGACGCGCCTGGTACGTGGTGCAGTTCGAGGTGCTCGTGAGCTCGCGGTACGCGTCCTGCGTGGGCACCCAGGCCTCGATGTCGAACTTGCGCGCGGCGCTGGAACCGAGGTCGCCGGCGGCGACGTCGATCACGCGATACGCGAGCCCGAGGTCCTGCAGCATGCCCTCCTGCATCGCGACGAGACGGTCGTGCTCGGCCTCGGCATCCGCCGGGTCGGTGTAGACGAACATCTCGAGCTTGTTGAACTGGTGCACGCGGATGATGCCGCGGGTGTCCTTGCCGTAGGAGCCGGCCTCGCTGCGGTAGCAGGTGGACCATCCGGCGTAGCGCTTCGCGCCGCGCTCCAGGTCGAGGATCTCGTCCATGTGGTAGCCGGCGAGGGGGACCTCGCTCGTTCCCACGAGGTAGAGGTCCTCCTTCGGCAGGTGGTAGACCTCGTCGGCGTGCTGGCCGAGGAATCCGGTGCCGCGCATGACCTCGGGGCGCACGAGCGTCGGCGGGATCATCGGCGTGAAGCCGGCCTGCAGCGCCCGGTCGAGCGCCAGGGTCATGAGCGCGAGCTCGAGGCGTGCGCCGATGCCGGTCAGGAAGTAGAAGCGGCTGCCCGACACCTTCGTGCCGCGCTCCATGTCGATGGCGCCGAGCTTCTCGCCCAGGGCCAGGTGGTCGAGCGGCTCGAAGTCGAACGTCGGGACCTCGCCGTGGGTGCGGAGGGTGACGAAGTCCTCCTCGCCCCCGGCGGGGACGCCCTCGAGCACGATGTTCTCGATCCGGGCGAGAGCCGCCTCCGCGGCTTCCTCTGCGCCGGTCACCGCGTGCTGGGCGGCCTTGACCTTCTCGCTGAGCTCTTTCGCTTCGGCCACGAGCGCGGGCTTCTCGTCCTTCGGCGCCTTGGCGACCTTCTTGCCGTGCGCGTTCTGCGCGGCGCGGAGTTCCTCGAACGTCGTGATCGCCTGACGGCGCTGACGGTCGGCCTCGAGCGCCTCGTCGACCGACGCGGGCGACTCCCCGCGCGCGATCTGGGAGCGCTTCACCAGTTCGGGATCTTCACGCAGCAGAGTCAGGTCGATCACGCGTCCATCCTACGGTCGGCTCCGGCCGCACTTTCCCGCGTCACGACCCGGCGGCCGCGGGGTCCAGCGCCTTCGTCACGGCGAGCACGTCCGCGTACTGCCCTTCGATCGCCGCACGGCGCGCAAAGGCGTCGGCGTCCGCCGCCTCGACGGCGGCGACACGCTGATCGAGGTCGGCGTGACGGGCGTCGAGGTCGGCCAGTCGGCCGGCCAGCGCTTCCTGCCACGTCCCGCTGTGCAGGACGCCGTCCGCCCCCATCCAGTCCTGTCTCCACTGCGCCCGCTCCTCGGGGGCGAGGGAGTTGTACCGGTCGGCATCCTGTTGGTAGATCTTGCGGTCGCGCTCGTAGGCCTCCCGCTCGGCGTCGAGCTGCGCGCGCTGGGTCGCGGCATCCGTCATGGCCTGCACGAGGGCCGCATCGGCCTGCTCGTACTCGGAGATGAGCCCGTCCACCTCGGCGGTCACGCGATGATCGACCTCGACGAGCGCGGCACGATCGGTGAAGTACCGCGCGTAGACCGCCTCGAGCTCGGGATCGAAGCCGCCCTCCGGCCGCACCTGAGACCCCAGGTAGGCGAACAGCTCGGTGTCGCGGTTCTCCTCGTGGTCGCCGACCGACCAGTCGATCTGCTGACGGACGGGGTCGTCGGGCGCGACGCCGTCGAGGGCTGTGTGCAGCATGTCGCGCACGTGCCACACCTCCCCCGAGCCGAGCCGGTCGAACGCGGCGTGCAAGAGCTCGTGCGCGAGGGTCGTGACGGCCGCGTCGGCCACGCGCGGGTCGGTCGGGACGAAGACGAGGATCCCCGCGAGGCTGTAGCACCCGGCCACCGCGTGATCGTCCGCCGTGTCCGTGACCCCGCAGGAGCGCTGCAGGTCGTCGCCGTGTGCGGACCTCGCGCCGACGAGCGTGAGCAGCTTCCGCCCGTCGTCGGTCAGGAACGCGCGGTCGGCGACCGCGGAGATGTCGCCCGCGAGGGTTCTCGGCCCGACCCAGCCCTCGACCTGGGCGACCAGCGCGCGATCGGCGCCGGTGGAAACGACGACGATCGTGACCAGCAGCAGCGCCACGGCCACGATGCCGGACCCGACCAGGGTCCGGCGACGACGGCGCGACCGTGCGAGCGAGGCGAACGGCTCGGTGTCGACGGGCCGCCGCGACCGCGGCGGCGGCTGCTCGAACAGGGTCACGGGCGAACGCTAGACCCGCGCGGAGAACGGCGGAGGGCGGCATCCTGAACAGTGCCCGCCACGGCCTCCCGGTCAACCCCCGGTCGCGGGAACGGAAGCGCGCGTGGGCGGTCCTATGGTGGATGCCATGGCCGACCCCCAAGAACCGCGCGACGACGCGGACGCCCCCGTCTCCCCCGAGGCCGAGAAGGACCGGGCGGCGTCGGAAGGCTCGCACGACGACTTCCACGCGGCGACCCTGCGTGAGGAGGAGGAGTCCGACACCGTCGCGGCCGACGAGCCCGACCCCAAGGACGCGGCCCAGCCCGACGACGTCATCCACGAGCCCGGCGACGTCGATTCCGACACCTCGGACGACACGTCCGGCGAGGCCGTGCGGGTCTCCGCCGACGGCGACGATGCGCCGATCGACGCCGAGCCCACCGACAAGAAGCGCGCCGCGCTCGTCTACAACCCGACGAAGGTCGACCCCGACGCCCTGCGCGCGCGCGTCGGCGAGCTCTCGGCCGAGGCCGGATGGGCCGACCCGCTGTTCTACGAGACCACCGTCGACGACCTCGGCGACCTCGCGACCCGCGCCGCCCTGGAAGAGAAGGTGGATGCCGTGCTCGTCGCCGGCGGCGACGGCACCGTCCGCGCCGTGGCCGAGGCGCTGACCTCGACCGGCATCCCGCTGACGATCGTCCCGAGCGGCACCGGCAACCTCCTCGCCCGCAACCTCAACCTGCCGCTCGACGACGCCGACGCGATGATCCGCGCGACGTTCGACGGCAAGGTGCACGCCACCGACACCGGGATCGCCCGGATCCGCCGCGCGGACGGGACGGTCGAGGAGCACGGCTTCGTCGTCATGGCCGGCATGGGCCTGGATGCCGCGATGATCCAGAACACCCGCCCCGAACTGAAGAAGTCGGTGGGCTGGGTGGCGTACGTCGACGGTGCGGCGCGGTCGCTGGTCAACGCCAAACCGTTCCGCGTCATGTACCAGCTCGACGGACACGGCCACCGCCTTCACTCCGCCAAGGTGCAGAGCGTGCTGTTCGCCAACTGCGGCGCCCTGCCCGGCGGGGTCGCCCTGATCCCCGACGCCTCCATCGCCGACGGCGTGCTCGACGTCGCCGTCATCCAGCCGACCGGCCCCTTCGGGTGGCTCGGCGTCTGGCGCAAGATCTGGTGGGACAACTCGGTGCTGCGGCGCTTCCGCGCCGGCCGCCGGGTGCTCGAGCGTCGCCGCGACTCCTCGGTGCGCTACCTGCGCGGCACCGGCATCGAACTCGCCACGGCTCCCGCCCAGCCCATCGAGCTGGACGGCGACGAGTTCGGTGAGGCGACCCGCATCTACTCGCGCGTCGTCGAAGGCGGCCTGCAGGTGAACCTGCCCGCCGGCCACGACACGTCGTCGCTGTAGGCGGCGCTGCCCTGCGCGGTGCTGCGGTGCGCGGTGCTGCCCTGCACGGTGCTGCGGTGCTGCGGTGCGCGGTGCTGCGGTGCGCGGTGCTGCCGTGCGCGGTGCTGCCCTGCCCGGTGGCCCAGATCACGTGATCTGGACGAGATCACCCGCCGTGGCGCGTAACGACGGGTGATCTCGGCCACTTCACGTGACCTGGCACCGCACTGGGCCACCACGGGGCGCCGGAGCGGAGCCGGGCGGCAGGCGCGGCCGCGGCGTGTCAAGCCCGGCAGCGCGGAACGACGGCTGGATAGCGTCGCTGCATGGCTTCTCCGTCCCTCGTGTGGTTCCGCGACGATCTGCGGCTGACCGACCATCCCGCCCTGCGCGCGGCACTCGACCGCGATGAGCCCGTGATCGGGCTGTACGTGCTCGACGAGGAGTCCGACGGCGTCCGCGCGATCGGTGGGGCGGCGCGGTGGTGGCTGCACCACTCGCTGGCATCCCTCGCCGAACGGCTCGAGGAACGCGGCTCGACCCTCGTGCTGCGCCGGGGGCGCGCGGCCGAGGTCGTCCCCGCCGTGGTGGAGGAGACCGGCGCGGGAGCGGTGTTCTGGAACAGGCGCTACGGCGGCGCGGAACGCGAGATCGACGCGGGACTGAAGGAGAAGCTGCGCGGCGACGACGTCACGGTCGCCTCGTTCGCCGCGAACCTGCTGTTCGAGCCGTGGACGGTGCGCACCGGCGCCGACAAGCCGTACGGCGTCTACTCGCCGTTCCGTCGCGCGGTCGAGAAGATGCCATCCCCCCGCGCGCCGCTCCCCGAGGCGCGCAAGATCCCGGGTCCCGCGAAGGCGCCCGCATCCGACGCCCTCGACGCGTGGGCGCTGCTGCCGACGAAGCCCGACTGGGCCGGCGGGCTGCGCGAGACATGGGAGCCGGGCGAGCCGGCCGCGCGCGCCCGGCTGCGCGAGTTCCTCGACGACGACCTCGGCGATTACGCCTTCTCCCGCGACGCGTTCGCGGGCGGTGCGACGTCGAACCTGTCGCCGCGCCTGCGCTGGGGCGAGATCAGCCCGTACCAGGTCTGGCACGACACGATCGAGCATCGCGGATCGGGCAAGCACGCCGAATCCGCGACCGGTTTCCTCTCGGAGGTCATCTGGCGCGAGTTCGCGTGGCACGTCCTGTTCCACTCCCCCGACCTCGCGACGAAGAACTGGCGCGAGCAATACGACGCGTTCCCCTGGCCGCGGCTGAACCGTGCGCACCTGGAGACCTGGCAGCGCGGCGAGACCGGAATCGCGGTCGTGGATGCCGGGATGAAGCAGCTCTGGCACACCGGGGTCATGCACAACCGCGTGCGCATGGTCACGGCATCCTTCCTCACCAAGAACCTGCTCATCGACTGGCGCCACGGCGAGGAGTGGTTCTGGGGCTGCCTGGTGGACGCGGATGCCGCGAGCAATCCGTTCAACTGGCAGTGGGTCGCGGGATCGGGGGCGGATGCCGCGCCCTATTTCCGCGTGTTCAACCCCGACACGCAGCGCGAGAAGTTCGACCCGCACGACGAGTACATCCGGCAGTGGGCTCCGGAGCACCTCGACGGCGGGGCGCCGGAACCGATGGTCGACCTCAAGGAGACGCGCCAGCGCGCGCTCGACGCGTACGACAAGGTGCGGCACGGCGGCTGACCGGTCGAGCCCGTCGATGTCGCGGGGGTATCGTCGTCCGATGCGCGCCGTTCCCTCGTCTCTCGACCCCGCGGTCGTCGCCGAGATCGATCACCGGCTGGCGTCGGTCTGCGAGGAGCAGGACGTACGCATCCCCTGGGCCATCGAGAGCGGGAGCCGCGCCTGGGGCTTCCCCTCGCCCGACAGCGACTACGACTGCCGATTCCTCTTCGTACGCCGACCGGAGGCGTACCTCTCACTCTGGCCGACGCGCGACGTCATCGAAACGCCGCTCGACGAGACCTACGACGTCAACGGGTGGGACCTGGCCAAAGCGGTCCGACTCGTCGTGAAGGGCAACGCCACCGCGATCGAGTGGCTGCGGTCACCCATCGTCTACACCGGCGACAGCGGCTTCCGCGATGGACTGCTCGCGCTCGCCGAGGCGACCGTGGAGCGTGCGGCGATCGGCCGCCACTACCTGCACGTGGCCCGACAGCAGAGGATGGGTGCGGCCACGCTGAAACGCTTCTTCTACGTGCTTCGGCCGGCGGCGGCTCTGCGGTGGCTCGCGTCGAACTCCGATGGCGTGCTGCCGCCGATGGATCTTCCGCGCCTTCTCGCCGAGGGGGACGTCGACCGGTCGATCCGGCGGGCGGCGGACGATCTGATCGCGCTGAAGGCGCAGACTCGGGAGATGGGTGCCGGAACCCCGCCGGCCGTGCTGGAACGATTCGTCGCCGCGCAACTGGAGGAGGCCGCGCGTTTCGACGACATACCGCCGGAGCGCGATCCCGCCGACAACCGCCGGATCGCCGACGAGTACTTCCGCGCCTCGCTGTCGTCGTTCTGACGCGAACGCGGACACGCGAAAGGGCGCCGGCCGAAGCCGACGCCCCTTCGTGCGCGAGATTCGTCAGTTGACGCGGGTCTCGGCGGTCTCGTCGTCGTTCTCCTCGCCCGGGATGAAGACGTCGACCACGGTGACGTTGATCTCGGCGACCTTCATGCCCACGAGCTCGGTGATGGCCTGGTGCACGGCGGCGCGGACGTTCGAGGCCACGCGCTGCAGCTGCTCGGGGTAGTCGACCTGGATCGCGATGTCGGCGGCGACCTCGGTCTCGCCGACCTCGACGCTCACGCCCTGCGCGTAGTCCTTGGACCCCACGGCCTGACGGATGTTGCCGATGACGCGGGCGGCTCCGCCGCCGAGCGCGTGCACGCCGGGGACCTCGGCCGCAGCGATGCCGGCGACCTTGGCGACGACGGCATCCACGATGACGGTCGAGCCGCCGTCCTTCGTGGCGGTGACGGGGGTGGTGGCGGTGGTGGTGTTCTCAGCCATTGCGCTTCCTTCCGTGATCTGCGGAACCGTGTGTTCCGCGAAGTCACAATGAAGACGCTCCCCGGCGCCCATTCGTCACGGTATTCCGGCTGAGAGAACCCTGAGCGTCCGAGGACGCCGACGTCACTCGTCGAAGAAGCCGCCGTAGGGGACGTCGGCGTCACCGTCATCCCGCTCGTCGAACGCCACCGTCTCCACCGAGAACGCCACCGCCGTGTGGGGCGAGAACAGGACGCTCACCTCCCGGTTGCCCACGACCACGAACGACGCGAATCTGCCGCCCTGCGCGACCGCGCTCTCGATCCTCTTCTTCAGGGCATCGAGGTCCTGTCCTTGCGCCAACCCGAAAACGGCGTCGTTGACGGCCATCTGCGTATGGATCATGGTCTTACCCCCGCTCATGCGGGCGACGGTAGGCCGGGACGAGGGAGACCGCGCAGGGGGTTGCGTTCCGGCGCGATGCGGAATACCCCCACCCCTTGTCGGGTTGGGGCTGGGGTGAACGATGCGATCCCCTCCCTCTCCGTTCTCGACCTCGTCCCCGTGCGCGCCGGGCAGAGCAGCGCGCAGGCGGTGGCCGCCTCGCTCGATCTGGTCGAGCGCGCCGACCGGCTCGGCTACCGCCGGTACTGGTTCGCCGAGCACCACAACATGCCCGCGGTCGCCTCGACGACGCCGCCGGTCCTCATCGCCGCCGCCGCCGCCCGCACGGCGCGCATCCGCGTCGGATCGGGGGGAGTGATGCTCCCCAACCACTCGCCGCTCATCGTGGCCGAGCAGTTCGCCGCCCTCGAGGCCCTCGCCCCCGGCCGGATCGACCTCGGCATCGGCCGCGCTCCCGGGAGCGATCCCGTGATCACGCAGCTGCTTCACCGCTCGGGGGCGACGAGCGACGTCTCCCGCTTCCCCGACCACGTGACCGACATCCTCGCGCTCACCTCCCCGGACGGGGCGACCGTGCGGTTCACCTCCGGCACCGAGTATCAGGTGAAGGCGACGCCCCTGGCATCCGGGATGCCGCAGGTGTGGCTGCTCGGCTCGAGCGACTACTCGGCGCAGCTCGCCGCGAGCTTCGGTCTGCCCTACGTCTTCGCCAACCACTTCTCGGGGGAAGGTCTGGAGCACGCGCTCCGGCTGTACCGGGACCAGTTCCAGCCGAACGATTCGGGTGAGGGACCGCGGACCTTCGTCACCGCCAACGTCGTCGCCGCCCCGACCGCCGAGGAGGCCGAGGAGCGCGCCCTGCCCCAGCTGCGGATGATGGCGCGCCTGCGGACGAACCGTCCGCTCGTCCCGCTCGAGACCGTTGAGCAGGCGAAGGCCGACCCGTTCGATGCGATGGCGGAGTCGATCATGGCATCCACCCGTCAGAAGTGGTTCGTGGGAACCGGCGACGATGTGCGCGCGCAACTGGCCGAGTTCGCAGCACGCTACGACGTCGACGAGATCATGCTGTCTCCCGTGGCGGGAGCGTACGACGGCGAGCCGCTGGACTCGGCCGACGGCCGCGCCCAGACGCTCGAGCTCGTGGCGGGGGTCGCAGCCGTCGCCGCCTGACCGGAGCGCGGCCCGGGGTGGCTGCGCCGCCGCGGCCAGGGGCGGCTTTGCCGCCCGGATCGTCGAGACTGCATCCGCCTCACGCGCGCGCAGTCTCGCGGCTCTGGGCTCGGCCCGACCGCGACCGCCCGGTCCGCTTACGCCTCGGGCTCGCCGCTGAGCAGGCCCCGCAGCCAGTCGCGGGCCTCGACGAAGACGTCGTCGGAGTACCGCTGCGGGTAACGCACGATCGCGCGGTCGGCACGCGCGTACGACCCGAGGAAGATCACCTTCGGGCTGAAACGCCGGAGGCCCATCAGGGCGTCGGCCATCCGCTCGTCCTGGACGTGTCCGTCGGCGTCGATCACGAACCGGTAGCGGCCGAGCGCGTCTCCGATCGGACGGGATGCCAACAGGCTCAGGTTGATGCCCCGGGTGGCGAACTGCTCGAGCAGCTCCAGCAGCGCACCGGGGTGGTCCTCGGGCAGCTCGACGATGAGGGACGTCTTGTCAGCGCCCGTCGGCGGCGCGGGCGCGACCGTCCGGCTGACGAGGACGAAGCGGGTCACCGCGTTCGGGTTGTCGCCGATCTCCTCGGCGAGCACCTCGACCTCGTGATGGGCGACGATGCCCGGCGCCGCGATCGCGGCATCCGCCCCGCTCGAGCCGTCGAGGACCCCGAGGGCGCTGGCGACATTGCTGGATGCCGGCAGGTGCGCGTGCGCGGGGAGGTTGTCGCGCAGCCAGCCGAGGCACTGCCCGTAGGCGACGGGGTGGGCAGAGACGAGCGAGACGTCGGCGAGGGTCGTGCCGGGGCGGCCGACGAGCACGAAGTTGACCGGCACGAGGTATTCGCCCACGATCCGCAGGCCCGGCACCGTCGCGAGGGCGTCCTGGGTCGTGGAGACTCCGCCGTCCACCGAGTTCTCGATCGCGATCATCGCGGCATCCGATCGCCCCTCGATGACGTCGGCGAGCGCCTCGGCGACGTTGCGCACGGGCCGCCAGATCTGGTCGCGGGCCTCGGGGACCTGCGCCAGCGCCGCCTCGGTGAAGGTTCCGGCGGGGCCCAGGTAGCTGTAGGTACGGCGGGCGGGCGCGGAGTCGGTGTCGGGCAGCACCGGCTCAGCCTAGTCCTCCCGCTGATCCGGTCGAGGTCGGCCCCGACCGGTCAGACCTTGTCGACCAGCGCCTCGCGGCGCGACGCCGCACGACGCGGACGGACATCCACGGTCGTCACGAGGACTCCCGCGACCAGCAGCACTCCCCCGACGACTTCGGCGGGTGCCGGGATCTGCCCGAGCAGGAGGGCAGCGGACGCCGTCGCCACGACCGGTGCGAGCAGAACCCAGGGGACGACGGCCGCCGACGGATTGCGCGCGAGCAGGCCGTTGAAGATCGCGTACCCGACGAGCGTGCAGAGCCCCGCGGTGTACAGCGTCGACAGCGCGGCCGACCAGCCGAACGACGCGAGGCCGGCTGCGATCGCGCTCGGCCCCTCCACGGCGAAGGCGAGGACGAGCGCCGGCACGGGCACCACGAGCGCCGACCACACCGTGAGCGACAGCGCGCCGAGCCGCCCGCGTCCGGCCACGACTCCGGCCCGCCGCGAGATGACGTTGCCGACGGCCCACGAGAGCGCGGCGGCGAGCGCCAGGACCACCGCGATCGCGGGCGCATCTCCCCCGCGTCCGACGGCGACCGCGGCGAGCCCGATCACGCCGACGGTCACTCCGATGCCCTGCCCGAGCGTCGGTCGTTCGCGCAGCACCCCGGCGGCGATGACGACGGTGAAGACCGCTTGCGCCTGCAGGAGCAGCGCGGCCAGGCCCGGCTGCAGGCCGAGGGCCAGCGACGTGTACAGGAGCCCGAATTGGCCGAGGCTCATGAACACCCCGACGCCGACGATCGTCGACCAGGATGCCGTCGGGCGCGGCACGATCACGGCGAACGCCGCCACGACGACGAAGCGGATCGCGACGAAGAGCAGGGGCGGGATGCCGGGCATGCCCCAGTCGATGACGAGGAAGTTGAAGCCCCAGGCGGAGGCCACCCCGGCGGCCAGGATCATGTCACGACGACTCACGGGTTCAGTTCACCGCTCTCGTCCTTGAAGCACCAGCGAACGTTTCTTCACGGAACGCAGTAGCGTTTCTTCATGATCGATCTCGAAGCGGTCCGTTCGCTGCGTACCGTGGCCCGCGAGGGCAGCGTCTCCGCCGCCGCGGCGACGCTCGGCTTCACGCCCTCGGCGGTGTCGCAGCAGATCAAACGCCTCGAGCGCGAGACCGGCGTCGCTCTGCTCGAGCGCGTCGGTCGCGGGGTCGCGCTCACCGACGCGGGCACGCAGCTCGTCGTCGGGTCGACGCCGATCCTCGCGGAGCTCGAGCGTCTGCGCTCCGACCTGCAGGCCAACGCGCCCGGCGACGGCACCGTCAGCGGCGAGGTCCGGATCGCGGCGTTCTCGACGGTCGTGCGAGGACTCCTCGCGCCGCTCCTCGTCGACCTCGCCCGGACCCACCCTGATCTGCGCCTTTTCGTCCGGGAGAGCGAGCCGTGGGAGACGGTCGCACTGATCGCCTCGGGACAACGCGACCTCGGCATCGCCCACCAGTGGGGCGGGGTCGCGCTCGCGATCCCCGAGAACCTCGTCGTCACCCCGCTGTTCACCGACGTCGCCGACATCATCGTCCACCGCGACCACCCACTCGCCGGCCGCGACGTCCTGCACCCACGCGACCTCGCCGACGAGGCGTGGGTCGCGACCTTCGAGACCACCATCTGCCGGCAGTGGCTGCGCCGCCTGTTCGACGGGGTCGGCAACGCGCCGCGGGTCGTGTACGAATCGATGGAGTTCGAGAACCACCTGGAACTCGCCCGCACGGGCGCCGTCGTGGCGCTCGTCCCGCGGCTAGGGCGCGCGCCACTCGGTCCCGATCTCGTCGCGATACCGACGATCGACCCCGCCTCCACCCGCGACGTCGTCGCGGTCCACCGGCGCTCGCGGACCGACTCGCCGGCGTTGCGTGCGACGCTGAGCGCCCTGCGGGAGCGCGGCGCAGCCCTGCAGACCTGATCGAGTCGGCCTCTGGGGAGATTCGCGGGATGTTCTTCGCCCCGAATGCGTCCGTGCGCATGCACGACGGCTCCGCAGCGGGCAGACTGTCGGCATGAGCAGTCGCGCAGGACAGCCCGCCGAGGCATCCGATCTCATCGACATCGACGAACTGATCTCCGCCTACTACGACCGCAAACCGGATGCCACGGTGCCCGAGCAGCGCGTCGCCTTCGGCACCAGCGGCCACCGGGGATCCTCGCTGAGCACGAGCTTCAACGAGGACCACATCCTCGCCACCACGCAGGCCATCGTCGACTACCGCGCGGCGCAGGGCATCACCGGCCCGCTGTTCCTCGGGCGCGACACGCACGGGCTCTCGCTGCCGGCCGAGCGCAGCGCCATCGAGGTGCTCGTTGCGAACGGCGTCGACGTGCGCGTCGACTCGCGCGACTCGTGGGTGCCGACCCCCGCCCTCAGCCACGCGATCCTCACCTACAACCGCGACCGCGCCGCGGACGACCCCGGTCGCGCCGACGGCATCGTCGTGACCCCGTCGCACAACCCGCCCCGCGACGGCGGCTTCAAGTACAACCCGCCGCACGGCGGCCCCGCCGACACCGACGCGACGGGTTGGATCGCCGACCGCGCGAACGAGCTCATCGCCGCGGGCCTTTCCGGCGTGCATCGCACTCGTCACGCCGACATCGACCTCGACACCCTGGGCCAGTACGACTTCCGCGACGCGTACGTGCGGGATCTGGCATCCATCATCGACGTCGACGCGATCAAGAACGCCGGCGTCCGCATCGGCGCCGACCCGCTGGGCGGCGCCTCGGTCGAGTACTGGGCGCTCATCGCCGAGGTGTACGGGCTCGACCTCACCGTCGTGAACCCCGAGGTCGACCCGACGTGGAAGTTCATGACGCTCGACTGGGACGAGAAGATCCGTATGGATCCCTCGTCTCCGTCCGCGATGGCCTCGCTCGTCGCCGCGCGCGCCGACTACGACATCCTCACCGGCAACGACGCCGACGCCGACCGCCACGGCATCGTCACCCCCGACGCGGGGCTGATGAACCCCAACCACTACCTGGCCGTCGCAATCGACTACCTCTTCTCGCACCGCGACGGGTGGCCGACGGATGCCGCGATCGGCAAGACCCTGGTCTCGTCGATGATCATCGACCGGGTGGCATCCGCTCTCGGCAAGACGCTGCTCGAAGTGCCGGTGGGCTTCAAGTGGTTCGTCCCGGGGCTGCTCGACGGCTCCGTCGCGTTCGGCGGCGAGGAGTCGGCCGGAGCCTCGTTCCTGCGCAAGGACGGCACCGTCTGGACCACCGACAAGGACGGCATCCTGCTGTGCCTGCTCGCCGCGGAGATCCTCGCCGTGACCGGCAAGACGCCGTCGCAGCGCTACGCCGAGCTCGAGACCGAGTTCGGCGCGTCGGCCTACCAGCGCGTCGACGCCCCCGCGACGCCCGCGCAGAAGGCGACGCTGTCGAAGCTCTCGCCGGATGCCGTGACCGCCACCGAACTCGCCGGCGAACCGATCATCGCGAAGCTGTCGCACGCGCCGGGCAACGGCGCCGCGATCGGCGGCCTCAAGGTGCAGACGGAGTCGGCGTGGTTCGCCGCACGCCCCTCCGGCACCGAAGACGTCTACAAGCTGTACGCCGAGTCGCTCCGCGGCGAGGAGCACCTGCGCGCCGTACAGGAAGAGGCTCGCGCAGTCGTCTCCGCCGCCCTCGGCGAGTAACGCCTCCGCCCCAGCGGCGCCGCTCCCTCGGGGCGGCGCCGCTGTCGCGTGCGGGGACGGGTGCCGGTTGCCGCGGGGTCGCTGGCGCTTGCGGGGCCGGCGGTTGCGGCAGCGGGGCCCGGCGTGCGACTGCGGGACGCGGCATCCATAAACGCGATCGGCGTGCATAAACGCGGTGACAGCGCGTTTATGCGAGCAGATCGCGTTTATGCCTGGGGCTGGCGGGATGCCGCGGCCCCGGCGCTCCGGGCAGGTGCTGCAGCTGCGGCGGGGCGGCTGCTGTGGCGGCGGGGCGGCTGCTGCTGCGGGGCGGCGGCTGCGGCGGGCACGGCGGCCCTGCCGGCCCGCGATAAACGCTGTCCGCGACGAGAAACAGCACGGCACGTCGTTTGTCACCGCGCATCGCGTTTATCGATGTAGAGACGGTGCAGCGAGGCGGCGGGAGACGCGCCCGCGAACGTCGGGACCGGCGGCGGGAGACGGCGAGGAGCGCCGACGGCCAGCGCACGCGCCCGGGCGGCCGTGCAAGCTCAGCGACAAACGCCGTCCGCGACGAGAAACAGTACGACCCGTCGTTTCCCACCGCGGATCGCGTTTATCGACGCAGGTACGGCGACGCGTTGCGGCGCGACAGCGGAGGACGGCGGGATGCCGCGGCGACGGCGCCCCGGAGAACGGGAGACCGCGAGGCCGGACGTGCCGCGGCCGCGGCCCCGGCGCTCCGGAGAACAGCAGACCGAGAGGGCCGGACATGCCGCGGCCCCGGCGCTCCGGAGAACGTCGGGGCCGTGGCATCCGGGATCAGGCGAAGGTCGCGGCGTCGATGACGAAGCGGTAGCGCACGTCGCTCTTGAGCACGCGCTCGTAGGCCTCGTTGATCTTGTCGGCCGAGATGAGCTCGATCTCGGGCGCGATGCCGTTCTCGGCGCAGAAGTCGAGCATCTCCTGGGTCTCGCGGATGCCGCCGATGCCCGAGCCCGCGAATGAGCGGCGGTTGGCGAACAGGGTGAAGACCTCGATGGGCAGCGGCTCGGGCGGGGCGCCGACGTTGACCATCGTGCCGTTGCGGGCGAGCAGTCCCAGGTACTTCTTGAGCTCGAGCGGGGCGCTGACCGTGTTGACGATGAGGTCGAACGTGTTCTTCAACGTCGAGAACGTCTCGTCGTCCTTCGTCGCGTAGTAGTGGTCGGCGCCCATCGCGAGGCCGTCGTCCTTCTTGCCGAGGGTCTGCGACAGCACGGTGACCTCGGCACCCATGGCGTGGGCGATCTTGACGGCCATGTGGCCGAGCCCGCCGAGGCCGACGATCGCGACCTTCTTGCCGGGACCGGCGTTCCAGTGGTTCAGCGGCGAGTAGGTGGTGATGCCGGCGCACAGCAGCGGCGCCGCCTTCTCGTACGGGATCGACTCCGGCACACGCAGCACGAAGTCCTGGTCGACGACGATCTTCTCGCTGTAGCCGCCCTGGGTGATCGTGCCGTCGACGTCCTTCGCGCCGTACGTGCCGATGTTGCCCTTGAGGCAGTACTGCTCCTCGCCGGCCAGGCAGTTCTCGCACTCGCGGCAGGAGTTGACCATGCAGCCGACGCCGACACGGTCACCCACCTTGTGCTTCGTGACGTCGGCGCCGACCTCGGCGACCGTGCCGACGATCTCGTGGCCGACGGTCAGCGGGTAGGGCACCTCGCCCCACTCACCCCGGATGGTGTGGATGTCGGAGTGGCAGATGCCGGCGTAGGCGATGTCGATCAGGACGTCCTTCGGGCCGACATCGCGGCGCTCGATGGTCGTCGGTTCAAGGGGCGAGGTCGCGGACGACGCCGCGTAGGCGTTGACGTGCATGGGTCTCCTCGGGGAGGGGGAATCGAACTGGTCAATCATTCCGCGCCGCCGGGTGGGTGAGGGCGGGGTTGCACGGATGTGCGTTTCGGGTATCCGGATGCCGAGGGCGCCCACCCCCGAGTCCCGCTCGAACGACGCGGCCGCGCCGATGCCCGAAGGCGATCGACGCGGCCGCGTGATCTCGAAGGGTCAGCCCTCGGTGGAGCCCGCCCCGCGACGCCGGCGCCAGAGCACCAGCCCACCGAGGAGCAGCAGCAGACCGGCACCGGCCCCGAGGACGGCGATGCCTTCCGACTGCAGACCCGTCACCGCGAGGTCGCGCGCCGAGGAGCTCGTGGACGAGCTCGTCGACGAACCGCTCGAGCCCGAACCGTTCGACGATCCCGAACCGGTGTTTCCGGTGCCCGAACCGCTTCCGCCGGTGCCGGAGCCGTTCCCGTTCCCCGACCCGTCGCCGCCACCGGTGCCCGGGTCGACCGGGGCGGCTGCGGGGACGATGGCCGCGGAGCGTGCCGATCCGGCGGTGAAGCCCTCGGCGGACGCGGTGACCTCCACGGAGATCTCCCGACCCTCGTCGGCGGCGGTCAGCGCGTAGGCGTCGGCCGTGGCATCCGGGATCGGTGAACCGTCGCGCAGCCACACGAACGTCTGCGCCGCGTCGGCGGGATCGGTCGTCGCCGTCGCCCGCACCGTCGAACCGACGCGCGGCTCACCCGCGAGGGTCGGCGTGTCGACCCCCACCGTGCGCTCGATCGTCACGGTGTAGGTCTGCTCGGTGCCGTCGGGGGCGGTCACCCGCACGGACCCGGCGTCTCCGGCAGCGCGGGCCGTCTCGGACCCTGCACCCGGCTGCGTGATCTGGACCGTGGCATCCTCGTCGACCGCGACCGCGTGCAGTTCCGGCCACGCGGACCCCGTCGACGCGACGGTGTACTCGAACGTCTTCGGGTCGAAACCGGCGACGGGCGTGTCACCCACGGTCAACCGCGCGAGATCGGCGATGCCCGCGGGCGACGCGGAGGCCGCGTAGATCGACACTTCCGAGACGATCATGTGCGTCTGCGACCGGGCGTTCAACACGACCCGCACCTCGTCGGCCGTACCCGTCACCGGCACGTCGACCAGGGGCGCACCGCTGGACGGCGTCGGCACGGTGATGAGGTCGCCCTGCACCCACTCGCCGCCGCTCACCCGGTGATCGACGCGCATCGTCGTCGGCCAGCTCAGGGTGCCGCCGTCCTTGTAGAACTGCACCGCGACGTGCGTCAGCGTCTCGCGCTTTGCCAGCACGTAGCTGAGGGTGTCCTGGTCGTTCTTCGTGCCGCCTCGCCAGTTCGACCATCCCTTGTCGGTGGTGATGCCGTTGATGGTGTTGACGACGGGGTAGCCCGACTCGGTGTAGGTCGCGGAGGGCGCGCTCTGCGGGGCGACGTTGTTCTCCGCCGCCGCCGTGACGATGACCGTCAGCTTCGCGTCGAGACGCTCGCCGGCGGGGCCTGTCGCGACACCGGCCACCGTGACGGTTCCCGGCGCGGCGAACGCGGCGTCCGTCAGGTCGCTCCACGTCCACTCCACCGGCACCCAGTAGCCGCCGCCCGAGGGCGTCAGCTCGGCCTGGACGTCGCGGTCGGCGAGGTCCTTCACGACATCCAGGGCGCTGCCCGCCGGAACCGTCACCGACGCCGGCCGCGTCGCGGTGAACGCACCGACTTCGACCGTCGCCGTGGCCTCGAACTCCGTGCCGAAGAGATCGGTACCCGTGCCGCGCACCTGCACCGTGCCGGGACGCGACCAGTCGACGCCGTCGAGCTGCCAAGTGACGTCAGCGGCGCGCAGCGTTTTGCCTGCATAGCGGATCACGGCCTTGGCCGGCAGCTGCGGGGTGACGTCGACCGCGGTGGCCACCGACACGGGCTCCGTGCCCAGGATGCTCGTCGTCGCGATGCGCCACTGCTGGTTGCCACCGCCGTTGGACGTCCACAGCCCCACGGTCGCGCCGGGGGTCGTGCTGGCCTGATTCACGTCGAGGACGCGCTCGGCGGCCACGTTCAGCAGCGAGTAGTACTCACCGTCCGTGGTCGACGCCATCCACTGCGTCGCGGGGTTGCTCGCGGCCGTGGCGGGATCGGCGTCGACGAGAGCGGTACCCCCGTTGTCGGATGCCAGGAATTGGCCCGATCCGTTCTGGAGCGTGAAGCGGTGGCGGTTGGTGCCCTCGCCGTCGATGGTGCGCACGGTCCAGGTCTGCGCGCGGGCGGCGTCGGCCGTCGTCGCGCTGGGGCGGATCGCGAGGCCCGACGAGGCGTCGAGGGTGAGACCGCTCTGCACCCCGGAGAGCTGCACCTTCTCACCGTCGCGGAACGCGGCGGCATCCTGCGAGACGCCCGAGACGCCGTCGATGACGAACGTCGTGACCGACTTCGCCGGGACGGTCACCGTGGCGGTCCGGGATGCCGCGTCCACGGCGACCTTCGCACCCTCCTTCAGCGCGTTGACGGTCGGCTGTTCGACCGTCGACTGGGTGGTCACGATCGGGGTGACCGTGGCACCGGGCGCGATCGTGCCGAAGTCGCTCAGGTCGATCTGCACGGTCTTCTCGGACGTGTCGGAGTTGACGTGCACGATCGTCGCACCCTGACCGTCGGCGTCGATGGCCGCCGTGGACTGGGCGTTGTCGGTGGACATCAGGCGGTCACCCGGGTGGATGTAGTGCGTGAAGTTCCGGACGGTGTTGTACTTCTCGTTGGTCAGCACCTTGCACGAGGGGTCTGCTTCACCGTCGGCGATGCGACGGAGCGACTTGCCCTCGGCGTTGCAGTCGAAGTCGATATAGACGCTGCCCCAGTTGAGGTTCTCGACCTTCTGCATGTTGTACAGGTCTTCGACGGGCTGCCAGAACACCCAGGCGGTCGGCTCGAGCTCGCGGAGGTCGCCGACGATGTGCTCGGCCATCCCGATGCCGTTGTTGATGTCGTTGGTCGTGAAGCCTCCGGCGGTCCAGTTGCCCTCGACCTCGCTCATCCACAGGGGCTTGTCGGCGGCCTTGGCGATGTCGCGCACGACCTGGCGTCCGCCGGTGCCGTACGTGTGGACGTTGAGCTGGTCGACGAGGCTCTTCGACTCCGCCGACCAGGTGTTCCAGTTCGTGGCGAAGATCCCGGGGTTCGTCTCGTCCATCGCCGAGATGACGGCGTCGGTGGTGGTGCTCGGCTGCGCGAGGCGGGCCGCGAGCGCCTTGACCATGGCATCCTGCGCCTGCGGGCCGATGTGCGCACCCTCCTGGCGCCCGCCGGTGGGCCACTGGGCGCCGTTGGGGATCTGCGTCTGCCAGTAGTTCGTGTTCGGCTCGTTGAACGGGTCGATCGTGTCGAAGGTGATGCCGTGCGCCTTCTCGAGCTCGTCGACGACGTTCACGAGGTAGCCGGCGAACTTGTCCATGTCGGCGGGAGCGAGCTGCTCGCTCGTGGCGTTGTTGATGCCGCCGGAGACGTAGCCGCTCTGGGTGAGGAAATAGGGCGGGGAGTTGCTGAAGGCCTCCCAGTGGGTGACCTTGCCCTTGAGCGCGTCGATCCACCACCGCTGGGCGGAGTCGGCGTCGAAGTCGTACGCGTTCGGGTCGTCGGGGTTCCACGCGGCCTTGTACCGGTTGCGGTCGGCGTAGTTCGACGTGATCGCCCCCTGGGAGTCGGTCGCGCCGAGGTCGGGGTTCCAGAACCCGGGGACCGCACCGCCGGGCCGCAGATACGCCGGCACGTCGGAGGCGTTGCCGCCGCCGATGTTGTACCGGGCGATGTTGAGGTTGAGGCCGTCCTCGCCGAACACGGCGTCGAAGAGCTTCTGACGCACGTCGGCGGGGTAGTTGCCGGTGGCGTTGGCGAACCACACCAGGCTCGTGCCCCATCCCTCGAACGGCTCCGCCGCCGAGGCGGGGTTGGGGGTGATGCGCACCGTGGCGGTGGGTGCGGCAGCGGCGGGCGCTGCGGCGGTGGCGGCGGTCGTCGCCGCGATCCCGCCGGCGGCCAGGGCGACAGCACAGGTCATCGACAACAGTCGAGCTGACTTCATCGTCATTCCGATCCGACCGCATCGGCGCGGTCTCGTGGGTGGAGATGTTGACGTCAACATGTTGACGTCAACATCGAACCTAGCGGAGGAGGGCACCGCGGCACAACGTCCGGCACGGGCCGCCCTCCGCCCTCAGCCCGCTCCCGAGCGGAGGAGATTCGGCGAGGGGAGGACGGATGCCACGGCTTCGGTCCTCCGCCCGGCGAATCCCCTCCGCTCCACGGCGAGCCGCGGGCGCACAGCGCGCCGGCCCACGCCCGAGCAGCCGGGGATCAGGCGCGCGGGCCGGAGCTTTCGCGCACCACGAGGGAGGTGGGGACCAGCGTGCGCGCGTGCTCTCCGCCGGCGCCCTCGATGTCGGCGATCAGGGCGCTCATCGCCTCTTCGCCGACACGCTCGAAGCGCTGTCGCACCGTCGTCAGCGGGGGCCAGAAGTTCGCCGACTCGGGCATGTCGTCGTACCCGACGACGCTGACGTCACCGGGGACCGCGCGTCCGGCCTCGTGCAGCGCCCGGATGACTCCGAGCGCCATCTGGTCGTTCGCCGCGAAGACGGCCGTCACGCTCGGATCTTCCGCGAGCGTCGCACCGATGCGGTGCCCCGACTCGGCGGTCCAGTCGCCGATCTGCAGCGGCGGCACGCGGCATCCGCGTTCCTCGAGGGCGGCGCGCCACGCGTCGCGGCGGCGCTCGGCGGCGAAGGACTCGGGCGGACCCGACACGTGCCAGACGGTCTCGTGGCCGAGGTCGAGCAGGTGCTCGGTGGCCAGGCGCGCCCCCTGCGCCTGGTCGTTGTCGACGACGGCGTAGGGGTAGTCGGCGCTGGAGTCGACGACGACGACCGGCAGCCCCGAGGGGATGGACAGTTCGTTCTCGCCGAGGCGATGCGTCTCGATGAGGATCACGATCCCGTCGACGGCGTGCTCGTGGAGCCGGAGGAAGGCTCCCGACACGTCGGACTGCGAGGCGGACTGCACCGTGATGAGGGTGATGGAGTACCCGGATGCCGCGGCCACCGACGCCAGCGCATCGAGCGTGCGGGTGTTGCCGTAGGAACTCAGCGAGAACATGATCACGCCGATGCTGCGGAAGCGTCCGGAGCGGAGGGCCCGTGCGGCGCTGTTCGGCCGGTAGCCGAGGGAGGCCATCGCGTCGAGAACGCGGCGACGCGTGTCAGGATCGACGTTGGAGCGACCGTTCGCCACGCGCGACACCGTCTGCCCCGAAACCCCCGCCGCCGCAGCGACGTCGGCCATCGACACCTCGCGGCGCCGTGCGCGGCCCCCCGCCGCGGCCGACACCGTCGTCGTCTCGCTCACGTCTGCCTCCTCGGGTGTTGACGTTGACATGCTAACCGGGGTCCGGTTATGTTTACGTCAACATCGCGGCGACCCGCCCGCGTTGCGCACCAATGAAGAGGCATCCGGACGATGACGACCACCGCGGCACCCCCGCCCGCTCTGCGCCCCCCGCGCCGTAAGCGACGCGCCCGTATCGACGACCGCGGCTGGCTGTTCGTCGCCCCGTTCGCCATCGTGTTCGCGCTGGTCTTCCTCGCGCCCCTCGCGTACTCGCTCTACCTCAGCGTCTTCCGCGACCAGCTGGTCGGCGGCAACGCGTTCGTCGGCTTCGCCAACTACATCGCCGTCTTCGGCGACGGGAAGTTCTGGGACGGCCTCGGCCGCGTCTCGCTCTTCCTCGTCGTGCAGGTGCCCGTCATGCTCCTCCTGGCGCTCGCGGCCGCCCTCGCGATCGACAGTGCGCGCCTGCACGCCGCCGGCTTCTACCGCATCGTGATCTTCCTCCCCTACGCCGTCCCCGCCGTCGTGGCGGTGCTCATGTGGGGGTACATCTACGGCGATCAGTTCGGCCTCACCCGCAACCTCAACGACCTTCTCGGCGGCACCTTCGTGCAGCCGTTCGTGCCCGAGTGGATGCTGGTCTCGATCGGCAACATCGTCACGTGGCAGTTCGTCGGCTACAACATGCTGATCTTCTACTCCTCGCTGAAGACGATCCCCGGCGAACTGTACGAAGCGGCATCCATCGACGGCGCCGGGGCGTGGCGCACGATCTTCTCGATCAAGATCCCCGCGGTGCGCGGCGCGGTCGTCATCGCGACGATCTTCTCGATCATCGGCAGCTTCCAGCTCTTCAACGAGCCCAACATCCTCAAGCCCCTGGCGCCGAACACCATCACGACGTTCTTCACGCCGAACATGTACGCCTACAACCTGTCGTTCGCGGGCCAGCAGTACAACTACGCGGCCACGGTCGCCATCATCATGGGTGTCATCACCGCCGTCATCGCCTACGTCGTGCAGCTGCGCGGCTCACGTCAGGAGGCGCGATGACCACCGCGACCGCACCCCGCACCGACACCGTGGCCGTGACCACCTCCCGCTCGCGCTCGCGCCGCGGCTTCGCCCGCACCTCGCCGACGCAGAGCAAGAAGTCGATCGTCCTCAGCATCGTCATGGCGCTGTACCTGCTGTACACGCTGGTGCCGCTCTTCTGGCTCGTCATCAACGCGACCAAGACCCAGCCCGACCTGTTCTCGACGTTCGGTCTGTGGTTCGGCGACAGCTTCGCGCTGGGCGACAACATCGTCCAGACGCTGACCTATCGCGACGGGATCTTCCTGCGCTGGCTCGGCAACACCCTGCTGTACGTCGTCGTCGGCGCCGGAGGGGCGACCCTGCTGGCGACCCTGGCCGGCTACGGCCTGGCCAAGTACAACTTCCGCGGGCGCAAGGCCGTGTTCGCCGTCGTGCTCGGCGCCATCGCGGTGCCGGGAACGGCCCTCGCCGTGCCGACCTTCCTGCTCTTCAGCCAGCTCGGTCTCACGAACACCCCCTGGGCGATCATCATCCCGTCGCTGATCAGCCCGTTCGGCCTGTACCTCATCTGGGTGTACGCGACGGATGCCATCCCCACCGAGCTGCTGGAAGCCGCCCGGATGGACGGGGCCGGCGAGTTCCGCACCTTCTTCACCATCTCGATCCGGCTCCTCACGCCGGGCATCGTGACGGTGCTGCTGTTCGCGGTCGTCGCGACCTGGAACAACTACTTCCTCCCGCTCATCATGCTCAGCGACCCGGCCTGGTACCCCCTGACCGTCGGCCTGAACCAGTGGAACGCGCAGGCGACCGGCGTCGGCGCCCAGCCGATCTACAACCTCGTGATCACCGGCGCGCTCCTCTCGATCATCCCGATCGTCGCCGCGTTCCTCGTCCTGCAGCGCTTCTGGCAGTCCGGTCTGAGTGCCGGAAGCGTCAAGCAGTGACCCTCGACTCCCTCCCGAACCCGGAGCGTCCTGCCCCGGAATCCCGCAACACAATCCACAACAACGAAGTGAAGGAATCCCGATGACATTCATGCGCAAGGGCACCGCCGTGCGGCGGACCGTCTTCGCTCTGGCGGCCACCGCGCTCACGGTGGGCGCGCTGACCGCCTGCTCCGGCGGCAGCACGGGCGGCGGCAGCAACGGCGGCAGTGCCGACGACATCGAGAAGGCGCTCCAGGAGGGTGGCGAGATCACGTACTGGTCGTGGACGCCCTCGGCCGAGGCGCAGGTCGCGGCCTTCCAGAAGAAGTACCCGAACGTGAAGGTCAACCTCGTCAACGCGGGCACCAACACCGAGGAGTACACCAAGCTCCAGAACGCGATCAAGGCCGGCTCGGGCGCCCCCGACGTCGTGCAGATCGAGTACTACGCCTTCCCGCAGTTCGCCCTGTCGGACTCGCTGCTCGACCTCGCGCCGTACGGCTTCGGCGACCTCGAGAGCGCCTACGCGACCGGCCCGTGGGGTGCGGTCGACTTCGACGGCAAGATCTACGGCCTGCCGCAGGACTCGGGCCCCATGGCGCTGTTCTACAACAAGTCCGTCTTCGACGAGTACGGCATCGCCGTCCCGACGACGTGGGACGAGTACTACGCGGCCGCGCAGAAGCTGCACGCCGCCGACCCGACCAAGTACATCACCGCCGACACCGGCGACTCGGGCTTCACCACCAGCATGATCTGGCAGGCCGGCGGCACCCCGTTCAAGGCCGACGGCACGAACGTCACGATCGACCTGCAGGATGCCGGCTCGAAGAAGTTCGCCGACAACTGGAACCGCCTCATCGACGGCGGCCTGCTCTCGGACACCCCGAGCTGGAGCGACGAGTGGTTCAAGGGCCTCGGTGACGGCTCGATCGCCTCGCTCGTCATCGGCGCCTGGATGCCGGGCGTCCTTGAGTCGTCCGTGGAGGACGGCGCGGGCAAGTGGGCCGTCGCCCCGATCCCGACGTACGACGGCAAGGCCGCGACGGCCGAGAACGGCGGCGGCGGACAGGCCGTGACCAAGCAGAGCAAGAACCCGGCTCTGGCCGCGGGCTTCCTCAAGTGGCTGAACAACGACGACGAGAGCCTCACGATCTTCGCGGAGTCGGGCGGCTTCCCCTCGACCACGGCGCAGCTGAGCGACCCCGCCTTCGTCGACAAGAAGTCGGACTACTTCGGCGGCCAGCAGATCAACCAGGTCCTCACCCAGGCGTCGAGCGACGTCGTGAAGGGCTGGAGCTACCTGCCCTTCCAGGTGTACGCCAACAGCATCTTCGGCGACACCGTGGGCCAGGCCTACGCCACCAAGGGCGACCTGAACGAGGGTCTGTCGACGTGGCAGGACCAGCTGGTCCAGTACGGCAACGACCAGGGCTTCAGCGTCAACAAGTAAGCCGATGATCGGGGGCGGGTCGCGCGCACGAGCGAGCGACCCGCCCCTTCCCTTCCCGCTCCAGGAGAGCCGCATGACCTCCCCCACCCGCATCACGCTGGACCCCCGCCGCCCCGGAGCCGAGGTTCCGCGTCGCCTCTTCGGCACGTTCGTCGAGCACATGGGCCGCTGCGTGTACGACGGCATCCATTCGCCCGGACACGCCAGCGCCGACGGGTCCGGCTTCCGCGCCGACGTGCTCGCCCTGGTGCGCGAGCTCGGTGCGACGGTCGTGCGCTATCCCGGCGGCAACTTCGTCTCGGGCTACCGCTGGGAGGACGGCGTGGGGCCGCGCGCCGAACGTCCGGTGCGACTGGATGCCGCGTGGCACAGCACCGAGACCAACCAGGTGGGTCTGCACGAGTTCGCCGAGTGGGCGGATGCCGCGGGGCTCGAGGTCATGGAGGCCGTGAACCTCGGCACGCGCGGCGTCGCGGAGGCCGCCGACCTGCTCGAGTACGCCAACCACCCCGCCGGCACCGCGCTGAGCGATCGCCGCCGCGCGAACGGGCGCGACGAGCCCTTCGGCATCCGCCTGTGGTGCCTCGGCAACGAGATGGACGGCCCGTGGCAGATCGGGCACAAGACCGCCGACGAGTACGGGCGCCTCGCCGCCGAGACCGCGCGCATGATGCGGTTCATCGACCCCACCGTCGAGCTCGTGGCCGCGGGCAGCTCCAACCACGAGATGCCCACGTTCGGCGACTGGGAGCGCACCGTGCTGCGGCACACCGCGGGCCTCGTCGATCACATCTCGGTGCACGCGTACTACGAGGAAGACCGCACCGACCCGCAGAGCTTCCTCGCCAGCGGCGCGGCCCTCGACCGCTACATCGGCGAGGTCGTCGACATCATCGACGAGGTCGACGCCCGCACCCCCGACGGCGCCCCGGTCGGCATCAGCGTCGACGAATGGAACGTCTGGAACCAGACGCGCTGGAACGAGGTCGACAAGCCCCGCGTCTTCACGGGCGACTGGCCGATCGCGCCGCGCCTCATCGAGGACGACTACACCGTCACCGACGCCGTCGTCGTCGGATCGCTCCTCATCACGCTGCTGCGCCGCGCGGACCGCGTCTCGATGGCGAACCTCGCGCAGCTCGTCAACGTCATCGCCCCCATCCGCACCGAGCCCGACGGCGGGCCCGCGTGGCGGCAGACGACGTTCCACCCCTTCCGCCTCACGGCCGAGGCCGCGACCGGGCGGGTCGTCCCCGTCGCGGTCGACGGCGAACGCATCCCCACCGCCCGCCACGGCGAGGTCGACGCGGTGGACGCGATCGCCACCGTCGACGGCGACACCGCCCACGTCTTCCTGGCTCATCGCTCGCTCGACACCGCGACCGAGGTCGAGCTCGACCTCGGGGCCGTGGCATCCGCCGAGGCCGTCGTCATCACCATCCCCGAGGGCGGCGACCGCGACACCACGAATTCCGCCGACGCCGAACCGGTGGCTCCGGCGGACCTGGCCGTCGACGTGGTGGACGGCATCCTGCGCTTCACCCTCCCCCCGCTCGCGTGGGCCCGCGTGCGCGTCCAGCTGGCCTCCTGACCCGAGAGAGAACGTGACCACCTTCACCATCGGCGAGACCGATTTCCTCCTGGACGGCGAACCGTTCCAGGTCATCTCCGGGACTCTGCACTACTTCCGCATCCACCCCGAGCACTGGGCCGACCGCATCCGCACGGCCAAGGCGATGGGCCTCAACACCATCGAGACCTACGTCGCGTGGAACGCACACGAGCCGGTGCGGGGCGAATGGGATGCCACGGGCTGGAAGGACCTCGGCCGTTTCCTCGACCTCGTGGCCGCCGAGGGGATGCACGCGATCGTCCGCCCGGGACCCTACATCTGCGCCGAGTGGCACAACGGCGGGCTCCCCGTGTGGCTGACGTCCACTCCGGGCATCGGCCTGCGCCGGTCGGAGCCGCAGTACCTCGCCGCCGTCACGGAGTACCTCGAGCGCGTGTACGAGATTGTCGTCCCGCGGCAGATCGACCGCGGCGGCAACGTCGTGCTCGTGCAGATCGAGAACGAGTACGGTGCCTACGGCTCCGACAAGGACTACCTGCGCGAGCTCGTGCGCGTCACCCGCGAAGCCGGGATCACCGTGCCGCTGACGACCGTGGATCAGCCGATGCCGTGGATGCTCGAGAACGGCAGTCTTCCCGAGCTGCACCTCACCGGCTCGTTCGGCTCTCGTTCGGCCGAGCGCCTCGCGACCCTGCGCGAGCACCAGCCCACCGGTCCGCTCATGTGCTCGGAGTTCTGGGACGGCTGGTTCGACTGGTGGGGCAGCATCCACCACACGACCGACCCCGCCGCCTCCGCCCACGACCTCGACGTGCTGCTCGCGGCGGGCGCATCCGTGAACATCTACATGGTCCACGGCGGCACGAACTTCGGCACGACGAACGGCGCTAACGACAAGGGCCGCTTCGACCCCATCGTCACCTCGTACGACTACGACGCCCCCATCGACGAGGCGGGGCACCCGACCGCGAAGTTCCACGCCTTCCGCGACGTGATCGCGAAGTACGCCCCGGTGCCCGACCTCGAGCCCGCGCCGCGGCCGGATGCGCCGGTGTTCGAGGTGCCGCTCACGGGCGAAGGCGAGTGGATGCCGGCATCCACCGGCTCCGCCTCGGACGACCCCGCGACGTTCGAGGAGCTCGGACACCTCGGGCCCCTCGTCCGGTACGACGTCGACCTTCCCGCGAACGCTCCCGCTGTGCTCGCGTTCGGCGAGGTCCGCGACCTCGCGTGGGTGCACGTCGACGGCACGTTCGTCGGGCGCCTCTCCCGCACGCTGCACGAGCGCGCGCTCGCGATCCCCGCGGGCTCACGCCTCACGGTGCTCGTCGAGGACCAGGGTCGCGTGAACTACGGTCACCGCCTCGGTGAGGAGAAGGGCCTGATCGGCGGCGCGACGCTCGACGGCGCCCCGCTGACCGGCTGGACGGCGACGCCGATCGACCTCGCCGCCGCTGCCGGTGCGGGCGCCGGGCCCCTCGGCCGCGCGCTGCTCCGCGGCACGTTCGAGATCGACGCGGCCGCCGACCTGTTCCTCGACACCTCGGCGTGGGGCAAGGGCTTCGCCTTCGTCAACGGCTTCTTCCTCGGCCGGTACTGGCGGAACGTGCCGCAGGAGACGCTGTACGTTCCGGCACCGGTCCTGCGTGCGGGCGCGAACGAGATCGTCGTGCTCGAGCTGGAGCAGGCCCTGGAGCCTGTGGCCCGGTTCGTCGCGCAGCCCTCGCTGGGACAGCTCGAGGAGTAGACCGCGTCGCCGGAACAGGCGTTGTGCCGAGGACAGGCCGATCCCGCGCGGATCGGCCTGTTTCCGTTACTGCGCCTGTTCTGGGAGCAGCGAGAGCTCAGCGCGCGCTGTCGCGGACGACGAGGGGCGCCGGCACCGTTTCGGCGACGTGGACACCGCCCTCGATCGCGGCGACGAGGGCCTCGACGGTCCGCGCGCCGAGAACGTCGAAATCCTGACGCACGGTCGTGAGGGGCGGGCGGTACTCCGCGGCATCCACGATGTCGTCGAAGCCCACGACCGCGACGTCCTCGGGGACACGGCGACCCGCGTCGGCGAACGCGCGCAGCGCGCCGAGCGCCATCTGGTCGTTCGCCACGAACACCGCCGTCGCATCGGTCAAGGCCGAGACGGCGGCGTGACCGGATGCCGAGGTCCAGTCGCCGCGCACGAGGTCGGGCACGCGACGACCGGCGTCGGCGAGTGTGGCACGCCAGGCCCGCTCGCGCTCAGCCGCGGCGAAGGAACGCGCGGGACCCGCGACGTGGTGCACGGTGTCGTGGCCGAGCCCGAGCAGGTGCTCGACGGCCACGCGGGCGCCACCGGCGTGGTCGGTCTGCACGATCGAGAAGCGCTCGTCGGGCGGGGAGTCGACGACGACGAGGTGAAGATCCGCCGGCGGGGCGTCACGCACCAGCTCGGTCGCCTCATTGAGCACCACGGCACCGTCGACGCCCTGCGAGCGCAGTCGGGCGAAGGCCTCCCGGATGCCGCGCTCCCCCACCGTGACCACGGCGAGGGCGTAGTCGCGCGCGGCGGCCGCCTCGGAGATCGCCTGCAGCATGCGGGAGTTGCCGACGGATGCCAGCGTCGACACGACCAGCCCGATCGTGGAGGTCTGTCCGGTGCGGAGCGCGCGGGCGGCGCGGTGCATGCGGTAGCCGAGGTCGCCCATCGCCTTCTCGACGCGGGCGCGGGTGGTGGGATCGACCCGGGGACTGCCGTTCGCGACGCGCGAGACCGTCTGGGCCGAAACCCCGGCCGCCGCGGCCACATCGGCCATCGATACGCGCATGCCACCCCCTCGGTGTTGACGATATCACGGCTGATCTGTAGCGTGTTATCGTGAACACGGACAGCCCCACCGCAGTGGCCCTCGGCGCCGGAGTCGTCAAGCGCCCCACGCGCCTGGCCGACGGCCGCGAACTGATCTACTTCGACGACGCCGGCACGACGCTCGGCCCCGAGCGCGCGATCGACGCCCGCGAGCTCGACCCCCGCCCCGCCACCGCGACCATGCGACAGGACGTCCTCACGGGCGACTGGATCACCGTGGCATCCAATCGCCAGAACCGGGCGTTCCTGCCTCCCGCGCACCTCGATCCGCTCGCCCCGCAGACGCCGACCAACCCGTCGGAGATCCCGTCGCGCTACGACGTCGCGGTGTTCGAGAACAAGTCGCCGTCCTTCGGTCCCGCGCTCGACGTCGCCCACGGCGACGCGCCCGCCGCCGTCGACCCGCCGCGCGGCGACGACGACCTCGAGCACCTCGGACTCGGCCGCACCCGCACCTCCGTCGGGCGCTGCGAGGTCGTCTGCTTCAGCCCCGAGCACGAGGGATCCTTCGGCACGCTGTCGCGCACCCGCGCCCGCACCGTCATCGAAGCGTGGGCCGACCGCACGGCCGCACTGTCGGCCCTCCCCGGCATCCGTCAGGTGTTCCCGTTCGAGAACCGCGGGCAGGAGATCGGCGTCACCCTCCCCCACCCGCACGGGCAGATCTACGCCTACCCGTACGTCACCCCGCGCACGCAGCGCCTGCTCGACACCGTCTCGCGCACCTCGCCCGACCTGTTCGCGCGGATCCTCGAGTTCGAGGCATCCGGCCCCCGCGTGGTGCTGCGCGGCGAGCACTGGACGGCGTTCGTGCCGTTCGCGGCGCGCTGGCCGATCGAGGTGCACGTGCTCCCCCACCGTCACGTCGCCGACCTCGCCGAGACGACGGATGCCGAGCGCGACGAGCTCGCCCCGTTCTACCTGCGGTTGCTACGCGGCATCGACGCGCTGTACGACACGCCCACGCCGTACATCGCCGCGTGGCACCAGGCGCCCGTCGCCCGGGCCCGCGACAGCGTGCGACTCAACCTGCAGATCACGTCGCCGCGCCGCGCGGCCGACAAGCTCAAGTACCTCGCCGGGTCCGAAGCCGCCATGGGCGCCTGGATCGGCGACGTCACCCCCGAGTCGCAGGCCGAACGCCTGCGCGCCGCCCTCGACACCGTTCCGGAGGTGACGGCATGACCGCCGTCGACGACGCCCGCGCCCTGCTCGCCACCCTGACCGACACCCCCGCCGCAGGGGTGTGGTCCGCCCCCGGCCGCGCCAACCTCATCGGCGAGCACACCGACTACAACGAGGGCTTCGTCCTCCCCTTCGCGATCGCGCAGCGCACCGCCGCCGCCGTCGCGCTGCGCGACGACGACGTGATCCGCGTGCGTTCCACCTTCTCCGACGACGCGGTCGAGGTGGCGCTCGCCGACCTCGACGCCCGCATCGCCGCCAGCGGCCTCGACTGGGCCGGATACCCGCTGGGCGTGGCGTGGGCGCTGCGCGCGGCGGCCCCGGATGCCACACCTCGAGGGGTCGACATCGCCCTGGCGTCGGAGGTGCCGGTGGGAGCGGGGCTCTCGTCGTCCGCCGCGATCGAGGGGGCCGTGGCCTCCGCCTTCAACGACGTGTGGGGCGCAGGTCTCGACAAGGTCGCCCTCGCGCGCGTCGGCCGGACCGCCGAGAACGACGCGGTCGGGGCGCCCACCGGGATCATGGACCAGATGGCATCCATGCTCGGCGAAGCCGATGCCGCGACCTTCCTGGACTGCCGCACGCTCGAGACGCGACCGGTCACCCTGGGCTTCGCGGAGGCTGGCCTCGCGATCCTCGTCGTGGACACGCTCGTCGAGCACGCGCACTCCTCGGGCGGCTACCGCGAGCGCCGCGCCTCGTGCGAGAAGGGCGCCGCGGCCTTCGGTGTGCCGGCGCTGCGCGACCTCACCGTCGACGACCTGCCCCGCGCCGCGGAGATCCTCGACGACGTGACCTTTCGCCGTGTGCGGCACATCGTGACCGAGAACCAGCGCGTCCTCGACACCGTGGCCGCCCTCGACGCCGACGGGCCGCGCGCGATCGGCGACCTGCTGACCGCCTCGCACGCGTCGATGCGCGACGACTTCGAGATCTCGGTGCCCGAGCTCGACCTCGCCGTCGAGACTGCTCTCGCCTCGGGAGCGCTCGGCGCCCGGATGACCGGCGGCGGCTTCGGCGGCGCCGCGATCGCGCTCCTCCCCACCGAGCTCGTGCCCGCGGCGACCGACGCCGTGCAGGCCGCGTTCGCGGCATCCGGATTCCGCGCCCCGAACGTGTTCACGGTGACGCCGTCGGAGGGCGCGCGCCGCGACGCGTGACGCTGCCGGAGGCGGCGCTGGTCCGCCGACCCCGCCCCCGCCGACCCCGCCGGCCGCGGCCCCGCGGGGGCGCTGACGCTGCGCACCCCTCCCCGATGAACGCGATTCGCGACGAGAAACGCCGTGTCACCCCGTTTCTCGCCGCCGATCGCGTTTATCGGGGGGACAGCACCCCGGGCGGGACGCCGCGGAGTGACAGCACCGCGGGCGGGACGCCGCGGAGTGACAGCACCGCGGGCGGGACGCCGCGGAGTGACAGCACCGCGGCGTGACGCGGGCGGCGTGACAGCACCGCGGGCCCTGTACGGGACGGCCGTGGGCGCGTAGCGTGCGGGAATGGCATCCGACGACGGCGTCCTCGACTGGCTGCACGACAGCGACCCCGCGCTGCAGTGGAAGGTCGAGCGCGACCTGCTCGACGCACCCGCCGCCGTGTGGGAGGCGACCCGCGCCCGGGTCGCGCGCGAGGGCTTCGGCGCGCAGCTGCTCGCCCGGCAGGACCCGGACGGGCAGTGGGCCGGCGGCGCGCACTTCCCCGCCGACTTCGACGGCAACGACCCTCAGCCCTGGACGGCCACGTCGTGGTCGCTCATGGCATTGCGCGAATGGGGCGTGGATGCCACGGCCCTCCGCCCCGACACCGCGGGGCTCCTCGAGCGCCACGCCCGCTGGGAGTACGAGGATCTTCCGTTCTGGGACGGCGAAGTGGATGCCTGCATCAACTCCTTCACCCTCGCGAGCGGTGCCTGGCTCGGGGCCGACGTGAGTGGCATCCGGGACTGGTTCGTCGAGCACCGCCTGCCCGACGGGGGCTGGAACTGCGAGTGGGTGGAGGGCTCGACGCGGTCGTCGTTCCACTCGACCCTCAACTCGGTGATCGGGATCCTCGACGACGAGTGGCGCACGGGCGGCACCCCCGCCCTGCACGACGCCCGGCGCGGGGCCGAGGAGTACCTGCTCGAGCGGCGGTTGCTGTTCCGCCTCTCCACCGGCGAGAAGCACCGGTGGGCGGACCACCTGGGGTACCCGTTCCGGTTCCGCTACAGCGCGCTCCGCGCCCTCGATCACTTCCGCGCCGCCGCCCTGCACGACGGAACCGCTCCCGATCCGCGGCTCGCCGAGGCGATCGAGCGGGTGCGCGCGACCCGCGACCCCGACGGCACGTGGCACCAGGCCTACCCGCTCGAGGGCCACGAGTGGTTCGCGGTGGACGTGCCGGCGGGCGAGCCGTCGCGGTGGCTGACGTTCTTCGCGCTGCGCGTCCTGCGGTGGTGGGACGCCCCCGCGTGAGTCGCCAGGATTCGTCGCCCTGAGCGCCCGCCAGGCGACACATCGTGGCGACTCACGCGGGTGGCGCGACAGGATGGAGCGATGGATGCCACGGAACCCGTCGTCGCCACCACCCGCGGCCGCGTGCGCGGGTTCACCCGCGGCGGGACGGCGGTGTTCCTCGGCATCCCGTTCGCGCAGGCACCCGTCGGACGGTTGCGGTTCGCCGCCCCGGAACCCCCGGAGCCGTGGGAGGGCGAGCGCGCCGCGACGACCTACGGCGCCACAGCGCAGCGCGGTGACACCGGCATCACGCTCATCCCCGAACCGAGCGTGCCCGGCGACGCCACGCTGAACGTCAACGTCTTCGCGCCGCGGGACGCGACCCCGGATGCCGCCCTCCCGGTGCTCGTCTGGATCCACGGCGGCGGATTCGTGTCGGGGTCGCCCGCGAGCCGCTGGTACGACGGCGACACGTTCGCGCGCGACGGCGTGGTGACGGTGGTGATCTCGTACCGGCTGGGGTTCGACGGCTTCGGCTGGATCGACGGCGCCCCGTCGAACCGCGGGCTCCGCGACCAGATCGCGGCGCTCGAATGGGTGCGCGACGAGATCCGCGCCTTCGGGGGCGATCCCGGCCGCGTGACGATCGCGGGCCAGTCGGCGGGCGGCGGATCCGTGCTCGCGCTGCTGGCGAGCCCCGCGGCATCCGGTCTGTTCCAGCGCGCCATGGCCCTGTCGCCCGCGTTGGGGGCCGTCGCCGCGCCCGACGCGCGCCGGTTCGCCGACCGTCTCGCGGCCCTCGCGGCCGTGCGCCCCGACCGCGACGGCTTCGCCACTCTGCCCGAGGAGCGTCTGCTCGAGCTGCAGCGGCAGGCGCAGAAGCCCGAACGTCGCGCCCGCCTCGCCGGACTCACCGCGCTGCTCGACGGCGGCCTGCCGCTCGGGCCGATGGTGGACGGGGAGCTGCTCCCGCGACCGCCGCTAGACGCCCTCGCCGACGGGGCGTCGGCCGGCATCCCCCTGGTGGTGGGCGCGACCGACGACGAGTTCACGATGGTCACGGCCCGCTGGCGGAAGCCGCTGCGGCTGGTCCCGGTCGCGCTCGCCCTCGCGGTGCTGGGTCTCGGACGCTCCCGGCCACGGGCCTACCTCGCGCGGTCACGACGGCGGGGTGCCGCGGCCCGGCTCGGCGGCTACGTCTCGGACCGGGTCATCCGCTCCGTCGTGCTGCGCACCGCCCGCGCCCGCGGTGGCGACGCGACGTGGGTGTACCGCTTCGCGTGGCCGTCCCCGCCGATCGGGTTCGCGTGCCACTGCCTCGACGTGCCGTTCTGGTTCGACCACCTCGACGCCGACGGCGTCACCGCGATCGCCGGCGACGCGCCACCCACTGACCTCGCCGGCGAGATGCATGCCGCCGCGGTCGGCTTCATCCGGGACGGCGACCCGGGATGGCCGACCTGGGATGCCGCGACCCGCCGCGGGCGCGTGTTCGGCGCCGCGGCATCCACCCCGCCCGTCGAGCCCGACGCGTACGCCGAGGTCGCCCCGCTGGTCTGAGCGGCCGCGCGTGAGGGGTCAATATTTGTCGCTTCCGGCGCGCCGAAGCGACAGTTCTTGACCCCTCACGCGCTTCACGCGAGCGCGGGGACCACCTCGCGCTCGAACAGCGTGAGGCCGGAGGTGTCGTAGGCGGCCTCGGGGAAGTAGTGGATGGCGTAGCCGAGGCCGTGCTCGGCGCGGGCGCGCAGGCGCTCGACGATCTGCTCGGGGGTGCCGAACGCGTCGGAGGCGCGGTAGTCGGCCTCGATGGCATCCGCCCGCTCGTCGCCCACGTGGGGCCGGAGACGCGCCACGACAGCGGCGAGACGCTCGTCGGCCTCGGCCTCGGTGGCCGCAACGATCGTGTTGAAGTTCGTGGACCGCGTGATCTCGCCGAAGTCGCGACCCCGTGCCTCGCAGTGCCCGCGCAGCACGTCGGACTTGTGGTCGAACTCCTCGAGCGAACCGCCGAAGTTCGTGTACGAGGCGTAGGTCGCTGCGATCTTGAGCGTGACCTTCTCGCCGCCGCCGGCGATCCACAGCGGGATGCCGCCGGGCTGGAGCGGCTGCGGCTGCACGATCGCGCCGTCGACCTCGTAGTACTTCCCGGCGAGCGTCGCCGAACCGGTGGTCCAGGCCTGGTGCATGATCTCGACGCCCTCGCGGAGGCGCCCCAGACGCTCCGCGATCGGCGGGAACCCGTAGCCGTACGCGCGCCACTCGTGCTCGTACCAGCCGCCGCCGATGCCCATCTCGGCGCGACCGCCCGAGATGAGGTCGACGGTCGCCGCGACCTTCGCGAGGTAGGCCGGGTTGCGGTAGCCCATGCACGTGCACATCTGCCCGAGGCGCACCCGGTCGGTGACCGCGGCGAAGGCGGCCATGAGCGTCCACGCCTCGTGCGTCGCCTCGGCGCTCGGCACCGGAGTGGTGTGGAAGTGGTCGTAGACCCAGATCGACGACCACGGCCCCTCGTCAGCGCTCTGGGCGAGCGAGCTCATCGCCCGCCACTGCTCGGCGGGGTCGATGCCCACCAGATCGAAGCGCCAACCCTGCGGGACGAAGATGCCGAATTCCATGGGCTTCACCCTAGGCCCGTGCGACCCGCGACGGGCCGGTCGAGGGCGAGCTCCTCTGCCAGGGCAGGGCCTGCATCATGCTCAGGACGGCGACGATCGCGACGCCGAGCGCCGCGGCGGAGCCGAGCAGCGGCAGCACCACCGGCGAGAGCGCCCGGCTCACCTCGGGGACCAGACCCGCGGCCTGCGGCTGGGTCGTGATCGGGGCGTTCGCGGCGAAGAACGCGCGCGCCGACTCCGCCGGGTCGATCTCGGCGGGCGCTCGGCGCAGCGCGTTCACCGGCGCGGCGGCGGCGGCGGCGGAACCACCCGCGGTCGCGACCGGCACCGTGACCGGCGCCGCGGCCGAGTAGCTCACCGTGAGCGGCGACGCGGGCTTGGCGGCATCCCGGACTCCGCCGGTCGTGAGCCAGTACCCCTGCTGACCCGTCTGACGGTGGAAGTCGATGAAGGACTGCGGGAACGACCCCCAGTACGCCTGGGTGGTGGCGGTGCGGGCGGTCTGGCCCCCGCCCGTGGTCGTCACGCCGAGGTACCGCGGCGTGACCGTGAAGCCACCGACGCCGGCGACGTCCGCGCCGTCGATGTCGGCGAGCACGACGGTCTGCGGCGCGATCGGGTTCCACGTCGTCGTGTCGTCCATCGAGGTGCCGTACCCGCTCGCGGTGCCGACGAGCCGCCCGTCACCGGATGCGTCGAGGGTCAGTCGCGGGTCGGACACGCTCCAGTACGTCATCCCGCCGTAGAAGACGACCGTGAACGATCCCGACCACGTGATGTCGACGGCTCCGTCGCGGCGCGTGCCCGTCCCGCCGTCGATCACGACCTGGTTGCCCGAGGCGCTCGCGGTCGACGACACCGACACCGGGGCACCCGTCGGGTCCTGGCACTTCGTCGACCAGGATGCCGTGGTCCAGCCGCCGTCCGCGGTCGGCTTCTCGATCCGCACGTTCGCGTCCTGCGCGCGGTACAGCCCGTCGCCCTCCGTCCACACCCGGGAGCCCCCGGCATCGCCCGCGGCGCCGGCGCTGAGGAAGTTGCATCCCCCGGCGAACGCTCCCCCGCCCGCCTCGACGTTGAGCCCCCACCGCAGCTGAGCGTCGGTGATCTCTCCGTCGGATCCGGCGTCGCCTGTGCCCGGGACGGTCACGACGATGTCGTCCGGACCGGCGGCCGCCGCGGGGGCAGCGGCGAGTCCGAGCACGACGGCCAGCGCGAGACCCGCCCGCAGCAGCACCCCGGGCCTCATGAAGACACCCCCGCCGTCGCCCGCTCGGGCACGGGAATCGCGGCTTCCTCGGGCACAGGAGTCGCGGTCTCCGCCCTCCGCGCCCGTCGGCGCGACCGGGCGCGTACGACCGCGGTGACGATGCTCGTCACCACCAGCGCGGTCGCCAGCGCGATGCAGGCCAGCAGCAGCACGAGAACCCAGGTGGGCGCGGTCGACTCATCGGAGACGGATGCCGCGGCGCTTCCACCGCTCACCGTGACCTCGGCCTCGGCCACCGCCCCCGAACCCGCGCCGCGCAACGTGAGCAGGTGCGTTCCGTCGCGGATCTCGCGCGGGACGGGCAGCGCCGCCGCAACCTCGCCCTGCGCGCCCGAGGTGAGCGGGCCGACGGCCGTCAGGCCGCCGTCGAGCGAGGCCACGACCTGCTCGCCGGGGGTGAAACCCTGCCCGGTGAAGACGATCGAGGTGCCGGCGGCGACCGATGCCGACTCGACTCCCACCCGGACGGCCCCGGCGGATCCCTCGGCCGGAGCGGAGGCGGCCTCGGAGGGAGCTTCCGCGGCCCCCGCGAACGACACGGGGGTGAACGTCTCGTTGTTCGCGTTCTTCACCCCGTGCGCCCCGATGGTGATGATGCCGCAGGTCACCGTGCGGCAGTCGACCTCCGAGACCCGTCCGTCGCGGTCGTGGCTCTCGAACACCGCTCCCGGGATCACCATGGTCACCGACCACGACCCGTCGGCGCCGAGGACGCCATTCGCGGCGCTCTCGGTCTGACTGCCCGGGAAGGCCAGGAAGCGCTGATACCCGTTGTTCTCGGCCGACTCCGCGTCGGGCACGTACCGGTAGTCCTCTCCGACGACGCCCCCGGCGCTCGGTCGCCACGAGCCGCCCTCGGGGTCGTCGACCCAGCCGAAGAGCACGTAGACGCCGCCGAAGCCGTTCGGGATCGACTGGAACCCCGACCCGGACACGGTCACGTCGGTGGCGTACTCGGCATCCGCGGATGCCGTGCCCTGAGGGCCGGTGACGGTCACGGTTCCGGCGGCCCACGCCGGGGCCGCGGCGACCACCGCACCGGCAGCGGTCAGGGCGAGGACGACCGCGGCGGCGGACAGGCGGAGGGACAGACGTTTCATGCGAGAGCTCCGGGGGTGGGGGATGTCGACGAGGCGGGGTCGGCGACGACGAGCAGCGTTCCGCGGGGTCCGTCGACGACGGCGATCGGATGCCGATAGACCCGCGTGAGCACCTCGGGGTCGAGGACGTCGCGCGGTGGGCCGACGGCCACCAGACGACCGCCCTCGAGGAGGGCGATGCGGTCCGCGTACGCGGCGGCGAGCCCGAGGTCGTGGAGAACCACGACGGCGGCTCCCCCGGCATCCACCCGCTCACGTGTGCGGGCGAGCACACGGTGCTGATGTCGGATGTCGAGGCTCGCGGTGGGTTCGTCGAGCAATGCGATCGCGCACTCCTGCGCGTACGCGCGCGCGAAGGCGGTACGGGCCCGTTCGCCGCCCGACAGCCCCGTCACCGGACGGTCGGCGAACGCGTGCACCTCGCCGGCCGCGAGCGCCTCGGCCACCGCGAGGTCGTCGCGGGACGCCTCCGGATGCCGCCGCCACGGCGCGCGGCCCATGCGCACGACATCGCGGACGACGAACGGGAACGACACCTCGTTGCTCTGCGTCAGAACCGACCGACGTCGGGCGCGCTCGGCGACGGGTCGGGAATCCAGCACCGCGCCGTCGAGCTCGACGACGCCGGCCGCGGGGACGCGGTCGCCCGCGAGCACCGACAGCAGCGTCGACTTCCCCGCCCCGTTGGGGCCGACGAGCACGACCAGTTCGCCCGCGGCGAGATCGAGGTCGACCGCGTCGAGCACGCGCCGACCCGCGACGTCGACCGAGATCCCCCGGGCGCTGAGCACCACCGTCATCCCCATCCTCCCGACCGCCGACGCGTGCGGCGCAGGAGCCAGAAGAAGAACGGCCCGCCGATGAGGGCGGTGAGCATGCCGATCGGCAGTTCCGAACCTGACACCACGGTGCGCGCGGCCAGGTCGGCGGCGAGCAGCAGCACCGCACCCCCGAGCGCACTGGCGGGGAGCAGCAGCCGGTGCCCCGGCCCGAGCACCATGCGCATGAGGTGGGGCACGACGAGTCCGACGAAGCCGATGATCCCGCAGAAGGCCACGGCCGCGCACGTGAGCAGGGCGATCACGACGATCGCGACGACGCGGAGCCGCTCCACCCGCACTCCCAGGTGCTCCGCCTGCCGCTCCCCGAGCGCGAGGAGGTCGAGGCTGCCGGCGAAGAAGAGGCACACGGCGATGCCGACGACGGCCAACGGCGCCACGACGGCGAGGTCGTCCCAGCGCGTACCGTTGAGCGAACCGAGCTGCCAGAAGACGATCTGCTCACGTTGCTGCGTCGACCCGAGGTACGTGAACAGCGCGATCGCCGCGCCGCCGACCGCGTTGACCGCGATGCCCGTGAGCACGAGGGTCACGACCTCGGTGCGTCCGTCCGACCGCGCGGAGACGTAGACGATCACGGTGGCGGCGAGCCCGCCCACGAAGGCGAGCGCGGGGAGGGTGAGGGGCCCGAGGAAGCCGAGCCCGAAGACGATGGATGCCGATGCCCCCACCGCCGCACCCGAGGAGATGCCGATGACGCCCGGCTCGGCCAGCGGGTTGCGGAAGACCCCCTGCATGACGACCCCGGCCGTGGCGAGCGTCGCCCCGACGAGGACCGCCATCAGGATCCGGGGCAGACGGATGAGCCATAGCGTCGCCTCGCCGTTGACGTGCTCCACGGCAGCTCCTGGCGCGACGGACAGGAAGCCCACGCCCAGGGCGCGCACGGCATCGTTCCACGCCCGCGCGAACGCCCCCAGCACCTGATCGGGCGGGATCGAGAGCTGCCCACTACCGGCCGACACGACCGCGAGCACCACGAGCGCGACGGCGAGCGACGAGAACACGGCCGGGACGCGGATCGAGACCCGGGACCGCGGCGCCGCGACCGGCGCGGCCGCGACGGCCGTCATCCGGCGGCCTCGGGCGCGTACACGGCCACGGCGAGCGCGTCGAGCACGTCGGCCGCGGCCGGGCCGAAGCTCAGCACCGTGGTGTCGGACATGTCGACGATGCGGCGATGGCGCCCGGCATCCGTCTGGGCGACCGCGGGGAGGTGCTCGACGAGCCCGTCCACGCCGCCGACGGACTCGAGGCCCTTCGTCATCATGATGAGCAGGTCGGGGTTCGCGTCGACGAGGGCCTCGTCGGTGATCGGCCGCATCCCCGTCCAGCCGATCTCCCCCGCCACGTCGACGCCCCCGAGCGCCTCGATCAGGCTGTCGGCGCCGGACTCCTCGCCGAACAGGTAGTACACCCCCGACTGGCCACGCACGTAGAGGAACATCATGCGCAGCTTGCGCGCGGGGTCGGTCGGCGCGACGTCCGCGATCTGCGCGATCTTGGCGTCCACCGCCGCGGTGGTGCGCGCGGCGAGCGCGGCGGCGCGCGCGGGAACGCCGAGGGCCGCGCCGACCTGTTCGATGAGCGACCCGATGTTCTCGAGCGAGCGGTGCGAATCGACGACCACGACGGGGATGCCGGCATCCCGCATCTGCAGGATGGTGTCCCACGGTCCGAGGCTCGTGTCGGTCAGGATCACCGTGGGGGCGGCGTCGAGGATCGCCTCGGCGTTGAGGTCGTGGCCGTTCTCGGTGACCACGGGCAGGTGCGCCGCCTCGGGGAAATCGGTGGAGACGTCGCGCGCCACGACGTGGTCGCCCAGGCCGAGCTCGAAGACGATGCGCGAGAGCGAGCCGTAGATGTCGAGCGTGAGGATGCGCGTGGTGTCGGTGATCGTCACGGCGGCGCCCTGCGAGTCGGTGAGCGTCACGGGCAGCGTCTGGGCTCCGTCGGTGACGGGTGTCACGGGCGCGGCGGCCGCGACGGCCGTCGACGGACCCTCCCACGTCAACGGGTCGGTGAGGGGCGTCACCTCGGCCAGCGGCGGCGTGGGCGCGGCGGTCTGCCCGTGCCCGGCAGCGGCGGTGCAGGCGCTCAGGCCGAGCGCGACGGTCAGCGCGAGCGCGAGGGCGACGGGGCCGCGCGTCGTTCGACGGATCATGAAACGAACCTCCAAGTAAGGTGAGCCTACCCTTAACATTGCCTGAGATCCGACTTCGTGGTTAGGTAACCCTAACCTGCCTTCCAGCACCTCACCGGGGTGCGCCGCGGCCTGCCCGCGGGACTCGTCGGAGGGCGGAGAAGGGAACGAACGTGGACTCCTCCACGCACAGACACCAGTTCGTCCGCGTCACCGCTGCCAGCCTCGCTGCGGCGGCGCTGGCCCTCGGCGGCGCGCTCGTCGCCGCCCCCGCGCACGCCGTCGGGACGACCATCGACGACGCCGTCTTCCGCTGGGGACTGAACGCCGAGGCGAACGCGGCCGCGTTCGCCCCCGGGACGGTCAACCTGCTGTCGGCCGGAATCGTCACCGCCGACTCGTCGGCCGACCGCGTCACGGCGACGAACTGGAAGCAGAGCGACGGCAACACGCGGATCCTGAAGCTGCAGGCGGACGGCAGCTACGCCGCCGCCACCTTCGCGGGTCTGCGCACCGACGCGAATGGCACCACGATCACCACCGGCAACGGCCTGAACTCGGGGCACATCGCCGAGATCGCCGGCGGCACCGGGACGGTCGACGTGGATGCCGGCACCGCCGAGATCCAGTGGACCGGGTCGTTCACCTCGGCGTTCTACTCGGGCATGACCCGTTCGTGGATCACCGACCCGAAGCTGACCGTCGCGAGCGACGGCACCGGCACCGTCACCGCCACGCTCGGCGGCTACGGCACCTCGATGGACGACCCCGACAAGTTCGAGGCGCTGACCCCGGTGGCGAACGTGGTCATCGCCACCCTCACGGGCGTGGACGTCACACCCACCGGCTTCACCGTGACCCCCGACTACCTCGGCCGCACCGTCACCCTGCCGGCCGGATCGGTCGCGCAGGTGACCACGGGCAGCACCGCCGGCGCGTTCCCGCAGTCGTTCGTCGACTTCCAGATCGCGACCGGCCAGGGCTCGTACTGGTACTCCTCGGGCGGGTCCGCCGACTCACGCAAGCCCGCGAGCGCGCTCTCGGTCGCCTACACCGCAGCGCCCGTGGCATCCACGCCCACCGTCACCGTCTCCAAGGCCACCGGCATCGCCCAAGGCGAGACCGTCACCGTCACCGGAAGCGGGTTCCTGCCGTCGGGCACCGCCACCAACGGGGTGCGCCCCCCGCTCGCCGGACAGTTCAGCGGCACGTACGTCGTGTTCGGCAAGTTCGCCGACACGTGGCAGCCCTCGGCCGGGGCCGCGTCGTCGGCGCGTTCCGTGATCGCGCAGAAGTGGGCGGTCCCGGCCGCGAGCATGGCCACGATCGGCGGCGCCGGCAGCGGAGCGATCGAGCTGACGGCCGACGGCACGTTCTCGGTCGACCTCGCCCTCACGACCACCGAGGCGCAGAACCTCGCCGCTGGACGCTTCGGCATCTACACGTATGCCGGCAGCGGCACCGTGTACGCCCCGTTCGAGACGTTCACGCCGATCTCGTTCGCCTCCTCCTCCGACGTGATCGTCGAGGTGCCGGCGTGGGTCGACGCCCCGACCGGCTCGTTCGGCTGGGCGTTCGACGGCTCCTCCCCGGCCAGCCTCGGTACGGCGGTGCAGGACGGCGCGAACTTCACGGCATCCGGGACGCTGACGAACATCGTCGTGACCGACACGCGCGCCGGAGGCACCGCCCCGTACACGTGGAGCATCTCGGGGCAGGTCGGCGACTTCGCCTCCTCCGCGGGCGACTCGTTCGCCAGTGACCTGCTCGGATGGAAGCCCAAGGTCGTGACGGCCGGACAGAGCGTCGCCGCCGGTGCCGAGATCGCGTCCGCCCGCCTCGGCGGCACGGGCCTCGGAACGTCGCGGGTGCTCGCGTCGTCGACCGCGGCAGCCAGCGCCACCATCGGAGCCGACCTGACGCTCGTCATCCCCGGCACGACCCCCGCGGGCGACTACACCGCGAAGCTCACCATCACCGCCCTGCAGTGACCCTCACGACGGGGACGCTGGCACGCGCCGGCGTCCCCGTCGTCCGTTCCCGAGAAAGCCCGCCCGTGCTCGCACGCCTCCCCCTTCCCACCGCCCTCATCGGCACCCTGCTGCTCGCCCTCGCGTTCGCCGGGCCGACACCCGCGACCGCTGCCGACGGCGGCGTCGCCTGGACCGTCCAGACCGCCGACAACGACCACGGCACGGGCCGCGCGAACTTCACGTACGACGTCGTCGACCCCGGAACGGTGATCTCCGACGCCATGACCGTGGTCAACACCGGCACCGAGCCCCTCCCCCTCGCGGTGTACGCCGCCGACGCCTTCACGGCATCCACGGGCGAGATCGACGTCCTCGTCGACGGGCAGCCGTCGCGCGACGCGGGGACGTGGGTATCGGTCGACGCGACGTCGCTCTCCCTCTCCCCGGGCGAGTCCGCGGTGGTGCCCTTCACCATCGCGGTGCCCGCCGACGCGCGCCCCGGCGATCACGCCGCGGGCATCGTCACCTCGCTCACGAGCACCGACCCCGCGTCGACCCTGTCCGTCGACCGGCGTCTCGGAACCCGGATCAACCTCCGCGTCACCGGTGAGCTGGCCCCCGCGGCGGTGGTGTCACAGACGTCCGCGCGGTACGAGGCATCCTGGAACCCGTTCGAATCGGGCCGCCTCGTGGTCGAGTACACCCTCGCGAACACCGGCAACACGCGGCTGACGGGCTCGGAGACGATCGCCACGGCGGGCCTGTTCGGGGCCCGCAGCGCTCCGACTCAGCTGACCGAAGTGCTCCCCGGATCGACTGTGGAGATCGCCCGCGAGATCCCGGTGTTCTCCCTCGGGTGGGTCGGCGGCTCGGTCGAGCTGACGCCCGAGGCGGTCGGCCTCGGCGCCGCTTCGCTCGCCCCGCTGACGGCCGGGTTCTCGGCCGCCGCCCCGCCGTGGAGCCTCTACGCGCTGCTCGCCACGGTCCTCGCCGCTGCGCTCACGACCGTGCTCATCGTGCGGCGACGGCGGAACGCGGCGGCGAGCGCCGCGGTGTCCGCAAGCGACGTGCCGACTCAGGCCGACTGAGCCGCCTTCGCGCGCGACAGGTCGACGAAGAGCTCGGTGTTGAACCGGTAGGCGACGAGCACTTCGTCGATGACGCGTTCCTTCTCGTCCGCGTCCCAGGGCGCGGCATCCAGCTGCTCGCGGTAGACGTTCTTGAAGGCCTCGGGGTCGGCGATGTCGCCGAACAGGTAGAACCGGACGCCGTTCGTGTCGAAGCCGAAGCGGCGCTGCATGAGCCGGCCGATGAACTGTCCGCCGGAGAGGTCGCCGAGGTACCGCGTGTAGTGGTGCGCCACGAATCCGCCCGGCCACGTGGCGGCCACACGGCGGATCCGCGCGACGTACGCCTGGGTCGTCGGCAGCGGCGAGATGCGCTCGCGCCAATCGGCGCCGATGAGGAACTCCAGGTCGGCCTCGAGCGCGGGCAGGCGCGTGAGCTTGTCACTGAGGAACACGGATGCCACCGGGTCGACCCGCATGCGCTCGGTGGCCGCTTCGAGGGCCTCGTAGATGAACCAGTGCTGGGCGACGAGGGCGACGTAGTCCTCTCGCGTGCCCGAGCCGTTCATGAGGTCCGTCATGAAATCCGCGCCCTCGCTCGAGGAGTGGGCGGTGCGCGAGCGCTCGCGCAGGGCGGTGGAGAAGGAGAGGACGTCGCTCATGCGGCCATCATACGCAAAAGGTTAGGTTAGCCTCACCTTTATTTGAGACGGTCAGTGCGGACGAGGGACGACACCGAGACGCCGGCACGCCTCGTCGTACAGGGCCACGATCTCCCGCCGCACCTCCGCACGTTCGGTGATCGGCCCGCCGAGCCAGGGGACCCGCAGCGCCACCGCCTCGGCACCGACGGCCCACTCCCCGCCGTCGCCGTCGAAGCCGGCCATGACGGCCGTATCCACCGCCGGATCGGGGCCGAACGCCCGGGCGATGAGGACGTTGTCGTCGCGGTGGTCGTCGTTCATGTGCGCGAGGACCGCACGGCGGACCTCCGGGGCGAATCCGTGGCTCATTAGGCAACCCTAACTTCACCGGCGCCTACGCGCGGTCGGCGCCGAGCCCACCTCGCTCAGTCGCGGAACGCGGCCAACCGCTGGTGCATCACCGCGACGGCGTCGGCGTTGTCGTCGATCAGGACACTGTGTCGCCCCAGCGGAGCGGCGACGGCGCCCAACGTGCCGCTGCCGGCGAACATGTCCAGCACCCGGTCGCCCGGACGACTGGATGCCTGCACCATCCGCCGCAGCACGCCCTCGGGCTTCTGGGTGGGGTACCCCGTCTTCTCGCGGCCCGTGGTCGGCACGATCGTGTGCCACCAGACGTCGGTCGGAAGCTTGCCGCGCGCCGCCTTCTCGGGGGTGACGAGCCCCGGCGCCATGTACGGCTCGCGGTCCACGGCATCCGAGTCGAAGAAGTAGGCAGCCGGGTTCTTCACGTAGACGAGGATCGTCTCGTGCTTCGTCGGCCAGCGGCGCCGGGTCTTCGCGCCGTAGTCGTACGCCCAGATGAGCTCGTTGAGGAACCGATCGCGCCCGAACAGCGCGTCGCACATGACCTTGGCGTAGTGCACCTCGCGGTAGTCCAGGTGCAGGTACAGGGTGCCGTCCTCGGCGAGCAGACGCCACGCCTCCTCGAGACGCGGCTCCAGGAACGCCCAGTAGTCGTCGAAGCGGTCGTCGTACGTGCGCAGGTCGCCGCGCAGCCGCGCGTACTCGCGACCGTGGAACCCGCGGTGGATCACCGGCACCGGCGCCGGCTCCTCGCCCGGGAAGACGAGCATCGCCGGATCGTGCGGCGGCTCGGATGCCAGGACCAGGGGTTCCTCGGCATCCGGGGTCTCGTCCGCCGCGGGAGCCCGGAGCGCCGACTCGACCGCCTTGGAACGCGTGCGCCCGGTGTTGAACGGCGGGTCGAGGTAGACGAGGGTGAAGGAGCCGTCCGCGAGGGCCGGGGTTACCGCGAGATTGTCGGCGTGGTGGATGTCGACGGTGCCGTGATCGAGCACGCCGTCCAGGGTCTGTTCGCTCACGGAACGCGCTGCAGCCACGCGTCGGTGTCGAACTTCGACGTCACGAGGGCCTCGGCCTCGGCGTACTCCTCGTCGGTGACATGCCCGGTGGTCGCCCCGTACAGAGTGGTGAAGGTGTCGATGAACCGCTGGATCACGGCATCCCGAGCCAGGCCCGTCTGGCTGCGGAGCGGGTCGACGCGCTTCGCCGCCGAGACGGTGCCCTTGTCGCTGAGCTTCTCGCGGCCGATGCGCAGCACCTCGGTGAGCACCTGGCCGTCCATGTCGTAGCTGAGGGTCGCGTGGTGGAGGACGCCGCCGTTGGCCAGGCGCTTCTGCGCGGCGCCGCCGATCTTCCCGTGGGGACCGGCGATGTCGTTGAGCGGCTGGTAGACCGCGTCGATGCCGAGCGAGCGCAGCGCCTGCAGCACCCAGTCGTCGAGGAACGCGTACGAGTCGGCGAAGGTCATCCCCGCGACCAGCGACGCGGGGACGTACAGCGAGTACGTCACGATCGAGTTGGCCGCCATGAGCATCGCGCCGCCGCCGGAGATCCGGCGCACGACATCGAAGCCGTGCTTCGCGGCGCCCTCGGGGTCGACCTCGTTGCGCAGCGACTGGAACGAGCCGATGACGACGGCGTTCTCGTTCCACTCCCACAGGCGCAGCGTCGGCTTGCGCAGACCCGCGCCCACGCGCGCGGTGAGCACCTCGTCGAGCGCGAGGTTCATGCGCGGCGACACGGGCGCGTCGTGCACGACCTCCCACTCGAAGTCGCCCCAGCCGGGCGCCGTGACGAGCGCGCGGCGGATCGCCGTGGCCACCGACTCGGGCGTGAAGCCGAGCAGCTGGGCCCCCTCGGGGAGCGCGGCCCGGATCGCCGCGGAGATCGTGGGGACGTCCGACTCGACGGGCAGGCCGTTGACGGCCGCGTCGATGTCATCCAGTGCGTCGTCGGGCTCGAGGAAGAAGTCGCCCGCGAGGTGGAAGCCGGCGATGCGACCGTCGCGCTCCTCGAGGTCGACCACGACCAGCTTTCCCCCGGGGACCTTGTACTCGCCGTGCATGCCTCCAGCCTACGGCGGGCCCGCACCCTCCGCGGCGGCGCGAGAACAGGGCCTGCGCCGGCAACAGGCGGATCCGGCGCGAATCGGCCTGTTCCCGCGGCATCCCCTGTTCTCGGAACATGTATGCCGCACACCCACCGCGGCACCGGGGCCACGGATGCACCTCGGGTTCAGTCGCGCGACGGGAACCGCGCGTCGAGCCAGGCGGCCAGATCCGCGCGCACCTCGGCCTGCTGGGCTTCCGCGAAGATCTCATGCCGCGCGCCGGGGTAGACGAGGGTCGTGACATCGGTGAAGCCCGACCGGTTCCGGTACGCGTCAGCCAGGAGGTGCACGCTGCGGGGGCCGCCGACGGTGTCGTCGCGCCCGACCAGGAGCAGGGTCGGGATGTCTCGCCCGAGGTCGCGCCGGGGCCTGCCGATCAGCTTCGCGGTCTCGATCGGGCCGAACAGGCGCAACAGCGGCGTCGAGGTCGTCAGGGGGTCGGCGAGGAAGTCCCGGCCGACCTGCTCGACGCTGGACAGCCATTCCATCCCCGTGCCCTTGAGGTGCTTCCACGGGGCGTTGAGGTCGCCGGAGTTCAGGGCACCGGGCCAGCGGAGCGCGGATCCGCTCAGGACGAGGGCGTCATAGGCCTCCGGATGCCGATCCACGAGCATCTGCGCGAGGAACGAACCCCACGAGTGACCGAGGAGGATCAGCGGCAGATCGGGGTGGGTCTCGCGGATGATCTGCGTGAGGGTCCAGACCGCGTCGCGGGCGGCGCCGAGCCCGCCGGGTCCGAGCCGTCCGAGCTTGCCGTGGTCGCCGTTCCACTGCCGGAGGCCGGTGCGGCCGTGACCGCGGTGGTCGTCGGCGTAGACGGTGTAGCCGTCGGCGACGAGGGCGTCGATCAGCGCGCCGTAGCGCCCGGCGTGTTCGCCCACCCCGTGCAGCAGCTGGACGACGGCCCGCGGGGACTCCGCCTCGTGGACGTCGTACACGATGGGGATGCCGTAGGCGTCGACGAACTCGGGCATGCGCAGAGTCTAGGGGCGCGATCCCGGCCGGAAAACGATCGGACGAACCCTTAGCAAGACTAATGAGCTATGCTAACTATCGAGCATCATGAATGAACGCGTCGACGAATCCCCCCGATCCGGCCCGCGTGATGACCTCCACAGCCCGACCTCCGAGCTGCGGATGGCCACGTTCCGCCTCGCCCGCCGCCTGCGCGCCCAGCGCGCGGTCGACACCATGAGCGACGGGCAGTTCGCGGTGCTCGCGGCGCTCTCCATCCACGGCGAGCACACGCTCGGCCAGCTCGCGGATCGTGAGCGCGTGACCGCTCCCTCGATGAACCGCACGGTGTCGCTCCTCGAAGAGGCGGGCTATCTCACCCGCACCCCCGACGACGACGATCGCCGCAAGGTGACGATCGCGCTGACGGATGCCGGTCGCCTCGTCGTCGCCGAGACCGTGCGGCGTCGGGACGCCTGGCTGGAGGAGGCCCTCGCCGCCCTCGACGAGGACGAACGGCGGACACTGGCGGCCGCGGCCGAGATCATGCGAAAGGTGGCAGACACATGAGTGCGATGTTCCGCTCGTTCTCGGTCTACAACTACCGCGTCTGGTTCATCGGCGCCCTCGTGTCGAACATCGGCGCGTGGATGCAGTCCACCGCCCAGAACTGGGTCGTCCTCACCGAGCTCACCCCGGGCGACGCGGCCGCGATGGGCGTGACCATGGCGCTGCAGTTCGCGCCGCCCCTGCTGCTCGTCGGTGTCACCGGATGGGTCGCCGACCGTTTCGACCGCCGCAAGCTCATCATGTGCACGCAGAGCGCCATGCTGCTCCTGGCCATCGCGCTCGGCATCCTCCTGCTCACCGGCGTCATGACGCTGCCGCTGATGTTCGGGTTCGCCCTGGCACTCGGACTCATCACCGCCTTCGACAACCCCGCGCGGCAGGCCTTCGTCTCCGACCTGGTCGCCCGGGAGAACGCCTCCAACGCCGTGGCCCTCAACGCCGCGTCGTTCAACACCGCGCGATTGATCGGCCCCGCCGTGGCGGGTCTCATGATCGTCGCGGTCGGAACGGGCTGGGTCTTCCTCGCCAACGCCGTGACCTTCCTCGGGATGATCACCGCCCTGCTCCTCATGCGCCCGCACGAGCTGGTCACCCACCACCGCGGCGGGGGCCCCGCGCGACTCGCGGACGGATTCCGCTACGTCGCGAAGCGGCCCGACCTCGTGGTCACGTTCGCGATGGTGTTCCTCCTCGGCGCCTTCGGCATGAACTTCCCGATCTTCGCCTCCACCATGGCCCTCGAGTTCGGCCGCGGAGCCGACGGCTTCGGCGTCCTCAGTTCGTTCGTCGCGATCGGCTCGCTCGCGGGCGCCCTGCTGGCGGCCCGCCGCGAACGCGCCCGCTTGCGCGTCGTGATCGTGGGCGCGGGCGGGTTCGCCGTGGCATCCACGCTGTCCGTCCTCGCGCCGAGCTACGAGACGTATGCGGCGACGCTCGTCCTCACCGGGTTCTGCGTCGTGACCATGCTCACCACGGCGAACGGGTACGTGCAGACCACCACCGATCCGGCGCTCCGCGGACGCGTGCTGGCACTGTACATGGCGATCCTGCTCGGCGGGACGCCCGTGGGCGCACCGATCGTGGGATGGGTCGCCGAGGCGTTCGGCCCGCGTTACGCGATCGCCCTGGCGGCGATCGTCGCGTTCCTCGCGTGCGGCATCGGCGTCGCGTGGACGCTCGCGTCGGGCCGTGTGCACAAGCACGAGACGAAGCGCTTCCGGCTGACGCTCGACGAGACGCGCCCGATCACGACCATCGCGCCCGAACCGGAGGACTTCAGCGACGAGATCGCCGGCACGACGCCGATCCCGCTGCCGGCCGAGCGCTCACCGCGCTCCTCCGCTCCGGGACGCCCGGCGGGTCCGGGACGCCCGGCGGGTCCGGGACGTCCGGTGGGGTCGGCACCGCACGCCCGCCCCTCGGCCTGAGCTCCGCGCGGCGCTCAGACGTAGAAGCCGTGGGCCTCGAGAACGGCGACCGCGGCCTCGCGCCCCGAGACCTGCAGCTTCGCGTAGATCGACCGGAGCTGCGACTTCACGGTGTTCAGCGACACGTCGAGTTCCTCGGCGATCTGCGGCAGGCTGCGCGGACCGCGCAGCGCCAGCGCCAGACGCTCCTCCCGGGGACTCAGGTTGGGAAGCGGGGGCCGGTGGTCGTGCGTGGGCACGAGGGCGAGCATTCCCGCCACGCGGGCGACCCTGTCCTCGGAGCCCGGGTGCTGCGTCGCCATGCGGTCCAGCAGCACGAGCAGGTCGGCCTGGGGAAGAGTGAGGTACGGCGTGAGCGAACCGCCCAACGACTCGGAGAGGTGGAAACCCTCGGAGAACGCGGCGTCGGCCGCAGCGTCGTTGCCCAGGCGCGCGTGCGCGACGGCGCGGCGCAGCAGCAGCGGCGTGAGCGTCCGGACGCAGTGCTGCGTGCCCATGCGGATGCACGGATCCGTCGACTCGAGCACCTCCCGCTCACGGCCGAGCGCGATGAGGGCGGCGGCGCGCTGCATGTCGAAGCACAGCGCGTGCCCCGGCGGTGAGATACGCCCCTCCAGGACCGCCAGCGCGCGGCGCGGCTCGCCGCGGGCGAGCAGCAGGTCGGCGTACACCCCCTGCGCGAACCCCCGCACCATGCTGTGCCCGGAGTGCGACTCGGTCCCGCCGGCCAGCGCGGCCACCAGCACCATCCCCTCGGCGTAGTCGCGGTGGATGAGAGCGCTCATCGCCCGGGCGGCCCGCGCCGAGTACTGCCAGTACGGATCGTGCGGCGCTCCGTCGCGCAGTTCCTCCGCCGTCCGGTCCATGGCCTCGGCATCGAGGGCTGCCGAGGCGACGAGGATGCGCGCGAGCAGCAGATCGTAGTCGGGGTGCACGGTCTCCCACCCGGACCCGGATGCCAGCTCCTCGCACACGCGCAGGCTCTCGCTCGCCAGGATGTACTCGCCGTTGATGGCGGCGGCGAGACTGCGCACCGCGTGGGCTCGGAACGTGCTCTCGGCGTCGTCGGAGTAGGCGAGCGCAGAGGCGGCGTACTCCCCGGCCCGGCGCGGCCACCCCGCCGCGGCGTAGACCTCGGCGACGGCGGAGAAGAGGCGCGACCGCGCCGTCGCGTCGACCCGGCCCGGCGCCCGCATCCGACCGTCCGCGAAATGCCGGTCGATCAGGCGGAGGCCGTCGTCGATGCGATCGAGCCGTGCGCGGGCGATCAGCAGCCCCTCGAGCGTCTGAGCGCTGGCATCCACCCAGACGCGGGGGGCGGGGCCGGCCTCGATATCGGCGAGGAAACGCAGGTCGGCGACGTCGGGCGCCGGAGCGGTGGGGAGGACCCCCCGGACCACCCGCTCCGCCACGGCTTTGACGTTCATCAGGGACGACGATGCGATCACGACCTGCTCCCCATTTTCTGATGCTAAATCACGACGATGGACGGTTCGGCCGGATCGCACCACGAATGACTCTTTCGGCACGGCTTTTCGCTAGATAAGCTAGCGATATGGACGAACGCATGGCCGGCCGCCGCTGGGCGGGACTCGTTTTCATCAGCATCGCCGTCTCGCTGATCATCGTCGACTCGACGATCGTGAACGTCGCCGTCCCCTCGATCGTCGAGGACCTCGGGATCTCCTCGACCGAGGTCCAATGGGTGCAGGAGGCGTACACCCTCGTCTTCGCCTCCCTGCTGCTGGTGTTCGGCAGCCTGGCCGATCGATTCGGCCGACGACGGCTCATGCTGCTCGGCGTGGCGATCTTCATCGTCGCCTCGATCGCCGCGGCCGTCGCGCCCACCGGCGGGCTGCTCATCCTGTCGCGGCTCGTCCAGGGCGTCGGCGGATCGATGATCCTCCCCACGACCCTGTCGCTCATCAACGCGACGTTCCGCGGGCGTGAGCGTGGCATCGCGTTCGCCGTGTGGGGATCCACGATCGGAGGCATGGCGGCCGTCGGGCCGCTGCTCGGCGGCTGGTTGACCACCTCGTTCTCGTGGCGCTGGGCGTTCGGGATCAACATCCCCCTCGGCATCCTCATCGTCATCGGCGTGCTCTTCACGGTGGCGGAATCGCGCAGCGACCGGCGCGAGACCATCGACGGCGTCGGAGCCCTCCTGTCGGTGCTCACGATGGCGCCGCTGGTCTTCGGTCTGATCGAGGGCCGGACCTACGGCTGGTGGACGGTCGACCAGACACTCCAGATCGGCGACTGGCAGTGGCCGTGGTCGCTCTCCCCCGTGCCGATCGCCTTCGCGGTCGCGCTGGTCGCCCTGGCGGCCTTCATCGCGTGGGGAGTCCACCGCCGGCGGCGCGGGCGCTCGACACTCCTCGCCCTCGGCCTGTTCCGCATCGCGTCCTTCCGCAACGGCAACATCGCCGCCGCGGTCGTCTCCCTCGGGGAGTTCGGCATCATCCTCGCCCTCCCCCTCTGGCTGCAGTTCGTCGTCGGCTTCGACGCACTGCAGACCGGCCTCCTCCTGCTCTCGCTGGCCATCGGGTCGTTCGTGGCGAGTGGGATCGCCGGCGCCCTGAGCGGTCGCGTCGCACCGGTGTGGATCGTTCGCGCGGGCCTCCTCGCGGAGATCATCGGAGTCGCCGGCGTCGCCTTCACGATCGGACCGGATGCCACCTGGGGACCCCTCATCCCCTTCCTGTTCGTCTACGGCGTCGGGGTGGGCCTGGCCACCGCGCAGCTCACGGGCGTCGTCTTGGCGGAGGTTCCGCCCGCAGAGAGCGGCGCCGCGTCGGGCACGCAGTCGACCTCCCGCCAACTTGGCGCGGCGCTCGGCGTCGCCATCCTCGGGACCGTCCTGTTCTCGACCACCTCGAGCGTGCTCGCCTCCGCCCTCGACGACCGGGGGCTGCCCGCCGAGCAGCGGGACCAGGTCGTGTCGCAGGTGGTCGACAGCGCGGGCGCCGCGATCGTCGGGCTCGAGCAGTCGCCGCAGACGCAGGACCTCGCGGCGGACGCGCGGACGGCGTTCAGCGACGGCACGAAGGCCGCCGCCTTCACCGCAGCCGGATTCCTGACGCTCGGGTTGATCTCGACGCTCACGCTCGGCGCCGCCGCGAGCGGGCGCGGCAGCCGCCAGGAAGAGGAGGAGCAGGCGCGCCGCTGAGCGGGTGCGGCAGAACCTCAGCGATCCGCGCCGGGTCAGCGGCATCCACGCGGTTCGGACTGAGGTTGCGCGAATCACCGACGCTGCGCGCCCACCCCGCGGATGCGACACAACCTCAGCGATCCGCGCCGGGTCAGCGGCATCCACGCGGTTCGGACTGAGGTTGCGCGAATCACCGACGCTGCGCGCCCCGCGTCAGACGCGGGCGTCCGCTCCGTCGGCGACCGGCACCAGGCGCGTCAGCTGCGTGACGTGGCGGGGCTCGAGCTCGGCCAGGCTCGAGACGCCGAGCAGCGCCATCGTGCGCTCGATCTCGCTGCGGAGGATCGCGATCGTGCGGTCCACGCCCTGGCGGCCGCCGGCCATGAGGCCGTAGAGGTACGCGCGGCCGATGAGCGTGAACTTCGCGCCGAGGGCGATGGATGCCACGATGTCGGCGCCGTTCATGATGCCGGTGTCGACCATGACCGTGGCGTCCTTGCCGACCTCGCGCACGACGTGCGGGAGGAGGCGGAAGGGGATCGGCGCGCGGTCGAGCTGGCGTCCGCCGTGGTTGGACAGGACGATGCCGTCCACACCGAGGTCGACCAGGCGGGCGGCGTCGGCGACGTTCTGCACGCCCTTCACGACCAGCTTGCCCGGCCACATGCCGCGGATGATGTCGAGGTCGTCGTAGCTGATCGTCGGGTCCATCGCGGCGTTCAGCAGCTCACCGACGGTGCCGCCGGTGGTGCTGAGGGAGGCGAACTCGAGCTTGGGCGTGGTGAGGAAGTCATACCACCACCACGGACGCGGGATGGCGTTCACGATCGTGCCGAGCGTGAGCTGCGGGGGAATCGAGAAGCCGTTGCGCTTGTCGCGGAGGCGAGCGCCGGCGATGGGGGTGTCGACGGTGAACTGCAGGGTGTCGAACCCGGCCGCAGCCGCCCGCTCGACGAGACCGTACGAGATCTCGCGCTGCTTCATCACGTACAGCTGGAACCAGTTGCGGCCGACGGGGTTCGCGGCCTTCACGCCCTCGATCGAGGTCGTCCCGAGGGTCGAGAGCGTGAACGGGATGCCGGCGGCCGCCGCCGCGGAGGCACCGGCGGTCTCGCCCTCGGTCTGCATCAGACGCGTGAACCCGGTGGGGGCGATGCCGAACGGCAGGGCCGAGGGCCCACCGAGGATCTCGCACGAGGTGTCGACATTCGCCGCGGGCCGCAGGATGTCGGGGTGGAACTCGACGTCCTCGAAGGCGCGGCGGGCGCGGTCGAGCGAGAGCTCGCCCTCGGCGGCACCGTCGGTGTAGTCGAACGCGGCTTTGGGCGTCCGGCGCTTCGCGATCGTACGCAGATCGGCGATCGTCAGCGCCGCGTCGAGGCGGCGCTTGCGGGCGTCGAGCTCGGGCTTCTTGAACTGCATGAGCTCGAGGAGCTCGCCGACCTTGGGCAGCTGGCGCTGAACCATGGAGTCTCGCTTTCGTGTGGTCTGACCACAGACTACGCCGGTTCCGCGACGACGGAGCCGCGGGGCGTGTATCGGACAGGGGGGAAGGCGCGGGCGACGCGCACGCGCAGATCTTCGAGGCTCGCGTCGGTGCCGAAGCACCCGAGCGCGCGGGCCTGCACGAGGACGTTGCCGAGCGCCGTGGCCTCCACGGGCCCAGCCAGCACGGACACACCCGCACAGTCGGCGGTCGCCTGGCACAGCAGCGCGTTGCGCGCGCCGCCGCCGACGAGGTGGATGACGTCGACCTCGCGGCCCGCCAACCCGCCCGCGGTGCGCGCGGCCCGAGCGAACGCGGCCGCGATGCTCTCCACGATGATGCGCGCGAACATCGGCCGCCCGGCACGGCCCGGGCGATCGGCGCCGATCAGCGCCGCGATGCGTCCGGGCATGTCGCCCGGGGCCGCGAGCTCTGGGGCGTTCGCATCGAACAGGCGCGCGGGCGGCGACACCGCGCCGGCCGAGGCGAGGAGCAGCGGGAGGTCGATCGGGGCGCCGTCCTCCTCCTCCCACGCGCGCACGGTCTCGCTCAGCAGCCAAAGCCCGGTGACGTTGTGGAGGAAGCGCACGCGCCCGTCGACGCCGCCCTCGTTGGTGAAGTTCGCCTGGCGGGCGGCATCCGTCACGATCGGTTCCGCGAGCTCGAGTCCCACGAGCCCCCACGTGCCGCACGAGATGTAGGCGGCGTTCGGGGTGGACAGCGGCACGGCGACGATCGCCGACGCGGTGTCGTGGGAGCCGACGGCGACGACCGGGATCGCGCCGAACTCGGCGGGGGTCTCCCCGATCGTCTCGCCCGGGTCGACGAGCGGAGGCAGAACGGATGCCGGGATGCCGAGCGCCTCGGCAAGGGCCGAGTCCCACTCCCCCGTGCGCACGTCAAGGAGCCCGGTCGTCGAGGCGTTGGTGCGTTCGGCGACCGCGCGCCCGGTGAGGCGCTCGGCGATGAGATCGGGGATGAGGACGCTCACCTCCGCCTCGCCGACGCGCGGGTCGGCCGCGTACTGATACAGCGTGGTGAACGGCAGGAACTGCAGACCGTTGCGGCGAGAGAGCTCCTCGAACGGAATCACCGCGTGAACGGCATCCACTCCCCGCGCGGTGCGCGCATCACGGTAGTGGAACGGCTCGGCGAGCAGCTCCCCGCCGCGCAGCAGGCCGTAGTCGACCGCCCACGAGTCGATGCCCACGCTCTCGATCGCCGGCTCGCGGCGGAGGGCTTCGGCGAGCCCCGCGCGCACGTGTCCCCACAGCGCGTCGATGTCCCAGTGCCAGCCGTCGGCGCGCTCGACCGGTCCGTTCGGGAAACGCGCGACCTCCTCGAGCGCGAGCGTGTCATCGCCGACCCGGCCGATCATCACCCGCCCGCTGGTCGCGCCGAGGTCGACGGCCGCGACGGCGCGGACGGCGCCGGGCACCGCCGCGGCCGACACGGAGCCACTCATCGCAGGAACGCCGCGGCGACGCCCGAGTCCACGGGGATGTGGAGACCCGTCGTGCGGGAGAGCTCGGGCCCGGTGAGCACGTACACCGCGTCGGCCACGTTCTCGGGGACGACCTCGCGCTTGAGGATCGTGCGGTTGGCGTAGAACTGGCCGAGGTCCTCTTCCTTCACACCGTACGTCGCGGCACGGTTGGCGCCCCAGCCGGCGGCGAAGATGCCCGAGCCGCGCACCACACCGTCGGGGTTGATGCCGTTCACCCGCACGCCGTGCTCGCCGAGCTCGACCGCGAGGAGTCGCACCTGGTGCGCCTGGTCGGCCTTGGTGGCCGAGTAGGCGATGTTGTTCGGGCCCGCGAAGACCGAGTTCTTCGACGAGATGTAGATGACGTCGCCACCGAGTTTCTGCGCGATGAGCGCCTTCGCGGCGGCCTTCGACACGAGGAACGACCCCTTCGCCATCACGTCGTGCTGAAGGTCCCAGTCCTTCTCGGTGGTCTCCAGCAGCGGCTTCGACAGCGAGAGCCCCGCGTTGTTGACCACGAGATCGATGCCGCCGAACGCCAGCAGCGTCGCGTCGATCGCGGCCTGGACACCCTCGGCATCCGCCACGTTCGCCGCGACACCGATCGCGACGTCGGTGCCGCCGAGCTCGGCGGCCGCGGCCTGGGCCTTCTCGAGGTCGAGGTCGGCGACGACGACGCACGCGCCCTCCGCCGCGAGGCGGGTGGCGATGGCCTTGCCGATCCCGGATGCCGCGCCCGTGACGAAGGCGATGCGGCCCTGGTGCGTCTTGGGCTTCGGCATGCGCTGGAGCTTGGCCTCCTCGAGCGCCCAGTACTCGATGCGGAACTTCTCGGCATCCGAGATCGGCGCGTACGTCGACAGCGCCTCGGCGCCGCGCATGACGTTGATCGCATTGACGTAGAACTCGCCCGCGACGCGGGCGGTCTGCTTGTTGGCGCCGTACGAGAACATGCCGACGCCCGGCACGAGCACGATGAGCGGGTCGGCGCCGCGGATTGCCGGGGAGTCGGCATCCGCGTGCGCGTCGTAGTACGCCTGGTACTCGGCGCGGTACTCCGCGTGCAGTTCCTTCAGGCGAGCGATCGCGTCCTCGACCGACGCGTCGGCGGGGAGGTCGAGGATCAGCGGCTTGACCTTGGTGCGCAGGAAGTGATCGGGGCAGCTCGTGCCGAGCGCGGCGAGGGCGGGGGCCTTCTCGGATGCCAGGAAGTCCAGCACCACGTCGGAGTCGGTGAAGTGGCCGACCATCGGCTTGTCGGTGGACGCGAGTCCGCGGATCGTCGCCGCGAGGGCCGCGGCCTTCGCCCGGCGCTCGGCCTCGGGCAGCGCCGCGAAGCCCGCACGGACGCCGCCGAAGGGCTCGGCCGCACCGTTCGCGTCGATGTACGCCTGGGCGGTGTCGATGATCCAGAGGCTGTTGCGCTCGGCCTCCTCGGACGTGTCACCCCACGCGGTGATGCCGTGTCCGCCGAGGATCGTGCCGATCGCCTGCGGGTTCGCGGCCTTGATCGCCGCGATGTCGAGGCCGAGCTGGAAGCCGGGGCGACGCCACGGCACCCACACCACCTTGTCGCCGAAGATCTTGGCGGTCAGTTCCTCGCCGTCAGCGGCGGTCGCGATCGCGATGCCGGCGTCGGGGTGGAGGTGGTCGACGTGCGCGGCATCTACGAGTCCGTGCATGGCGGTGTCGATCGACGGGGCAGCACCCCCCTTGCCGTGCAGGCAGTAATCGAACGCGGCGACCATCTCGTCCTCGCGGTCGATGCCGGGGTAGACGTCGACGAGGGCGCGCATGCGGTCCAGGCGCAGCACTGCCAGGCCCTTCTCGGTGAGCGTGCCGAGGTCGCCGCCGGAGCCCTTGACCCACAGCAGCTCGACCGGCTCGCCGGTGACGGGATCGATGTCGGTGCCCTTGGCGGAGGTGTTGCCGCCGGCGTAGTTGGTGACCTTCGGGTCGGAGCCGAGGCGGTTGCTGCGCGCGACGAGGTCGGCGGCGGTGGAGCTGGTCATGCGAGGAGGTTCCTTTCACCATTCGGTGTCCAGGACACGCGGATGCCGGCGGGGCGCATCCGCGTGTCTTGGACACTCAAGCCATGTGGGGGCCGCCCGGCGCGGGCGGCGCGGGTCGGGATCAGGCGCCCCAGCCGGCCTGGGTGCCGCCGACACGCTCTGCGGCGATGCGGGGCAGGTAGCCGGATGCCGCGAACGCGGCCATCGGGTCGGCGGGGAGGCCGCGCGACGCGCGCCACTCGGCGAGGGCGGGACGGACGTCGGTGTAGAAGGCATCCATCAGCACCGCGTTGGCGGCGAGGACGTCGTTCGCCTGCTGCGCGGCGGTCAGCGCGTCACGGTCGACGAGCAGGGCACGGGCGGTCATCTCCTGGACGTTCAGCACCGAGCGGATCTGCCCGGGGATCTTGTCCTCGATGTTGTGGCACTGGTCGAGCATGAACGCCACGTCGGGGTTGTTGAGGCCCCCGCCGCGGACGACCTCGGTGAGGATGCGGAACAGCTGGAACGGATCGGCCGCGCCGACGATGAGGTCGTCGTCGGCGTAGAACCGCGAGTTGAAGTCGAACGACCCGAGCTTCCCAAGACGCAGGAGCTGCATGACGATGAACTCGATGTTCGTCCCGGGCGCGTGGTGACCGGTGTCGAGGCACACGAGCGCCTTGTCTCCGAGGGCGGCGACCTGGGCGTAGGACGTCCCCCAGTCGGGAACGTCGGTGTGGTAGAACGACGGCTCGAAGAACTTGTACTCCAGCACCAGCCGCTGGTCGTCGGCGAGGCGCGCGTAGATCTGCTCCAGCGAGTCCTGCAGTCGGTCCTGACGGCCGCGCATGTCGTTCTGACCGGGGTAGTTCGACCCCTCGGCGAGCCAGATCTTCAGGTCGCGCGAGCCCGTGGCATCCATCACGTCGATGCACGCAAGGTGGTGGTCGATGGCCTTGCGGCGGATGCGCTCGTCGTGGTGCGTGAGGGCGCCGAACTTGTAGTCCTCGTCCTGGAAGGTGTTGGAGTTGACCGTCCCGAGCTTCACGCCGAGGTCCTCGGCGTGACGGCGGAGGGCCGTGTAGTCGTCGACGAGGTCCCACGGGATGTGCAGGGCCACCGTGGGGGCGAGTGCCGTCAGGCGGTTGACCTCGGCGGCATCCGCGATCTTCTCGAACGGGTCACGCGGGGTGCCGGCGGTGGGGAAGACGCGGAAGCGGGTGCCGGAGTTGCCGAACGCCCAGGAGGGCAGCTCGATCGCCTGGCTCTCGAGGGTCGCGAGGATCTCGTTGGACAACGTCGTCATGGGCGGGTGCTTTCGGTCGGGGCGGACGCCGACGAGCCGGCCTCCGCGGGGTGATCGGCGGAGCGGGATGCCGAGGGCTCGGCGTCCGCGAGCTGGTCGGCGAGGTGGAACACCTCGGTGAGGGCGGTCGCGGCCTGGTCGGGGCGACCCTCGAGGCCGAGGAAGAACGGCGCCATTTCCGCCTCCCACGCGGCCGCGATGTGAGAGGTCTCGAGGTAGGCCTGGGCGGCGGCATCGTCGTCGGTCTCGTAGTAACCGACGAGACGCCCGCCTTTGCCGAGGAACAGGGAGTAGTTGCGGCGACCGGCTGCGGCGATCTCGGCGAGCATGTCCGCCCGGACCGGCGTGTGCCGGGCGACGTACTCGTCGATCAGCTCGGGCCGGACACGAAGCTCGAAGCAGACGCGCGTGGTCTGTCCGGACATGGGATCTGCTCTTCCTCGAAGCAATGAATCGTTTCATCGCACGATAGCACATGCCGTCCCGCCGTGCGATATCGTCGTCGGATCATGGCGGTCAAGATCAAGGACGTCGCGGCGCACGCCGGAGTCTCCGTGGGGACCGTCTCGAACGTGTTGAACGGCCGCGAGACCGTCTCGCCCGGCGCCGTCGAGCGCGTGCGCGCGGCGATCGAGGCACTCGGGTACATCCGAAATGACGCCGCCCGCCAACTGCGCGCCGGCCGCAGCCGGTCCATCGCACTGATCGTGCTCGACGTCGGCAACCCCTTCTTCGCGGCCGTCGCGCGCGGAGCCGAAGCCCGCGCCGCCGACGACGGCTACGTCGTGCTGCTCGGATCGAGCGGAGCCGACGGCGACCACGAGCGCCTCTACCTCGACCAGTTCCGCGAGCAGCGGGTGGCCGGTGTGCTGCTCACGCCCGCCGATGCCACCGGCGACGTCGTGGAGCGCCTGGCGGCCGCCGGCATACCGGTCGTCCTCGTCGACGAGCAGACCGCCGGCGACGACGTCTGCGCGGTCTCCGTCGACGACGTCGAAGGCGGGCACCTCGCCGCGGCCCACCTCCTCGCCTCGGGGAGACGACGGCTCGCCTTCGTCGGCGGCCCGCTCACGACCCGCCAGGTCGCCGACCGCCTCACCGGGGCGCGCCGCGCGGTCACCGAGGTCGACGGCGCCGAACTCGAGATCATCGAGACGGATGCCATGACGGTCCTCGCCGGCCGCGCCGCCGGCGAGCGCCTCCGTGAACGAGCCGACCGACCCGACGCCGTCTTCGCCGCGAACGACCTCCTCGCGGTCGGTGTGTTGCAGGCGCTCACGATGCTCGGCGACATCCGCGTGCCCGACGACATCGCTCTCGTCGGCTACGACGACATCGACTTCGCCGCCGCGACCGTCGTGCCCCTCACGTCGGTGCGTCAGCCGGCCGAGCTCCTCGGCTCCACCGCGGTCGACCTGCTGCTGCGGCAGTTGGACGGCGACCTCGACCCGGGCTCGCGTCAGGTGCGGTTCCGGCCCGAGCTGGTCGTGCGCGCGTCCAGCGGGTAGTTCCTGCCGCTCACTCGCGGACCCCTCTGCCCGCGACGCGCACCGTGCGCGGAGTCTCCCCCACCCCCATCCCGTGACTTGGGCCGTACGCACGCCGGGAGCGCGACCAGATGCCACAGGTCACCGATCTCCCTCGCCCTCTCTCGACCGCGGCTGCACCGCATCCTCCTCGCATGGCTGAGGCCGAACGTACGCCGCGGCGGTGATGGGGCGTACATATGGCGGAAGTCATCACGGCGGCGCGCGGGCGAGAAGCGCGAGCGCCCACTGCCGCGACAGAGGGGCGGGCGAAACGACGAGAGCCCCGACCGCCACGAGGGCGGCCGGGGCTCGACGGAGCAGAACTCAGAAGTTGAAGTCCGCGATGTTCGAGGCGTCGAACACGTACGGGTCGCCGAGGAGGACCGTCGCGTCGTCACCCACGGTGAACTCTCCGAGCTTGCCGGCCTCGAACGTGTCGCCCTTGGCGCCGGTGATGTCACCCTGGATCAGCGCCTTGGTCGCGAACGCGGCGAGGTAGCCGAGGTCGGCCGGGTTCCACAGCGCGAACGAGGTGATGGTGCCGTCCTGGACGTACTCGCGCAGCTGGTTCGGCGTGCCGAGACCCGTCAGAGCGACCTTGCCCTTGAAGGCCGAGGTCGAGAGGTAGCGGCCGGCGGCGGCGATGCCGACCGTGGTGGGCGAGATGATGCCCTTCAGGTCGGGGTAGGTCTGCAGCAGGGCAGCGGTGCGGTCGAACGAGGTCTGGTCGTCGTCGTCGCCGTAGACGACGTCGACGAGCTGGATGTTCGGGTGGTTGGCCGCGAGGTCCTTCTTCATCAGCTCGATCCAGGCGTTCTGGTTCGTCGCGTTGGCGGCTGCCGAGAGGATCGCCACCTGACCGGCGTCGCCGATCTGCTTGGCGATCTGGTCGACCTGCACCTTGGCGATGCCCTCGGACGTCGCCTGGTTGATGAAGAGGTCACGGCACTTGGCGTCGGTGTCGGAGTCGAAGGTCACGACCTTCACGCCCGCGCTCCGGGCCTCGTCCAGGGCGTCGCAGATGGCAGAGGGGTCGTTCGCCGAGATGACGAGGCCACCCACGCCCTGCTGCGCGGCGGTCTGGATGTACTGCACCTGCGACGTCGGAGTCGCCTCGCTCGGGCCGACCTGCTCGTACGTGCCGCCGAACTCCTTGATGGCCTCTTCGCCGCCCTTGTTGGAGGTGTCGAAGTAGGGGTTGCCGAGGTTCTTGGGCAGGAACGTGATCGACAGGTTGCCGCCACCGCCGCCGCTGCCGCCCGAGGCGTCACCTCCTCCGCTGCCGCCGGAGCAGCCGGTGGCGACGAGCGTGACCGCCAGGGCGAGGGCGGCGGCGGCGGTGCCGACGCGGGTCTTACGGGTGAATGCGAACATCGTTGTTTCCTTCCGTGGTGCGGGTGGTTGGTGCGGGGTCAGACCGTCGACGCCGGAGCGAGCGGCCGAGAACCCTTCCTCTTGCCGATGGCGGCCGCACGACGGGTGTGCAGACAGGCGAGGAGGCTGGCGGACACCACCGAGAGCACGAGGAGCAGCCCGGTGATGACGTTGATGATGTCGCTGGTGACCCCAGCGAGTCGGAGCGCGGATCCTAGGGTGCCGATGAGCAGCACGCCCGCGATGACGCCGTGCAGGGCGCCGCGGCCGCCGAAGATGGATACGCCGCCGAGGAGCACGGCCGCGATGACCTGCAGCTCCATACCCGTGGCGTTCTCGCCGCGGGCGTTGCTGTACAGCAGGGTGAAGTACACCCCGGCGAATCCCGACACGGTGCCGCTCAGGAGGAAGAGCACGAACTTCGTGCGGGCGACGTCGATGCCGGAGAACTGCGCGGCCTCCTTGTTCAGACCGATCGCGTAGAGCGAGCGGCCGAAGGGCGTCAGGTGCAGCAGGACCGCGAAGACGATCGCGAGGATGGCGAACGGGATCATGATGAGCGGCAGCGGCGTTCCCGGGATGTTCGCCTTCGCCAGGTCGGTCCACGTCTCGGGGAACTCGGTGACCGCCTCGGTGCCGAGCAGGCCCACCGCGATTCCGCGGAAGAGGGCGAGCGTACCGATCGTCACGGCGAGGGACGGGAGCCCGACGACCGTCACGAGGAAACCGTTGAGGGCTCCCGCCACCAGACCGACCACGATCGCGAGGAGCGCGGCGATCTCGAACGGCCATCCGTCGCGGGTGAGGACTCCGACCACGACGCTGGACAGGCCGACCACGCTCGCCACCGAGAGGTCGATCTCCTCGGTGATGATGATGAGCGTCATCGGCAACGCGATGAGCAGGATCGGCGCGACGTCGCGCAGCAGGTAGGTGACGGTCAGCGGGCTGCTGAAGTTTCGCACGGTCGCCAGCGAGACCAGGACGACCAGCAGCAGGATGCCGATGATGGCGGCCTCGCGCGAGAGCAACGCGCGACGCCAGAACGGACGGGCGTGCGCACGGTACGTGCGGGCGCGGGCGTCGACGGTGGTGGAGGTCATCGACCCGTCTCCCTCTCTGCGGTGAGCTTGCGGGACTGTCGGACGGCGAGCACGCGGTCGAGCACGATCGCGCCGAGGATGAGTGCGCCGACGACGGCCCGCTGCCAGAAGTCGTCGATGCCGAGGATCGGCAGGGCGCGGTTGATGGTGAGCAGCAGGTAGGCGCCGATGGCCGCGCCCCACACCGAGCCGACGCCGCCCGAGATCGCGACGCCGCCGATGACGGCCGCACCGATCGCCTGCAGCTCCCAGCCGAAGCCGGCGTTGGAGGCGACGGTTCCGTAGCGCGCGGCGTACAGGACGCCGGCGAGGCCCGCGAGGGCGCCGCTGGTGACGAAGGCGCCGATGATGCGGCGGTTGACCTTCAGACCGTAGAGGTGTGCGGCGGCAGGGTCGGACCCGATGGCGTAGAGCTCGCGCCCGCTGCGGAGGTTCCGCAGGTACCAGGCGGCGGCGATGAGCACGACCACGGCGAGGATCGTCAGCAGCGGGATGCCGAGCACCTGGCCGGTGCCGAGGCCGCGGAAGTCGGCGGGCAGGTCGCTCGCGTTCACCCGGTTGCTCCCCGCCCACGCGACGTTGATCCCGCGGTAGATGTACATCGTGCCGAGCGTTATCACGAGCGCCGGCACCTTGGCGTAGGCGACGAGCGCGCCGTTGATGAAGCCCAGGATGCCGCCGAGGAGGATGCCGGCGACGAAGACCCCGATCAGCGGCAGGCCGGGGACGTCGATGAACAGCCGGCCCGTCAGGTAGGCGGTGAGCCCGACGACGGACCCGACCGAGAGGTCGACGTTGCGCGTGATGATCACGATCGCCTGACCCACGGCCACGAGCAGGAGCAGCGACGGGGTGAGCAGCAGGTCGCGGAAACCGTCGGGCGAGAAGACGAACGTGGAGTTGTTCAGCGTCGCGATGACGATGATGAGGATGAGCGCGAGGACGATGCCGCTCTCGCGCGCCGTGGCGACGTGCGAGACGAGCTTCGCCGCGGGGCTGGTGCCCGGGCGGACGGGGGTGGCGGTGCTCATCGGAGGCCCTCCGCTTCGAGAGTCAGGGTGGCGACGGGCCGGGGCACGATCACAGGGATGCCTCCGCATCGGCGGTCGCGGCGAACATGATGGTCTCCGGGGTGGCATCCGCGCGGGCGAATTCCCCGGTGAGGCGCCCCTCGCGCATGACCAGCACGCGGTCGGCCATGCCCAGGACCTCGGGCAGCTCGCTCGAGATCATGAGGATCGCCAGGCCCTGCTGGGCGAGCTCGGAGAGCAGGCGGTGCACCTCGCTCTTCGTGCCGACGTCGATCCCGCGGGTGGGCTCGTCGACGATCAGAACCTTGGGCTCGGTCGCCAGCCACTTGCCGATCACGACCTTCTGCTGGTTACCGCCGCTGAGGGTGCCGGTCGTGGCATCCAGGGCCGCCGTCTTCACCTCGAGACGGCTCGCCCATTCGCGGGCGGCCCGGTTCTCGTCGGCCGTGCGGAGCAGGCCCCAGCGCGACAGCTTCGTGCGGATGGCGAGGGTGATGTTGCGCGAGACGCCCTCGTCGAGGACGAGTCCCTGCTTGCGACGGTCCTCGGGCACGAGCGCGAGGCCCCGGGCGGTCGCCTGCCGGACGCTACCCTTGGGCAGCACCGCCCCGTTCAGGCGCACCGTACCCGATTCGTACGCGTCGACGCCGAAGATCGCGCGGGCGACTTCGCTGCGTCCAGCGCCCACGAGGCCGGCCAGACCCACGATCTCGCCCGCACGCAGAGAGAACGACACGTCTCGGAACACTCCCGCGCGGGTCAGCCCTTCGACCTCGAGCACGACCTCGCCCGGGGTGGAGGGGAGCTTGGGGAAGAGCTCGGTGACGTCTCGGCCGACCATCTGTCGCACGAGGTCGTCCACGCTGGTGTCGGCGAGCGGCGTGGTGTGGACGTAGGCGCCGTCGCGCATCACGGTCACCGTGTCGCACAGGGCGAACACCTCGTCGAAGCGGTGCGAGATGAACAGCAGCGCGCGTCCCTCGTCGCGCAGGCTCCGCGCGACGGCGAAGAGGCGCTCGACCTCGACGCCGCTGAGTGCGGCGGTCGGCTCGTCCATGATCAGCACCCGCGCGTCGAGCGAGATGGCCTTGGCGATCTCGATGATCTGCTGGTCGGCGATGGAGAGACCCTCGGTCACGCGGTCGGGGTCGAGCGCGACACCCAAGCGCTGGAAGATCTGCGTCGCCTCCGCGCGCATCGCGGCGCGGTCGATGCGCCCGAGACGCCCCGTGGGCTGGCGACCCATGAAGATGTTCTCGGTGACCGAGAGGTCGGGGAAGAGCGTCGGCTCCTGATAGATCACGGCGATGCCCGCGGCCTTCGACTGGGCCGTGCTGACGAAGTCGACGCTCTCGCCGTCGAGCAGGAAGTCGCCGTCGTCGCGGCGGTAGAGCCCCGCGATGATCTTCACGAGCGTCGACTTGCCGGCGCCGTTCTCGCCGATCAGCGCGTGGATCGAGCCCCGGTCGAGCACCAGGCTCCCCGATCGCAGAGCGACGACGGGGCCGAAGGACTTCATCACACGGCGCAGTTCCAGCGCGTGGTCGTGCGGACCTGGAGTCGCGTTCGTCGCGTCAACCATGCGGCCTCCTCATCGAGGGTAGATTCGAAATCCCAGAATCTGAATCGTTTCAGATGGGATGCCAGTCACTGTAGGGTGACCTCGACGACGTGGTCAAGTCAGGATCGCGTCGAGACCCGATCGTGACGAGAGGAGCCCGCGTGACGGTGAGCATCCGCGATGTCGCGACCCTCGCGGGCGTGTCCGTCGGCACCGTCTCCAACGTGCTCAATCGGCCCGACACGGTCTCCGCCGCCTCGGCGCAACGGGTCCAGAACGCGATCGAGGAACTCGGATACGTCCGCAATGACGCCGCCCGTCAACTGCGCGCCGGCGTCAGCACGACCGTCGGCTTCGTGGCACTCGACGGCCGCAATCCCTTCTTCGCCGACGTCGTCGGCGGCGCTGAGAACGAGGCCACCACGCGCGGCCTCGCCCTGCTCCACGGCAACAGCGACGAGGATGCCGCCCGCGAGACGCTGTACATCGACCTCTTCGAGCAGCAGATGGTGCGGGGCCTGCTCATCGCCCCGTTCGGCGACGTCACGACCCGACTCACGCGGCTGCGCGCCCGCGGGATCCCCTCCGTGCTGATCGATCGATTCTCGGGGGACGGGCTGTTCTCGTCCGTCTCGGTCGACAGCGTGGCCGGCGGCCGCCTCGCGGCCGAGCACCTGCTCGAGCGGGGGCGCCGCCGCATCGCGTTCGTCGGGGGGCCCTTCGACATCCGGCAGGTCACCGACCGCCTGGCGGGCGCGCGCAGCGCCGTGGAGAACAGCGGTCTCGACGCCGTACTCGAAGTCGTCCCCACCCACGCTCTCACGGTGGAGGAGGGCTTCGAGGCTGGCCGCCGCCTCCTGACGCGCGACCGCACCGACCGCCCTGACGCCGTGTTCGCGGCGAACGACCTGCTGGCGCTGGGACTGCTGCAGGGACTCGTCGTCGACGGCCGCATGCTCGTCCCGGACGAGATCGCCGTCGTCGGTTTCGACGACATCCCCTTCGCCGCGGCCGCGGCCGTGCCCCTCACCTCGGTGCGTCAACCGAGCGCACTCATCGGGGGCACCGCCATGCGGATCCTGCTCGACGAGGCCGACGACCCCGACCGCCCTACGCGCCAGACGGTGTTCGCACCCGAACTGGTGGCCCGGGGCTCGACCGGCTGGCGGTAGCGAACCGCCACCCTGGCGGCGTGACTCGCCGAGGATGTACGCCGTTCGCCGCTCGACGGGATCATCTGCCCGAAGCCACCAGGAGGAGCGACGCGCGCTCACCCGGGGTCGACACCCCGCGTGAGCGTCACGTCTCGCGGGTGATCGTCACCTTCACCTTGAGCTGGCTCTTCCCCGGACCCGCGTACACACCGCGCAGCGGCGGCACGTCGTTGTAGTCGCGCCCACGGCCGACGAGCACGTGCCGGTCGCCGATCTCGATGTTGTTGGTCGGATCGAAGCCCTGCCAGTCCCCCGCGAACCACTCCACCCAGGCGTGGGACTCGCCCGTGACGGCCTCGCCCACTTCAGCGGAGGGCTTGGGGTGGAGGTAGCCCGACACGTAGCGGGCGGGGATGCCGACCTCGCGCAGCGCGCCGAGGGTGATGTGCGCGATGTCCTGGCACACGCCCTTGCGGGCCTCCCACGCGTCCACCGCGGTGGAGTGCACGCCCGTGACGCCCTGCATGTACTCGATGGCGTTGCCGACGGCCTCGGCGATGGCGTGCGCCGCCGGTCCGGGCCGGTCGTGGTCCGCCGCGATCTCGCGCGCGAGCGCGACCACCTCGGGGTGGGGCGTCGTGCGTCGCGTCTGCGTCAACTGCTCGACCGTGGTGATCGACCGGGACGCCTCCGCACGCAGTTCGTCCCACGTGATGTCGGCGTGCTCGATCGGACGCGGGCGCACCTCCACGAGCGAGCGCGCCGTGATCGTGAGCGCCGCGTGGGGCGAGAGCACGTCGAAGGCGGCGACCCGGGTGCCGAAGTAGTCGACGTACTGGTTGACCGAGGTGGAGGGCTCGATGTCCAGCGACGAACTCAGCACGAACTGGCTGTCGGTCGACCCGGGCAGCATCCGGGCCTCGTTGTACGAGGCGACGACGTCGCCCGGATACGCGAACCCGGTCTGGTGCTCGATGCGCAGGCGCTTCACGAGATCTCTCCGATCCACGCGGGCTCGGCCTGCGTCGGGAAGAACCGCGACCGGATGGCCTCGGATGCCTCACGGGTCACCGTCTGCACGCGCTGCATGTGCTCGGGCAGCTCGGCGAGGATGTCGCTGATGGGGCGGTACTCCAGGTCGTTGCGGATCTGCCCGAGGGCCCGCAGCACCGTGTTGGAGTGGCCGACGCGGTCGGCACGGGGATCGATGGCGCTCATGCAGTCCTCGGCGCGCTGGATGGAGTAGATGATCGACCGCGGGAACAGGCGGTCCAGCAGCAGGAACTCGGCCGCGTTGCGGGCGCTCGGCATCCCGCGATACGTCCGGAGGTACGCCTCGTACGCGCCGCACGAGCGGAGGATGGTCGTCCACGACGGACCGGACACCTCGGTGAGCGACCGGGTCGCGAGCAGACGCGCCGTCATGTCGGTGCGCTCGATGCTGCGACCCAGGGTGAAGAACTGCCAGGCCTCGTCGCGGTTCGTCGACGAGTCGACGATGCCGATCGCCAGAGCGGCGCGCTCGCGCACCCACTGGAAGAACTCGTGCACCTTCTCGGTCTGCAGACGCCGCGGCATCCGCGAGTTCGTCGTGTTCAGGGTCTCCCACAGCTCGGTCGAGACGATCTCGCGCGCACGGCGGGCGTTCTCACGCGCCGCGGTGAGCGAGTAGGCGATGCTCGACGGGTTCATGCGGTCGACCGCGAGGCGGGCGAGGACGTCGTCGCGCCGCACGGTGTCGACGTTCTCGGGGAACGCCGAGCCCATGACGCTCAGCAGCGACCGGCACGCCGTGTCCTCGTCGATCCACGGGTCTTCCAGGAGGAGCTGCAGATGGACGTCGAGGATGCGCGCGGTGCCGTCGGACCGCTCGATGTAACGGCCGATCCAGAACAGCGACTCGGCGATGCGACTCAGCACGAGGACACCTCCCCGTCGCTCTGCTGCTGTTGCTGCTCCGCCTGCGGGCCGTGCTGCACGCTCGCGTCGGCCTGCTGCTGCTGCTCCTGCTGGTCGCGGTCGACGCGGTGGTCGCGCGGGGCCGTGGCGGGAGCGGGCTGACCGTCGTAGATGATCGGGATCGCCTCCGTCACCGCCGCCTGGTCGGCCACGAGCCCCGAGACGCCGTTGCCCTGGCCGTACTCCACGTGCGACGGGGCGGAACCGCCGACGACCCACGTGTCCTTCGAGCCGCCGCCCTGGCTGGAATTGACCACGAGCTGCCCCTCCGGCAGGGCCACGCGGGTGAGACCACCGGGCAGCACCCAGATGTCGTCGCCGTCGTTCACGGCGAACGGCCGCAGGTCGGCGTGGCGGGGGCGCATGCCGTCCTCGACCAGGGTGGGGATCGTCGAGAGCATGACGACCGGCTGCGCGATCCACCCGCGCGGGTCGGCGAGCAGCCGCTTGCGGAGCTTCTCGAGCTCGGCGGGCGAGGCATCCGGACCGACGACGAGACCCTTGCCGCCGGAGCCGTCGACGGGCTTCACGACGAGTTCGGGCAGACGGTCGAGCACCTCTTCGAGCGCGCCCGGGTCCTCGAGCCGCCACGTGTCGACGTTCTTCAGGATCGGCTCCTCGGCGAGGTAGTACCGGATGAGGTCGGGCACGTACGTGTAGAGCAGCTTGTCGTCGGCGACGCCGTTGCCCACGGCGTTGGCGATCGTGACGTTCCCGAGCCGCGCGGCGAGCATGAGGCCGGGAGCGCCGAGCATGGAGTCGGCGCGGAACTGCATCGGGTCGAGGAAGTCGTCGTCCACGCGACGGTAGATGACGTCGACGCGCTGCGGACCACGGGTCGTGCGCATGAACACCTTGCCGCCGACGCACAGCAGGTCGCGGCCCTCGACCAGCTCGACACCCATCAGACGCGCGAGCAGCGTGTGCTCGTAGTACGCCGAGTTGTAGACGCCCGGGGTGAGCACCACGATGTTCGGGTCGTCGATCCCGGGCGGGGCGGACGCCCGGAGAGCCGCGAGCAGCTTGTTGGGGTAGTCGCCGACCGGCCGCACCCGCATCGAGACGAACAGTTCGGGCAGGGTCTGCGCCATGACCCGTCGGTTGGAGATGACGTACGACACTCCGGAGGGCACGCGCACGTTGTCCTCGAGGACCCGCATCTCGCCGTGCTCGTCGCGGATCAGGTCGATGCCCGACACCTGGATGCGCACGCCGTTGGCGCTGCGGATGCCGGCGGCCTGACGGTAGAAGTACTGCGACGACGCGATGAGACCCGCCGGGAGCACCCCGTCGCGCACGCAGTGCTGGTTGCCGTAGGCGTCGTCGAGGAACGCCTCGAGCGCACGCACCCGCTGCTTCACACCCGCTTCGATGCGCGACCATTCGTCGTAGGCGATGACCCGGGGGACGGCATCCAGGGGGAACGGACGCTCCTCCCCCGCGAAGTCGAACGTCACGCCCTGGGCGAGGTAGGAACTGGCGAGCGAGTCGGTGCGCCCGCGAAGCTCCTCCTGCGTCATCTGCGCCAACGCCTGGTACAGCTCCCGATACGCCTCGCGCGAGGGCGCCGCGTCACCGGGGGTGGCCGGGACACCGAACATCTCGTCGAACGCCGGGATGCCGGATACGGTCTTGCGCGGCGCCAACGTGGAGCCGTAACCGTCGAACAGGTCACCCATGCCCTGAGCCTACCCACGCCCGTGTTGCGGAGGTGTTTCCCCCGCGCGCAGAGCGGCGTGGCTAGGCTGGCCCGACATCCGCCGCCTCGACCGAAGGTGCCTCCATGCGCGCGCTCGTCACCAGTTCCCGCAACACCTTCGCTCTCGATCTGGTGCGAAAACTCGGCAGCGTCGGGCACACCGTCTTCGCGAGCGACACGTACGACGGCGCCGTCGGCAACCACTCGCGCTTCCTCGCCGGGCACCTCGTCACACCGTCTCCCCGATTCGAGACGGATGCCTTCATCGAGACGGTCGGCGCGTATGTGCGCGCGCACGACATCGACGTGATCATCCCCACGTTCGAGGAGGTCTTCTACCTCGCCGCCCGCGTCGCCGACCTCCCCGAGGGCGTCGAGCTGTACGCCGGCAGCTTCCCCGACCTCGCGCGCCTCCACGACAAGGCGAGCTTCCAGCGGTTGGCTCAGGATGCCGGTGTGCCGATCCCCGAGACGGTCGTGGTGACCTCCCCCGACGAGTTGCGCACCGCGATCGACGCGTTCCCCCGGTACTTCGCCCGCGCGGCGTTCTCGCGCGGCGGCGTGGGGCTGCTCACCAACACGGGCCCCCTCGCGGGGAAGGTGCCGATCGAGGACTGCGTTCCGACCCCGGACCAGCCCTGGCTCGTGCAGCCCTTCGTGGACGGCCCGATGGTCTGCACCTACAGCGTCGTCGTGGACGGGCGCGTCACCGCGCACACCACGTACAAGGCGGGCGAGCAGTGGGCGCACAGCACCGCGATCGCCTTCGTCGCCGTCGACAGCACCGACACCCTCCGCTACACGCAGCAGATCATCGACACGCTCGACCCGACGTTCACGGGGCAGATCTCGTTCGACTTCGTCGACCACGGCGCCGACGGGACGCCCGACTACAAGATCATCGAGTGCAACCCTCGGCCCACCAATGGCGTGATCCTCCTCGAGGCCCAGGACGTCTCGCGCGCGATCGAGGGGACGGTCGAGCACACGATCGTCGCCGTCCCCGGGACTCAGCGACAGATCACCCTCGCCGTCCTCGCCGACGCGTTCACCGAACCGCTCCAGCATCTGCCGAAGACGCTCCACGACCTCGTGCACGTGCGCGATGTGGGAGCCGGGTGGTGGGACGACGCCGCGATGCTGTGGAGCCCCGCGACCATCGTCCACGGCGCCAAGATCTCCCACGGCGAGCGCAAGGAGGTGCTGGCCGCCCTCGGCGACGACATCGTCTGGAACGGCGAGCCGATCCAGGGCATGTCCCCCGCCGACGCCGCGGCTCTGGAGGCCGTGCACGCCGGCCGCGTCTAGCCGCGTGAGGGGTCAAGATTTGTCGCCTGGCGGAGCCAGAGGCGACAGATCTTGACCCCTCACGCGGGCGAAGTCAGGGCCGCAGCACGACCTTGATGCAGCCGTCCTCCTTCTTCTGGAACGTCTCGTACAGGCCGGGGGCGTCCTCGAGCGGCGCGTGGTGCGTGACGAGGTCCATGACGCCGAGCGGGTCGGCGGGGTCCTCGACCAGCGGCAGGAGGTCGTCGATCCAGCGCTTGACGTTGCACTGGCCCATCCGCAGGGTCAGCTGCTGGTCGAACATCGTCTTCATCGGCAGGACGTCGGCCTCGCCGGCGTACACGCCGCTGAGCGACACGGTCCCCCCGCGGCGCACGACGTCGATCGAGGCGTGCATCGCGGCGAGGCGGTCGAGGCCGGCCGTGTCCATGAGCTTCTGCGCGAGGGCATCCGGGAGGAGGCCGATGGCATCCTGCGCGAATTTGATCCCGCCGTTGCCGTGCGCCTCCATGCCGACCGCGTCGACGACCCCGTCGGCCCCGCGGCCCTCGGTGAGGTCGCGCAGCTCGTCGACCACGCTGTCGGTGAGGTCGAGAGTCTGGACGCCGTGGCGCTCGGCCATCGCGCGCCGCTCGGCCACGGGCTCCACGGCCAGCACGCGGTACCCCAGGTGCACGCCGATGCGCGAGACGAACTGCCCGACCGGGCCCAGGCCCATGACGGCGAGCGTGCCGCCGTCCGGAACGTTCGCGTACTGCACGCCCTGCCACGCCGTCGGCACGATGTCGCTGAGGAAGAGATAGCGGTCGTCGGGCAGGTCGGTGCCCACCTTGATGTGGTTGTAGTCCGCGAGCGGCACCCGCAGGTACTCCGCCTGGCCGCCCGGGACCTGGCCGTACAGCTTCGTGTAGCCGAACAGGGCCGCGCCGCTGCCGTACTCGCGCACCTGCGTGGTCTCGCACTGCGACTGCAGCCCGCGACGGCACATGAAGCAGTGCCCGCACGAGATGTTGAACGGCACGACGACACGGTCGCCCACGGCGAGGTTCGTCACGCCCGAGCCGACCTCGACGACGACGCCCATCGGCTCGTGGCCGAGGACGTCACCGGGGTCGATGAACGGACCGAAGATCTCGTACAGGTGCAGATCGGAGCCGCAGATCGCGGTCGAGGTGATCTTGACGATCGCGTCGGTGGGTTCCAGGATCTGCGGGTCGGGGACCTCCTCGACGCTCACGTCGCGCTTGCCCTGCCAGGTCAGTGCCTTCATGGTGGTGCCTCTCGTTCCGGGGGGGACTCAGTCTGTGTCCGGCGCCCGGCGCAGCCCAGGTGGTTGACGAATGGATGCCGAGCCCCAAGCCTCGTCAGGCACCCGGTGCCGCGGCGGGCTCGGCGTCGACCCACACGTGCACCCGCCGGAGGAACGCGGCGTAACCGCCCGGAGTGCGTCCGATGAACCGCCCCGACGTCTCGACCTCATGCACATCGCTCCGGCGCTCCCGGGCGCCGATGCCGCGTGCCGCCCGGACGAGGGCGACGTCCTCGTGCTCACTCAGGTCGGGGATGCCGCCGGCGGCGGTGTACGTGCTCGCGCGCACGCCCAGATTGGCCCCGTGCACATTGCCCGCCGGACGGCCGCGGTGGTGGGTCGCCCGCCAATACGCCGTGTGGCGGTCGCTGAGATCGGCGAAGTCGGGGCGCACCGTCCCGAGGACCAGGTCGACACCGGCATCCATGAGGTCGAGTTGATGCGTGACCCAGTCGCGGGGCACCACGGTGTCGGCGTCCGTCATCGCGATCCAGATGTCGTCGGCCGAGGGCCCGAGTTTCGCGAGCGCGCGCGCGACGCCGATGCGCCGGGCGGTACCGACGTTGCGGGCGGCGATCGTGACGGTCTCGACCGGCCACCCCCGCACCTGCGCGGGCGTCGAGTCGCCGCACGCGTCGAGCACGACGACCACGATCGCGCGGAGATCCGGCTCGCGCTCGCGCGCCACGGCCACGGCGCGCGTCACCGACGACAGGCAGCGGCCGATGAGCGCTTCCTCGTCGTGCGCGGGGATGACGACCGCGACCGCTCTCACGGCACGAGCCCCGCCTCGGCGGCGACGGACCGCGCACCCCGGCGGCCGAACACCTCGAGGACGAAGTCCGCCTCTTCGTGCCGCACCAGGCGCGAGACGTCCGATCGCGCGGCGAGCGCGGCGTGCACGTCGTCCCCGCTGCGGGGATACTCCGCCACCGGATGCCGCCAGTGACAGACCACGAGATGACCGTCGGCGGCGAGCGAGTCGACGCCGGCCGCGAGACCGCGCTCCAGGTCACCGTCGCCCCAGTAGTACGCGACCTCGGAGAGCACGACGAGATCGAAGACGCCCTCCGGCCACTCGTCGGGGAGCCGTGCCCGGCGCACCTCGACGTGGTCGCGCCCCGACAGTCGTCGCTGCGCCTTCTCGACGGCCGCGGGGGCGAGATCCACGGCGAGGACACGGTCGCCGCGCTCCGCGAGGTGGGCGGTGAGCGCGCCGGCGGAGCATCCGGCCTCGAAGACCGACCGGTACCGGCGGCGCGGGAGCGCCGCGAGGAGCACGGCGCGCTTCCGCTCCTCGTACCAACGGGTGTCGAATCCCCACGGATCGTCGTGCCGGGCGTACATCCCGTCGAAGTAGTCCTGGCCGAGGGTCTCCGCGGGGTGTCCGGGGGATTCGGCGACGGCCGGCTCGGGGGCGAAGAACACCTCGGTGTCGCGGGCGAAGTGCGCCCGCATGCGCGCGTGCACCATCGGTTCGTCTCCGGGTGCCGCCGACAGCGGTCGCAGCTGACTCGCGTGGGCCTCGATCGCCCGGGTCTTGGCATCCCGTGCCGGCCCGTCCAGGATGAGGCGTTCCGCTCGACTCCAGGGCGCATCCTCGGGGGTGCCCCAGTGCCACAGCCAGATCGGGAACGCCCGCGAACGCACGCCGCGGGCAGCGCACACCTCCTCCGCGATCTCGCCGACCACCCGGTGATCGCGGTGACCGTCGCCGCGCCACGGCGACAGCACGAGCACCCGCTCACCGCCGGCGCGGTCGAGCGCGTCGCGCAGCGCCGCGGCGATGTCGTCTCGGTACGCGTCGGTCCCGCCGTCGGGGAGACCCAAGAAGACCGGATCGCCGCGCAGCCCCACGATCCGGGACGCGTCGATCAGCTCTCGCCGTCGCAGCAGTGCGAGGGTCGCCGGACTGTGCGTGGGCGAATCGGGATGCGATCCCTCCCCGTCGGTCACCACGATGAGATCGAGCGCGATCCCGCGCGCGGCCGCGATCGTCAGGAGTCCGGCGGCGCCCAGGCTCTCGTCGTCGGGGTGTGCCGCGATCACGACGACGCGGTCGACGTCGAGGTCGATCAGGGGCAGGGACGGCGGCGAGGACATGGCCCACACCTCTTCGTCGGTACCGGGCTCGCGGTGGTCGAAGGTCACCACGCGTCCGTCTCCTCGATGACCGCCGCACCGATCTTCGCGACATCGCGGTCGCCGTGGTGCTGCCGGACGTACACCTGCAGGTCGGCGACGCGCCGGGCATGGGCGTCGTCGGCGACGAGCGGGAGCGGCCCGAGCGCGTGCGCAGTCTCGGCGAGGACCGTCTCGACCGCGTCGGCGACGACCGTCCGTGCGCGAGCGGCGCGCAGCCCCTCGGATGCCGCGGTCCCCGCGCCGAACACGGTCGCGGTCTCGAGGAGCACGGCGCGCGCGGCCCACAGCGCGGCGTCCGCGCGCCCGAGGTGGACGCGCGAGAGCTGGTCGGCTCCGTCGCCGCCGGCGGCGTCGGCGAGTGCCGACCGCAGCGGCATCGCCCCGCCCCACCAGCACGCCGCGACCCCGACGCCGCCGTGGGCGAACCCGGGCCGTCGCAGGTACCACCCGGGCTCCCCCACCGGAACGGCGACCACGTCGTCGACGTCGATCGGCGCGCTGACCACGCGCGAGAGTCCCCGCGCGTGCCACGGACCGGTGCGGGCCGTGACCGCCGGGTCGCGAAGGTCGAGGGCGAACAACTGCCGACGATCACCGTCCACCCACGCCGTGACGAGCGCTCGGTCGAGGTCGGCGGCGAGCGAGCACCAGGGCTTCGTTCCGCGGAGCGTCCAGACGCCGGCATCCTCTCGCGCCTCCAGCCGCATCCCGGGGCCCTCGGCCGCGAAGACACCCCATGAGCCGGCGGTGTCCACGTCGGGATATCCGGCCGCGACCGCCTCGTCGAGGATGCCGAGCGCGTCGAGGTGCGGCTCCACCACGCGGGCCGCGGCGACGTCGCGTGCAGCGATGGATGCCAGCAGCTCCCACGTCGCCCCGAGGGACGACGGGCGGGGGATCGTGACGGCCCATTCGAGCGTGGCGGCGATGTCGGCGCCGAGGGCGTCCACGGCATCCGCGTCGGCGAGGGTGCCGCGCACGACGTCGAGTCCGACGGTGTCTTCGGAGGCGAGGAGGGGGAAGGGGGGATGGGCGGAGTCGCTCATCCCCTGATTCTTCCCGCCTCAGAAAGTTCCGCTGAGGGTTGACAGCGGAACGGATGCCAGGGCTCAGCGCCGCGGACGCACCGCGGCGTCGGCGTGCGCCAGGGTCTGCAGCAGATGCGGGAAGCGGGCCGAGACGCCCGTGCGGCGCAGGCGGTCCAACGCCGGTTCCTCGGCGGGAAGGCGATGGTGCTCGCCGCGGACGAGCCGTCGCGTGGCGTTGAGCAGGGCCATCGGGTGGGTGTCCAGAGCGCTGTGGCCGTTGTGGAGCCGGACGAGGGTGGCATCCGGGGCCGTCCGGGCGACCCGCTCGGCGATCTCGGGCGGCGTCCGCAGATCGCGGTCGCCGGAGAGGAGGACCATCGGCCACGGGAATGCCGCGACCGCGGCGGTCAGATCGTACGGCTCGCCCTCGAACGCCGGATACCGTTCGGCGAGCGGGGCGTAGGTGAGCGCCGGGTCCAGCGGAAGCCCGTCGGGCGCGGCGCCGTAGTGCAGCTCGCGGAACGCGATCGTGCCGACGACGTCGAACTCGTAGATGCCCGGGATTCGCGCGACCGAGCCGTCGCGGGAGGCGTACGCGGCGAGCGCGTGCCACGCGAGACCCGGACGGTGCCGGACGAGCGGACGCACGAGGTCGGGGCCCGCGAGCTCGTAGGCCGCCCGGACGACGTCGAGCACCACGCGTTCGTCGATCCCGTCGGACACGAGGCGGCGCACTCCGCGGGACAGGTCGTCGTCGGCATCCCAGAAGAGGGTCCGCAGGCGGTCGCGCTCCAGCGCCAGATCCTCGGTGGATTGCAGGGCCGAGTCGAGCAGCATCCCCGCCACGCGGTCCGGATGCCGAGCCCCGAAGCTCGAGGAGAGGTAGCTGCCGTAGGACGACCCGATCAGGTACGCCCGGTCGACCCCCTCGGCGTCGAGCACGGCGGCCAGGTCGTCGAGGACCGCGGTGACGCGCATCGCGTCGGCGGGGAGCACGCGACCGGCGAGGTCGTGCCGCGACCGGCCGACGCCGCGGTGCTCGACCATCAGGACGTCGAGGCCGCCCTCGGCGGCGCGGCGACGCAGTCCCCGATACGGCAGGAGGGATGCCAGCCCCGGGCCGCCCGGGATGATCAGGGCCGGGGTCGCGGTGCGCGGACCGGTGCGTACGTAGCTCAGCTCGAACGGGGGCTCCCCGCCGGCGGCCGGGCGCCGCAGCTCCCTGACGTTCTCACCCATCCCTGCACCGTACCCCCGCACTCCACGCGCGAGTCGCCAAGATCTGTCGCCTCACAGCGGGTCCAGGCGACATTAT